>DALYET010000001.1:0-10276 GCA_031972395.1 Candidatus Chromulinivoraceae bacterium
ACGGTAAAAAGTTGCGTACCCAAATGATCACAAATAGTTCGACCGGAGTTAAAAGAAACTTCACGTTCAATTGATTTTCCACCAAGCAATACACCAACTTTAATCATGCAATATCCCTAAGCATTGATACAATTTTTTATGAATCATTAGTTTATCATATTTTATTTTCAATGTTGGAAAAAACAAACGATCAAAGCTAAATTTGATAAAAAACTAATTTTAAATTAAGCTGAAAAAGCTTATATCTTAGGGACTTTTTCAAGGGAATTTAATTATGCACTCAAAATCGTTATTTATTATTTTTTTCTGTTCAATTATTGCTCAAAATTTAAATTCTGCCTACAATCAAGGCCCAAGAGATCGAAGACCTGCTCCTCCAGATTTCGGCTTTCCAATACCAGATCTTCCAGAAAGATTATTTGAACCCTGCTATGAACTGTTTAACGAAAAAATAAGATCAGTGTTTGTTCCTATTTCAAGAATTTCTGAATTTTTGGAAAACGGTTACTACTTTAGAAATAATACTTCAAAAAAAGATTTTGAAACGCGCCACAAAACATCTTAAAAAACTGCATTTTCTAATTTTGCAATCATGCATAGAAATGAAAATATTAAATTTTAATTGCTCAAAAAAACAGACAATTAAAGCTAAATTTGTCAAAAAAACAATTTTGATTTATACTGAAAAAGCTTATATCTTAGGGCTTTTTTAAGGAAATTTAGTTATGCACCCAAAATCATTATTTGTTGTTTTTTTCTGTTCAATTATTGCTCAAAATTTTGCACAAGCATCAGTAAAATTATTTAAGCTTAATGATGGACTTGATGAAATTTCAGAAACACCATGCACTACCTCAAATCAATCATTTCACAAAACATCACCCGTCACAACATCAGATTCTGAATCTTTGTTAGAAAAATCCTTTTTTAATATTGAAGATGAAAATGGAGAAATTGATCACACTCCATTTAATCGCTTTGGAATGTATGCTGCAGCAGTTTCTACACCACCGAGCAGCTCCTCTACAAAACAAAATCGGCAGACAAACACTCCTACAACCCCACAAGCTTGTTCTGCTTTAAACGCTGACCAACTTGCTGCGCTGATTGCTCTTCGATCAACATCTGAAAAAACCCTTAGAAAATCAAGATGAAGACCATCATCAAGCTTGTATCCAACTGAAAATCAACAAACTCCACATGGACAATCTTAATTTTTTAGCTTAATGTAAAGGTCAATGCCAAATTTGTGGAAGTGAAAGATAAAAGTATGGATCAAAAAAATAATTTGCTTGTTTGGATTGACCTTGAAATGACCGGGCTGAATTATCATCATGATACCATCCTGGAAATTGCATCCATTATTACCGACACCAATTTAAACATTATTGCTCATGGTCCCAATTTAATCATTCATCAGCCTGATGAAATTTTACAACGCATGGACCCTTGGTGCATTGAAACGCACAGCAAATCAGGACTGCTAGCAAAAGTGCAAGAATCTTTTATCTCACTTGAAGAAGCTGAACAACAAACATTGACTTTTATTCAAGAGCATTGTGTAAAAAATAGTGCCCCTTTGTGCGGAAACACTATTTGGTTTGATAAACTTTTCTTAAAAAAAGATATGCCCGACATTGTTGACTATCTTCACTACCGTGTGGTTGATGTGACAGCATTTAAAATTATGCTTTCTGGCTGGACCGGCAAGAAAGATGTCGGATTCAAAAAAAAGAATTCACATCGAGCGCTTGATGACATTGAAGAATCAATTGCTGAACTCAAATTTTATCGCGAACATTACATCAAAGTTTAAATTTTTCATTCAAAACTGTTTTTAGCATAATCAAATCAAATTATGTGATGCCAATTTTTTATTGAACTGGATCAATCGTAAAATACATCGATGATTGAAATTGTTCTTGTGGTAAAACTGAAAACAATTGCAACATTTCATTTCGCGCCATCGACTTAATGTATAATTTTTCTGAATACACTGATTTAATTTTATGAACCATTGCAGGAACTGGACCTAGAATTTGAGCCGATGCATTATTTTCAATTGCAATTTTTTGAAGCAATTGAACAACAAGCCTTGCTTCACGTTGAACGCAAACTTGATCATTGCCCTTCAACTCAATTTCGCAAATATGCTTGAAGGGGGGATACCCAACTTCAATGCGTTTTGCAATTTCATGATCATAAAATTTTTGATAATCAACTTCATTTAAAAATTGAAAAATTGGATGTTGATCAAACGCTTGCACGATGACCAAGCTATCATTTGATTGCCTGCCAGCACGACCAGCAACTTGGATTAATTGTTGCAAGCAAATTTCTGCAGCATTGTACACAGGAAAATGTAAATTCAAGTCTGCCCATAAAATTCCTACCAACGTTACTCCAGCAAAATGATATCCTTTGGTAATCGATTGAGTCCCTACCAAAATATCAATTTCTTTATTTTGCATTTTTTCCACAGTTTGTGCCCAACTTCTTTTTTTTGAAGTACTGTCTAAATCTGCACGTTCAATGCGCGCCGTTAAGAAAAGTTTTTGCAAAATTGAAACAACTTGTTGCGTTCCAATTCCTTTTTTTAAAAATTCATCGCTATGACCACTGCATTCAGGGCATTTTTGCGCTAAAAGCTGCCGATGTCCACAATAATGACATACAAGAGATTGATCTGAGTGCAACGTTAAACTGACTGAGCACTGATGACATGAAAAAATAAATCCACAAGGGCATTGCACAAAAAAACTGTACCCGCGACGATTTAAAAAAATAATAACTTGCTCACCCTTGTTTAATCGATCCAAAATTGATTCATAAAGCTCATCGGTAATCCAAAAATTTTTACGTTTTTTATTTTTTTTCATGCTTACTAGTTGCACACTTGGAAATTTACCTGCAAAACGCTCAAGCATTTCAAGTTTTTTCCAGCCTCGATTTTGTACATTAAATAATGTTGCTACCGATGGCGTTGCTGAACCAAGAACAATGGGCACATGATGCATTGATGCTTTCAAAATTGCCATATCACGCGAATGAAGCTTTGGATGTTTTTTTTCTTGGTACCCTGCATCATGCTCTTCATCAACCAAAATTAATCCTAAATTTGCAATCGGAAGCAAAATAGGCATATGAACACCCACAATAATCATTGGTTTTTGCTCAAGAAGCATTTGCCACAACAATTTTTTTTGACTCACGCTCGACACTGAATGAAATCCAATTACCGGAACAGAAGAAAAACAAGCTTCAAATATTTTTTGAAATCGAAGCGCTAAACAAACCTCAGGCAACATTAAAATAACTGATTTGCCTTCAAGCAAAGTATCATGCGCCAATTTTTTATAAATTTCAGTTTTACCAGAGCCTGTTACCCCATGCAGCAGAAATGTTTCATGTTTTTTTGCAGTAATAGATGGCGCAATGCTTTCATACACTTTTTGCTGATCGTCGGTCAAAACAACTTCATCATGCGATGGCATCGCTGCACTAGGGACAAAATTTGAAGCTTCTTGTTCTTTTTCAGACAAAAAATGCTGAATTCTATTTAAAAAAATAGACGAATCAACTTGATAATATTGCCCCACTTTGGCAATAAAATCTGCATAAACCAAATCTTGAGGAAAAGAATAAACAGAAACAATCGATTTAACCGCAAATGAGTAGCGCTGCCCTGAAGTGTCAATACCTGCAACCACGGCTGGAACTATCTGTTTTTTTAGGGGTACTTGCACTAACAAACCTTGAGCCATTGCAGGCTGCAAAGACTCGGGCACGGCATACGTAAATTTTTTTGATGGATACTGCAATAATTTAACCTGAACAAACATATAATTTCACCAAACAATTCCATTTGCAAAGCCACTTTTGTTACACTTGGTACAGAAATTGTACAGAATTTATTAAATTTAGATACACCACGCGTGATTGAAAATGGAGAAAACTGTATGAACTATTTTTTAAAAATATTTTTTTATTTTTTTGTCACTCAATCAATCATTTCTTGTTGTCATGATCCAATCATGCCGAAAGAATTTACTCAAAATGCTGGAAGAGCAATTGCTTTATACTATGCTGCAAAAATTGAACCATGGCATACCGCAGCTCGTCAAACAATTCAAGAATTTAATCAACAACATCCAGAACAAAAGCTTCAAGAGCAAAACTCTGAAAAAATGCACAACTTATCGTTTCAATTTAAAGATTCATCAACAACAATAGAATTGAAAATTAAACAGGATCGGCATCTTGATACTTTTAGAATTAAATTAACAGGACCGAATTTACACAAAGAGCATGTTGCACAAAATCCAGACACCATGAAAACAGCACTTTTTAATATGCTTCTAAATCATTTAGTCAAAAAACAACAAGGTTACTGATTTTTTTTGTGATTTAATTTGTCACGTTCAATGCGATTGCGCTCTTCTTGAGCTCGCGCTTGATCAGACTGAGCCTTTGCTTGCATAATTTGAGCGGTAACTTGAGCTTCGTGCGCTCTTGCTTCACGCTCTTTAATTGCCATTTCTTCTTGAATGCGTCGTTCTTCAATGTATTGCGTAGAGTTCACAATCAAATCTAATATTTTTTCTAAAAATTCAATCAAAACAATGTCGCAAGATACTTTTAAATAATTTTTTTGCAAGAAATACAAACTGTTGTGTATCGCGTGGACACAATAAATCATAGGATATGATGATGCTCCATGACAAACAGAATGAGCTTTTTTTACCATCATTGCTTCATCAAATTCTTGATCCAACAATGTCATAAAGGGTTGAAACTGAAACATTATTTCAATCATGCACACAACAGTGTGCAATTCTTTAATATGACGATACGCAGTTTTCATTTTTGATGACCAATTCCAAGGCTTTACCCATGAATTGTATCGAGCATTCATTTCAGCATATGATTGATGAACACCTTTACAAAAAACTGCTATTTCTTTTTTAAACTTTAACGATTGATTTGCAAATTCCTGCATATCATTCATATTGGTAATTTTTGCTAAATCATGATGCAAATTTCCAGAATAATAGGTCATCCAGTCATGCACGCGTTCAATTTTTTCATCATTTGATTCACGCATTGACCAATACACTGTTGTACCAACCACAGCTGTTGCTCCAGCAACCAGCGCCAATGTTTGCGCTGTATTTTCATCGGCAGATGAAAAACCAAATGTTGCAGCCAAAATAAACATCAATTTTTTAAACATGATAATCCTTTAAAAAAATTAACGAGGATATGTTGAAGATAATTTTAATTTTGTTTTTTTATACAATGGATGAAATAAAATTGCATTACGCAATCGAATTAATTCAATTTTTAAAACATAATTTGCCAATTTTAAATCAACCCAATCAGCATGAAGTCGATATTCATACGTTTCAATTATGCGCAAATCTTTACTAATCATTTTTGCAAATTCTCGCAAGCTTTCATAATTAACGTCATCAATATCAAACTGATTTAAAAAAAGCGCAACATCTTTTCCTTGCGCTAACGCTTGAAATAAAACATTGTAATAATTTTTTACATATTGATGAAATTGGACCATTTCATATTGCAAACGATATTTTTTTATAAATTTATAGAGCTGTTTTAACTGATCATGCTGCGACCGCAAAACAGTTACGGTATTTTTTTGTCGCGATGCATTTTTTATTTCTTTTGCAAGGACCGCAATGTCGTGATGCAATGTTTTAATTACTTGCTTATATGATTCATCAAAACATAAAAAAAATGCAGGAACCTGATGCATAAAATCATCTGATTCTTCCTGCGTTACTTGAAAAAATTGAGTAAGCTTTGATTCATATTTTTGTTCATAATTTAAATGATGTGCTGATTGCACTTCATGAATCATGCCACAGAAAAAAACTAATAAATACAATTTATTTAAAATCATAATGCCCAACAGAGTAATGCTTAATTAATATCAATTCACACCCATTTTGAAAGCATAGCATAATTCATCAATTTGCACTAATGGATCGATCTTTTTGTCATATTAAGATTTATACATAATCGCTTCTTGAATGTGCACTTGATCAATATTTTCAGATTCTGACAAATCAGCTATTGTTCGGGCCAATTTAAGAATTTTATGATAACTTCGCATGCTTAAGTTTAAGCGTGAAAATGCTTTTTTCATAATTTGCTCTGCATTTTCCGTCAACGTACAATACACTTCAACTTCTCGCGCTGTCATCATGCTATTCGTTTTATTTGTTGTTTTAAATCTATTTTGTTGAGCAATTAAAGCTTTTTGCACTCCATCGCGCAGTGTTTTTGAACTGATAGCATCAGCAGTTTTTGCAATGGTTGCATCTTCATAACTGACCGCCTGAACACTTACCTTAATATCAATTCGATCTAACAATGGCCCTGAAAGCTTTGCTTGATATTTTTGAATTTGATTTTCTGAGCAAGCGCATGATTTTGTTGTGTCACCCAAATAACCACAAGGACAAGGGTTAAGGGCTGCTACCAATAAAAATGATGCTGGATACTGCACAGATTGTTGCACTCGAGCAATTTCGGCAATTCGATTTTCAATCGGTTGGCGCAACGCTTCCAAGGCATCACGTTTAAATTCAGTAAATTCATCTAAAAATAAAATTCCATGATGCGCCAAGCTGACTTCTCCGGGTTTTGGAAATGTTCCGCCACCCACAAGTCCTGCTTGCGAAACTGAATGATGGGGCGATCGAAAGGGGCGCTGCACAATTAAAGATTTTGATCCCAACTTACCGCTAATAGAATAAATTTTTGTCGTATCAATAATTTCATCAAAATTCATTTCCGGCATAATGGACAACAATCTTTTTGCAAGCATCGTTTTTCCAGAGCCAGGAGGTCCTGAAAATAAAACGTTGTGTCTACCCGCCGCTGCAATTTGCAAAGCTCGCTTTGCCCACGCTTGACCACGAACATCTGCAAAATCCAACGCTTCTGTTTTTTCTGCAGCAACACATTGCTCAATATTTGTCTTTGTTGCTTGAAGCAAGCCTTGACCGCTAAAATAATGAATCAACTCAACTAAATTTTGCACACCAATAATTTCAACATCTTCAATAAGGGCTGCTTCTTGTGCATTACTTTTTGGTAAAATAATTCTTTTTTTACCCAATTTTTTTGCATCACACGCAATTGCAAGAGCTCCTTGAATTGATTTTATGCTTCCATCAAGCGACAATTCTCCAATGATAATTGTTTCTTGTAAAAACGAGTCTTGAATTTCAATCATGCGCGCAGCTTTTAAAATTCCTAAAGCAATAGGAAGATCAAACAACGTTCCTTCTTTTTTTAAATGCGCAGGCGCAAGATTGACGGTAATTTTTTTTTCAGGAGATTTAAATCCAGAATTTTTAAGTGCTGTTATCACGCGCTGACGACTTTCTTTGATTGCAGTATCAGGCAATCCAACAATTAAAAAGTCAATAAGGCCAAATGCTAAATCAACTTCAACATCAACTTGATGCGCATGAACACCAATCGTGGTTGCAGAAAAAATTTTTGTATGCATAAAAAGATCTAATTTTTTTGAATTTTGTGTAAACTACCAATACATAAGCTTCTTTAGTACTACACACAAATTTAATGATACCAAAGTTGCTACAATTAGAAAAGTTTTCCAGATAAAAAACGACGCAAACTTGTCATATTTTTATCCGTAAACAACGAGTAATAAAGGACGAAGACAATGAAAAAATTATTTTACATAACAGCTTTTTCAGTAATGACAGTTTCAAATTTTCATGCAATTTTAGTCACTGGCGATCCAAGCGCTGCCGCTGGAGAAACATTCAGCTTTGATCTTGGATTTGCTGCTTTTGATGTTGGAGCAGAATATTCATCACCACGATTATGGCTTGCAAATAATGATGCAACCATGGGTGCAAAAGCTGACACGGTAAAACCTTACGGATTATCTTTTGCGTTACAACATGCTGCATACGTTGCGCCGGACACAGAAATTCAAGCGACGCCTATGGCAAATGAAGAAAACGCAACTATTTTTACGTATGACGGAACGGTTGCATCAATGACTGGCGCTGCAAACCCAATTTGGGGAGGAACGTTTCATCTGTTTGAGGTTCCACTTCAAAAACCAATTTTTGTTATGCTTGCAAGTAAAAATAAAATTTATGCAACTATCGATATTCAACATTATGAAAATCCAACAGGTAATCAACAAAATATAACACAACTCATGGAACATGATTTTGGCGTTGGAGAAGAAACACATGCATTGGCTGGTTATGGGACAGACGTTATTTTTGCTGCACATGCCGCAGGAGCTTTTGGTGCAACAACTTCAAAAATTACAGAACTTTACAAATCTTCTTACGTTGTCAGCGCGATAACTGACGCAGCAGGAAACACAACCAGTGAAATTACCATTCCATATTTAAAAACAGTTGCCGATACTGAAATTTCCACATCAACAAACGCCTTAAAGGGCGGCGCTGCGGGAAATAATTTGGCAGCTTTAGGTTCATCAGTTGCCCTAGCTTTCACCTTGAATAATTTATTTATTGGTGTTGATGTTACGGCAAATGCTCTTGCTGGGTCATGTGGCACAGCGCTTACATTTGCAGTTTTAAACTCAACATCGAATGGATTTATCTTTAAAGAAATTGCGCCAGCATCAATTTTGACCACAGGTATTGATACCGCAATCTCTACTGCTGCAAACGCAAGAGCTCGAATCACCAACATTGCAGGCATGCTTACCACAACAGCACTTCAATATTTAATTGTTGCGCGCGATGAAGGTACTGGACCGCAAAGCATTTATGCTTTACCAATTGTAATGTCAGGAGATGACACCGGATGCATTGCTGATTTTACAGAAATTACAAATACCTTTGCTGCAAAAAATAGTATTTTTCAATCGCGTCAATTTACCACACAGGTGTCAAGCGTTACACAAATTAATCCTGCAGGAATTTATGCTGCGCAACTGTTAGTTGGCGGAGCATTACCATTAAACGCGCCAAATTCTATTCAAAAATTATACACGATTGGTGACAGCGTTTATGTTGTGCTTGCAGGTGCTTACGCTGCAGGACAAACACCAGGAACATTTAGAAGCCAACCTATTTATGCACAAGATGGTCACATCGTTGCGTGGACACCATGGAGTCGCGTCCTTGGTTCCGATGCTCAAATGAATTATAGTGTTATTGATCGCAAAACATTATCAGGATATTACATCAGTCACGTTACAACAAATTTTCGCGCTGTTAATCAAACAACATTTAGCGCAAGCAGCTTTATGCAACCACTGCTTTCATTAATGCCAGCAGGTGGAGCACAAGGATTATTTAATTTTCCACAATCAACTTCTGGGTTTAATAATGCAGTCTCTCTTTTAGCATCAACAGGATACGGACAAATTTCAATTGGACAAACAGGCGCAAACAATGGGGGCGGATTTTTTGCAATTAATAATCCTGTGACCACGGTGAATTTTACAGGATCAGAAGTCAACAATCACAAGTCTTTAATTGCTTGCGACATTGGACACAACGGAACTAATCATTTTTTATTTGTTGGCGGGTCAACCGGAGTTTCAGTTCTCACTGATGATGCAGCAGGGTATACATGGAACGGAAACCTGGCAAACGTTGCCGCACTTGATGCCGGACAAACTTTTAAATTAGTTGGCGATTTTAAATTTGTAAAAAAATTAGTAGCAGATTCAACCTACATTTATATTTTAACAAGCACTGACCTTTATCGCATTGCACTTGATGCAAACAAATTTAAAGCAACTCCGACAGCAACGTTGAACCCTGAATTAATTTTATCATCATCAGCGCTCAGTCAAAACCCTGCTTATTTTTTAGATATTATTATTGATAATGGTTTTTGCGTTATCGGATCAACAGCAGGTCTTTTTTCAATTGATTTGGCAGGACAAGGACTTATCAACATCGCTATGCCAAGCGGTCTTGCCTGCGCAAGCCAACTGATTGCATACTCTGCTGCAAATGAACCACAAAGAAACTTTAAAACTTTAAGCAACTTAGTAGTTTTAAACAACTCTTTTGGATCACAACAAGCACGCATCAATCGGTTTAACATTACCAATGGCATCATTGTTCCTTTTGATGATTTTTTAATTTCACAAGCTCCAGATTTTACTCAAGGAATTTTTACATCATTTATTAAATTTGATAATTATAGTAACAATTATTTTTCTGATGGTTCCTGGAACATTGCAAGTTCATATTACCTAGGATTAAAT
>DALYET010000001.1:10286-30851 GCA_031972395.1 Candidatus Chromulinivoraceae bacterium
GCCTTTCAAGCAGTCAATTAATTTTACCAATGTTTTCTGGATACGCCCCACTTGGTTTTATTATTGCTCCTAACCTTGCTGGATTTATCAGAGAAAGTACTTCTGGAAGTTTGATTGGTTATGGATCATTTCTTCCGCATGCAAATGTTTAACGCAAAAAAGGACTTATCATGAATATGTTTACTATGAATAAATCAGCACGACTCAGTGTTTTATTATTAATCACGTGCACACACCTTTACGCAACAACACCGCTGGGCATGTTTGCTCCCTACGATATCAACATCAAATTAAAAAAGCCTGGTGAAAATAATTGGCAATTTACTGCTTTGGGAGAAAAAAGCTATAAAACTCAAGGATATGCAACCAATTCATCAGCCTATGCTTTACCTGGATCTGGAATTACCGCAAACGAAGATACCACATACCTCGTTAATGTTTTGCAAATTTATGAACCATTTCAAAATGTCGTTTCCATGTATCAAGGATTTGATAACGCTGGAGCAATGGTGCAAACACTAACAACACCATTTACTCAATTGCTTGACAGCATTGCCGGTGGACCTGGGGGCGGCGTCAGCAATTTTTCAAGCGGAATTTATGTTCCAACTGGAACATTATCATGCGGTCAAGTTGCATTTGGCACAACGTATGCTTTTGGCCAAGGTTTTTATTTAAGCGCTTATTTGCCAGTATGTTTTGCACAACTATCAAACGTTTGTTGGAACTATGCAGGCAATAATTTACTTTTTTCAGATGAAAAAATTCAAACTGAACTTATCGATCTTTTCTGTCAAGACGCACAAACATATTTTGATTTAAACATTGGAAACTGGAAACAACAAGGACTAGGCGATTTGGCATTTGTAGCAGAATGGCAACGTGATTTTCCACAACGCAGATTAGTACTTCGCAACGTTCAAGCAAACGTACGAATTGGTTTAACGGTGCCCACAGCAAAAGCAGCAAACGAACATGTGATCATGCCTGTACCATTTGGTGCTGATGGAGCAGTAAGCATTCCATTTGGTGGCGGCCTGGGTTTATCATTGGGCAATGTGGCAGAACTTGGATTTAGTGGTCAATTTTGGTATTTTTGTAGCAATGAAAAATTGCGCCGCATTAAAACATTTCCAACACAAACAAGTTTATTATTTCCAATCGTAACCAACACTTTTAAAGAGTTTGCCATTTTGCAAAACTTTAACTTGTATGCTCAACTGTTTACCTATTCAAAAAGAATCAGTGCAAAACTTTTGTATCAACACTGGCGCCGTCAAAAAGAAACCTTGCAAACATTTAGCAATGAATTTAATTTTGAGGTTGTCAATTCTGCACAATCAATTGATGAAATTACACAACACCAAGTGGCCCTTTTTGGAATTTATAGCCCAAATCGCGGAGATTTTGAACGAATTATTCCACAATTTGAAATATTCTGGAAAGCATCTTTTGGTGGAACACGCATAGCAACCGCTTCAACGTTTGGTGCACAATTTTCATTGATTTTTTAAAAGCTATTTTAAGCAACGGTTACCGATTGACACATGTCTTTGTAGAGTTGCAAATGCGAAATTAAGTGTGACTTTTTTGTAGTCATTAAATCTTCTTGTTCTTCTAAAGCTACCAGAGCTAAAGGTTTTGTTTGCAGATCATGAAGCACTTGAGCATAAAAGTTTTTTGATAAATTATCATGCGACAACTCTACAAAATAACAAAAACGATGAATAAACGACCAACAAATATCATCAAGCGCATCTTGATTGCATAAAACATTTTGATTCAAACAACTTTGGCATTCATGCGCTAAACGATTACACGTATACCAAACTTGAATATCATCTTTTGAAGACCAAACTAACTTGTTTGATGCAAGCTCAATAAATCGAACAATATCTTTTTTTAAATGCTCAACATCAATATGCTGCTGAGTTACGCTCAAATTTGTTTGTTTTGCAATCTGTTCTGATAAATTTGTCATAAAAGCATCTGGATTTTTTTGAAAATGTGAAAAATATTGTGCAAAAATTTTGCTTAATTTTTCTTTTAAAATTATTTGCATTTCATGTAAAAAATTTGCTTGTTTTTTTTCAAGATACGGCTTCATAGCACATGTTAATTTTGGTAAAAATTCCGCAAAACTTTCAGCTTCAATGTAGGGCGCAGCTTTAATTTTTTGTAAAAACATTTTAAGAACTGAGCCTGCAAATTGTTCATTTTGCTCAGAAGCAAGGCCATACTCTAAAAATTGAATCATATGCGAAAAATTATAGGGCAGATAATGAACATACTCTGGATGATTGTAAACATATTTAAAATAATAACTGATTCCTTCTGGCGTAAATTCAATCGGCTTGCAAAAGAAATTAACCAGATCAACTTCTTGACGCGTCAATGTTGCAGGCGCTTGATCATTTTCTTTAAAATCTGGTATTGAAATTTTTGTTTCAACAACTTCTGATTTTGTTTGTTCTTTGTTTTTGACTTTTGTTGATGGTTGAGTTACAACAATATTTGAATGCACAACCAACATAACGATAAGTATATTTGGCATTAATTTACACAATACGCTTTTCATTTTCCCCCAATATGCTTAATAAATTTGTATTTATTTACTTTATTCATCATACTTTTAACATAGAATAAAAATAAATATTTACAAGAATCGCAAGGATTTTATGGCGCTTTATTTTTACAAAGCCTTATCAAGGAATGGAAAAAAAATAAGCGGCTTAATGGATGGCTCATCAGCAGAAACCGTTCGAGCACAACTTACCGCTCAAGGTTTATTTCCTTTCGAAATTAAAATTCAAACAGAAGGAACCTCAGGTTCTTTTATCAGCTCGTTGTTTCAACAACCAGTCAGCACCAAAGATTTAATCATGTTTACAAAACAATTTGCAGTTTTGCTTAAATCTGGAGTTCCTTTATACCAATCTCTTGAACTTTTGTCTGAACAGTTTGAAGGAAAAATGCGATCGATTATCATCAGTTTAAAAGATGGGGTGAAAGAAGGTAAATCTTTGGCTGACGGACTTGCCTCATATCCAAAAACTTTTAGCAACATTTATATTCAACTTGTTCGCGCTGGTGAGGCAACCGGAAAACTTGAAACAATCTTGGAACGATTAACCCAATATCTTGAACGCCAAGAAGAAATTTCAAAAAAAGTCAGTGGCGCTTTATTTTATCCAATGATTCAAATTGGCGTTATTATTTTAGTGGTTATTTTAATCATGGTTGCCGTGATTCCAAATTTACAAAGCATGCTTAAATCAACCGGTAAAGAATTACCTTTTGCAACACAACTGCTCATTACTGGCTCTGATTTAATTACCAATTATTATCTTGCTGTTATTTTAACCCTGCTGGGTATTGCACTAACTTTTGAATACTGGCGTTCAACACCATCAGGCAAACGCACGATAGACCAACTCAAATTAAAACTTCCCGTGGTTAAATTTTTTTCACGCACCAGCGCAATTGTTCAATTTTGCAACACACTTGGAATGCTTTTAGAAAGTGGTGTTAATTTATCACAAGCTTTAGACATTGTATGCGATATTATTGATAACAGCATTTTGGTTCAAACCCTTACAGAAGCAAAAGAAAAAATTATAAAACAAGGTAAAATAACACCGTTTTTAAAAGAAACAGGACTATTTCCGCCAATGGCAATTTATTTAATTAACACCGGAGAACAAAGCGGAAAACTTGATTTTATGCTTTTAACCGTTGCTCGAAATTACGAAACAGAACTTACCGAACTTACTGACAAGTTAACAGAAAATATGCCAACAATCATGACGCTGATCATGGCAATTGTTGTTGGATTTATTATGTTTGCAGTCATGGGACCAATTCTTGAAATGTATGATATGTCAGGAGTATAAATTGAAAGGACTCAACTCTATGATCAACAAAAATAAAACAGTTCAACCCGGAATGAGCTTTATTGAAATTATTATTGTAATTTCGATTATGGCACTTTTTGCAGCACTTGCTGGCCCTAAACTTATGAGTGTTTTAGGCCGTGGGAAAAAAACAGTAACCGCAAATAACTTAAAAGTTGTTGCTTCTGCAATTCAACAGTACAAAATTGATACCAATCAGTATCCACAAAAATTAGAAGATCTTATCAAAAAACCAGAAGGTATTTCTGGATGGCAAGAACCATACGTTGGCACTGATGCAAATCCTGAAGTTCCAAAAGACGGATGGGGCCAAGATTTTGAATACAAATTAAATGCGCCTCGCAGCACACCCGCATATGAATTATATTCAAAAGGTGATCCTGATAAGGCTGAAGAAGAACGAATTTATGCAAAATAAATCATAAACGTAACTTCATGATATGCATGAATAAAAAAAATATGGCAGGGATCTCGTTTATCGAGATCCTTGTTGTTTTGCTTTTATTATCATTATTTATGTCTTTTGCTATTCCAAAATTTTTAGCGTCACAGCAAGGACGAGCAAAAAAATTATTTTTTTCAGAATTTAATATGCTTATTTCAAACACTATGCATCAAGCGATTATTTCTAAAAAAATTCATCAAATTTTTTGGGATCTAACTCATCATGAAATCATGGTTAAAGTCTTTGACGAAACATCAAATGAACAAAGCAAACATCAAAAATTTAAGCCTGTCGCGCCAGGAATTTTTAACAGCAAAATAAAATTTCCAGAAAATTTTGTAATTCGCAATTTTTTTATTCAAGGCAAAGATGAAATGGAAGCAGGAGTTACAAAATTCACCTTATGGACCTACATTATGCCTGATGGCACCAGCCAACAAGTCATGATCAATATTCAAGACGATGCAGAAGATAAAAATAATCAATTTGCTATTCAAATTGATCCATTTTATAGCCAAGTGAGTTTGAAAAATGCATTTGAAAAACCATAAAACAAATATTTCTGGATTCTCATTCATTGAAATTATGGTAGCAATCACACTGCTTGCAATTTTTGGCACATCATTGTTTTTAACACAAACAAGCTTGCTTAAAAAATTATTAAGCGCTCACACAAGCGTAATCAATTTACTTGAAACTGATCAACAATTATTAAAATTTCACCAACAAGTACAGCAAGCGCTTCAACAAAAAAAATCTCCAGAATCGGTCAGCTTGTACCATGAAAACAAAAATCCATTGTACGTAACAGACATCAAAGTCAAACACTTTTCCAACAATTCAAAATTTTTTAAAGACTTTGAAAAAACAGTTGGTCTGGTGCAAGCAAGCATAACTCAAGACAACAAATCTCAAGATTGGTCCAACTTCATATACCTTGTTGCACCCAAAGAAGAAAATTCTCAAAAAGATGATCCAGCAGCAAAGGCTACATCATGAAACATGATGCTTTAGGATTTTCTGTACTCGAAGTTATTATCAGTATTATGATTTCTGCTATGTTGATGACTGCCTCACTCACCATTTACAATCAAATTAGCAAAGGCGCTTTATCTGTTGCGCGTATCACTCAAACTGATACACAAATTATGATTTTGCATAACCGATTAGCAGCCGACCTGCAAGGACTTATACCCCTATGGTTTACAGCACAACATTACGAGCAGCTTAAAAAATCAGACCAAGCAAAAGACGCAAAAGAAATCACTTCATCTAAAAATAATTCATCATCTGCAAAACAAAATAATTTTTTGTATGCACAAAGTAACAATGATCAATTTGACATTTTAACGTTTGTAACAACCAATGCATTGCAAGTGTATGGCGATCAACCAATTCGAACAGTACGTGTCGTATACATGCTCAAAAGTCAAGGTCAAACATTTAAGCTTTTGCGCAAAGAAGAACGCGCCATTTCTGGTGAGTTTGATTTAGAAAAACTAAAATCTGGAAAATTTGATCAAATTGCTCACAAAATTACCAAATGCGTTATCGAGTATGGATTCATTGAAACTGATACAAAAAAGACTGGTGAAACAAAAGACGCTCAAAAGCCGTTTGAATTTAAGTTTGTATCAAAATGGGGGGGCGCAACTGAAAGCAATACTCAAGAAGATAAAACGCCAACTCTTCCTGATATTTTAAAATTAACAATTTCTATTCAAGAAAATTTAAATCATGAAGCAAAAACTTACGAACTTTTTTGCACCATTCCAGCCTCACATGCGCCAGCAATAAAATCTTTTGCTCAAAAACGCAAAGAAGAACAAAAACAAACAACTTCTCAACAGCCTCAAGGTCAAACTCAGTCTTTAGGCCAAGCTTCAAATGTAGCTGAAATGCAACCACCCACAGCAATTGCAGCGCCTTCACAACCAAGCAACGCAGAGGCAATAGCATGATGCATACAAAACGTGGTTATATTTTATTTTTAATGTTTACCATACTTTCTACATGCTCTGTGTTAATTTCTTTATATTTTTCTCAAGTTGTTGTGTATCGCCAGCTGATACAAATGCTGACAGAAAAAGAAAAAACAAATCGATTAGCCTTAAGCGCTGTATGTTTAGTGCAGGGGCTTATGACACCAAAAGAAGAAAAAAATGAAGAAAAACAAAAAACAATTCCTGCAGCTCAAGCAAAGGAAACAAAACTTTCAAACGATCAACAATTTTTAATACAATTGTTTGATTGTTGGAACAAAGAATTGTCATACCAATTGAGCGGCAAAGATGATGGACTTGATGCAAAAATTTTTTTAAATCTTCAATCTGAACAAGGAAAACTCAACATCAACAGTTTGTACGATTTTGAAAAAAAGAAATTTTTATTTGAAGGTACACCAAAAGATCGAAAAAAATTATGTTCATGGATTTTTGAAAAAATAGCAACAATAACTAAAAAACCAACCTTATTTCCTGCGTTTGAAAAATATTTAGCAAAACGAGATTTTGATATAAATGATGTTACAGAGCTTTTAAGCATCAAAGAATTTGCAGAAGTTTTTCAAGACAATCTTTTTATAGAATTTGCAAAAACAAATGAATCACAACCAGCAGAACAACAACAAAATAATGATTCAAAGATATTTTTAACAGATCTTTTTACTACATCAACAGAACAAGAAACAATCAACCCTTGGTTATTTTCACCTTCATGGATCAAAATTTTAGATTTAAAACCAAAACAAAAACTCAACGATGAAGAAAAAAAGAAAATATTTTCTCAAATTGCAAAAAATGCGAATTGGGACTCAGATTGGGATAAAAATTTAAAAGATTTTTATCAAAAAGAATACAAAAATATCCCTCAAGAAATAAAAACAATATTGACGACAGAATTTGAAGCTAATATATTCTCCTTGTTACTCAAGGCAAACATTAAAGAGACAAATTCAACAATCTTTACTATAGTAAAGATAAGAGCCAAAGATCGTTTGATACGCTTAGATGTTTTAAAAACGTATCAAATCTAAACGGAGAAGAATTTGCAAATTAGAACAGAAACCAAAGTTGGAATCTTTGTGATCCTTGCTGTCTGCGTGTTCATGTTTATGACTCTTGGAATTGGTGCACTTCGTCTCAGTTCTTCAGGGTACTCTCCGTACACAGTAACTTTTGACGATGTTTCCGGTCTTTCAAAAAAAGCTGAAGTAAAAATTGCAGGTGTAAAAGTTGGTTGGGTAGAAAGCATTGCACTCACCGACACTGGTAAAGCTCAAGCAAATATTTTAGTTAGTAAAAAATACGCTTTGTATGACAACGCTTATGCCATTGTGCGTCAAGAAGGACTCATTGGTACAAAATATTTGGAACTCATTCCTGGAGATCCAATGCTTCCACAACTTCCATCAGGCCAACAACTTGCACGACCTGGACGCGAAGCAGTTTCTGTTGATGAACTTCTATTTAAATTTAAAAATATTGCAAATCACGTTGAACAAGTAACCGACAGCATCAAAGAAGCATTTACTGGACAAGAAAAAGCAGATCAACTGAAATCAATGGTTGAAAATTTATCAAACGCCTCAGCAAAAATTGAACGCCTTGCATCATCACTTGATCACACGTTTGTAGACAAAGAAGAAACTCTCAAACAAATTGTGGACAACATTGCAAGCTTTACCCAAACACTTAAAGACGATTTACCAACACTCAAAGATACTGTGACAAGCTCTGCTGATTCATTAAGCAAGGCAGCAGAAGAAGCGCGCGAAGGATTTAGCAGTATCACATCAGTCACACAAAAACTTGATGAAGGTCGAGGGCTTTTAGGAAAATTAATCAATGAAGACGATATGTATCGTGACATTAAAACAGCAGTTTCAGGACTTAAAAATTATTTAACAAAATTTGATTCGTTTGGAATTATTTTTGATGCACACTCTGAAAACATGCAACGTCCAGTTGATCAATACAAATTTACTGAAAGTAAAGGTTATTTAAACGTTCGCATTCACACCAGCAACAACTTTTTCTATCTTGCCCAAGTTGCCACATCTGAAAAAGGATTTGTCAGCAGAAAATGGAAATACATGACTTACTGCGATTCACGTTCAAATCAATATGAAGATATTCCTTATGATGAAATTTCAACAAATCCTGCAGATTCTGTTGCTGCTTTAAACCGCCGACTCAGCGCACCACTAACCATAGAACAAGAGCGTCTTCAATATGCTTATGGCCTTCAGGTTGGTAAAATATTTAATAATTTAGCGTTGCGCGTTGGTATGTTTGAAGGTGTGTTTGGCGCTGGTGCCGATTATTTCATTCCACTCAAAAAAGATAATTTTTCTTGGATTACAACACTTGAAATGTTTGATATGCATGGTCTGCAACGTTTAGACATCAATACAAAGCGTCGCCCACACTTAAAATGGCTCAACAGAGTATTCCTCTTTAACAATATTTACATGACGTTTGGTTATGATGACTTTGTTAGTGAAAATGCAACAGCATTCTATGGATTCGGTTTACGATTTGCTGATGATGATATTAAATATTTACTTTCAAAAATAAGTTTCAACTTAACCACTTAATTTTTAAAACATAAAAGATAACAATATGGCTCAAAATAAAATGCATTATTTTTTTTTATATTTTTTTTTCTTTGCTACAAATATTTTAAATGGAATGCATCCTTATCCTTTAAACCTTGAAGCGCTTCAAGCATTTTTACCACTGAACCAACATCTGATTGCAACGCCACAGCGACCAGCTCAACCACTTAACGACGACCATAGAACGCTTGCTCATGTTTACGCCATGAATGGCCAATTAGATGCATTACAAATGTTATTTGATCATGGCGAAACAGCTGCTCAAGGCCTTAACCAAAATTTTAATGTGCCTGACAAGCTTGTGAACTCAACAGCTTTTTTGGTCTTATGTTTTTCACTAAAAAATCCCCCTTTTGAAGATAACCAAAGAATTATACATTTGTTAAAACTTTTTGCACAAAGAACGCCAAGCGTCGTAACTATGCCAAGAAATGATAACATGACTCCAGCAATGGCAATCGCTTGTTCAGGATCTATTTTTACAAATCAAGCTTTAAAAATTTTGATAGAACACAACCCAGACGCCTTCAAAGGCAACGCAGAAATCTATCGCGAATGGCAACACCATAAATATCCACGAACAGTTCTTCATTTATTGGTTGCATCTTCGTATCGACAGACTGTTCCACAAGGATCACTTTTCACCATTTTAAACACTATGAAACATCAAAACATTGATCACCTCAAGCAAGAATTACCATATGTAATCAATTATTCTAATTACATTTGCAAGCCAAAAATTGCGCGATTTTTAGAAAGATGGAGCAATGCAAATTTACACAATCCATTGCAACCTGTTCAAATTTCTACTTGTTCTTGTATCACAACCGATGGACAATGTTTATGTTGCGAATATCAATGCTTTTGTTGTCAAAATCCTCGACCATCAAATCATACTTTTTTTTGGTTTACATTTTACAATAAAAATCCTCAACACCCAAATGCTTCACAATGGATGCAAGAATATTACAAACAAGCTCAAAATATTTGGTAAAATTTAACTTGGATATTGATTTTCAGTAAGCTCTGGAGAAACAACGCCACGGGCTCTTTTTTCTTTTTGACTCGATAATCGAATAGCATTTTCCATTTCCGTTTTGCGTCTTTCTGCAGAATTTGTTCTTACTCTTGTCGGTTTTTTTGAATTTTGTTCACCAGCTTTAACATTTGAAGATAACAAAACTAATACTGAAAGAACCATTACATTTTTTTTGCTTGAAGCCATGTTTTTACCTCTTGATACAGTTTTTTAATATTATCTATTGTCATTGCTGCACCACTACCCTGAATCATCATGCTTGAACCACCGCCCACTAATCCATAATTTTGCTGTAATAAAACTTTTAATTCTGACAATGCAATGTTATCAATAAATGATTTATCAAGAGATACTATAAAATTAACTTTTGAAGCATCAACTTGAAAAGCAAGATACAATCCTGGATTTTGTTTTTGAATTGTTTGCAAAAATTCTCGCACATCATCAAGTGAACAATCTTGCGCTGGGAATGTAAAATAAGCCGTAGAAATCATGCCAATTTTTTCAATGCGTTTTAAAAGTTCAGGCATTTGCTGCTTGAGTAATGCTTGCTTTGCTAATTTTATATCTTTTTGCAAATCTTTTATTTTATTTTGAAGTCCATCAATTGTCTGCAAAACTGTTTCAGGTTTAATTTTAAAATCCTGACACAACTTTTTGACAATTGAAAAATCTTGTTGAAATTCTTGCACAGCTTTAAATCCTGTGATTGCTACCATGCGTCGCTGCCCTGCAGCAAGCGAAATTTCTTCTGTAATTTTAAACATTCCAATGTCACCCGTTGCTCGCACGTGCGTTCCGCCACAAAGCTCTGCAGAAAAATCACCCACAACAATTGCTCGAACGCTTTCTGGATTATATTTATCACCAAAAAATGCAATCACACCATCAGATACTGCTTGTTTGAATGTTGTATTTTTTATCACAACAGGGATGTTATCCCAAATTTTTTGATTTACTAAATTTTCAATCGCTTGAATTTCTTCAGGCGTTAACGGCTTGTGATAGGTGTAATCAAAACGAAGATAATCAGGAGTTACAATTGATCCTGCCTGCTTAACACTTTTACCAAAAATTTGCTGCAACGCTGCTTGAAGCAAATGTGTTGCTGTATGATTTTTCATGGTTTGCAAACGAGAAAATTGATCAACCTGCATCACAACACTGTCACCAACTTTTAAAGGCGCGGGTGTTACAATTTTGATTAAAATTGCATTACCATTTTTTTTCAAATCTAAAATTTGTGCTGATTTTCCAGCAATTTCAACGATTCCTTGATCATTCACCTGACCACCACACGCAACATAAAAAGGTGTTTTTTCACAAGCAAACCAACAGGTTGCGCCTGATTGAACAGATGATGTTGCTACATCATCAACCAAAATTGCAAGCACTTTTGATGTTTCCTGCAAGCTTTGATATCCAGTAAATTCAGATTGCACTGCCTCGAGCGCGCTGCCTGCAATTGGCGCAGCTTCTTTCATTTTTTTTCCAGAACGAGCACGTTGCTCTTGCATTCGTTCTTCAAATCCAACTTCATCAACACTAAAGCCATGCTCAAGTGCAATTAATTTTGTTACTTCAAGAGGAAATCCATAAGTGTCATACAACATAAAGGCATGCTGCCCATCAACTGTTTTGTCTTTGCTTTGCTTTGCAATGTAATCTTGTAAAATCTTTTTTCCACGGACCAAATTATCTGCAAATCTTTCAATTTCTGATTCAAGCACTGACACAATTCGTTCTTGGTGCAGTACAAGTTCTGGATACACTGATTTCATAGATTCAATAAGCGCCATTGAAACTTGAGGAAATATATTATTATTACTTATTTTTTGTGCAAACAATGCAGCACGACGAATAATTTTTCGAAGCACATATCCTCGACCATCATTGGATGGAGCGCAGCCATCAGCAATTAAAAATGTTGATGATCGAACATGATCGCCAATCACATTAAATGCTGCTTGAATGTCAGGATTGCTTGTTGCATACTTCAGGCCAGTTAATTGTTCAATTTTTGCAAAAATTTCATCAAACAAATCTGTTGCAAATACTGAATCTTTATTTTGAACAATGAGCGTTAATCGTTCAAGTCCCATTCCTGTATCAACACCAGTTTGCTTCAGCGGTATATCTTGACCATCAGCTTGACGATTAAATTGCATAAAAACATTATTCCAAACTTCTAAAAACCGATCGCAACCGCATGCAAGATCACATTCTTTCTTGCCGCAACCATAGTTTGGGCCACGATCAACAAAAATTTCTGAGCAAGGACCACAAGGACCAACGTCACCCATTTGCCAAAAATTACTTTCACCAAGTTTAAAAATTCTTTCTTTTGCGATGCCCATATCTTGATGCCAAATATCGTATGATTCTTGATCAGTCAGATGCACAGAAACATATAATTCTTTTGGATCAAGGCCAATCTCTTTGGTTAAAAAATCCCATGCAAACTTGATTGCTTCTTTTTTAAAATAATCGCCAAAAGAAAAATTTCCCATCATTTCAAAAAAAGTAAGATGACGCTGCGTAAATCCAACATTTTCCAAGTCATTATGTTTACCGCCAGCGCGTACACATTTTTGAATGGAAACTGCACGCTTGTAACTTCTTTTTTCTGTTCCTAAAAAAACATCTTTGAACTGATTCATTCCTGCGTTGGTAAATAAAATAGTTGGATCTTGGGCAGGGATAAGTGAAGAACTTGCAACTTTTTCATGACCATGTTTCACAAAATAATCGAAAAATTTTTTACGTAAATCAATAGATCTTAAAGATGATGATTTCATTTTTTATCCACGAAATGCTTTATCAAAAGCAGGTTTTAATTTGTTATACATATTTTGCAAATCAACTGAAATTTGTTTTGCATTTCCAATGGTTGTAAAAAATCCAGTATCTCCTGAAAAACGAGGAACAATGTGCATGTGTACATGCTGAGGAATTCCAGCGCCTGCAGTTTTACCAATGTTTGCACCAAAGTTCATTCCTTCACAACCCAAAACTTCTTTGATGATATTCATGCTTTTTGATACAGCAACCATAGATTGGCCAAGATGTTTATCAGAAATTTTATCAAATTCTGCAACATGTTCTTTTGGAATTATAAGCAAATGCCCACCATTGTAAGGATAAATGTTTAAGATCACGGCAACACTGGCATCTTTAAAAAGCACAAATCTTTGTTCGTCAGATTCATCAGTATTAAAAATATCACAAAAGACACACGATCCTTGTGCATCACCCTTGATTGCTTGATGCACATAGCGATCACGCCATGGAGCATACAATTTATCCATAAAAATCCTTACAAAAAGCTACTTTACAACTTGCGCCCATGTAAAACATTCTATAATCTTTAAGATTTTTTTCTAGGATTGATTCATGCGCCCCCTTTTGGAAAAAAGATCTTCTTCTGTTAAGCTTGAAAAATATTAACTCTTTGATTTTGAAATATAAAATTATGCTAAAAAAAATAACTACTTTTCTAAAATTTAATTTCTATGCAGCGCTTATAAGTATTTTCACTCTTCAGGCAAATCAAAAAATTTGCATTGTTATTCCTGCATACAATGAAGCAACACGTATTGAACACACCCTTGAAGCGTACACAAAATATTTTGATACAAAACCAGAAAAAACAACCTTTCTGGTTGTTGCAAACAACTGTAAAGATAATACCGTTGCCGTAACAAAAGCAGTTGCAAAAAAACACAAAAACATAAAGGTTATCGATTTAAAACCAGGAGGCAAAGGCTTTGCAATCAAGCAAGGATTTTTACGGGCTTTAAGATCTAAAACAAAATTTGATTTCATAGGATTTGTGGATGCTGACATGGCAACATTGCCACAATATTTTTATGATTTAATTATTGCATGCAAAAATCATGATGGGGCAATTGCAAGCAGGTATGCAAAGGGAGCTGTTGTTCACCCAAAACGTCCATGGGGCAGAAAAATGGGTGGCAAGCTATACAATTGGATTCTTCGAGCAATGTTTGGCTTAAAATATAAAGATACACAATGTGGAGCAAAAATATTTAATCATGACACCATTGAAAAAGTAGCGCCACTCATGTCAGAAATAGGGTGGTCGTTTGATTTAGAACTTTTATATCTTTGCAAATTATTTGAAAAAAATATTGCAGAAGTTCCAACCACTTGGAGCGATCAACCTGGTAGCCATCTTGCTATTTCTTCAAGCATTGCCAAAGAGTTTTTAAATTCCCCAAAACGCATCAAGCAACGTCATCAAGATCTAAAATTAAAACTAAAAAAAGAAAGGTTAGCGCAAAAAAAAGAACAACGACTTACAAAAAAGAATAAAAATAAAAAGGTTGCAACTACTTAATTTTTTCTGGATTAATTTTGCGAGATTCCCAGTATCCATCGCCATAACTAATGGTTAACTGACTATTTTTTAAGATATTTTTTGTTGCAATGTAACACATATAAAATCTACCGTTTACCAAAACATCAATGCATTTTGTGTTGGGATTTTGATCATGATTAATAAATCGAAGCTCATTGCCTTTAAATTTTCCATCAACCAAAAGTCGCTTACCTGATGGTGCATTGAGTGAATAAAACCATGCATAATCAACATCTTCTGGCATGATATCACCAGGATTTCTTATTTCTCGAAGCTGCCCTGCATACACTCCAATAAAATTGTCTTTTTTTATCTCTTTTTCTGCAAAAACACCATACCCAATATCAGGAGATATCCACTGTAAATACATAGGGGCCAAAGCATAATGTTGCACTTGATCATGATATTTTTTTGAATATGTTTGAATCACAGACTGCATAGTCAAATAATGCTGAGTTTCTTTTGGATTGATGGTGTCAAAATTAGGTACATCAATTTCCATAAAATTTAAGTACTCACAGCCAACAGATTTAAACAATTTCTTTTTTTGACGCTTGGTACTGTATTTTGTGTGCGCGACACCTTTGATTTCATATTGCTTTGCTTCGGACACAAAAAAACAAAAAAACAATAGTCCAATTTTTAAAAATTGCTTCATCACAAACTAACTCCATCGGTTTACAATATCGCTCACTTTTTGTTTTAAAATTTGAACATCATGCTTTTGTTGTAACACGTCAGCAATAATTTTTGCAATGATTTGACAATCTTGCACCGTTGCACCAAGCGTTGTGATTGCAGCAGTTCCCAAACGAATGCCACCGGCAAGCAAAGGTGACAAAGTATCTGCAGGAATTGCATTACGATTTACAAAAATACCAATTACTTCAAGCATCTCTTCTGCTTGTTTTCCATTTAAATTCAAAGGCCGCACATCAATTAAAAATAAATGCGTATCGGTTCCTTCAGAAATTACAGTGAATTTCATATCAACAAAAATTTTTGCCATAGCTTGAGCATTAGCAATCACATTTTGCTGATATTTTTTAAATTCTGAAGTGCTTGCATGTGCACAGGCAACAGCCTTGGCAGCAATCTCATGCATGAATGCACCACCCTGAGTTCCCGGCATGACTGCTTTATCAATTTTTAAAGCTAAATCTTTTTTGCATAAAATAATCCCACCCTTTGGACCACGAAATGTTTTTTGCGTGGTAAATGTTACCACGTCAGCATAGGGTACAGGTGACGGATGCACACCCGCAGCAATCAGTCCTGCAGTGTGCGCTACATCTGCCATAAAATACGCATCAACTGATTTTGCAATGCTTGAAAAACGTTCAAAATCGATCACCCGAGGGTATGATGACGCTCCTGCAATAATTAATTTTGGTTTATGTTTTTTTGCAAGCTGTTCAACTTGATCATAATCAATCAGATGAGTTTTTGAATCCACGCCGTACGAAACGATGTTGTACAATTTTCCCGACATATTGACTGCATGTCCATGCGTTAAATGTCCACCATCGGATAATTTCATGCTCAAAATTGTATCCCCTGGCGAAAGAAGTGCAAAATAAACTGCAAAATTTGCCTGCGAGCCTGCATGCGGTTGAACGTTGACATGCTCTGCATTAAAAAGTTTTTTAAAACGCTGCACTGCTTCAAGTTCAATTTTGTCCACAAATTCACAACCGCTGTAATACCGAGCGCCAGGATAACCTTCAATATATTTGTTCATCAAAACGCTTCCCACCAAACTTCGCACGTCATCGGGTGCATAATTTTCTGAAGCAATAAGATTTATTCCTAATTTTTGACGATTCTGTTCTTTTTCAAGAATGTTAAATATAATATCTTGCATAGCATTTTTCCATCCTTACAAAATAATTTATAAATACAGTAAAGCAAAAGATTTATGAAAAACTATATTTTTATTTATTTCATGACTTTGTTTCATTTGGTCCAAACAAGCGAACTTCAACAAAATGCTTCATGGACAAAAATAACTGGTCAATCAGAACAAGAAATCAGCCATTTGAAGAGATTATATAATGTTTATAAAAATTTAGAGCATGTATACGCTTTAAATTTGAGTTACTCTGGAACGAAATATGAATGTAAGCCGGAACAACGATGTCATAAAATTATACTAAGTCGACTGCCTGAGTGGAATACGTTAATACGAAATCAATTAAGAAAAAAAACAATTTTTAATCCAAAAGAAATTGAGTTAATTCAGACTTTACAAATACATCAAAAAGACGCTCAAAAATTAACTTGGTTATGTGCACAATATACTCAGTGGCGACATTATGAGTATGCTGAGCGTGAAGCCTTCACACAAGGCGCATTAAGAAAAATTAAAACAATTATGGGTGACGAAATATTTGAGCAAGCTTGGATAACAAGTAAATTTTACGAAGAATTAGAAGAAATTACTTACAGAGCACAAGCTTCCTCATTGGCCACAGTCGATTCAAATGATTCAAATGATCCTGAAACAATTTTTGATGACTATCCTGAACTAAAAGAACTTGAAGCCATCGAAAATCAAAAACCACCAATTTATTCTTCCTTGTCACGACCCCTCGCTATTAAAATCTAAAAAAACTATGAAAATAAATATTTTTACGTTCATACTAATTTTTGGTTCAAATTATGCATCATGCAGTCAAAGAACGCCCAAAATAACATTTGCAGATCAACCAATACACTTGCAAAACAAACAGCCTTTTGATGCATCCACAACACAAAAGAATTATGTTAAAGCTTGTAAATTTTATAGCTTTTTACGAGAAACAACAACATTGAATGATTTCGCACCAAACGAAGAAGAAGAAGAAGTTTTAAAACAGATAAAATCAGAAGATCTGTCCATGGATAACTTATGGTCGTCTTGGCAAAAATCAATAATTATAGCAGATATTATTTTTTTAAAAAAACATTACACAACAATTCGCCATCTGAGCATATTGCTCAAAACCAAACATCATTTTTTAAGCCAAGAGTCGGCCATTAAAAACGAAGAACAGAGACAACGATATAGACTTGCAAAAATAGAAACTGAAGAACGAGCATTCATAAAAAATGCTTTTTCTTTACATCTTTTAAAATTACAATATGACAATATTAACAGAAGACTCGACCATCTTTCATCTTCTGTCGCAGAACTTTCAACACTCGTAACAAACCTTCAAGAAATAGTTAAAGAAAATTTTTCATGAAACGCATTTTATTTTTATTTATTTTTTTTATTTTTAATTGCGCACATGCCTGCGATGTATTAACAAATTCACGCAGAGTTCCAAATAATTTAATAATTTTGTACGAAACTTATAAAAAATTAGAACACGTCTATGCCTTAAATTTATTTTATTCTGGAACCAGAGGTGAATATTTACCAAAAACGCGCTGCGATAAAATTATACTCAACCAACTGCGTAACTGGAATGAATTAATACGCAATGAATTGACGGATAAAAGCAACCTAGATCAAAAAGAAATTGAGCTTGTTCAAACTTTACAAATTCATCAAAAAAGCGCAAAAAAATCAACTACTATAATTTCAACATACAACTATCAAGAAGCCCAATTTACTAAGAAAATGAACGAGATCAACACAAAACTATTATTCATTTCTGAACAAAAAGAACGTCAAAAAATTCAAACTTATGAAATGATTTTTTTTTATGGCCTAAAAAAACGCAAAGAAATAACATGTGAAGAAGACAAACATAGGAAAAATTTAAGAAACATAGTCAATTCATATAACGAAATTGCAAAACGCAACCCAAATGCTGACGATATGAGCTTTGAATTATTTTGCATTTTTACGGTAGAGAAGGGCATAAAAGAAAACTATGATCGGTTTAAAAAGCCGCCACTTTCCTTAAAAAAAATTAATCAAGTAATTTAATAATTTATTTAACTTGAATAAATTCTTTAAAATAAGCCTCAGATGTACAATTTCTCAAAGTTTTAACAACTTCGCCATTGCGAATAAGCCAAACTTCGGGAGTTCCTTCGTAGTACCAACAATCTTGCTCGTCATTAAAAGCTTGTTGATTTTTACGCACATTCACCATAACAACAGATTTTCCTAAAGCTTGCAGACTGGCTACGCGCGTTTCAAGCGCTGCAAGTAAATTTGCACAAGGAATACAAAAAGGCTTATAAGCTATCAAATAAGTATTTTTCTGTTGTTTAGCCCATTCCTCCAATTCTTTCTTATTTTGAAACGTAAGCTCTACAATAGGAGCATTTTGTCGTTTCCCTGCAAAATATTGATATGCAAACTCAACTGGATAGTCACATTCAGACTTGCCGCGTACACCAGTTTTGGAATCAACATTTTTACAAAAAATATTATTTTGTGCATCAAAAAAATATTGCTTCTGTGCTGGACTGAGTCCACTTTCTTCGTTAGCATTTTGCGAATCTTGTTCATCTGAAGCCAAGCCATAGAAATTTTGAGAAAAAATGACAACAGCAACCATTAACCCCTGTAATCTAACACCCATATTTATCCCTAATCTTTTAATGTTGTTATGATAGCAGTATAGCAATGAACCGTTACATGCGCAAAATAAAGGCTCTTCTATGCGTTTTTTCAAAAAATAGCTATACTTAAATAGCAACCAATACTATAAATATCATTATTCTTAAGGGGTTTTTATGAAATTTAGCTCAAAAATTATGACCAGCTTTTTACTTATGAGCATATCAGCACCAATTTTTTCAGACGAAAATGCGACAGCTCTGTGCACAGAAAATCAAGAACTAAAATTAGAGCTTGAACGAGCACAAACAAAAATTGAACTTTATGAAGAAATGCTTGCAAAAAAAAGTACCACAATCATCGTTCAAGAAGGCATTGTCAACATTGCTCCATCAGCCAAAAACATTGACGTTGTAGCCTTTGGCGGAATTACTAATATCGGCATTGTCACTAAAAAAAATAATCCAAAACTTATCAGCGTAACTTCAAAAACATCTGGGATTATGAATGTTGGAACCGTAGTTATTGATGATTCAATGATGCAAGAATTTGAAAATATTTTCACAAAGAATGCCAAAGGTTCTAATTTTTTTGACTCATTAGATCCAAAAAATTTGTCAAAATTAATGCCAAATTTTGACAAATAAACAGACGAAAACTCAGGTCTCATACTACCCCTGGCCATTTGTCAGGGTCAAAGCTTTTTGATAATCTAAAACATATAAATTAAATCATGACCTAAGGGGGATTTTTATGAAATTTAATATAACATTATATGTGCTTTTTTTAACTGCTCATGTAGTTGCGGTGCAATCAAGTTTTATCCCAACAGCGGTACAGGCAGAAGAAAGAATAAAACGCGACGCATTACGAGAAGAAGAATGTGATGCACGCTACAATCTTTTAACACAAGCTCACAGTGCATTAGTGCAACTTGTTGGACGCGCACCTCAACAACTTGTAGTGCATGGATCTGGTCAACATCGAATCGAAATAGCGGGAACTGGGCCGCTTAATCTTGTTGTACATTCAGGCACGGTTTTTATGACACCAAAAGGAGCAACATTTATTGAAAATCACGAAGGAGAAGTTAATCTTGCGTTTGCTCCTCATTCTTGTCCAACTATCAATGCTGTTATGAATGGGGGTACTGGACGTATTGCTGCAGCTCCTGGATCAAGACCAGTTATTAACTGTATAACAAACAGCCCCAAAAATCCTCAACTTCCTAAGATTGAAGAGATTGAATAAAATTTAGTCAAAAACTATAAACTAAAAAAGAATTATTTTACTCAAATAAAATAATTCTTTTTTTATATTCATTTTTCAAAGTTCATAAAAATCCTTTTATATTCAGAAATTTACTTTTTTTGATGCTTGCTTTATACTAAAAATATCGATTTAATTTCTTTTTTGTCTTGAAGGAGTCAATTCTCGTGATCGCTACAATGGATTTTAAAAAAGGTAAAAAAATTCTGTTTAATAATGCTCCATACATGATTTTAGATTATGTATCTGTCAAACCTGGAAAGGGCGGCGCATACATTCGAACTAAAATGAAAAATATGATCACAGGACTTGTACACGAAGAAACATTTCGATCTGGCGAAAAATTCGAAAATCCAAACTTAGAATATAAAGACATGCAATATTTGTATGAAGAAAAT
>DALYET010000001.1:30861-37661 GCA_031972395.1 Candidatus Chromulinivoraceae bacterium
AATTGAAGACTGTAAAGCTGACTTAAAGAAAAAAAATCTTGAATACAAAGATATGCAATTTCTGTATGAACAGGATGGACTTTATAACTTTATGGACCTTGACTCTTACGAACAATTTTCTTTCAATAAAGACCAAATCGAAGAAGCTTTAGATTATTTAAAAGAACAAGAAACATACAACATTATTTATTTCCAAGAAAAACCTCTTGCCGTAACTCCACCAATGTTTATGCAACTCAAAGTTACTTCATGTCCTCCTGGTGTTCGTGGCAATAGCGCACAAGGTGGCGTTAACAAGCCTTGCACCATGGAAACAGGAATCATTATCCAAGCTCCGCTTTTTGTTGCTGAGGGCGACATTTTAAAAGTTGATACACGAACCAATGAATACATTGAACGAGTGAATAAATAATGGAAAATGATAAGCACAACGATCAAACATCTTCATTAGACCTTGAAATTCCTCAACCCGAAATTGCCTGCGAAACGTTAGATCAAATTATTCAATCTCGGCGTAAATTTCGTTCACTTTTATTTCATATTTTGTATGCCGTTGATGCACTTGATTACGACACAACTGCAAGCGAAGTAGCAGAAAAACTCAACGCCACGTACGATACCGACATTCCTTTGGATGGCGACATCGTTAATACTGTTACCGACATTGCAGCTCGTCGTCACGAACTTGATCAAACACTGGTTCCATTTCTTGAAAATTGGCGATTTGAACGTATTGGCAAATGTACTTTGTTGGTACTGCGCTATGCAATTTGGGAAATTTTGTACACCAAAACAGCACACAGCATCATCATCAACGAAGCAATTGAACTTGCAAAATGTTTTTCAGAAAAAGATGCTTACAAATTTGTGAATGGAATTTTAGATAAAATTTCAAACAAATACAAAGTAAGCGCAACTGAAACATCTCAACAGTAATTTCAAAAGAAAAATTTTTGCCAAGCAAACAACGTAAGCTTGAAATAAAAATTTTCAACGTTTTTTAGGGGACCTATGATCATAAAAAAAATATTATTGACGCTTTGTTGCTTTACCGCAATTCATACGAGTCAAGGTACAACCGTAACGCTGTTTCATAAACTTAACTCACCAGACGAACTTACCAGTGTACAAAAACATGGATTACTTAGTTTTCAAACAGCTTATGAACAAGGATTAACACGAGCATCACTCAACAGAGTGTTCAAAGTAAAATTAGATCGACGCAAAGAAAATGATATTTATTTTGATCCAACACCAATTGTGAATGCTGAAATTGCATTCACAATGCCTGATAAAAATATTTTTGTTTATAATGCTGCTTATCGAAAAATTGGTGATTGGCCAGCATACAACAATTCAAAAATTACACTTATTGCTTACTTGCAAGCAGTAGAAAATATGAAAACATTACAAGAAAAATATCCTGATAAAAATATAGCGCTTCATCCAAACAATGCTGAACCAATTATTTTTATCACACAAAAGAATCGCACTTCAACCAAATATCGCAAATTTGAATCTCACAAAGTAACAGCCTATCAAGCAGAAGTTGCTTTGCCCGTTGGCAAAATTGCGCCAGAAAATCTCATTTTTATAACACAGTAAAATTTTTATTTTATTTTTTGCTGATTTCGAAAAAATGCCATGGTCATCATCCACTGAGTTTGTTTATCAAGCTCCAACAGCGACTGCTGATTGTGCTGCGCAAAATATTGTGGCACACAGTACTCAAAAAATTTAATTAATGCTGGCTGATTCAACGCAAAATGTTCAAAATTACCCAACTTTTTTTGTGCAAAAAAATTTTCAATTTTTAATAGCTCTTTTCCAATCGTTGCATGATGCAACTGCGTATGCGATGGATGAAAATCATCAAGCATAACTGATATATTTGCCAATCGTTCATGCGATGCAAACACACGATCATGAACACCATGAACCGGTTGCACAAAATCACCAAAAGAAAACAGGTTATAAAATTTTTCAATCACATCCATGTCTGGATAAATTTTCATACTTGAATCAACAGGAGCTCCAAGCGCATACAATTTTTTAATTTTAAACAGGTTTGACTCTTTTTCTCTCATGAATTGACTTGCCAAAATTGCAACCGTTGCACCATGACTGTGCGCAATCAAAATTACCCAATCGTACTTTTCAATAAGCGCTACAAGATTTTTTGCTGCCTCCATTTGAAAAAAATAACTTAATTTTCCTGACCAAGAAAATGAAACAATCTGATCAACCATTTTTGTTTCTTGAGCGCAGCGATACACTGCTTTAAAAAAATCTCCCTGTGGCTGATACCAAGATTCATCATGAGCCCACGTACCATGAATAATGATGCAAGCTGAAGTAGCAAATAAAGATTGCGCAAAAAGCAAAATGAACCAAAAATAATAAATTTTGAACATAAAAAAAGCTCCTCAAATTTTTCAACTCGAGGAGCTTAACATTTTTCAAAATGTTAAAAAATTAGTTTCCAAAAAATATTGCTAATTCGCGCGCTGCGCTTGCAGGTGAATCTGAACCATGAACAGCATTTTCATCCAAGCTGTTACCATACAATGCACGAATGGTGCCTTGTGCAGCATTTGCTGGATTTGTTGCGCCCATAAGTTCTCGCCATAAAGCGACTGCTTCATTTTTTTGCAGCTTAAGCACAATTAATGGTGACGCTGTCATGATAGAAACTAAACCATTATAAAATGGTTTACCTTCATGCTCAGCATACAAAGCTTGCGCTTGGGCTTGATTCATCGTGATTTTTTTCATCTCAACAATTTCAAAACCAGCAGCTTCAATCATATCAATGATTTTTCCACTGAATTTGCTTTTTACCGCATGAGGTTTAATAATCGCAAATGTTTGTTGCATATGTATGTATCTTTCAAAATAGATCCCCGACTTTCATCGGGGATGACTGCGTTATTTTTTAGCTTTTTTCTTTTTAGATTGAGATTCTTGATTTTCAACGTCATCAGTATCTTGCTGACGAGCTGCATGTTTTTCAAGCTCAATTTGCAATGCTGATTTCATTTTTGGTGCTGCAACTTTAGCATGCTCAACTGCTTCATGTTCAACAGTTTTTGCTACTTTTTTCTTTGCACGTTCAACGTGTTGCGCACTTTCATCTTTACCAGTATCTTCAAGCTTCAAGCTTAAACCAATCTTACGTTCACCCGCATTAATATTGATCACTCGAAGTTCACGAGTTTGACCAACTTCAACAGGATTATCTTTGCTTTGTTCAAGCTCAGAGTTGTAAATTAAGCCTTCAACTTTATTTGCTAATTTTACAAATGCACCATAGTTACCAATTTTGGTAATTGTACCACTAACGCGTGATCCAACAGGCATTTCTTTTTCAATAGATTTCCAAGGATCAAGTGAAAGTTGTTTGATACCAAGAGCAACTTTTTTATGCTCTTCATCAATTGATAAAATAACCGCTTCAACTTCTTGGCCAGTTTTGTATAAATCACTTGGATGAGCGATATGTTCTGTCCATGATAAATCAGAAACGTGAACTAAACCGTCAACACCTGGAATAATTTGAACAAAAATTCCAAAATCTGCAATGTTGGTAATTTTACCTTTAATGCGATCATCTTTTTTGAATGTTTCTTTAACGGTTGTCCAAGGATCTTTGCTCAACTGTTTAATGCTTAAAGACATTCTGCGATTGTCCACATCAAGTGACGCAACAAGCACTTCAATTTCTTCACCAACTTTGAAACGATCTCTTAAATTATTAATACGATCAGTCCATGAAATTTCAGAGATGTGAACTAAACCTTCAACACCTTTTTTAATTTCAACAAACAATCCATAATCAGCAATGCTTGCAACGTGACCTTTAATCACAGAGCCAACCTGAATTGCTTTATCAAGATCTTGCCATGGGTTATCGCCCAATTGTTTCATGCCTAAAGAAATCTTGTTATTGTCTTTGTCAATTGACAAAACTTTGACCGTGACAGAGTCACCAATTTTTACAAGTTCACTTGGATGTGAAATGCGACCCCATGTCATATCAGTGATATGCAACAATCCGTCAACACCACCAACATCAATGAATACACCATAATTTGTAATGTTTTTAACAGTTCCCATGATAACTTTATTAACTTCAAGCGTATCAAGAATCTGCTTGCGAGATTTATCGCGACATTCTGACAAGTATTTACGGCAAGAAATAATAACATTGCCGCGTTTTTTATTTAATTTAACGATTTCTGCAACAATTGTTTTACCAACAAAGTTATCAAAATCTGTTACGCGATACAGGTCAACTTGCGATCCTGGCAAGAATGCCGGAACACCAATGTCAACACTCAAACCGCCTTTAACTTTGTGCGTTACCACACCTTCAACAGGTTTATTTTCTTCAAATAATTTTGTAATACGGTCCCAAGCGCGAACGATTTTTGCATTTTCATATGACAGGACAACGTCTCCGCTCATATTTTCAAGCTCATCGATAATAACTTCGATGTCTTTACCCAAAGCAAAATCTTTAAGTTCTTGTTCTGAGAATTCATACAACGGAACAATGCCGTTTGATTTATATTTAATATCAACTAAAACACCATCGCCATCAACTGACAAAACTTTTCCTGTGATCAATTGACCAGCAGAATATTTACCAACTTCACGTTCGTAAAGGTCTTGCATTGATTTTTTTTGTTCTGCCGACAATTCTACATCGTCTGCAACAACAAGCCATGATTTAGCATACTGAGAGGGTTTGATACGTTCTTTTGACATAAGATTTTTTCGAATAGTTTTTATCGAACTAAAAACTAAAAAATGTTATTAAAATAATGAAAAACAACTAAAAATAGATTAACAATTTTATGAAAAATATTCAAATTTTTAAGATTTTAGCGCCACTTTGAAGTGCCATGATTGACAAAAGTCCACACTTCATTCGATTTAAACCCAAAGAAAGACCTAAAATTTGTTCAACATAGCTTTCATCAAGCTGCTCAATTTCTTGCAAACTCATACCAACGGCAGCCTGCGTTAACTTTGAAGCCATTGCCATGCTGATTACACAGCCAGAACCTTGAAAGCACAATTGGGAAATTTTACCATTCTCAACCTTGCCCCCAATCATAACCGAATCGCCACAGGAAGGGTTATGTTGGGCAGACGCAAAATCCAAATTTGGCAACAATCCAAAGTTTGAAGGATTTTTTGCATGAAATTGCAAATCTTGCTGAATAAAATATTGTGAATTTTTGTTCATAACTTTTATGAAATATTGCTTTTGCAGAGCCATTTTTTCTACAATGAAAGCAAATGGGGTTCATTTTTTAAAGGGGGTTGCACCATGAAATCTAATCTTTATTATAATATCATAATTTTTATTAATTTTATAGCCTTCGGCTTTGTTCAACCAGCAGAGCAAACAAAACAAGCAGATGGTACGATTATAGCGTCTCGATCGCCCATAACGCTGCCAACGCCAACCCATGAAGTACGCAGCGACGGAACATCAAGCGAACCTGACAGTTCTCATAGCCACAGCAGTAGCGAACAACTGGAAAAAATAGACCTTGTTCGAAAATTAAGTCGCTCGTCTTTGCCCAAATTTAAAACAAAAAGCAAAGTTCATTTTGACCAGCGCTCTGCGCCCCTTAGCAGAAATTATTTTAATCGTTTAGAGTCAATTCTTGGCGTTTTAGTGATCAGTGCAGGAGCATATAAAGCTTACAACTTTTTTACTCATCGATCAGAAGGCGCACCAATAACTCGCGGTGGAGTGCCAACTGATATGGTAGGAGCTGCTTTTTGGGGAGCAAGCAAACTTTCAAGCATTGCATCTTCAGGATTTACCGTAATTATTGCTGCTTATGCAGGCCATAAAATTAAAAATTTTGTTGATAAACTTTATGAAAATCGTTTTCACAAAATGCTACAACCAGTGATGCAAGATTTAGAAGCTTTAGCTACATACGTTGATGAAAGAATCAATCCATTGGCAGAAGGTCAAAAATTTTTATGTGACGTTGTTGAACAAGTTACTCAAGGACAAGAAAATTTAGCAGATTCACAAAAACGATTAATTATTTTTATCAATCCGCTGATCAAAGATCATCAAGAAGAGCACCCAACAAGCACCAGAATTGAAGAATTAGCTCCAGAGCTACAAGAAATTCAAGAACAAGTCATACATACGGCAAGCCAAGCACACAATATTGGATTAAGAATTGACGCACAAAAACACAACCTTACTGCAACAGATCCCGCAAATCCTATCACATCAAAAACTAAATACAAAAGAAGATGCTGCGACATGTGTTAAATAAAAAAGAGCGCTTTTTAAGGCGCTCTTTTATTTTTCAGTCAACGCTGGCTTAGTAGCCTTTGTCTTCTTTTTTCATGCTTTTTTTCTTTTTGTTATCTTTTTTTACTGGCTTTTTTACTGATTTTTTCTTTTTTGCTTTTTGTTCTTTCTTTGGTTGTTTTGCTTTGTCATCATTTTTGTGGCAACCAGCAAAAACTGATAATGCTAAACCCAAAACAAGCAAATTAAAAAACTTCTTCATATTATTCCTTTTTATTTTATAAGCACTGAAAGATTAACCTGAATCTTACCCTAAAAAAAAACTAAAACTTTTTGCAAGATATTACAAATTTTTCTATCAAGCCTTTTTTGAGCGCTTATGATTAGCGCGCAAAGGTTGATGCAAAGAATAAGGGTTTTTATGCAACGATGCAGGATTATTCAAAGGTCTTTTGCTATCTGTTCGTTTGAAATTTTTACCTTTTTTCAAATTATTAAACACTTT
>DALYET010000001.1:37671-75058 GCA_031972395.1 Candidatus Chromulinivoraceae bacterium
TCTATCAAGCCTTTTTTGAGCGCTTATGATTAGCGCGCAAAGGTTGATGCAAAGGACAAGAGTTTTGATACAACGATACAGAATTATTATTCCAAGATCTTTTGCTATCTGTTGGTTTAAATTTTTCACTTTTTTTCAAATTATTAGAAACTTTTTTAGGCTGCTCAGGATTACAAACAGCAAAGGCAACCACAACTGGTAGTGCTGCAGAGCCAACATTATTTGAAGGAATCATGACTTGAGCAGTTGCAAGGTTCATCATAAAACCAAAATTGACTAAAAAACGAATCTTCATGAAATTTCCAAATTTTATTTTTTAAATACGACCAATTTTGATATTCAATATTTTTTGCATAGAAACATATTTTTTTACAATACTTTTCACATCTTCAAGCGTTAACGCACGAATTGTATCAATGCGTTGCTCCAAATAATTTAAATCAAAATTATATTTTTCTAAAAATGCTAACGTGTTTGCTGTATTTTCATACGTTTCAAACATTAATGGGAATGAATTGATAATCACCTCTTTTGCTTGTTCAAATTCATCAATTGAAATCGTATCAACTGCAGAATTTAAACATTGCGCGATTGCTTGCTGCGCTTCATCAAGGCGATCTTTTGAAACAATAGTTTTGATAAAAATCATACCTGGTTGTTTTGCTGAACCATACACCACAGATCCGCCAATGGTATAAAATAATCCACTTTGCTCACGAAGTTCAAACAAACGAGAACTCATGCCGCCTGTCAACAATTGATCAAAAACAAGCAACGCATCATAATCTAAATGCTTTCGATCAACCGAAATTCCTGCAAAGGCAAGAACAACTTGATCTCGATTTTTAAAAATTGAAAATGATTCAGGCTTTACATCATCAATAGCAGGATATATTAAATCAGCAACGCTTGGCGATCGCCATGATCCTAAATTTTTTTCAATCAATGGCTCAACGTCATATTTTTGTAAATTTCCAACAATTGAAAAAATTGCTTGGAATGCAGAAATATTTTTTTGATAAAAATCAAAACAATCATCACGCGTTATTTTATTTAAACTTTCATGCGTGCCTAATGCTAATTTTGCATACGGATGATTCTTGTAAATTTTTTCAGCAGCAACAGCTAAAATGCAGCGACTTGGAGTGTCCCAAAACTGTACCAACTGAGTTTTTGTTTTTTCAATTAATTTTTGAACATCTTCGCTTTTAAATTCTGCATGCTCAAGCATTTCAAACAATAGCTCAAAAGCTTTTTCAACCTCACTTGATGGCATGCTGATTGAAATTGAACCTGGAGCCGTTTCAAACGAAATGCCATACGATTCAGCTTCTTGAATAAATAAAGATCCTGGATATTTCTTTGTTCCCTCAAGCATCAATTTGCTTACCAAGTAACTAACGCCTTGCAAATGCTGTTGGTCGTAATGATTGTTTGCTTTCAATTCAAGAACGCACTCTACCAGGTCAACATCACTATCTTTATGAATCAACACTTTTAATCCATTTGATGCTGTAAATGTTTCCGCTTTTATAAATGAACGTTTTTTGAATTTTTCTACCGGCACCTGATCAACATATTTTCCTGAAGCAACGGGCGATGTTCGCTCTTTGCCAAACAAAATTTTTGTATCAAGATTGTCTGAAGCTTCTTGTAACGTGTCGAAATATTCTCGATCAGCATCTGCCAATTTGACAATTTTTCCTTCATGGCACAATGACGGACGAAAATAATGCCGCACAATGTTTTGAATATCTTGCTGAATTGTTTTTTCATCGTAATTGCAATAATTAAATGGATAATTTTCATCTCCAGTTGCAAGAATTGATTTTCCAATGGCATAAGCTTGCTTGTGAACATCTTCAAGCAAATGTTGTTGATCGATATATGCTAAATTCAACGCCCTGCGAAGTTCAATTTCAGGAATTTCTTGATTTGCAAGCGCTGATAATTGTTCTAAAATAATTTTTTTAATTTGCGCAATATCTTCTTCGCGTTTTGGCTTCACAATAATAAAAAACAGTTCCCTATCAACCAAATCATACGTCATAGTGCTCACTGATGTTGCAAGCTGCAATTCATCAATTAAAATTTTGTAAAGGCGAGAACCTTTTCCATTTGCAAGCAAATAAGCAACAATGTCATAGTAAAATAATTTTTTCTCTTCTGCTTTTGATAATGCAAAAACAAACATGCTCAATGGTTGCGCAACATCTTTGTAAATCGTTACAGCCTTTGATTGCAGCTCATCAGTAATTTCAAATTTTTCATGAATAATTTCAGAACCTTTTGGAATTGATCCAAAATATTTTTTTACTTCTTGCAATGCTTGCTGTGGATCAAAATCTCCAACTAATACTAACGTTGCATTATTTGGAACGTAATATTTTTTATAAAATTTAATAAGCGTTTCTCGCTTTAAATTCCACAAATCTTGCTTGTAACCAATGATAGGATAATGATACGGATGCGATTCAAAAATTGCTGTTACCAAACCTTCAGCAAGCGTTGATTCATAATTGTCACGATACATTTTTAATTCTTGAATGACAGCTTTGACTTCAGAATTTAAATGTTCTTGATCAAATTTTACATTTTGCATGCAATCGGCAAAAACTGGTAAAACTTGAGTCCAGTTTGCAAGAGGGACATCAAAAAAATAACAAGTGTAATCAAAAGAAGTAAAGGCATTAATATCTGCAGAAAGTTTTTGTGCAATTAAATTAATATCTGATTCTGACAACAAATCATGCGTTCCCTTAAAAATCATATGCTCAATGAAATGAGCCATACCTTTTTCACCCGCTTGTTCATGCTTTGAGCCAACATTGTACCAAAGCTGCATTGAAACTTTAGGCGCTAATTTTTTAGGACAAATCGCAACCGTCAATCCATTTTCAAGCACATATTTAAAAACTCGTTTGTCAGATATTTGCATAAGCTTCTTTTACTAAAAATATATTGAAATATGTAATTTTTTTCAGAAACACCCTTAGCATAGTGCAAAAAAACATTTTTTGCTATCATAGGGCTATCATGATACCACTTTTAACACGATTTCATTTTATTCCCATTACGCATATTTTAATTGCTTGCACAGCTGCAAGCATTGCAACAACTTTTGCTCTCTTTGCAAATCAAGCAATGATAATTGTTTTTATGTACGCGATTGCAGGAATTGTAAGTATAATACGCAAAAAATATTCTTATGTTGCAGTTGGAATTTTATGCTCTCTTTTTTCATTGCAAATTTATTTTAAAATCGATTATTCAAAAAAAACTTTTTACAGCGATCAAGAATTTTTACAAAAACCATGCATTGTGCAAGCAACAATTCTTCAAAAACAAACGAATCTGCTTGAAAAAGATCAAGCAACACTCATTCTGCAAACAACAAAAATATATCATGAATTTTCAGGCTCTTTACTTGTACCAAAAAAAATAATGTGCACCATGCCTGCAAAGAGAGCAGAAAGGCTACATGAAGGGCAATCAATTACAATTTTTAAAGCAATGCTCAGTCAGCCAACATCAGATAATGAATATCAACAATACATGCTCAAAGAACAAATTTGGGCAACCATGTTTCTTCAATCACAAAAAGTTTTAATCACCAATAAATCCAGCATTTCATGGTTTGCAAAATGCAATGCTCAGCTGTGCAATGCATTACAAACAACAACCCAGCACTTATTTAATCCTTTATTTTTAGGAAAGCGAGAAAAATCATTTGAAAGTATCTTCATACAACATCAATCGCTATATTGGGGAATTGCACACCATATGGCTCGTTCTGGGATTCATTTAATAACACTTTTTGGACTCTTCATGGGATTTTTTCACTATGCCCGAATCAAACATTTTTATCGATACATCATCGGTGCAACATTAATGTTTATGTATTTTGAAATAAGCATTGCAAGTATTTCTTTTTTAAGAGCTTTAAGCATGATTATGCTACAAATCATCAGCAAAATGCATAATTTTCAATATTCAAGTATTCACGCACTCACACTGACAACGTTGTTTATGGTATCTTTCAATCCTTGGTATGTTTTATTTCTCGATTTTCAACTCAGTTTTGGAATAACAGCCGTTATTATCTGGCTCTTTCATGCAAAATGGTCAAAAACAGTTGCCTTTCAATCCCAGACTCTCATACCTTCCTAAACATAACAAAGAAACTGTTTTTTCTTATAAAAAAGGGATTTCATGAAGTCAATCATTGCAAGACTGCAAGCCAGTTCAAAATTATTTTTTGGACTGCTAATTTTTCAAAATTTTTTAAATGTTTATGCACGATTTGATGAACGATTAATCACCAAAGAAGAAATTATCGAACTTATAACAGAAGCGCAAAAAGAAGAACTTTCTTACAGTATTCAAGAATCTGATTTATCTGAAATTCGATCAGTCAATCCAAAAAAATCATGGACCGTTATTATTTACATGGCAGCAGATAACGACTTGCATTATTTTGCATGGAAAAATTTAAAACAAATGGAGCAAGTTGGATCTAATGAAAACATGACAATCATTGTTCAATTAAATACTCCAGGACACTTAAATCCAACCAAGCGCTATATCATTAAAAAGGGTCGCAGAATATTAGTTCAGGACGACACGAGCCCTTCTGTAAAACTCAATAGCGGAAATCCACAAACCCTTATTGATTGTGTTAACTGGGGCGTTTCTCATTATCCTGCTGACCATTATGGCTTAATTTTTTGGAATCATGGGTCCGCAGCAATCGATCCTCACTTCACCAAGACGATTAATCCTTGCGATCTTTTTTACCGCAACCCAACTGACAACATGCTTGAAATTGATCGCGGAATAAGCTATATGACCCTGCTGTCACAAATTACCGCAAGCTTTTTACCAACTGATGGAAAGCGAGGAATTTGTTTTGACGATACATTTAGAAGTTACATTTCAAACAATGATCTTGATTTTGCACTCAAAGAAATTTCATCAAAATCTTTAAACAATAAAAAATTAGATGTTGTTGTATTTGACGCTTGTTTAATGTCGATGATTGAAATTTCATCGATTGTTCAAAAATATGCTCATTTCATGGCCACATCACAAGAAGTTGTATATGGCACAGGTCAAAATTATGAACTTTTATTCAAACCTTTTTTAAATGGGTCATTAACCCCTAAGGATTTTGCAAAACATATAGTTGTTGCGTATGAGCAAACCTATCAAAAAATTATTAACGATTATACTTTTTCGGCACTTGATCTGTCATTTGCCACAGAGCTTGAAAACAACGTAAACTTAGTTGCAACGTTACTAAGCCAAGCACTATCAAATCAAAACAATTATAGCGTCTCCAACATGCTTCGAAAGTGTAAATCAACACAATTTTGCACGTGCTTTGATGAGCCTACCTACATCGATTTAGGCGATTTTTACTTAAACATCTTAAAACACATTCAACATATCAACTTGCATAACAAATCCCTAGAAGCAAGCCTTCAAAAGAATTTAATTCAGGCAATAAATCAAGGCCTGCTTTCAATTTCTCAACTTGTGATTGAAAATCGCGTTGGGCAAAAATTACAAAGAGCTCAAGGCATATCAATCTATTTTCCAGAACATTCTATCGCTCACAATTATTTAAAATCACCCTTCGCGCTTTGCAATAGCTGGGGTCATTTACTCACAAAATACATCCTTGGATAAAAATATTTTTATGTGGATAAGTGGTGGATAAGTGGTGGATAAGTGGTGGATAAGTGGTGGATAAGTCACCCACCCTATCCCTCACTATTTTTTCAATACAAGCCATGAATCGACAAATCAAGCACTTGCTGATAATGAAATGTCGATCTGGAGCTGAAAACAAACCTACACCCCCAAAGTTATCCCTACAGTTATCCACCACTTATCCACATACCGCTGGCATCAAAAAAACCGATTAGAAAAGAAAAAAGTGAGTGGATTTAAAAAGTTATCCACATAAAACGCATCCACCTATCACTAGTAAAGAAATATAATTTATTTAAAGAAGAAGAAAACAGTTGGGATTCTGATGGTTTGCATCTTTCTTCTTTTCATTTTTATTTTTTTTGTTATGATGTTTTATGTTCTACTTCAAAAATTCAAATACTTAAAAAATTAATAATTTCAAAATCGGGGTTCTTGTTTAAAAATGCTATATAAAGTTATTGCTGAACTTGTTGATGAAAAAGGCCTAGATCAGGCATCCTTGCAAAACATTATCTGCGAAGGCATACTTGCTGCGTATCTTAAAAAATATCCTGAGGTTATTTTAAGAGTTACCATTAACAAAAAAACAGAAGCTTTGCAGATAGAAGCTGAAAAAACAGTGGTTGCATCTGTAGAAAACCCGATGCTTGAAATATCATCAAAAAAAGCCGCTACGCTACAAAAAAACGTTAGCGTTGGTGATAAAATTTGGGTTTCCTTCGAAGAGCCTATTGGGCGCGTTGAAATACTCAAGGCTCGTCAAATTATCGCAACAAAGTTAAAGGACGTAGAAGCTTTAAGCATTTATGATGCATTTAAAGATAAACAGGGCGAAATTGTTCAGGGGGTTATTCATAAACATGATCCTGCTGGAACTTTAGTCATGGTTCGAGATACTTTGGCATTTTTGCCAAGCTCACTTTCAATTCCTGGTGAAAAATACATTCCTGGTCGTCCAATTCGTGCGCTTTTAAAAGTTGTTCATCAAGATTATCGCAACAATGGACAATTGATTTTAGATCGAGCATCAGGAGACTTTTTGGTTCGTCTTATTGAGCTAGAAATCCCTGAAGTGTATGACAAATTAATTGATGTTAAGGCCGTTGCAAGACGCGCTGGATATAAAAGCAAAATAATAGTTGCTCAAAATGATCCAAATATTGATCCCGTGGGAACCTGTATTGGGGTTGGTGGAAGTCGAATTAAGCCAATCTTAAAAGAACTAAATGGCGAAAAAATTGATGTTTTTTCTTGGGGGCATTCAAAAGAAGAGCTTGTTGCTCTTGCTTTGCGTCCAGCCGAAATTAATAAAGTTGAAGTTCAAGATGATCAAAGAGCCCGAGCTTGGGTGAGCGAAGATCAGCGAGCTTTGGCTATTGGAAAAATGGGCCAAAATATTAGTCTTGCGTCAGAACTTTTAGGGATGGACATTGAGCTTGTATCTTCAGGCGAAGGACTTGATGAAGTTGGTTTAGGGTCAGAAATTTAAAAATTTTACCGTAAAGTTATAGTTTGATGCGAATTAAAGATTTTTTTGTACAGTTTGGTGTCTCAATCAATGAAATTGTTCGCGTGCTTAAAGATCTTAAGCCTGGCACGTATGATGAAAATTTTGTTTTATCTGAAAATAATATTGAATATTTAAAAAAACGCTTTAATCCTGTTGATTCAGGAAAAGTTTTTAAACATGGTCTTGCGATGCATGAAAAAGTTGTTGTGCAAGACATGACTGTTGGAGATTTAGCGCATCGTTTAAAATGCTCTGTTACTGATTTAATTGTACAGCTTTTAAAGCGTGGTGTTTTTGCTAATAAAAATCAAGTTGTAAAGAAAGATCAGATCGTTAAGTTATTGCAACACTTACATATTGAATTTGAAGAAGTTCGTAAAAATACTGATGACGCTTTAGAGCGAGTTTTGGAAGTAAAGTCATCGTCGGGAACTGAACGACGCTTGCCAACAGTTGTTGTTGTGGGCCATGTCGATCACGGAAAAACATCGCTTCTTGATTATATTCGCAAGTCTCGTGTTGCAGAAGGCGAAAAAGGCGGAATTACGCAACAAGTTGCTGCATATGAAGTTGGAACAAAACATGGCAATTTGGTGTTTGTTGACACGCCAGGTCATGAAGCGTTTTCTTTAATGCGTGAGCGTGGTGTTTTATTAGCAGATTTGGTTGTTTTAATTGTTGCTCTTGATGATGGAATTAAGCCTCAAACTGTTGAATGTATTAAAATTATTAACAGCTTTGGCGCAACAGCGGTTGTAGCATTAAACAAAATTGACAAAGCTTCAAAAGATAGAATCGATGTTGTTAAAGGCCAACTGGCTGATCAAGGGTTATTGCCTGATGATTGGGGTGGACAAACTCCTTGTGTTGCAGTATCTGCAAAAACAGGGGCAGGCGTTGATGAGCTTTTAGAAGTTATTCGATTGCAATCAGATATGCTTGATTTAAAAACAAATTCAAAAGATCCGGCTCGAGGATTCGTTTTAGAATCTAAGATGGAGCATGGTCGCGGCGCTGTTGCAACAGTGATTTTGCAACGCGGAACAATCTGCAGAGCGGATCATTTTATTTGTGGAAATTCTTTTGGCAAAGTTAGCTCAATTAAAAATTTTTCTGGTAAAAACTTAGAATGCGCTGGTCCTTCAGTTCCAGCACTCATTGCAGGCTTTTCAGAGCTTGCGCAACCAGGTGATATTTTTGAATTTGTTGCAGATGTTGACGCAGTAAAAAAACATCAAAAACAAATTATTCGTCCAACGGTTGCAGATGTGGTAAAAATTGGCCAAGAGGGTCAGGTGCTTGAGGGCGATGGTGGCATTAATGTTATTTTGAAAGCAAGCACATTGTTATCAAAAGAAGCATTATTAACAAGCATTGCAAAGTTAAATTTAGCCCAAGCTGAAAAAATTCGAGTTATTGATTTTGGTGTTGGTGATATTAATGAAAACAATGTTGAATTAGCGTTAACCACCAAAGCAATTATTTACGGGCTAGGCGTTAAAGTGCACAAAGCTGCTCAATCTGTTGCAAAAAAAGGCGTCACTATCAAAACGTTTGATATTATTTATCAATTGCTTGATGATGCTAAAGAAGCTGTTACCAATAGTCGTGTTAAAAAAATTGAAGAAAAACAACTTGGAGTTGCTCGAGTAAAAGCAATTTTTAGAATTAAAACGATTGGTATTGTTGCTGGTGCAGGCATTGAAAGTGGAACCTTGTTGCAAGGTGGAAAAGTAAAAATCTTGCGAGGTAAAGAAATTATTGGTCGTGGTGTTATTAAAACATTACAAAAAGATCGCAATAAAGTTAATTCCGTTTCAGAAGGCAGTGATTGCGCATTTAGCGTTGATGGTTTTTCTGATTGGAAAGAGGGCGACGTTGTTCATCACGTGATTGAAGTATCAGTTTAAAACGTTGTTTTGTTTTATTTTGTTGCAATTTATGACTAAGAGCCTTTTAAAAGGCTCTTTTTTGTTGTTGTGAAAAAATTAAAATTATTTATTTTTATTTTATACAAATTACTCATTATTATGATCATGTCTCTCCTTCCTTGTTTTGATAGTAAGGTAGTATGGTTGGAGAACTGCTTATTGTCGATGGTGGCGCGTTTGCTTATGATGGTTAGGGGGCGCATTCCACCATCGATTTTATTTTTTTAAATATTTTTGTAGCGCTTTAATATTTTTTATATCGTCAGCAAATTCATCAGCGCCTTTTGGCGTTTCTAAAATTTTTGGAATTTTTTTAAATTTTGGGTCTTGCATTAAAAGCTTGAAGGCTTGTGGATTAATCATTCCTTTTCCAATGTGTTCATGTCGGTCAACCCTGGCGCCTGCATTTTTTTTTGAATCATTCATATGAAAAACTTTTAACTTGTTCAATCCGATTGTTTTATCAAAATCCTGCCATAATTTTTTATATGTTGCAGGCGTGTCAAAAACATATCCAGAAGCAAAAATATGACAGGTGTCAACACAGATACCAATTTGTTTTTTGTGTTTGACGTGCTTTAAAATTGTTGCAAGTTGTTCAAAAGTATTTCCAACGGTTGATCCTTGGCCTGCCATAGTTTCTAAAAGAAGTGTGACATGTTTCGGCTTTGCTTTTTGAAGTACTGTATTAATATTTTGCGCAATTTCTTGTAGCGATTCTTGTTCATTGTTGTTGCGCATTGTTCCAGGATGAAGTATTAAAAATGGAATTTTGAGCATGTCGCAGCGTTGCAATTCTTCAACGAGTGCGTCTATAGATTTTTGAACAACAGATGTTGTTGATGATCCTAAATTAATAAGATATGACGCATGAGCAACAACAATTTGAATAGTTGATTTTTTTTGTTGCGATAAAAATTTTGCAACATCTTCTTCAGAGATTTTTTTAGCGCTCCATTGACGATTGCTTTTTGTAAAAATTTGAATACAATTTGCACCAATTTTTTCACCACGCAAAATTGCATGATCAAAACCACCAGAAATAGATACGTGAGCGCCAACAAGCGACATCTTTTGATTCATTAAAAACCTTTCATTTTTGATTTTTTTTATAGATTTTTTTTTGACAGTTTGTTGCTTTTTGGTGATAGTATTACAAATTCTATTGTTGCGCAATTTTAATAGTCTTTTCGAATTGTTTAAAGAATTAAATATGAAATTTTTAATGAAGCAAACTGATTTTTTCAGATTTTTTTTTATCGTCATTTTTTTTAATTTTTCAAATTATATTTTTTGTGGCTCTTGGAATTTTAACGATATGTTTCGTTTAAAATGTCATGGAGTTTGCGTGGAAGAATACTATAACGGTGCCAACATTAATGTTTTAAATACTGATGTTGGTGATGATGAAATTTTTTATATTCTTTCCACAACCGATTTTTATTTTTTTGCAGATTATGGAGACGTTAAGACGCCGCGATTAAGTTTTTATACTGATTTGCGATTTCGATATTCATGGGGCTCTTCTGCTGAAACTGCAAATTTTGGCCGCAGTGTAAACATTGTTGATTCGCAGCATTCGATACAACCATCAAGGTTTAATAAACATTTGCTCTGGATGCGAGAAGGCTGGGTTAAAATGGAAATCGGGTCAGATCCTGTAAATTATGATCACTATGTTCAAATTGGGCTTATTCCATTTCAAATTGGTCGAGGAATTAGTTTGGGCGCTGCTTATGATGCGCCAGGATTTTTAGGTTTTAATGCAGGGTTTGCTATTGATGAATATGCACCTGCTGTGCTTTTGAGTATTCATCCCGTTCCTTTAACCATTGTAAATGCGTATGTTGCTTTGATTGATAATCCGCAAGGGTCAATTGATCAAAATATCGAAATAATTAGAGCTTCAGACACTAGTGCTGGATGTAAAATGCGAGGAGTTAGCGAAAAGTTTTTCATTGTTTCGTTAAACAGTAAATCTTTTTTTCAAGATGCAGAAAAAAAGAAAACCTTGATTGTTGAGCCGTATCTTATGCATTTGTATGCACCCGATAGAAATTTAGAATTTAGTCATGACATAACTTCAGATTTGTCTACAGCAGGAATTGCTGTTGAGGCAGAATTTGGAAAAATTAGTTGGGGATTTGAATGTGCGCGCAATTTTGGCGATTCATACATTAAGCCATGGGATAGGAATCAAATTACCCTGGTGCGCAATGATGATGGAGAAATTGTTGAGCAATACACTAAAATTTATGACAAAAGCCCGCTTGATCCTACAGCAGTATTGGTTGATGTAACAACGGTGAATCAAGGCTATGTTGATGCGTCACCAAAAACTTCTTTAGAAAATGGAAAAGAAATTGGACCAAATTTATTTAACGGTTTAACTCGATTTCGTCCTGCTGAAAAATTTGAGCTCAGCGGATATTTTTTTGTGGGTGATGTTTCATATGAATATGTAAAAAATTTTTTAACAGGTGCTTTGGGTGTTGGATATTTTTCAGGCTATCCTCATGAGCGTACTGACTTGAATCATGCAAACTTAGAAGCATTGTTGCATCAAAATTATACTGGTTTTGCGCCAGTGCAGTCACAATATTCAGGAACTCGAATCCGCAATTTAATTATGTTTAACCAAGGAATTGCTCGTTATACTGTTGCTGCGCCAGAAGATTCAAATCCGCTCGAAAATTCTACGCAGCCTTTAGTAACTGATACGCTTGATTCAACTACCAATATTGCTTTTATTGGTGCGCGGTTAGGGTGGCATGTACAAGCCTGGAAAGATCATGAACTTTTAATAGCGCCAAACATTATTGGTTACTGGTCTCCTGAAGTTCCTAAAATTGCAAATCCTGATACGGCAAAAAATACAGCACCGTTTTTAGAAATTGGTGATTATTTGGGAACGGAATTAAACGTTGAAGTTTCAATGAATATTGTTAAAAATTTAACATTATCGGGATATGCAGGAGTGCTTCTTCCGGGATCCTATTATCATTCACTTAAGGGCACTTATTTAAAAGAACATAAAGCGCAAATTGGGGATAGTCCTGTTTATATTTGCGACATAGCAATATCGTATGTTTTTTAAGTTTTTAATTTTTTGTTTAAAAAGGCTATTTATCATGATTGTTGTTTGACAAAAATCATGATTTCATGAATGCTGTAAGCAGATATTTGTAATTTTAATTCTATGATTTTTCGTTGGATATTTGTATGAAATTTTCCTTTGCATTAAAAAATGTTGCAACAATGAGTGTTGTTTTTGCATGTGTGTTTAATACTTTGGCTCTTGATATTAAACAAAGTGATATTGTGGTAGCGCCTGAAGCTCAAGCGGTAAATTTAACCACTATGCTCACTGAAGCTGCACAAAAAGAAAATGCTGAAGCAAAAAAAGACGTTAAAAAGAAAAAGAAAAAAGAAGATAAGTCGGACAAAATTCAATTTAAAGCTGAAAACTTAACGGTTGATATTGGTGGCAAGGTAAACAATGAAACATTTTTTGCCAATAATATGAATTTTTTAAATGCAAGCATCGCAACAGATTCTACTTTTTTTATTCGGACAACATTTGACTTATGGTCTATGATATCACAGGGTGATTCAGAAGAACCGCGCTTAATGTTTTATGATACTTTGCGCTTTCGTTTTAAGTGGGGCTCTGCTACAGATGTTAAAAATGATACAAGCACGTTTACTATTTCATCAACACAGTTTGATGTTAAAGGTACTGCTACGAACAAACATTTGTTATGGATGCGTGAATCTTGGTTAAAAGTTCGACTTGGAACTATTAATGAACACAATAATTATGTCCAAATAGGTTTAATTCCGTATCAAGTTGGTCGCGGTATTTCTTTGGGTGCTGCGTATGATGCGCTTGGATTTTTAGGCTTTGCTCCTGGTTCATCAATTGATCAATATGCTCCTGCGGTTTTATTTAGCTTTAATCCTGTTGCGAATCGATTTGTTGTTGATTTTTATGCTGCACTGTTAGAAAATAAACAAACATCGCTGAGCGAAAATGAAGAAATTATTCGCACTGGTGAACTTGGGAATGCTTGTGGCAAACGTGGTGTTGGGCGACAATCATTTATAACAGCAATTCGCAGTGATGTTTGCCTATGGGATAAAAATAACAATCGCGTTGATTTTGAACCTTACATTGTTAATCAGCATGCGCCTGATCAAGATTTAGAATTTGCGAATGATGATGATTCTTATTTGACCACCATGGGAGCTTCAATTGAAGGAGCTGCTCACAAAATAAGTTGGGGTTTTGAAGCAGCATGGAACTTTGGTGAACTGGATGTAAAAGCTTGGGATCGTAATAAAACAAAAGTTGTAAGAAATACCGATGGAACGCTTATTGAGCAATATACAAAAGTGTATACAACAGATCCAAAAACAACATTAAAGCCAACATCTGCAACAATCACTTCGTCAGCAGCATCAATTGTTGCTGCATCACCAAAAGATCGATCAGAAAATGGAAAACTCATTGGTACAATTGCGGGAACTCCGGCAATAAATCTTTACAACGCTTATGATCGTTTCCGCCCAGCACAAAGACGTGTTGCGTCAGGATATTTCTTTGTTGCAGATACAACCTATGATTTTTTGCCAAAAATATTTAATGCTTCCCTTGGTGTTGGATACGCATCAGGATTTATTGATGCTCAACAAGATGTTAATAAATTAACGCCAGAGCAATTGCTCAATGAACCGTTTACAGCATTTATTCCATTGCAATCTGTGTACAGTGGTAAACGCTTACGTCATTTGGTTCTTTTTAACCAAGGAGTTCCTCGTTTTAACGTTAGACTTCCAAATGAGAATTTATTTAATAAAAACGTAACTGCAATATTGCAACCGGATGCTGTGAATGAAATGACAAACATTGCGTTCATTGGAACACGATTTGATTGGAAAATTCAAGCACTGAAGCGTCATGGTGTTAATATTGCTCAAAATATTATTGCGTACTGGTCACCTGAAACAGCCCATTATCCAACCGCAACAAAAACGGTTACTTTAAGCAACACAGAAAGTGTAACCGTGACAACAGCAACAGAGCAGTCACATAATTTTATTGGTACTGAATTTTCTACTGAATTTTCAGCATTGTTTTATGAAAAATGGAAGCTTGCTGGATATTTTGGTGTATTATTTCCAGGACAACATTATAAAGATATGGCTGGTACCATTGTTAAAAAATATAATCAACCAACAGGTTGTGATATAGGATATGTTGGTAACGCAGGTATTGCATACTTCTTCTAATTTAAAATGAGAAATTTGATGAAACAAAGAACAACGTATTGTGGACTTGTTAACGAACAAAATGTTGGCAAAGAAATTACTTTAACTGGTTGGGTGCATCGTCGTCGTGATCATGGTGGATTAATTTTTATTGATCTTCGCGATCGAGAAGGATTGATGCAAATTGTTTTCAATGCTGAGTTTGATAAACAAGCGCATGAGTTAGCACACGGTTTGCGATCAGAGTTTGTGGTCATGGTAACAGGTTTAGTTGTTGCGCGTGATGCAAAACTTGTAAATCATGATATGAAAACTGGAGCATTTGAGCTTCAGGTAAAATCACTTGAAATTTTGAATAAATCAATTGCGTTGCCTTTTATGATCAATGAAACCGTTGACGTTGAAGAAGAAACGCGCTTAACATATCGATATTTGGATCTGCGTCGTAATGAAATGTTTGATATTTTTCGTTTGCGCAGTGAAGTTTTGTTTTTTGTACGTGAATATTTTAGAAACAATGGATTTTTGGAAGTTGAAACTCCAATTTTAACAAAAAATACACCTGAAGGTGCTCGCGAATATTTAGTTCCATCGCGCGTGCATCAACATCATTTTTATGCATTACCACAATCCCCACAAATGTATAAACAACTTTTGATGGCTTCTGGATTTGATCGTTATTTTCAAATTGCTCGTTGTTTTCGTGATGAAGATTTGCGCGCAGATCGTCAACCGGAATTTACACAAATTGATGTAGAAATGTCATTCATCAATGAAGAAGACATTATGAGCATGATTGAAAAATTATTGTCGCAGTTGTTTAAAAAAGCGATTAATTTGCAAATTCCTGCAAAGTTTGAACGAATTTCTTATGATGATGCTTTTGCATGGTACGGATCAGACAAGCCAGACCTTCGTTATGATTTAAAAATTCAAAATCTAAGTTCAGTATTTGAAAAAACAGAATTAAAATTTTTACAAACTGTTTTGTCTCAAGGTGGTAAAATTGGCGCAATTCATGTGACTGGAAAAGATTTTACGCGATCTGAGCTTGATGGTTGGGTAACTAAAGCAATGCAGTTTGGCGCAAAGGGATTGTTGTGGATTCGCTTTAACGAGCAGGGCCAAGCAGAATCACCAGTTGCAAAATTTTTACCCGCTGATTTTTTGTCTCACGTTCAAAAAATTATTCCTGCCGCAAAAGCTGGTGACAGTTTATTTGTGATTGCAGGGCAGTATCAGGAAGCATGGACGCTTCTTGGTCGTTTGCGTTGCGCTATGGCACAAGAATTAAAATTGATCAATGAAAAAGAATTTAAATTTTGTTGGGTTACTGATTTTCCATTGTTTGAATACGATAAAGATTCAAAGTCATGGAATTCCGTACATCATCCGTTTACCAGTCCGCAAGATGGCTGGGAAGGCAAACCGCTTGGCGAGATTAAAGCACGCGCTTACGATGTAGTGCTGAACGGTTTTGAACTTGGTGGTGGATCAATTCGAATTTCAAATATTGATTTTCAGAAAAAAATGTTTGCATTTTTAGGGCTTGATGAAACGAAAATGCAAGAAAAATTTGGTGCACTTTTAACCGCTTTGGAAATGGGATGTCCTCCGCATGGTGGTTTAGCGCTAGGCGTTGATCGTATTATTATGCTGATGACGCAAAGCAAATCAATTCGCGATGTGATTGCATTTCCAAAAACACAAAAAGGCCATGATGCAATGATGAAAGCGCCAGGGTCTGTGGAAGAAAAAGATTTAGCAATGTACGGTTTAAAATATTTACCAAAAAAGTAAAAGAATTTTATGATTTTTAAAAATGCGACATTTTTTGTTTTGCATCAGAATCGAATAGGTATCATCAAGCATTAGGTCATATTCGAGAAGAAAAAGAATTCATTCCACTGGTAGATTGGCTTATTCCGCAGATGCAACAAGCAATTAAGGATTATGGTCTGGAAGAAAAACAATCAGCATTGGATAAAATTAAATCTGATTTTGAAAAGTATAAAGAAGAAATACTGCCTCGCTTGAATGAAGCTTTAAATAATCCTTATGATCCTCAAAAAGTTTTTGCTGCAACGACCCTATTACTAACAAGAATATATGAAGATTCAAGAGGAGCATCTTTTTTTGCAAGAGAAATGCGGATATTATCTGCAGACTTTGTAACCATTGCAAAAGCGCGAAAATAAAAATAAATTTTAATTTTATTTAAAATCCCGAAGTTAATTTCGGGATTTTTTATTATGATTTATGTGGTTGCTATTCCTTCAATACCAACGACAGATCCAAGCGGCATCGCCGCAACGGCAATGACTGAAAGTGTTGGAAATGGAGGAGTTATTAAAAATGACGCGTATGTTGCACAAACTGTTCGAACGTCGGCTATATTGCTAATTGAAATAATCACTTTTTTAAGGTTGGTAAAATCCATTCCAGCATTTGTTAAAAGAGCTTGAATGTTAAGCATGCACTGTCGCGTTGCAAGTGCAGGATCCATGATGACGGTGTTTGTTAAAGGATCAATGGGAAGTTGTCCTGCAATAAATAAAATTCCTCGAGGTCCATTTACGTATAAAGCTTGACTGTAGTAAGAACCTCCAGGTCTTGGAGCAGATCCTGTTTCAAGTGAGAGTGTTGAACTTTTATATGGTTCTAACGCTTGCAAAATTTGATCGAAATGGGGAATTTTTTCGGCAGATAATCGTTCATTTTCTTGATCAGCTTTGCACAGTAAAGATAAAAATAAACAGATTGAAATTATACTTTGTTTCATATATTCCTTTTTTATTCAAAATTATGACGAAATTATAACGCGATCATCTTTTAAATCAATGTTTATGGTTTTTGTATCTGGATGAGCCAGTAAATATTGTGATGTTGGCACAATGATGTTGTGATGAATTGCTCGCTTAAGAGGTCGTGCGCCAAATTCAGGTTCAAATCCCTCCTTGGCAACAAAATCGAGTACAGCATCAGAAATTTTTACTTGAATGTCTTTTGTTTGCATGCGTTGTTCAAATTGTTGCAAATGCGATTTTGCAATGTTTTTAATTATTTTTTCATCAAGCGTGTTAAAAATAACAATGTCGTCAATGCGATTTAAAAATTCTGGGCGAAAAATTTTGTGTAGTTGCTTTTCAATTTCATTTTTTATGTTTTCATCAATTTTTTTTGCTTGCAAAATTAGTTCTGATCCAATATTTGAAGTCATGATGATAACACAATTTTTAAAATTGATAGTGCGTCCTTGACCATCCGTTAGTCTGCCATCATCCAAAATTTGCAAGAAAATATTAAAAACTTCAGGGTGCGCTTTTTCAATTTCATCAAACAAGATAACGCTGTAAGGATTTTTTCGCACTGCTTCAGTCAGCTGTCCACCTTCTTCATGGCCAACGTAGCCAGGAGGAGATCCAATCAAGCGTGAAACTGCATGTTTTTCCATATACTCTGACATGTCGATGCGAATTAATTTGTGTTCATCGTTAAATAAATAATCGGCTAAAGTTTTTGCAACTTCAGTTTTTCCAACTCCTGTTGGTCCTAAAAATAAAAATGAGCCGATTGGTTTGTGCGGATCGGTTAGTCCTGCGCGATGCACTTGAATTGCGTGCGTAATTTTTTCAATTGCTTGATCTTGCCCTATCACGCGCTGTTTGAGTATTTTTTCCATGTCTAAAAGTTTTTTTGATTCAGATGCTTGTAGCTTTGCAGCAGGAATTCCAGTCCATCGTGATAAAACTTTTGCAATATCTTCTTCGGTTACTTCTTCTTTGAGTAAATTAAAGCCACTTTGTTTCAGTTTTTCTTGTTGAGTACTTAAATCTTTTTCAAGTTGAACAATTTTTCCGTATTTTATTTCTGATGCTTTTGCAAAATCACCCAGGCGCTCTGCTTGTAAATATTCATAATTTGCAAATTCAATTTTTTCTTTAATTTGTTGAATTTTTTCGAGCGGTTCTCGTTCTGATTTCCACTGATGCAATAATGTTTGATGTTGTTTTTTGAGTGCGTCAAGTTCTGCACCCAAGTCTGCAAGTCGTTGCTGTGAAGCTTTGTTATCTTTTTCTTTCGTGAGTGCAACTTTTTCAATTTCAAGTTGACGAATTTTTCGTTCCATTTGATCCAATTGTTCTGGCTTTGATTCAATTGCCATTTTAACCATAGATGCTGCTTCATCTACTAAATCAATTGCTTTATCTGGTAAAAATCGATCAGGAATATTTTTGGAAGAAAGTTGTACCGCTTGCACGAGTGCAGCATCAGTAATTTTTATTCCATGATGTAGTTCATATTTTTCTTTCAGGCCGCGCAGAATAGAAACAGCATCTTCAATGCTTGGCTCTTCAACTAAAACTTTTTGAAAACGACGTTCAAGTGCTGCATCTTTTTCAATATATTTTTTGTATTCTTTAATAGTTGTGGCGCCAATGCAATGTAGTTGTCCTCGGGCAAGTGCAGGCTTGAGTAAATTTGATGCGTCCATGCCGCCACCGGTTGATCCAGCGCCAACCAGCATGTGAAGTTCATCAATAAATAAAATCACATGATCGCCAGCATCTTCAATTGTTTTTAAAATTCCTTTGATGCGCTCTTCAAATTCACCTTGGTATTTTGTGCCCGCCATAAGTGCGCCCATGTCGAGTGCAAAAATTTGATTATTTTTTAAACTTTCAGGTACATCATTATTGATAATTCGCTGTGCAATTCCTTCAACAATTGCAGTTTTTCCAACGCCAGGGTCACCAATAAGTACAGGATTGTTTTTTGTTCTTCGAGATAAAATTTGAATAACTCTTCGAATTTCTTCATGCCGTCCAATAACCGGATCAAGCTTGCCTTGTTGTGCAAGTTTTGTAATGTTTTGACAATATTTTTCAAGTAGTTCGAATTGATTTTGATTGGTTGCCATAGATAAATCCTTCAGGAAAAAACTTTTTTTATTATCTGGATCCCACATCAAGTTTGGGATGACAATAGCAAAAAAGGTAGTTATCTATTTTTATACCGAACTGATATTTTTTGCGCAAGTAAGAAATTAAAATCAAATTATTGCGATGATGATAAATCTCGGTATAGATTTCTTGATTGATTTTGCATTTCTTTTTTCATGCGCTTGAGGCGTTCTTCTTTTGAAACAAGTTCAGTTGGAAGAATAGAAAAGGCTATTTTTTTGATGGTAAAGGTTCAAATTGATATTTTGAGCCAATTTTTTTTGCATGAACAGGTTTGCCACCAATTTCTTGTTGTTTAAACCGCTTTAATCTTTTATTTTTAATTTTATCAATAAGGGTTGTGATATATTCTTGCATATCCTTTGGTTGTTTTGAAAGCCATTGTTGACCTCCCAAAGCTTCAAAGGCTGGCAAGCTTTTATCAAAAATTAATTGTCCGAGGAAAAATGTTTGTCGTGCAGATGATGCCCAGTTAATATGATCTTCGATAAATTTTTTGCGAGCAAGTTCGATTGCAATAAAATTTTTATTGAAAGCTTCATTTCTTTCAAGATATTCTTCATAAGATTCAGTGGTTCTTTGCCACTGGTCAGAAAGATCAGGATATTTAAGATCTTCATCGAGTTGTTTTTGTTCTTCTGGTGAAAGCTCAAGGCCTAAGTCTGTTAAATATTTTTCAAATACTTGATTGAAGCTATCTATAAGTCTTTCAGAAAGAAAGTTTTTTGAATTCTTTAGAGTAGTTTGTAATCCAGCATTTTCATTGAACGAATTATTTACAAACAGATTTTCCGCGGAAATTGAAATATTTGTGTGCAAGATGTTATCGAAAACGCATGCATCATATATACGATTGTCATTATCATATCTATCAATATGAGAAAAATGAAATCTGACCAAATCTTGTAAATGTAACTGTTCAAATTTTTTTGGATCATTTTGTAAAATTTTAGTAAATATTTTGCCAAGAATTAATTTATTATCCGAGGAATAATGTGGTTGATAAACTTTTGGAAATAATGGTGTGCTTTCTTCTTGGAATGAACCATGATCTTTTGGCGCAGAAATTGATACTGCGTCAGTCCAAGAAGTTTTGTACCTTTTAATTTGTTCAACAGCTTTATCAATGAAAGCTTCATAGACTATGTCATGAAACTTGGGTAAATATTTGATGATTGCATCATCAAGCCAATCGGTTGGATTTGAAATTTCTTGTTCAAATTCTGGCGTGAAATTTTCAGGATTAATGGTACCGTCTAAGTTTCTTTCAAAAATAGTTTTATCTTCTGTAGCTTCGATAAATTGATAGATCCAATCAGTTTTGGTTAAATAGTCAGAAGTGCAAATAAGTTCTTTAAATTTTGGATATGATTGATCAGCAAAATCTTCAATTTTTATTATAAGGTGTATTTTATTCCATTTTACATTGTTTTCATGATTTTCATCATGATTGTTTTTTGATAATGCTTGATCTAAAGAATTCGCACTTGTTTCGGTAGGCATTAATTTTTTTCTTGAGCGCCATTTATCTTGTATTTTTTTAGCTGCTTTTTCTTGTTGTCTTAATTTTTTCAATTTTTCTTCACGTTCTTTTAATTCAGAATCCTGATAATCATCACGTGTTTTTAGTGTTCCAAATTTAACATTAGAAAAATCGGGTTCTGCGGGTATAGCCTTTGGCTTGTAATGAGGATTGCTGGTTAACCGATGAATTATTATTCTGCCTGTTTCAGGATCAACTTTGCGCGAAAGTTCTTGATCAGGAACTTCTTTTTTTGTGATGCGATAAATAATTTTTGTGTTAGGTTCGGATATTTCGTCAGTATAGTATCCAATAATTTCTGCATCAGATGGTTGAACAAAGCTGTGAGTTAAAATAAATAGTCCAATTAATCTGATATATTTCATAAAACTCCTTAATTTTTTAAAATTATCTACTATTTGATAGCCTTATTTCAAGGGTTTTACAAATATTGCTTTGAAGTAAAATTTGTTAAAATTGTAAATTTGATGTGATTTTAGAAATTAAAATAATTCTTGAATAACCTGTTCAACACTGATATTTTTTGCGCAAGTAAGAAATTAAAATCAAATTATTGCGATGATGATAAATCTCGGTATAGATTTCTTGATTGATTTTGCATTTCTTTTTTCATGCGCTTGAGGCGTTCTTCTTTTGAAACAAGTTCAGTTGGAAGAATAGAAAAGGCTATTTTTTTGATGGTAAAGGTTCAAATTGATATTTTGAGCCAATTTTTTTTGCATGAACAGGTTTGCCACCAATTTCTTGTTGTTTAAACCGCTTTAATCTTTTATTTTTAATTTTATCAATAAGGGTTGTGATATATTCTTGCATATCCTTTGGTTGTTTTGAAAGCCATTGTTGACCTCCCAAAGCTTCAAAGGCTGGCAAGCTTTTATCAAAAATTAATTGTCCGAGGAAAAATGTTTGTCGTGCAGATGATCCCCAATTGATATGATCTTCGGTAAATTTGTTACTTTCCTCATATAATTTGTCTAGTTGATTGTTGTAATCATCCCACATTTTATTCCATGATGCTGCAGTATTTTTTGCTGGATCAAATATGCGATCGGGTGCTTTTGGTTCAAAATATTCTTCACCAATCATTGATCGTAGTGTTTCTTCTTCTGATGAAAATTCAAGCCCTAATTTATCAAGATAATTAGTAAAAAAAGTTAAAATAATATCTTCTTTTTCAATTTCTTCCATAATTGCGGCTGATTCATCAAAATGAGGATCAGAGGCTTTATAGCGTATGGTAATTATATCATCTTGGCCAAAAGCTTGAACTGTAAAATCTTTATATGTAATTCCATTCAAGTCTGTAACGGTATCGTTATCGGTTGTGATTGTTGGATGGATATCAAGATCTTTCAGGCGTTCTGGATCTTCTTCTAAAACATTTGTAAAAATTTTGGCAAGAATTAAATGAACATGTGGGCATTTTGAACATTTATATATTTTTGGAAATAATGGTGTGCTTTCTTCTTGGAATGAACCATGATCTTTTGGCGTAGGAATTGATACTGCGTCAATCCAAGAAGTTTTATATTTTATTATTTGTTCAACAGCTTTATCAATGAATGTTTTATAGATTATTTCGTGAAATTGAGGTAAAAGGTCTATGATTTTTGTATCAAGCCAATCGCTTGGATTTGAATTTTCTTTTTCAAATTCTTGAGTAAATGTATTTGGATCAATGTTGCCATTTTTATCGCGAGCAAAAATAGTTCTGTTTTCCATCGTTTCAATAAATTTATAGATCCAATCAGTTTTGGTTAAATAATCTGAAGTGCAAATTAATTCTTTAAATTTTGGATATGATTGATCAGCAAATGCATCAATAGATTTTTTAAATGTGTTTATTTTCTTTTCTTGTAAATATTGACGACTTGCTCGTTGCAATTTTGTTGCAGCATGTTTACGTTTAAAATCTTCAATTTTTCTATCTTCTTTAGTTGATCGTAGCCAAGATTGTATTTTTTTGGCAGCTTGTTCTTTTTTTGTAAAATTTTTAAAATTTTCAGAGCGCTTTATGTTTTCTTCTGACATTTCTTCAGGTGTTTTGATTAATTCTGTTTGATATCGGATTCCTGTATATTTCATTTTTGCTTTTTTATCAATAATGGGTTCTTCAAATTGAGTTTCAATAAACTCTGTATCGCCTGGTAAAGTGATAGTGCATGCTAAAAAAGATAAAAAGAAAGCTGTTAATTTTAAATTTTTCATAAAACTCCTTAATTTTTTAAAATTATCTACTATTTGATAGCTTTATTTCAAGGGTTTTATAAATTTTAAATTTGATGTGATTTTAGAAATTAAAATAACTCTTGAATAACTTGTTCAACTGGTCGCATGCTCAGTTCATTTTGCATGTCGGTATAAAATGTTTCATCGTAAGTTCGAGTTTCAACCACCATCGGCATGGTGATTGCATGTCCCAAAAGGAGCGCTTGTTTTTTAGTATCAAGTGATCCTAAAACTGCGCGAAGGGTGTTTGCGTTTGGTGTGCCCATGAGCACTGCTTGCAAATCTTTTTCATCACTGAGTTGGGCCACAATTTTGGTTCCAATTTGTGACAAAACTTCAGTGTCAATACCTGAAGGCCTTTGATCAATCACAAACAGTGTAACGTAATATTTTCGCATTTCTCGGGCAATGGTTCCAAAAATTGTTTGCGATGCTGCAATCGGGTTTAAAAATTTGTGCGCTTCTTCAATGACAATCATGAGTTGCTTTGGTTCATCACCAGCTTTTTGGCTGCCTAAATATTGTTCAGTTTTTAAAACATAGGCATGATGAATGCGTCGTGTAATAATGTTGGCAAGCAGTAAATAACAAAATGTTGATGTGTAGTTTCCAAATTCGATCACCACATGAATATCTTTTTGAATGTATTCCATCAAGCGATCAATTACTGATTGATTTTTTGGTAGTTTTGGTACAAAAAATGGAAATTTTTCAATGCGTTTTAATTTTCTGTACAGTGCAGCAATAGATTCTGGATGTGCGCCAATTTGTTGTGCAAACTCTTTTGGATCATGTCCTTGTTCAAGGAGCGCTTGCAGCCAATCATCATGAAATTTTGCAGCAATTAAATATGCAGCTTCAAGTGCTGTGCTGTGCAAATTAAGTTCTGATTGCAGTGATAAAATATCTTCAACTTTAATGTCTTGATATGAAAGCTGAACGGTTACATCAGGCTGTGCTCCGCGTCGTTTTGTTGCTTGAGGATCAAGGGAAAAAATTGCAATTTGTGATGGAAATAAAGACTTTAAGCCTTTAACAAATTTTGCTGTTGATTCTTGACGAGCTTGAAGTCCATATTCGTTATGCATGTCAAAAATGATAGTTGTTGCAACCTTTTTTTTAATGAGTCCTGCTAGCAACAGTCTGGTTAAAAATGTTTTGCCTGTTCCACTTTTACCAAAAACTCCTGTGCTTCGTTCTGCCAATTTTTCTAAATCAATGCACACCGGAGTGTTCATATCAAGAGGGCATCCCATATTAAAATATTTTTTTGACTGATCTGATTCTGCACCAAAAATAGCGGCAACGTCGCGTTCACTTGCTTCAAAAACGCTTGCAAAATGTTGAGGTACTGTTTTTACAGGAGCTGCTTTACCATGCTTGGTTAGCGCAATCATTGGTTTGACATGAGCTGTTGCGTAAATACTTTTTTTCTTTAAAAAATTGCGAAGTAGTGTTTCAGTTTCGCTTGGTGGGTAGAGTAAAATATCAGGATGAGTAACTTGCAGAGTTACATTGGTAATCATAGAAAAAAAAGTGTATTCATTTCCTGCAATTGCAACAAATTTTCCAGCTTTAATTTCTTCAAGGTTTGCATTTTGTGAAATTCTGACAATAAATCCGTCAGTTAATGATCCTTCAATGATAGAACCGAGCGGCTTGTTCATAAATCAATCGGAAGTAAAATTTTTATTTCGTAACGCGTGACGTGTGCAATGCCTTGCATAATTTTTAGTGAATTTTGACTGCCATCAGATTTTTGAAATACGAGCTCATGACCCGGCTTGAGTTCAATCATCATGGGTGCATGGCCATGCTGAATAATCATATTGCCAGCAGGAGTGTTTAATTCTATCCAATCAATTTCATGTTCAATCACGCGCTGCGTTGTAACAATTCGTAGTTTCATAAATTATAATGTTTTTGCTTTTTCATAAACTTCTTCTAGCGTTCCTGTCATGTAAAAAGCTTGTTCTGGAATATGATCACAATCACCATTCACAATTTTTTCAAAATCTTGCACCGTTTGTGCAAGTGGCACATATTTTCCAGGAATGCTGGTAGAAAATTCTGCAGTAAATAATGGTTGTGTTAAAAATTTTTGAATTCTTTTTGCTCGACGAACAATGATTTTGTCTTTTTCTGATAGTTCATCAAGGCCAAGCACAGCAATGATATCTTGCAGTTCTTTGTATCGTTGCAAAATAGTTTCAATTTGACGGGCAATATCATAATGTTTTTGACCAATAATTGCAGCAGTCAGACCCTTTGATGTTGAAGCTAAAGGATCAATTGCAGGGTACAAACCAAGCTCTACTAATTTTCGAGAAAGTACGGTGTTGGCGTCAAGGTGCATAAACGTTGTTGCGGGTGCAGGATCGGTAATGTCATCAGCTGGAACATAAACGGCTTGCACTGAAGTGATTGCTCCATTTACCGTGTTTGCTACACGTTCTTGAAAAGCTCCCATTTCTGATGCAAGGGTTGGTTGGTATCCAACGGCTGAAGGAATTCTTTCAAGGAGTGATGAAACTTCAGCCCCGGCTTGTACAAATCTAAAAATGTTATCAACAAACAGGAGCACATCTTTTTTTTCAACGTCGCGAAAATATTCGGCCATGGTCAGTCCTGTCATGCCAACACGAAGTCGAGCGCCTGGAAGTTCTCCCATTTGGCCAAAAACTAAAGCTGTTTTATCTAAAACGCCAGACTTTTTCATTTCAAGCCACAGTTCATTTCCTTCGCGGCTTCGTTCGCCAATTCCGGTGAATACAGAAACTCCTTGATGCTCTTTGGCAATGTTTCGAATCAGCTCGGTGACTAAAACAGTTTTTCCAACTCCTGCGCCACCAAAAAGACCAATTTTTGACCCTTTGATGTAAGGGCACATTAAATCAATCACTTTGATTCCAGTTTCAAGGATTTCATTTTCAATTTTTTGTTCAATAAATGATGGAGCTTCACGATGAATGGACCAGCGCTGTGCTTTCTTTAAATCATCAAGGCCGTCAATAGGATCGCCCAAAACATTAAACATTCGACCTAAAACTTCAGGGCCTACAGGAACAGTGATTGGCGCACCCGTGTCATACACGGGTAAATTACGGCTAATTCCTTGAATGTTTTCAATGGCAATGCATCGAACAATGTCGTCACCAAGTTGCAAAGCAACCTCTAAACGAGCTTTATGATTTTTTTTCCCTGCGATGGAAGGAATCTGAATAAAAAGTTCAGAATTAATTTTTGGAGTTTTGCCCTGAGGAAATTGTACGTCAATAACTGTACCGGTAATTTTTACAATTTTGCCAGCAGAGTTTTGGGTGTATGTTTTGTCATTAGATTGGTGCAACATGAGCAAATCCTTGATTTTTTTGCACAAGGGAAATAAAGCTTTAAAATAAAGTAAAAGAAATGAAAGTTTTTGTAAAGTTTTGATGGTTTGAATATGTAAAATAATATTTAGGAATACATATAAATCATTGATAAACAAATGATTGCATTCATAAATCCAAACAAATTTGAAATAAACAGTGGCTTATCTTTAATTAAAAATCCGTAAATAAGCCAATTTGTTGTAGAAAGTGCGGAAATAGCAAATCCAATAAATGTTACATCGTGAGAACTTTTTGTTTGCCAAATTTTAAAAGCTTGAAATAAGTAGATCGTGTTGCCAGAAAGTGCAATCATGCAAACCATTTTTTCATACAGTTTAAAAAATTTGTGATTCATGGTGATCCTTTTTAAAAGTAAGGAATGGTAAAATATGAAAAATTTTACCATTCCTGTCTGTAAAAGGCTACTTTATAGGAACTGTTATTAATGGCATTAAAACATGTGCCATAACTTCATCAGCATGTTTTACCCAAATAATGTTTAAATCTTGTACAATGTCTTTGATGCTATTCCAATCGTTACGATTATCTTCAGGTAAAATGACCGTTGATAAATTATTACGTTTTGCTGCAAGTACTTTTTCTTTAACGCCACCAATCGGCATCACGTCACCGCGTAAATTTAATTCACCAGTCATGGCAAATGATGCATTGATAGGTCTTCCAGTCAGTGTTGAAAGAATTGATGAGAGTAGCGTAATCCCGGCCGATGGTCCATCTTTTGGAACGCCGCCAGCAGGCACGTGAATGTGAATATCATAGTTAGTAAATTTTTCTTGAGAAATGTTAAATTCGTCTGCGTGAGATCGAGCATAGCTTAAAGCTGCATGTGCTGATTCTTTCATGACATCGCCTAAATGACCTGTGAGCATAACTTTGCCTGTTCCTGGCATTAAAATTGATTCAATTTTGAGTACTTCGCCACCAACAGATGTCCATGCAAGACCATTGGTAATGCCGACCATGTTTCGATGATCAAGTCTATCGGCAGGATATTTTTTAGGTCCTAAGAATTTTTCTAAATTTTTAAGAGAAATTTTAATTGTTTCTTTGTGCTCTACGTATGATCGTGCAGCTTTAGCGCAAAGTCGTTTGATGATTTGTGATAAATTTCGCACTCCTGCTTCACGCGTATATTCGTAAATGATGGTATCAAGAACTGATTTACCTAATTGAATGTCAGATTCAGCAAGTCCTGCTTCAGACACAGCTTGTTTGATTAAATATTTTTTTGCAATTTCAGCTTTTTCTTCAAATGTGTATCCAGAAAGTTGAATAACTTCCATTCGATCAAGAAGTGGTCCAGAGATAGTGCCAATGTCGTTGCAGGTTAAAATAAACATGACGTTTGAAAGATCAAATGGTAATGCTAAATAATTGTCATAAAATTCTTTATTTTGATTTGGATCTAAAACTTCAAGAAGTGCCGCTGAAGGATCGCCACGAAAATCTGCTCCCAGTTTATCGACTTCATCAATTAAAATGACAGGATTCATTGATCCTGATTTGCGCATTGCTTGAATGATTCGTCCTGGCATTGCACCAACATAAGTTTTTCTGTGTCCGCGAATTTCTGATTCATCTTTAACGCCACCCAGCGATATTCGATAAAAATTTCTTCCTAAAGATTTTGCAATTGATTGGCCAAGTGAAGTTTTTCCAACACCTGGAGGACCGTATAAACATAAAATTGGACTTGGCCCATCAGCTTTTAAATTTTTTACCGAAATAAAATCTAAAATTCTGTCTTTAACGTCTTCAAGGCCGTAGTGATCTTTATCAAGTACTGATTGAGCATTGGTTAAACTTAAATTATCTTTGGTAAAGTGTCCCCATGGCAGGGCAAGAAGTAATTCAATATGATTTCTGGTGACCGTTGCTTCCATGGATTCAGGAGCAATACGCTCAAGTTTATCAATTTGTTTTTCAATTTCAGATTTAATTTTTTCAGAAAGTTTTTTTTCAGAAAGTTGTTTTTTTAAGTCTTCGATCTCATCAACCAAATCTTCGCCCAATTCTTTTTTAATCGCTTTGAGTTGTTCACGAAGGTAGTATTCATGTTGGCTTTTATTGATTGACTCTCTCGTAGAATTTCTAATACGTTCTTGCACTTGCACAATCGAGACTTCTTGAGATAATTGCTCATAAATTCCTTCTAGTAAATCATCAACATTTTTGCATTCCAACAGTGCTTGAGCTGCGCTGCTTTTAACTTCCAAATGTGATAAAACAAATTCAGCAATTTTTTCAGGTTCGTGCATTTTTGCCAAGATAGCATAAAAATCAGGGGTAATGGTCTGGCTTGTCATGGATAATTGTTCAGCTGTTTCTTTAATGTTTTTTATTAAAGCCTCTGTAGACTGTGTAATTTCATGATTAAATTTAATTGGTTTTACTTCTGCAAGAAGCATATCATCGCGCACCATTAAATCTTGAACTGATGCTCGCATGATTCCTTGAACTAAAACTTTAATGCCATCATCAGGCACATTGATAACGCGCATGACGCTTGCAATAGTTCCTATGGAATATAAATTATCAGTATCAATCTCTTGTCCTTCATCTTCTGATTCTTGAGCTGATAAAAGCAGGACATAATTTTTTGTATTTGTTGCTTGTTTAATACCATTCATAATGCGTTCATCAAGCACTAAAAGTGGCATAATCATGTTTGGAAATACTGTGACGTTTATTGTTGGTACAACTGGAATTATTTTTGGAATGGTATCTACTGAATGTTCTTGTTTGAGATTGATTTCCATACTTCCCCCCTCAAGGTTTTTGCTATCTTCTCTCAATTTATAGCAAGCAGTTTATGAAAAAATTTATTCTTATTTCAATATGCTGAATCTTTTTAGATATCAAATAAGTATGGGAATCTTTTTTTCTTGAAAAAAGTTTACCCAACACGTATGCTTAATTTTGCAAAACAATCCTAACGTACGCACTTTTTGAAAGTGATTTTTACGTGAAAAGTCAAACCCTGTCTTGTCATCAGCTTTCAAAGACCTTTGTTCAAGCGACGCATCAATCTAAAATTTTTGATAGTTTTGATTATCAATTTTTATCAAACCGTTCATATGCTTTGATGGGACCATCAGGGATTGGAAAATCCACGTTGATAGCTATGCTTGCAGGCATTGAGCATCCAACAGCCGGTTGGATTCAATTGAATGATCAGATTATTTCAAATCAATCGTTTCAAGATCGCATGCAACTGCTGGAAACAAAAATGAGCGTTGTGTTTCAACAGCCTTGTTTGATTGCAGAATTAAATGTTCTTGAAAATGTGATGTTAAAATCAATCATTCAAGAATCTGTGAATGATCAATCAAAAAAACATGCGCTGCAACTGCTCAAAGAGGTTGGACTTGAAGGTAAAGCTTTAAGTTTTGTGCACAATTTATCAGGAGGGCAGCAACAAAAAATTTCTGTTTTACGTTCAATTTTTAATGCGCCACAATTTTTGCTTGCAGATGAACCAACGGCAAACTTAGATCAAGCTTCTGCGCTGCAGGTTATAGATATGCTTTTGATGTATCAAAAAAAATATGCCATGGGCCTTATTATAAGTACCCATGACATTTTAATTGCTCAAAAATGTGATGTAATTTTGCACATTCAAAATTATTAACGTGAATTGATTGCTTGAATCATTTCTTGTTGTAAATCATGAGTGCGTTTTGCCAAAATCTCTTGTTGAAATCCATTTTCTTGACGTAAAAGTACTTTAAAATCATTTAAAGGTTCAATTGAGTTTATTAAAATTTTTCTTAAATGATGACAGTTGAAGTAAAAAATGAATTTTTTGATTGTGGGTTAATTGTAAATAGAAATGGTATTTTTATCAATTTTTTTTATACTTATTTTGGACAAAAATGTAGCAAGTTGAGGGGTGTTTATGTCACGATCAATTTTAAAACAAAGTTCTAAAATCGGATTTTTTGCGCTTGTGAGTCGATGCATAGCTTTCATGCGCGAACTTTTTCTAATTCGTTTTTTAAGCGTTGGTGAAACATCAGACATTTTTTTTACAGCTTTTCGAATTCCAAACACGATGCGAAAAATTTTTGCAGAAGGTTCATTGTCCTCAGTTATGGTTCCAGCATTGGTTGCATCACATCATAAAGGTGGTGATCAATCAATGAGTCGATTAACCACTTTTTCTTTTTTGATTATAGAATCGATTATGTTTTTGTTGTGCGGAATTATTTTTTGGTTTGCTCCAGCGGTGATTCACGCTATTGTTCCGGGTTGGAGCGCGCAAAATATTGAAACATCGGCACAATTGCTTCGTATTTTAATTTCATTCATTTTATTTATGTCCTCGGGTGCAATTTTTGCAGCAGCGCTTCAATCGCAACATCGTTTTTTTGTTCCAGCGCTTGCACCTTCTGTGCTCAATGTTATGTATGTGTGTGCGTTGATTTTTTGTTTATATTTTCATTTGAGTATCACTGTTTTTTCTTATTGCATGATTGTTATTTCAGTGTTGTTTTTTCTTATTCATTTTTTGACTTATTTAAAAAATGGATATCGACTCATCAAGGCAAACGAACAAACAAAGGTTGAGTTTAAAAAAATTTTAGTTCAATTTTTGCCTTGTTTTTTCAGTGTTGGCATTGTAGAGATTAATCATTTTATTAATACTGCTTTTTGTTCCTATCTGCAAAGTGGCTCTTTAACGTTGCTTCGATACACATTTCAATTCGTTAACATTCCGGTTGGAATTATTGCAGCATCATTGGTAACGGTCTTGTTGCCTTATTTTTCAAAATTATATTTGGAGAAGCCTCAAGAGGTTGCACAGCAATTATTTGAAGCGATTAAATTTATTATTTGGACAACTGTGCCGTTAGTTTTTTTAATGACTTTTTTTTCTAAAGAAATATTTACAACGCTGTTTTTGGGAGATGCTCAAGCAATGAGCAAAGTGCTTTTGGCGCAATCAATTTTTTTAGCATACTTGGTTGGGTTGTTGTTTTTTTCGCTCAATAAAGTTTTTTTAAGCATTTTTTATGCCTTGCGCATTACTAAAATTCCACTTTTAACGACGTTTATAGCCATTGCAATCAATTATTCTTTAAACAGGCTTTTAATGGTTGATTATGGTGCTGCGGGCATAGCTTTTTCATCATCAATTGCCGCTATGGCGCAAAGCTTTGTATTTTTATTTGTTTTGCATTATCACTTAAAACTGGGGCGTTCGTCCGCAGAATGGTTTCATTTTTTTATTCGATACATTGTTCAATTTTTGGTTGGTTGCAGTTTCTTTTGGTTTTTGTATGTATTGGTCAGAAACATAGTCTATTCATGGTCGTTTGATGTTAATATTTATGGATTTCATGTAAACCAAGATTTTTTTGTTTCAAGCGTTGGATTATGGCTTTGGGTTGGACCATTATCCTTAATTTTTTTAACAAGCTTGTATGCAACCCGTCGATTTTTTGGAATAAAATTAAGTTATTTTGATTAAAAATAAGCAAAAAAAATCCTCAAGATTTCTTGAGGATTTTTTGTATTTTGGTTGCGGGAGTTGGATTCGAACCAACGACCTTTGGGTTATGAGCCCAACGAGCTACCAGGCTGCTCCATCCCGCGGTATATTCAAAAAGTAATAGATACTTTAAACATATCGATTTATTCGACAAAGTCAATGTAAAAGCAGGGTAAAATATTGAAATATACAGATTTTTTAAAAACTGGCAATGCTTTATCATCCTTTTGACTGTTCGGCCAGATCTGTTATCCTATGTAATAAATCTTTGAAAATAGATACGGGGGCGTACCGGCTTCGACGTATTAATGATAGTCAAGAATGCATGTCGAGCGTTTGTTGAGTGCTCGTTAATGAATCAACTAAAAACAAATGCAGAATCTATGAAAACTGCAGGGGCTACTTTTGTTGCAGCATTCTTCGGAATGGTTGCAATGTTAGCAGCTTCCTTCAGACGCCGTGAAGACGAATATTCTTCACTGTCTGTCGCTTAATAAAACCATATTCCTTTTACGCAATATTTTTCTGTTTCATAACGTAAAAGTATAAGAAATAGACGGGCTTGTGATATTTGCTTTCTGAGTAGCAAGCTTGTATAAAAGAAAGCTAAACATGTAGTGCTTTTGATTTGATTTTCTGCGGACATGGGTTCGATTCCCATCGCCTCCACCAATTTACGTTATTTTGTAACTTTGTCTGATTTTTCAAAACAGCGTGATACAATGCTTATAGCTTAAAACTTGATAACCAATTCTATCTATTTTTTAATTTTTTAAGGGTTTTTGTGAATAAAAAATTTATTTTTTGTTTCATATGGCTGCAATGTTCTGTTGTAGTCCCAAAATTTCAAAATTTTATTGAGCAAAATTTTAGCAAAATTCATTTGAGTAAATTTCCCATTTTTCGATTGTATGCAGACGAATCTATTGGGTTCAAAAATGATGTTGCATATCAAAATGTCATTGATGCATGGCAAAAAAAAATAACTCTTGGTTTTGAAAAATTTTTTGCATCTTTGTTTAAAGAATCAGAAATAACGCCTGAAGAGCTGTATGAACAATTTTATGATGAAAAAATAGTAAGTTCTTATCATGTATTAAAAGATGCTGAGCGCGGGTCAATGCATGAAGCAATTTTTATAGAAGAACAAGAGGCTGATCCTGAAATTATTGCGTTCATTAAAATGATTTTGTTTCGCTATACAACCAAAAGAAATCTTAAAATTGTTTTAACTGATGGAATTGCTCAAGCAACAGCAAGTTATGGGTCAGATCTTTATGGACATACTGTTCTTTGCAATATTCATGTCTATACAAAAGAAAATATTGCAAAATATTATGAAGCTTTGCAGGGTGGTTATAGCATTCGGTATGATATCTTGCCTGATCGCTCCGTTCGGTGGATGGAAGTTTCTAGTTTTTTAACGCTGCGATTAATTTTTATTGCATCATGGGTGCAGCATCAAACAGATTTGTTTGTTTATGTGCTTGATCGTTGTTTGCAGCGTCAAATGATATCCTATGAAACAATCAATCTGGGCGTAATGCTTCAAAAGTTTTTAAATATATTGTCTGCAGTTTTTCAATCTACAAATCCCCTTGAATCAGCATTGTTCGTTTTAAAATCAGAATTAGATTCTGGTTCAAACAAAAGTATCAAATTATGGAAATTATTGGTTCAAGGTTTGGCAGAAAGTTACAGTGATCGCTCTTTATTAAAATTTCAAAATTTTGATCAAAAAATTAAGCAAGAATCGAAAAAATAGTAGATTTTGAAAGATTCTTGCTTTTTTAAATTATTTCTTTTTAAGGTTGTAGAAAGATTTGATGAAGGGTTAGGGGACTTGAATTTAAATCTTGTTGTCGTTTATTCCAGTTTGAATCTGAAATTCTATGACCAAAACTTTGATGCTGTCTCTAGGCTCGGTTTGGGTTCCTGTACTTTGCATAGGTTTCATTTTTTTTACTAGTTTTCTTTTTAATTTATCAATTGCTTCCAGCAATCGAGTTATCTCATTTCGTTGATTTGCAATAGTTCGGTCTCTTTTTTCTTGATCAGGCGGTATTTTTGTTGATAAAGGTTGAGGCGATGTATGGTTGTTGCTGTGAAGCATTTCATCTGCCATATTTTTTAATTCTTCAGCAATTTTTGATATTTTTTCTAATTGCTCACGAGTTAGCGATCTGACATTGGTTGCTGTTGGTGTGTTTGCTGGAGAAACATTTGGTACAAATTTTGGATTGTATGGATCGTGAGTTACGAGGCGTCTTTCGCTTGATTGTACTGTTGAAAATGCGTATAAAAATATGCAAAAAATTTCTTTTTTAAACATTGAAAAGCGCCTAAATAAATATTTTTTATTAATGATAATAATGATTGTGTAAAAATTGACGAATTTTTGTAAAAAGAATATAGTTTGAAGATCAAAAGTCAAAACATTTTTCGATTTTTATAAATGATGTAAAAGGACATGTATGAACAATATTCAACAAACAACACGCTTGGTATTTCTTTCTGTTATTTTAACAACTTCTTTTGCAAATGGATCATCTGCAGCTTCTTCAGGATCAAAAGTAACAGTGATTGCAACAGTGAGCGGACAAGAAGTGATGATAAATTCTGATACGGGAAAATCGATTCAAGAAAAATTAAAATCTGCTCAAGAAAAATTGGCAGCTCCATTGCAAAAAGAAGGCGAAAAACTTCAAAAAGAAGAGCAAGAGATTGCAGAAAAAGAAAAAAGTGGAAAATTAGACAAAAGTGAACTTGAGTTTGCAAAAAGAGAATTTGGTTTAAAAATTCAAAAACTGCAAGCTGAAGGGCAAAAAGTTGAAGCAAAGCTTGGTGAAATGTATCAAAAAGAAATGGGTAAATTTGAAGGTCTGGTCAAAGACACAATCAAAGAATTAGCACAACAAAATAATTGGGATATTGTTCTTATGGAAGAACAAGCTGTGTATGTTAACAAAAAAGCAGTCTCAAAAACTTCTGAAGTGATTAAAAAAATTGATGAAAAAACAAAAGCTGCAAATTTAGCAAAAAAACAAGCGCTTGAAAAAGAACTTGAAAAAGAAGAATCAAAATCTAAAAAATAAATAACTTCATACGCAAGTTTTGTATGATAGAAAAATTAAATAAAGAAATTAAAGCAATTGTGGGTCTTGGAAATCCAGGACCTGCATTTCTTTTTACGCCACACAATATTGGTTTTTTAATTCTTGATCGATTGTCTGAATTGTGGCAAGGCTCATGGATCGAAAAACAAAATATGTTGATTGCGTCAGTTGAGCATGATGGTCATGAAATTTTGTTAATCAAGCCTCAAACATTTATGAATAACTCTGGTGAAATTTTAAAACATTTGCAAAAGCGTGGCATTAAAATTGAAAATATTTTGGTTGTTCATGATGAAATTGATTATCCTTTTGGAAAAATAAATATCAAGGATGGCGGTAGTGCTCGAGGGCACAATGGCTTGCGATCCATCATTGAACATGGCGGTCAAAATTTTTATCGAGTTCGTTGTGGTGTTGGACGTCCTGACAATGCGTGTGATGTTGGAGATTTTGTAACATCACCATTTCAAGAATCAAAAAATCAAGTACATGAATTGATTGAAAAATCGATCAATATTATTCAACAAGTTTTATAGTTGCAAAACTAATTCATCAATTAATCTTCCATGTTTTGCATCAATCCAGTTGTAAAGTGCTTTTTTATATTCAAGTTTTAATTTTTTGTATTCACGACCATTGTGTTCAACCTCCATCATTTTTCCACGAAGTTCATGAAGCTGCGGCGTTAATCCTTCTTTTAAAGAAGCGTCAACATAGCTAGTTAATTTTGGATCATTGGTAATGGTTGTAAGGCAACTTTCAATAAATGTTGCGGCGCCATTTTTTGCATGTTCGGTTTTTATTCCAGCTTCAAAAGCTTTTTTCATTTCATTAAATGAAACAGCTCCTTGCGCATACATAATTAATTTTATTAAGTCATCTTGATTAAAATAGATCCATTGATTAACAAATACCCGTTTTACTGTTGAAAGGTTCGCAGAATTTGCACCACGTTTTAAAAATTCTTGAACCGGTAGCACTAAATCAATTTCTTTGTACGATGAACTTTCTTTGTCGATATCTTGTTGTAAATTTTCAATATCTTTTTCAAGATAAAAAACTTTGATCCATAAAAGTCCTGAAAATAAAACAATAAAAAAACTTATGAAAAATAAAGCTATAAATCGACGATCAATCATGCTACTTCCTTTTTTTATTTAAATTTTTTTGAATTGCGTTCCCATTAAAAACATTAAAATTCCTGCAGCAACTGAAGCGTTGTAAGAAATGTCTTGGCGTCGCTGCGGTAAAAGAATTCGTTTTCCTGATTTTAAAGTTGTTGATGACACTCCAGATTCTTCATTGCCAATAATCAGTGCTGCTGGTTGCTCAAATTTAAAAGTTGCAGCATTTTCACCAGATCCTAGTGTTGCAATGTAAAGCGCAAATCCTTTTGATTTTAATTCTTGTAAAGCAAAAGACATTGATGGTGCAATAAAAATTTTGCAATGTTCTGCCAGGCCAGCAGAAGCATGAATGGATGCTGGGGTAAGTGGCGCGCTGTTTTTGCCACAGATGACAATTCCATCAGCTCCGGTGCAGTAAGCAGAGCGAATAATTGCTCCAAGGTTTCGAACATCTTGAACACCATCAAGAACAACAATAAAACTTTGATTTTTTGAATCAAAAATATTTTTTTCAAAAGGAAACGGAGTTGTAAACGTTATAATGCCTTGATGTTGTGTTGTTTGTGCAATATTATCTAACACGTCTTTTGAAACAAATTGAATTGGGGTATGCTTTGGCAATAATTTTGATATTTTAGGCCATGCTTTAATTTCATGTTTTGTTGTGTAAACCATGCTCACTTTACGACGCTTTGCCGACAAAAGTTCTAAAGTGCTGTGAATTCCGTAAACAAAGTCAGAATATTTTGGTTGTTGTTTTTTTTGAACTATTTTTTTCATAAAAATCTCATTTATCATGGCCCAATATAAATATGGTAGCAAAACATGAAAACTTTAAAAAGTTTTGTGAATTTTTATGGCATTTTCTGGAAGAAATACAATCTTTTTAATATCCTTAAGGTATAAGTTTTTATCTAAAAATTAAAATGTTATTGAAATGAAAAAACATGAATTATACAACCTGGATTGAAATTAATAAAAATGCATTAAATCATAATGTTGATCAGTATGATTGTTGGTTGTCATCAAGTTCTGGTATTGCTCCTGTAATAAAAGCAAATGCGTACGGTCATGGACTTACAGATATTG
>DALYET010000001.1:75068-93757 GCA_031972395.1 Candidatus Chromulinivoraceae bacterium
CAGATATTGGATTACTTCATGATCAAAATTCTAAAATTGTCAGATTGTGTGTGGCAAATTCTCAAGAAGGTGTTGATTTAAGAAGGGCTGGCGTTCAAAAGCCAATTTTAGTTTTAGGATTTATCAACACGAGCTTGCAAGACATTGTTGATTGTAATTTAGATATGATCATTTCAGATGTAGCAACCATGCATGATTTAAATGCTGTTGGTAAAAAAAATAATAAAAAAATTAATGTGCATTTAAAAATTGATACAGGTCTTTCTCGTCTTGGAATTTTTCCATCAGAATTTAAAATGTTTATGGATGAGTTAGATTTAATGTCGCATTTAAAGTTGCAGGGAATATGTTCTCATTTAATTGAAGCTTGTAATCCTGAATCAGTTCATGCGCAAGAAGAAATTTTAAAGCCTTTTTATCAACCTGGGCTTCAATTTCATACATCAAATTCACATGGTTCTTTGGTAACAAAAAATAAATATAGCTTTGTTCGCATTGGTGCCGGATTGTATGGATATTTGCCTGAAGCGGATGAAAAGCTTCAAAATTTGTTACACCCAATTTTATCACTGAAAACAAAAGTGATAGCAGTAAAAACAATTCCTGCAGGGGCAACAGTTGGTTATGCTCGAACGTATACCGCATCACGAACAACAAAGCTTGCAGTGCTTGGCATGGGGTATTTTGAAGGAATTAATCCTGATCTTTCAAATACTGGAAAAGTTTTGATTCATGGAAAAGTTGCTGGAATTGTTGGAAGAATTAACATGAATTATTTTACAGTTGATGTAACAGATATTCCAAAAGTCATGTTGCATGATGTTGCAACAGTGCTTGGTCGTGATGGTGATCATGTAATTTCTGCGTATGATTGGCGCATTGGTGCAAAAAAAAATGTGCGAATATTTTTAGCGCAATTAAATCCGATGATTCCAAAAGTAATTGTTGAACAACCAGTGTTGCATCAGTTGTTGTCTCAAAATTATGAAAACAAAAAAGCGTCACTTGTATGACGCTTTTTTATAAAAAAAATAATTTTCTAAAGTTATTATTTTATTGGTTTTTTAATTCTGTATGTGTTTGTTTAATTCTTTATGAAAATCGTCCAGAGCGCTGCGATTCAAATCATCCACTTGTTGAATGCTCCAGCCTAAACGTTGCGCAAGTTCCAATTTCTTGCGTTCTTGAGCGTTACGATGTAATGCAAAAAATAGTTCGAGAGATTCTTTTCTGGCAAGTTCTTCAGGTGAAAGAGCGTTGGCAATTTTTTTACCTGAAGTAGCATCTGTTTCTTTGTTGTACAGCTTGTTTAGTTCTTGTTCTTTTGCAAAACCGTCATAAAATTTTTCTTTATATTGCTCGCATTTGCATTTTTGAAATAAAGCATCAAGTGTATTGAACATAGCTTGTTTTTCAGTGCGCTCTGCCTTTGTTGAGTATCTTGCGCAATATAAATTGTATAAAACTCCATAACACATCTCTAGATCTCGTTGAGATTGTATTAATTTATCTCGTTCCGCTGGAGATAATACAGTTTCTTGTTTTGCTTGAACAAAATTCAGGCTGCAAAGAAGCGTCAAAACAATTAATCTGTTTTTCATGAGTGCTCCCTAAAAAATTAATGTTAAGTAAAAATATTGTTATTAGGATATCAAAGTGATAAAAATATGAAATGCTTTTGTTTATTATTTAATCATTTTTATAATGCGCGACAAGCAACAATCATGTTGATTGATGCAGGATTGAGTTTGGTTAAAATTTTTGCAGCTTCAATTGCGGTGGATCCCGTGGTGCATGAGTCATCCACCAGCATGATATGTTTTCCTGCTATTTTTTCTGTAAAATTATTAAGTTCAAATGCATTTTTTACGTTGCAACGACGGTCAGTGTTTTCTACGTGAATTTGATATTGTGTTGCGCGTGTTCGTTTCATGGCATGCAAAACGGGAATATTTGAATAGTTGGATAAACAGGTTGCAAGAATTTCTGCTTGATTAAAACCCCGTTTCATGTTGCGAGTCCAGTGCAAAGGAATTGGAATAAAGTAATCAATTTTTACATGGGGCACAATTGATTTTTGCCAAATGAGTTGAGCAAGTTTTTCAACAACGATGATATCTGATCGATATTTTGCAAAAAGCATTGGACGTAACGGATTAGTGTAACGTGTTAAAGTATAAACTGTGAGCATGTAAGATTTATTAATTTCAAACATTTTTGGAGCAATCAATTCCAAATTTTGTTCACATTTTTCACATAAAATGACACGAGTTGGTGTGTATGCTTTGCAACTAAAGCATTGTGGTGGGCAAAGAATGTACAAAGCAGCATTGTACGCTTGTTTTAAACATTGTTTGATCATTATGCTTCATCAAACAATGCAAAATAAATTAAAAAAAATGCGCCGACGGTGATGCTGACATCTGCAGCATTAAACACGGGGAAATACCAATCGCCAGCGTGCAGTTGAATGAAATCAATCACGCTACCATACCATAATCGGTCACATAAATTTGAAATGCCGCCAGCAATGATAAACATGCACGATCGTAGCATGCCTTGATGGTGAGCGATTGATGTTGTGTACCAGATAAAATAAAGTAAAGCACTTACAATAAGCAGAGTTAAAAAATAAACATAAGTTTCATCCAGCTGATGACCAAGGCCCCAAGCAATTCCCTGATTGTGCGTAACATAAATATTAAAAAATTGATTGATTGTTTGTGAGGACCATAATTTTGTCATAACAAAATATTTTGTTAATCGATCAACGATAAACGGAACGGAAAAGCAGGCAAAAGCAATATTATCGAATTTGAGCGCCATGTTGCACCATTGTTTGTTCAACGCGTTGAATAATTTCATCAAGTTCTGATTTTGTCATAGTTTTTTCATGATTGCTAATGGTGTAGCGCAATGTTATTGCTCGTTGATTTTGCCATTCTTCTTTTTCAAAAAAATCAATTAATGTTACTGCAGAAATTAAGTCGTGAGATTTTAAAATTGTTTCTTGAATTTCTTCAAACATGAGTGTTGTTGGAATTTTTAAGCTGATGTCGTAAGAAACTTCTTGATATTTTGACCATGGTTGAAATTTGAGCTGAGTAGTTTGATGATTTTCAAGAATTTCTGCATTTAATTCAAAAATAAAAGCAGACCCTGAAACAATTTTGTGCATCCATGATGTTGCCATCATTCCTGCAAATCCAAGCACTTTATCTTCGATTAAAATTTGTGCCACCTCGTGTTGATCAAACCATGCAGGAATTGGATCTTGTGATTTTTGCCATACAACTTTTAGTTTGAGCGCGTCAAACAAACTTTGTAATTCTGCTTTTGCGGCATAAAAATTAGTAAATTTTTTATCAAATATAATGCCAGATAGCGTTTTGTGTTCTATAAAATTTTTACCCGCAGTGTGCCATGTGCGATTTAGCTCAAAAAAACGCAAATGATCATTGCCAACAATGTTGGTTTCAATGCTTTTGAGCAAGTGTGGAATTAAAGATGTTGTCAACGTTGTCCAATTTTGTGACATTGGATTTTTTACGTGAATGGCTTTTGAAAGATCAATGTTTAATCGTGCAATAAATGCAGCATCATATAATAAATAATCTCGAACTTCATGCATATTCAATGCGAAGGCTAAGTGTCTTTTGATTTGATCAATAGCTTGAATTTTTTGTAGGCTGAATGGCTCTGTTTGTCTTTCTGGAAGAGTTGTTGCAATGTTTTCAAAACCGTAAAAACGAATAATTTCTTCAACAAGGTCTTGTTCAATAGTGATATCTTTTGTCAGGCGATTTGTTGGAATGATCACGATGTAAGAGTTTGATTTTTTGTCGTAAGTTGCGCCAAAATTCAATTTTGTCAGTGTTTTTTGAACAAAATCTGATGATAATGATGCGCCTAGCATTTTTTCTGCAAATTCATGAGAAAGCGTGCAATGTTTTGGTTCAATGATTTGACCAACAGAGACTAAATCAGATGTTGTTGATAGTAAGTGAAGTTTTTGTGCTAAAAAAAGAAAACGCTGCAAAGCTATAATGTTTTGCATTGGATCAAGATGTTTTTCAAAACGCATTGATGATTCAGAGCGAATTTTTAATCGTTGTGCTGTTTTGCGAATGGTTAAAGGATCAACTCCTGCAGCTTCAATAATAATATTTTTTGTGTTGGCATTCCATCCTGAATGTTTTCCACCCATGACGCCAACTAACGATACAGCTTCTTTTTGATTTGCAATAATCACATCGGTTGGTTCAAGTGAAACAGTTTGGCCGTCAAGTAGTTGCAGCGTTTCATTTTTATTTGCCATGCGTACAATCATTTGATTGTTTTGAAATGTTTGTGCGTCAAAGACGTGCATTGGCTGACCAACGTCAAACATAACGTAATTGGTTAAATCAACGGCCAAGTTCATAGGTTTGCTGTCAACTTGGGCAAGTCTGATTGCCATCCATGGTGCGCTGTCTTGTGCTGTTACATTGGCACAAAAAACTCCAGCAACTCGTGAACAGTGTGGCTGAGCTTGCAGCTTGATTGAAAGATCCTTGGAAGAATCTGTTATTTTTAAATCGTGCAATATTGGCTTTAATGATTTTAGTGAAATGTTTAAAAAGGCTGCAACTTCACGAGCAATACCATAGTGGCCCCAAAGGTCAGGGCGATGATTAATTGATTTATTATCAATATCTAAAATGTAGTCAGTGGTTGGAATATTTTTTTTCCATGCGCCTTGAGCTTCAAAGTCGCTTATCTGCATTGCAGGCATTAATCCTTCTTTGTCGGAATAAAAGTCTTGCATGCTTGCCCAGCGCCAATGTTTGCTATCGCGGTAGGCCAAATAGTGCTTGTTGATTATTGCATCAGTGCGAATGGAAATCGTTATTTTTTCTTGAAGTTCTGCGCAAAAAGCTTCGCATGTTTCTTCGGATTTGCTGATTTTGAGCATGAAAAAACGAGAAGCGTCAAATGTAATTTGTTGATAACTTTCAATTTCTGCAGTGCGAGTGTTAAAAAGATGTACTAAGTTTGCAACATTGATATTTGCAATAGAAGTATCAAGGTGGTCAATAAGCCAAGACAGCAAAATTTTCATAAAAACCTTGGGTTCGGTTAATAAAATAGACTGTAATTAAGTATAAGAGAAAACAAAGATCTGACAATATCTGCTTCTTTGAAAAGAAACTTTACGAAAGTAAGTTTTATTCGTATACTATAAAGGAAATTAAAGATTTTATTCTTTTCATTTTTTATTTTCAAAAGGATCTTTGCTCATGGCAAAAAAAGGCAATCGTCAGATTATCAAACTCAAAAGCTCTCAAAGCCCTCATATTTACTCAACATATAAAAACAAAAAAAATGATCCAGAGCGTATTGAATTAAAAAAATATGATCCTGTTGTTCGCAAACACGTCATGTATAAAGAAGAAAAATAAACCATTTTTTATAGGAATTTGATTCTGGGGGTTAACTAGAATCATTGTATTTTAGAATGAATCAACATTCGTTACTGTCTTTATCAAAAGTCACTTTTTTTTGCGTTCAATTTTCTTTGTTTGCTCAGTGTTTTGCTGATGCTCAAGCGCATTTGTTAAAAAACAATGATGAATGCGATTTGCAGCTTGTTGCAGATGTTTATCCTGGTGCTCAAAAATGGTACCAAACGATGGTGGCAAAATATCCTCAAGCAAGCCTTGAAAAAATTCAATTCGGCATTTCTGATAATTATGAGTCAGGGCAAGGTATTATTTTTTTTCCTGAGTGGCGCTTGAGAGATATGCAGCAAGTTTTTGGCAGTGTGCATCCCTTAAGATTCACAGAAGAAATGTTTGTTGCTTTTGCTCAAGAAGAATGGTTGTTGCTGCATGAAGCTGCGCATGTTTTAAAAAATGACACCTATCATGGTGCTGTAGCAATTACGGCCACCACAGGGTTGATGACCAGTATGGTTTTAGCTTGTGCTTGTGCTCAAAATTATAATAAATTAAAAACTTCAACAGGAATTCTTACGGTAGCTTGTACAGCAGCTGTTGGGTATGCGGTATTAATTTTGTATGGACGATTTCAAGAATCTCGAGCTGATGACTTTGCCAATCAAAATGCTGATGCTCAAGCTTTAAAGGCTGGTAAATCTTGGTTTGATCGTTTAAATACTTTGATGAACTTTGAAAACATTTCAATTCCTGATTTTTTAAATTCTTTTTCTCATTTTTTACAAGATCCGATACATCCCACACCAAAAAGTAGAGCTTTAAAAGTGCTGCAAGCATTGATCATTCGTTTTGGGCAGATAGCATAAATTTTGTTGACCTAGACAGTTCTTTGTCTCTTGTGGTACATTAAAAATATCTAACAAATAAAGCGTTATTCATTTCGGAGCTGCTCATGGGAATTATTCTTTTATTTTACAAATATGTTCACATTGATAATCCAACTCAAATTCAAGCTTGGCAAAAAAATCTTTGCGCAGATCTGGGTTTGACGGGGCGCATTTTGCTGGCTCATGAAGGAATTAATGGAACGCTTGGTGGCAGTAAAGAAGCGACTGATGCTTACGTGCAAGCAATGAATGCTCATCCTTTATTTGGTGGCATTGATTTTAAAACAGCTCCGGGTGGTGCGCATGCATTTCCGCGTTGCAAAATTAGTGTAAAAAAAGAAATTGTGCATCTTGGCATTGATCCAGAAAAATTAACAACAAAAAATACAGGGCAGCATTTAACGCCTGAACAAACTCATGAACTTTTTTTAAATCCGCCACAAGATTTTGTTGTGCTTGATGGTCGAAATAACTATGAAGCAGCGATTGGAAAATTTGTTGGCGCAATTACTCCTGACATTCGTTATTTTCGTCAATTTCCAGAATATGTTGATCAAAATCTTGATCAATTTAAAGACAAAACTGTTTTCATGTATTGCACGGGTGGAATTCGTTGTGAAAGAGCAAGTGCTTATTTAAATGAAAAAGGTGTTGCAAAAAAAGTATATCAAGTTGAAGGCGGCATTCATCGTTATGTGGAAAAATATCCGAATGGTTTTTTTCGTGGAAAAAACTATGTTTTTGATCAGCGCATCACGGTTAAAGTGAATGATGACGTGATCGCCAAGTGTTTAAATTGCTCTGCTGCAAGTGATGAATATTTTAATTGTTTAAATGCTTTGTGTAACAAACATTTTGTTTCATGTCAGTCATGCTGGGATATTTTTGAAAAAACATGTAGTCAAAAATGTAAGATCTTGCTACAAGAAAAAAAGACTCCAGAAAGAATTCCGTTTCAAAAAATTTAATCAAGGATTGTGATGGCTCATCAAAAGCAACATCAAGATCTTGCCCCAACATTATCACAAGTAATTATTGAAAAAAATATTTCTTTGGCTGATAAAAATTGGTTTGCAACCGGAGGGTTGGCAAAATTTTTTGCACAACCAACGACTGCTCAACAATTTGCACAAGCGCTTGAATTTGCACAAAACAATAATCAACAAATTTTTATGCTTGGCCAAGGTGCCAATATTTTAATCAGCGATGAAGGCTTTGCTGGCTTGGTTATTCGGCCTCAGATTAAAGACATTTCGTTTATTCAATATGATGCAATAACAGCGCACGTAAAAGCTGGCGCTGGTGTCACATTTCATGATTTAATTTTGTATTGTCTGGATAAAAATTTGTTAGGATTGGAAGAATTTAGTGGAATTCCTGGAACTGTTGGTGGTTCTGTTTATATAAATCTGCATTATTACGAATTTCTGTTGCAGCAATTTTTGGTAAATGCTCAAATTATTCATAAGGAAACTGGCAAACTTATTACAGTTGATCCTTTGTGGTTTAAGTTTGGGTATGATGCTTCAAGGCTTCAAGAAAAAGAATATTTTTTAGTTTCTGCAACATTTCAGCTCAAGCATGCAACTGATCTTGAAGTTGCTCGAGCGCGCGGTCGTCGCGAAGAAATAATTCGACATCGTGAGCGTCGATACCCAACGGTTCGTACGTGTGGTAGTTTTTTTAGAAACTTTTTACCAGAAGAAGTGGTCAACACTGAAAAAAAATTAATTTATGTTGCTTATTATTTGGACAAGCTCGGGATCAAGGGTGAGCTTTCAGTTGGTGATGCAATCGTTTCACATCAGCATGCAAACATGATTGTTAATCGTGGCAAAGCAACGAGCACTGACATTATTCAATTGGTTCAACGTATGCAAAAAATGGTTTTTGATGAATTTGGAATTAAACCTCAACCCGAGTGCCAGCTTATTGGTTTTCCAGTAGGCATTTTATAAAATTTTTAATTAAGATTCTTGAATTTTTACAGATCGCGGCGATTGCGTTGCAATTTGATAGACCGATTCCTTCCGGCTGTTTTGTTGCAAATGAAGTTCTGATAAAAATGTTTCAGAAAGTGACTTGGATTCATTTGATTGTGCATTCATCACGTCTGATAATGCATCAGTAGCATTACTGATTGCAACGGAAAAAGTAGCGCTGATTGATAGCACTTTTGCATCCTGGGACCAAAGCTGCAGGATGTTATCGCCATTGTACCAAAGTTGCACCACAACTTTTTGTTCATTTTGCTTTGCTTTCAAATTTGGTTGGACAATACTTGTCAAGATTGGATCAATACTGACGATGATACAATAACTTCCCATAGCGCCCCAACCATCAGCATTCATTTTTGCTTCAAGCTCTGACCCTGAATAGGATAAAGCTTCAGAAGCGTATTTTTTTTGCGCGGCTTGTTCATGAAGCCAAAATGCTTGATCGTTAAAAATTTGAAGCATTTTGCTTGATGAAAAATTAAAACCTTGAGCATTGCTGCTTGTGTTGGTGCAAGAAACAGAAGATGAACTATTTACAGGGCATAAAAAATTATTTTTTGAAATGCTTGTTTCCGTTAATCCATTAAAAATAACAGCTTGGCTGATGTTTGAACAAAGCAATGTAAAATATAAAATTTGCGCCTTCATAAACTACTCTCTTTTTTTATTTTTATTGATGACAAGCAGGATCTGTTTTTAATCTTTTAGTTGTTGGGGATGGAGATGTAGATCTGCTTGGTTGTGCTTCTGATTCAGAATCGCTAGTGTGAATATGTGTAAAATATACTTGAAGTTGGTAAACTTTTTCTAAATCGTTCTTGTCGTATGCTTGTTTAATAAGTTTTGCAATTGCTGCTTTATCTAATTTTCTGCAAAATCTTATCATAGCCCTTTCTAGCGCTTTAAATTGCGTGCAGTTGCCACCTTCTATTTTAAGTTGCTGGTAAGCCAAGGCTTGAATTTCAGAAGCGTTATTATTTAATCGATTAACAATTTGCGCAAGAATCATTTCTTGTTCAGTGTTGTCTTTTTCCCAAAATGACTTTCGAATAATAATTTCGCTTGGTCTGTAACTAACGGGAGTGCCTGTAGCATCATCTGGAGTTAGTTTAATAGTGATCACGCGCTCGATTCCAAGTTCTAATAATGTCTTGAGCACTAATAATTCTTTTGGATCTTGGTTTGAGCGATTAAATGCTTGAGCTGCTTGCAAAAGGCCTTCAGGGTCAACATTGATGATGTCGCAAATTTCTTGGACGGGTATTGTGTTTGGATTGCGTGGTTCGGGAGATGGAGTTCTTGATCGAGAGCTAACGCTTACAAGCGCTGTGCTTTTTGAGGTGTTAACGCTTGAGCTGTTTGTTTCATCAGAATGAATTGAAGGATGTGGGGATTGAGAAGAAGGTGGAGTTTTGGCTGAATATGATGGATAAAGATACAAGCTTGATGTAACAATAAAAAATGCTGTAAAATATAAAGTTTTTTGAATCATAAAGTTTCCCTAAAGTTTTAAAATAATTTGATAAAATATGCTAACTAAAAAGATTTTGGTATACTATCAAAAACTTAAATGTCTGCATAGTTGAAAAATTCATGAATTCATATTTTTATTTCGAAATTATACATCAATCAAAAAAATCTAAAGCTCGTGTGGGAAAAATTCATACTCCCCATGGAACTATTGAAACACCAAGTTTTGTTGCTGTTGGAACAAATGGAGTTTTAAAAGCTTTGGATAATAAAACTCTTGAAACGTTAAACCAACAGTTGATGTTTTGCAATACGTATCATTTAATTTTACATCCAGGCTCTGATGTTGTTGCGCAGGCTGGTGGTTTGCATAAATTTATCAATCGCACTTCACCAATTATTACAGACTCTGGTGGATTTCAAGTTTTTAGTTTGGCTTATGGTGGAGTGGCAAGTGAACTGAAAAGTAAAGGTACCAAGCAGCAAAAAAATTCAGTTGCAAAAATTACTGAAGAAGGCGTCACTTTTCGATCATATCGCAATGGAGATGCCATCAAGCTGACTCCTGAATCTTCAGTTTTGGCTCAAAAGCAACTTGGTGCAGACATTATTATTCCGCTTGATGAACTTCCGCCATATCATATTGATGCAAAAGCATTAAAAAAAAGTTTAGATCGTACGCATCGTTGGGAAAAAAGATCGCTTGATGTGCATTTGGCAAACAAGCAACAACAGGCAATGTATGCCGTTATTCATGGTGGAATTTCCCCAGAGCTTCGAAAAGTTAGTTGTCAAACTTTAACAAAGCTTGATTTTGATGGTTTTGCTATTGGTGGCAGTGTGGGAAAAAACAGAACAGAAATGATTGAAATGTTGAAATTTACGGTTCCTCAATTGCCTGAAAATAAACCAAATCATTTGCTGGGTATTGCAGATTTGCCTTCGATTGAAGGCATTATCCCTTTGGGAATTGACACCTTTGACAGTTCGCATCCAACAAAGTGTGCACGCCACGGACATTTGTTTACATCACTTGGTGTTAAAAAAATTGAACAAGCGCAGTGGAAATATAATTTTGAAACAATTGATCCAGCCTGTGATTGCTTTACGTGTAAAAATTACACTAATAGCTTTTTGCATCATCTTTTTAAAGCAAAAGAGGCTGCTGGTCATACGCTTGCAACAATTCATAATATTGCGTACATGAATAATTTAATGAAAAAATATCGTGAAAAAATTATGTCAGGTGATCTATGAAAAACATTACGATTATTCAATCGCTTGTAAATCCAAAAATTAAACATTTAGTTGCCTTGCAAAAAAAATCATATCGACAAGAGCACGGGCAATTTTTGGCACAAGGTATTACCGTGTATAAAACATTGCTTGAAGCTGGTGTAAAGCTACATTCAGTTTTTGTAACAGCTCAAGCCTATGATGTGTATCATGAACATATCAAGCCAGATACCATGTTTGAAGTGACTGAGGGCGTGATGCAAAAAATTAGCACAGAAGTTACGCCAAGTGGTCTTGTTGCTGTTTTTCAAATTCCAAAAAATGAACCAGAAATTGAAATTTCTGCAAATTCTTTGGTGCTTCATAATATTCAAGATCCTGGAAACATGGGAACATTGATACGAACTGCTGCAGCAATGAATATATCTACTATTTTTGTTATGCAGGGCGTTGATCCTTATCATCCAAAAGTGATACAGGCTACTGCAGGAACTGTTGGCTTTGTTCGAATTATTTGCACAAATTGGCCTATTTTTTACAAAACTTACAAACATATTGCAATGTGCGCTTTGGTGGTTCATGGTGGGAATGCTCCAGAAAATATAAATTTGAAAAATTGCATGCTGGTGATAGGCAATGAAGGTGCTGGACTTCCTTCAGATATTATCAGAGATTGTCACGAGAAATTAACAATTCAAATGCCTGGCAAAATTGAAAGCTTGAATGCTTGTGTAGCAGGCTCTATTGCAATGTATTTAAAATCTAAAAATTAAGGACTTTTCATGAGTTCACATAAAATTTCTTTAAAATCAGCTATTTTAATGAATTTAAACATTATGGCTGGCGCTGGAATCTTTGTAAACATTGTGGATTTAACGCGTGAACTTGGGCTTTTTGGTGGCGCATTGTATTTTGCTGTTGGACTTTTTATGTTTCCTTTAATTTTTACGTTTGCGCAGCTTGTTAAAGTCTATCCAGAGGGTGGATTTTACGCGTTTGCTCGTCCAATATCACCATTTTTAGGCTTTATGAGCACGTGGACTTATTTTTTTGGCAAATTAGCATCTGCAAGTTTGCTTATTCATGTAGCAACAACATTTTTACAAAAGCTTTTTCCAGCTATTTTTGGGACATTTTCAGCAATGGTGATTGATGGTGCAATTTTGGCAATGTTTATGGTGCTTAATTCTTTGAATTTGCGCATTGGCATTTTAATTCAAAACTGTTTTTTTGCAGCAAAATCAATTCCATTTCTTTTATTGATAGGCTTGGGGATTTATCATTTTGATATTAACTTATTGGAAAATGTTGAGCCTGTGTCATGTGCAAATTTTGTGATGATGCTTCCGTTGGTTTTGTATTGTTTCTCAGGATTTGAAGCAGCGTGCTCGATTAGTCGCAACATTGAAAATGCTTCAAAAAATGCTCCTAAGGCTATTTTTTATTCGTTTTTTTCAATCATTGTGATGTATGTGATATTTCAAACTGTTGTTTCAATGATGCTTGCGCCAAATATTGCAATGCTTGCAAATTACGCTGATGCGTTTCCATATTTGACCAGCTTAATGCCGGTTACTGTTTGGATGCAAACAAAGATGGCGACAGCGATCAGTTTTTTTATTGGTTTTTCTGCTATGGGCGCTGCGTATGGTTTACTGTTTTCAAATGCTTGGAATTTGTACACATTGGCAGAGCATGGCCATATCATTGGTGCAAAAAAATTAGCAGTTTTAAATCGGCACGGAATACCGTTGTATGCGGTTCTTGTTGAAGGCTTGATCTGTTCTGTGTATTTGTTGCTTTCTGGTGGTTCAAAGATTCCATTGCAACAAACAGCAACATTGGGTTGTACGATTACCTACACGATTAGCAGCATTGCATTTTTAATGTTGGCTTTGGGATCAAAAAGCACAGGTTTTATGTCGCTGTTAACGTGCACAGGATTTATTGTTGCTTGTGTGCTGAGCGCTATAAAATATAATTTTATCTCCTTGTATCTGTTTGGCATTATGTTTGTCTTTGGATTGGGCATGTATTTTTCTTGCTCAAAAAAATAGGCCTTTTAAAATACCCCTGACCTTTTTACAAGGGTTAAAGAATCAGGCAAACTGATGTTAATAGAATAATGATTAGGCCTTTAAAAAGGCTGTTTTTTCAAGGAGGTTACTATGAAAAAATTATTTTTAACTTTATTGACTTTGACGTCTGGTATGGCATTTGGTGCTAAAGGTGGTTATGCACGTAGGCATGCAGCTGTAGCGGTTCAAGCTCCAGCGCCTGTAGTTCAAAAAACTCCAGTTCCTGTAGCTCCTTCAAATCCATTGGTTGGTATGATTCAAGCTGCTTTGGGAAAAATTGCACAAGGTGCAAAATCTCCAGAAGCTGTTCGTTTACAAACATTGACTGAAGGTGTTAAGGCGTTGCAAGTAGGTTTGCAACAAATTGTTGTGAAAGATTTAGCTCCAAGTGATAAAGCTTTGTTGACAGAAGCGTGTAACGCAATGGCAAAAGAAGCTTCAGATCTTTTAGCATTAAATACTGCTGGTGAATGGATGCCTTATTTTATTAAGTCTGCAAAATCAAGCGTTTTGAAATTAAAAGAACTTCGTCAAGAAATTTATAACATGGATGAAATAATTAACGGTAGAACTGCTTCAACATTGTTTAAACAGTATGTTTATCGTCCAGTTATGAATAACAAGATGAAATCAGCAATAATGTTAACTAGTTTGATTACGGCAAATAAACTTGGCGTTTTAGACCTTGGATGGTCTGCTACAAAGTTTGTTGTAGAGAACAGCTTTACCGGTATTTGTTGGTTGTTTGCTGGCCCTAAGATTGATCTTCGTACTGTCTTTAAAGCAAAAAAAGATTAATCAATAATTGATTATATTGAATTTAAAAAACCCCGGTTTTTCAACCGGGGTTTTTCATGATTAAAATGATAAAAACCTTGTGGGGCTTTTGTGCTTGATTGTTCAATAAGGCATACTAAAGTAAAGAATTAAGTTTTTAAAAAATAACATTATTTTAAAAACAGATTGCGCAGCATAAAAATGGATGGAGAGTTGTAACACATTAATGTAAAAAATGAAATTGGTTACTTGGAGGTTACCGTGAAAAAGTTATTTTTATCATTCATGCTTTTTGCAGCAAGCTTCAACTTGTTTGCTGCGGGTATGCACGTTCCTGCAGTAGGGCCAGTGCAACTTGGTGATGCTGTTAATGGACAGCAGGGTGTGCTTCGCGGTGCAATTATGAAAGCGATTGTTGATAATAATCCAGCTAATCCTAACACAAATCCAATACTTGCAGCAGCAAATATAGCGATTGCTCAGTTTGATGGGCAAGGTCAACATTTTAGAGCATATCAAGCAATTATGACTAATATTTCTCAGTCAACAAATACTCAAGCGGCAATTGAAGCTGTGAAAGCTTTTGAGAATGTCATTATGCATTTGTATGATTATGATACGTATCTTGTTGGTGGTTATAAGTCAGGAATTTCTATTTTTCTTCCAACGGGTGTTCGTTGGAGTTGGATTAAGCCATGGTGTTATTTTTCACCAAAATCATATTTTTCTGATAATGATGCTCGGTCAAAGCAATTAATTGATGAGCTTGATAAGCTTGCAGATGTTGCAAGAATTCATAGCATTGTTGAATATGTTCGTATTAAAGCAACAGTTCAGTCATATCGAAACTGGCGAAGAAACGTAATGCTTTCGATAGCAGCGTACCTTGCGGCTGATGCATGCAGGCATGGTTATGACAAGTCAATTATTAATCAATTTTATCAAGGTGGTTTAGAAAATGCTGGCGAAATGGCTATTAATCATTTGTTAAATTTTCGTGATGCTGCAAAATGCGTTGGTTTTGGGTTGTATAAAACAGCGCATGGCTTATGCAAGGCTGGCGGAAAAGTTTGTGGTGTAATGCTTCATGGTAAAAAAGCTTTTGAAAAAAATAATGATCAGTCAAAAATAAATGATAAAAAAACAAACAAAAACTCTGCAAGTTCTTCTTCGGTTTCTTCTGAACAAGTTTCGTTGAATGTGCCAGATAAAAAAGCGACTCCTGCGCAAGTCAGCGTTGGTGTTCAAGTAGATTTACAAAATCAATCAACGCAAGAAAAAAAAGAATCAGTAGGGATATTTCAATCGATTGGTAACATGATTGCATATCAAGTGCATGAGCGTCAAAAAAGAAAAGAAATTTGGAATGATCGCTTAAAGCGATTAAAAAATGAGTCATCATCTTTGTATGCTGCAACGCCTTCAATGCAAGGTTTGGTTAAGGCTCAACGTAATGCGGTACAAGAAAAAATTCAAAACATTGAAACGCAAAATAAAGTAGTCGAACAGGTTGCGCAATCCGCAAATAAATTTGTTAACGGTTGCTTTGTTGATCAAAATCAACAATCAACACCATCGAAGTCAGATCGAAAAACAATAAAAGAAAAAATAGCAAAGATTTTCTTCGCAGACATAGAAAAACAGCATAAAGAAAATCAAGCATTCAAGAAAGGTTTTTTTGATGGACTCTCTTTAGTAAAAAATCACTTTTTTTACACTGAACAAGAACGAAAAGAGATGGAAATTGATTAACGAATTTTAAGCATCATTGCTGCACATAAACAAAGCAGTAAGGTGATGATTTGAAATCGTACGGTAACTTTTGACTCAGACCATCCTTGCATTTCAAAATGATGATGCAACGGCGCCATGTGTAATATTTTTTTTCCAAATGTTTTAATTGAAAAAATTTGACCAATTACTGATAATGCTTCAAGCACAAAAATACCTCCTGCTATTGGAAGTAAAAGTTCTTGTCTGGCAATAATGCTCATCATGGCAAGTGCTGCGCCCAAGGATAGTGATCCAACATCACCCATGAAAATTTGTGCCGGATGCGCATTAAACCAAAAAAATCCTAAGCATGCTCCAATCAAAATAGCCCCAATGATTGCAAGTTCGCTGCAATCAGCAAAAGGAATTTGCAGATACGATGCAAATTCTGCATGTCCTGCCAGGTATGCAACGCTTGCAAAAAATACAAAATTAAACATTAACGTTCCAATTGCCAAGCCATCAAGCCCGTCGGTTAAATTAACGGCATTGCTGGTGCCTACGATAATAAAAATTATCCATGGAATTAAAAGGTATCCAACGTCTACGTTTATACCCTTAAAAATAGGGGCGCAAATCGTCCAGGTTGGATTTTTAAGCCAAATCCAAAGCAAGGCAACGCCAAGGGCGCAAAGTAGCTGTAAACGCAATTTTAAGCGCGCTGAAATTCCTTTTTTATACCAAGCCTTGAAAAGGTCGTCTAGCAGCCCAATCAAGCCAAAAAGAATGAGTGTTGTGGTCATAATCCATAGTTCGGCTTTGCTCCAGTTGCACCAAAGCATGATGTTTATGATGCTAACGCCAAGAATAAAAAGGCCTCCCATGGTAGGAGTCGCGCCTTTTGCTTGATGATTTTGAGGGGTAAATGGACGAGCGCTATTTTGAAAAGTTTTTCGAGAAAAATCAATAAATCGACTACCAAGTGCTAAAGACATAAAAAATGTAGTCATGAGTCCCATAATTGCGCGAAATGAAATGTAGTGAATTACGTTGCAAGCTGACCAGTAGGTGGTTGCAATGCTTGCCAGATGATACATCATAAAAATCCTAATTTTAAAACCCTAAAAATGCTTTTTTAGAATACTTCGCTCTTAGTATTTTTCCAATCAGATTTTATAAGTACCGACCCCCTTTTGACGGCTTTGATTGAAAATGGTACCATGGTTATACGCTTTAAAAAGCTGTTAAATGTAAAAATCTTGAACAAAAGGTTTAATTATGATGATATTGAAAAAAATGTTTTTGTTGATTTGCCTGGGACTTGGCGCTTTTGTGCCGGGTGTTTGTGCAAATGAATTAAAGGATAAAGTAGATAAGCAGATTAATGGTTTGGTTGCTCAGGTTTTTGTTAAAGACGCTCAAGGAAAATCTTTGAATGCTGCGTGGTTAAAAACTTCATTAACAAAGCTGAAAGCAAGCGTTTTGCAATTACTTGCAAATCATGAAGAAGAATATAAAGATTTGCATCAAGCTTTGACAGCGTTGAATCTTGAAAGTGACAATTTGCCAGAAGTGTTACCTCAGTTAAAAACTGTTGTAAATAATTTGCCAGAAAAATCAAAAAAGTTTTTAAAAGCAAAATTTTCACTGTTGGCATAAAATTTAAGTAGATAATGTTTGGGGAAGTGGAGGTTACATCACTTTTCTGAATGTGAAAGCATATAAAAAACCAAAAGGTCGATCGAAAGATTGGCCTTTTTTGAAAAATAAAGGTGTCTGCTTTATGAAAAAATTAATGATGTTTTTAAGCTTGCTGGGCTGTTGGAATATGCAAATTTTTGCTGCAATAAATCAAGTCCTTCACAAACCATATCTTTAAATACATTCTCAAGCTTATTAGATCCTTTTCATCCGTCGCTTGATAGTAGAATTGCAACAATTAAAACAACTTTAAAAAATAAATTTGGCATAGAGGTATAAAGGTTGATAAATTTGTCCTTTTTGTTATTTTGATTAAAGATTTAAAAATGTTTTCAATCAGGGGTTTTATGATTTTTTCTAAACGCATTACTTTAGTTTTTTCTTTGATGGTTATAGCATCGTCGGTTTTTGCAAACGCTCAAATTACACCTGAAATGGTTGCTCATATGAAGTATGCAAACAGTTTGATGGATTTGAAAGAAGGCTTAGATTCTGGAAAAATAAATTCAGATGCATTGTTGGAAGTTGCTTCAGATCTGAAGTTAAAATTGATTGCAGCCGAAGAAGCGAAAAATTTAACACTTTTGAGAGGTAGTTTTTCTTGTTTCCCAACACTTTCAGCACTAGAGTTTAAGCTTGGAACTGAAACTTGTGGTGGAACGGTGTATATTTTTGGATTTGGTGGAACAGCTGAAGTTAAAACTAAAAATTTAATTATTGCAGCTGTCGTTGCAATTGCTTTAGGTGTTGCATACAAAAAAGGTTATTTGGGCAAAATTAAAAATTATTTTATGAAATCAGATAAAAAAGACGAAGATGAATCATCTGCTGCAAATTAATTTATCGTTATAAAATTTGAAAAGGTCGATCGAAAGATTGGCCTTTTTTCTTGAAAAATAAAAAATCTCTGCAGAAATGTGGGGATTTTTTTAATTTTAATTTTGCGTATACTTAAAAACATGGGGATTTAAAGTAAAAACATTCTTTTTAAGTTGTGTGCAAAGTTCAAAAAATATGAAAAATTCAAATCAATTTGATGTTATTGTTGTTGGTGGCGGTCATGCCGGAGTTGAAGCCGCATACGCATCAGCAAAAATGGGACAAAAAACATTACTTTTAACGCTTGATAAAAACAAAATTGGTTTAATGCCGTGCAATCCATCCATTGGCGGTGTAGGCAAGGGGCATATTGTTTTTGAAATCAGTGCGCTTGGTGGTTTGATGCCAAAACTGTGCAGCCAAACGTATCTTCAGGCGCGTATGCTCAATACTAAAAAAGGTCCTGCGGTGCAAGGACTTCGTCTTCAGATTGATAAAGACGCGTATTCAAAACTTGCGGGTCAAACCCTTGAAAATTTGCCAAATTTAACCATTGAAACTGAAATGGTGGAT
>DALYET010000001.1:93767-103008 GCA_031972395.1 Candidatus Chromulinivoraceae bacterium
CACCTAAAGTTGAAGAATCTAGAAATACAATTTTCATATTTTTTTACCTGATATTCTGAACGAGATTGGCCAATATGTCTCAAGACACTACAAAGATATCTATATTTTTTAAAGAATTCTCTGTTTTGGTAACTGATGGAAAAGTTTGTGGAATTCGATGTGAATCGGGAGTAATTTTTGAAAGTAATCAGGTTGTTTTGACCACCGGAACATTTTTAAACGGATTAATTCATGTGGGTGAAAAAAATTATCCTGCGGGGCGCCGTGATGAAAAAGCTGCAACAAAACTTTCAAATTTTTTAACAAAGCTGAATTTAAAATTGGGTCGACTTAAAACAGGAACGCCGCCACGCTTGTTAACCAGTACTATCGACTTTTCAAAAATGGAAAAACAAGAAACTGAGCCGTTGGATGCCTTATTTGAATTTGATCCAGTATCGGTGCAAAGTGTAAAGGATTGTTACATCACGCATACCAATCAGCAAACACACGAAATTATTCAAAAAAATATTCACAGGTCAGCAATGTACTCTGGCAACATCAAAGGCGTTGGGCCGCGATACTGTCCGTCAGTTGAAGACAAAATTGCGCGATTTGCAGATAAAAAAAGTCATCATATTTTTGTTGAGCCGGAAACCATGGAATATGTGGAAGCATACCCAAGTGGCATGTCTACATCGCTCCCAGAGGATGTTCAATTTGATTTTATCAGATCGATTGCAGGGTTTGAAAATGTGCAAATTGCAAAATATGGCTATGCGGTAGAGTATGATTTTGTTCATCCCGATCAGTTAAGTCACAGCCTTGAAGTTAAAACAATTTCAGGACTTTTTTTGGCAGGGCAAATTAATGGAACAACAGGATATGAAGAAGCTGCCGGCCAAGGCATTATTGCAGGAATTAATGCTGCATTAAAAAGCAAACAGTGCAATCCATTCATTTTAGATCGTCAAGAAAGTTACATTGGAGTCATGATTGATGATTTGGTAACGTTGGGCGTGGATGAACCATATCGCATGTTTACATCACGAGCTGAACGAAGATTAATTTTACGACAAGACAATACTTTTTTGCGATTAATGCCAAAAGCGTATGAAATTGGCATGATTGAGCAAGATTTGTATGATCGTTTTTTAAAAGAACGTGAAGAGCTGGAACGCATTATTAGTGAAATTGATAAAAATATTTCAAATGCACAAATTGCACAGTATTTGGAAGCAGAAATGACTCCGGAGCAATTAGTGCATGAGCTTGGGTATCAAGTTTCATCGCGCAATGCTTTGTCAATTTTTTCACATGTGAAATATAAAAATTACATTAAACGAGAAATGGCAGAAATTGAAAAATATAACAAGTTTAAAGATTTACCGTTGCCATCGCAAGAATCAATTAAAGTTGCTCCTGGCATTTCTACAGAACTGAAACAAAAATTAGTTCGTCATAATCCTGAAACAATTGCTCAAGCAAGTTTAATTCCAGGAATGACGCCTGCAGCATTGTCACTATTAATTTTATTAGCACGCAGACCAGAATGGGGAAAAAATAATGATATTTGTTAAACAAGTAGGTCTTCAGTTTGGTAGCCAAATTGTTTTTGATGATATTTCTTGCACCATTACCAAACAAGATCGCATTGGCCTTGTTGGTCGCAATGGAACTGGAAAATCAACCTTTTTAAAAGTGCTTGATGGTTTGATTGGAATTGATCGAGGATCAATCGAATTTCAACGTGGTGCAAAAATTGCTTACATGCCACAAGAAATGGTTATAGCTTCAAGTAAAAATGTTTTAGATGAAACACTTTCTGCTCTTGAAAATTTGTACAACATGGAGCAAGAAAAAAATAGATTGTTTGAAAAAATTCAACATGATCCAACAGAGCATGACATGATTGCTTACGCAGAGCTTGAGCATGAGTTGCTTGAGCAAAATTTTGAATTTAAAAAAGTGCAGGCGCAAAAAATGCTTGCTGGTCTTGGGTTTGATGATGAAAAACAAAAAATGTCAGTGGATCAGCTGAGTGTTGGTTGGCGTATGCGCATTGTGCTCGCAAAGCTTTTGCTACAAGACGCTGATTTTTATTTATTTGATGAACCAACAAACCACCTTGATATTTCTGCAAAAAATTGGTTTTTAAATTTTTTAAAAAATGGCAATTTTGGATACTTACTTGTGTGCCACGATCGTTACTTTTTGGATAAAGCTTGTGATAAAACATTTGAACTTTGCATGGGTAATTTAACGGTTTACTATGGAAACTACAGTTACTATGTTGAACAAAAAAGAATTCGAACAGAATTTTTAGAACAAGCCTATGAGCAACAACAGCGTGAAATAAAACAAAAAGAAGATACGATTAATCGGTTTCGTGCAAGTGCTACAAAATCTGCTATGGCGCAAAGTATGATTAAAGCTTTGGACAAGATTGAACGTATTAAAATTGAACCAAAAGTTAAAACGATTTCTTTAAAGCTTGCGCCACCAGTCAGATCAGGACAGTATGTTGCAACAGTGCGTGACGTGTCATTCGGATACACCAAGCAACTTTTTAAAAATGTTTCATTTGAAATTGCTCGTGGTGAAAAAGTTGCATTGATTGCACCAAACGGTACGGGAAAAACAACGTTATTTAATTTGATTGCAGGAAAATTAAAATTATCCCACGGTTCAATTGAACTTGGTCATCAAGTGATTGAAGCTTTGTTTGATCAAGATCAAGAAAAAGTGTTGGATCCGAAAAAAACAATATTTGAAGAAGTGGTGGCATCATGCCCTCACGCAACCGAATCGCAAATTCGTGCAGTGCTTGGAGCATTTTTGTTTTCTGGTGATGATGTACATAAGCTCACCAAAGTTCTTTCAGGTGGAGAGCGAAATCGTGTTGCGATGAGCAAAATTATTTTAAGCAAAGCTAATTTTTTCTTGCTTGATGAACCAACAAACCATTTGGACATTGAATCAAAAGAAGTAATTTTGCAGGCGTTGAAAAATTTTGAAGGCACTATTTTGTTTGTGTCTCACGATCAGGATTTTGTGAACAAACTGGCAACAAAAATTATTGAACTTGATAGCGATGGAGTAACATCATACTTTGGAAATTATGATGCATATCTTGAAACGAAAAATACTGTTGCAAAAATGCGAGGTCAAGATCAAAATGTTGAAACTTCAGTACAAAAAGTTACCGCAAAGCCAAATCTAGCAATTTCGAAAAAAGAACAGTATGAGCTTTCAAAAAAATTTAGAAATTTAGAAAATAAAATTACACAGCTTGAGCAAAAAAAAGTTGAAATTTTAAACAACATGGGCCTTGTGGTTTATGGTTCAGAACAATATCTTTCGCTAGGACAAGAACTTGAAAAATTGAAAAAAAATGTGGAAACTGCAACCAAAGAATGGGAAGAAGTTGCAGCAAAACTTGATCGAGATATTTCATGAAATCGATGATTTTTCATATTTGGGGTCCCATTGCAATTCATGCTTATGGTGTGTGCATTGCGCTTGGTGCCATAATTTCAGTTTTTTTTCTTACTCGTGATAAAAAATTAGCAAAAATTGCAACGCATGATCAGTTGATGACGGCTTTGCAATTCATTATAGTTTCGGGGTATTTTGGTGGCCGTTTGGGTTTTTTAATTTCAGAATCTGAACCAATGCAAAATTACATGATGCTTTTTAAGTTTTGGGAGCCAGGGCTTTCAATTTTGGGAAGTGTTGTTGCTGTTGTGTTGACGCTTGGTTGTTATTTAAAAAAATCTAGCATTCAAGTATTTGCTTTTTTGGATCGAATTGCATTGTATGCACCAATTGCTCAAAGTTTTGGAAGATTGGGATGTTTTTTTGCAGGGTGTTGTTATGGAATTGTAAGTTCATCCGTTTTTGCGGTGACGTATGCTGATGTATCAAGCATGGCTCCTTTGTATGTTTCGTTGCATCCTGCGCAGCTTTACAGCGCTGTAATTTTATTGTTCATTTTTGTTGTGCAGTATTTTTATTTGCAAAAAATATATAAAACTGCTGGCGTTATGTTCTGCAGTTATGTAATTTTGATCAGCCTTGAGCGATTTTTAATAGATTTTATCCGATGGGATAGACTGTTTTTTAGCAATCAATATTTTTCCTGTTTTTCAATTCATCAGTGGGTAGCGGTAGTGATGATGATGAGTGCGTTTATTGGATTAATGTTTTTTAAAAAATAATGATAACATAGGTGGGGCTTTATGAAAAAATATTGCATGCTGGTAATGATGGTAGCGATGCAAACGGTCCATGCTTCAGAAAGAAGCGTACATTTAATTGGTGATGTTCCTGTTTCAGAAGAGTGCAAAAACGAATTTGATGGAAAGCTTCAAGAAATTTTCAATAGTGATTATGAGGATGAGTTGCCTGAAAATGTGTTGAATAGGTTGTACGTTCTTAGTTATAAATTAGCAGGTAGCGAATTAGATCGGCTGAGCAATCAAGAAATAAATCTTAGAGAGAGAATGATTTTTCATGACCGTTTAACTGGTGCAATGTATGCGGAAATTTTCAAACTTGTTAATTCTCGTTTTGAGATGAATGTATAAAAATTAAAAATTGTAAGCGTTAGGTATTGTGGATCTTTTTAATTTTATTAAGCAAAATGTTGATATTTTAACCGTGATTGGTGAGTACACCAGTTTGAAAAAAACTGGATCATTGTACTGGAAAGCGCGGTGTCCGTTTCATCATGAAAATACGCCATCATTCACTGTCAGTCCGCACAAAAATATTTATTATTGTTTTGGATGTCATGTAACGGGCGATGTGATTGAATTTGTGGGAAAAATTGAAAATTTATCAGCACTTGAAGCTGCTCAGCATTTGGCAATGCGTTATAATTTGCAAATTCCAAATGAAGTCAGCAAATCGATGGCGCCAATTCTTAAAAAATCGCATTTTCAGTTGTGTTACATTGTTGCGCAGTGGTGTCATGCTTTGATGCTTAAACATCCTCCAGCCGTGCAATATTTAAAAAGCAGAAAATTAAGTTCAGCAACCTGTGCACAATTCATGTTGGGTTATTTTCCTGCAGGAGCGCGTGCAGTTTCGCAACTGTTATCGCATGTGACACCTTTGGGATTTTCAAGTCAGGATTTGATTGATGCAAATATTATATTTCCTGGCAAGCAAGGGTTATATTCACCATTTGAAGATCGGATTATATTTCCGATTAAGGATCCTTTAAGTCAAGTTTGTGCTTTTGGTGGTCGTATATTTTTGGCGCATGATACTCGACCAAAATATTACAACTCTAAAGAATCTGACTATTTTAAAAAAGGTAAAATTTTGTATGGTTTTGATGGAGCAAAGCCAGACATTCAAAAACAACAAGCTGTTATTTTGGTTGAAGGGTACACTGATTGTATCGCCATGTATCAACATGGGTTTAAAAATGTTGTTGCAACGCTTGGCACTGCTTGCACTCCTCAACATTTAGAACAGTTGGCAAAACATGCGCAAAAAATTTATTTGCTTTACGATGCAGATCAAGCAGGAAAACAGGCAATTTTACGCTTAACATCTTCCTGTTGGCAGCTTGATTTAGATTTAAAAGTGGTTTGTTTGCCGCAAGATCAAGATCCTGCAAGCATGCTTGAGCATGAACAATCTGTTGCGCCGTACATTGATCAAGCTCAAGATATTTTTAATTTTTTTGTTGCGATGAAAGGTTTGAATTTTTCTCAAGAATCGATGAAACATAAAATGGCGGTTGTGCATGAAATGTTTGAATTAATCGCACAGGTTAAAGATGTTTTAAAACAAAACATTTTGTTTTTAAAGATTGCCGAAAATCTACAAATTCCTTTAGAAATCATAAAAAATGAGTATACTAATAGATACGCGCGAGTTCAACAAATTGGAAAAAATGGCGATAAGTCTTATAGCGAAACACAATCAGCGGTCGTTGAAAAAGATACATTGCAGGAACAAATTTTGGGTGCTTTGGCGCATGATCCTGATTTGTTAACCGTAAAAAGTGAAACGCTGCTTTTGGCAGCTTTGACCTCAAGATCTTTAAGCATTGTTCAAAAGATGGTTGATTTTAAAAAACAGCATCAAGCTATAACATTAAAAGATTTGATGACCATTTTGGATACAGAAGAATTTGAATACATGCAGCGCATGATGTTTTTAATTGACAGTTCAAACTTAAAACAAACGTTTGAAACTCTTATGCTGCGATTTCAGAAAAAGTATTGGAAAATGGTTACTGGTCATATTAAAGTAAAAATTATGCAGGCAACAAGGGCGCGTGATCAGCAAGAAGTGCAGCGATTGATCGATGTTTTTGAAGAATTAAAAATTGAATTATATAAGAATGGAAGTTTATGATTAAGAAAAAATTAAATTCAAAAAAAATTACAAAAGCAACGATTAACACCGAAGATCGTCAAAGTATCATTAAAAAAATTGCAGAAGATAGTTTAAAAAATCGATTTATTACCTATGAATCGATCATGGAGTTTGGTGAAAAATACAAATTTAATGAAGATGAAACAAACCAACTTCTTAAAGAGCTTGAAAAACGCAACATTGATTTAATCATGCAAGAAGAATTATCAGTTTCTGGTGATTCTGAAGAATTTGTTGAAGTTGAAGAAAAAACTCCCCATAAAATTACCGCAAAATTAGCAAACACAACACTTGAAGAAGTGGAAGAAGAGGCTGAAGATCATGATGATGTGGATAAAGATGAGGGTGAAGTTGTTAAAGAAATTCCTGATATTCCACAAATTGCCGATGGTGTAAAATGTTATTTGCGAGACATTGGAAAAATTCCATTGTTAAACAAAAAAACTGAAACAGTAATTGCAGAAAAAATTGCAAGCGGTAAACGTGAATCTATTGAATCGTTGTCAAAATTTCCAATTATTCATAAAGAAATTTTGATCATTGGTGATCGATTACAGAAAAAAAATATAGCATTAAAAGATATCATTCAATTCACAGAATTTGATGAAGAAAATTTACCAAAACTTGAAGAAGAGCGAGCAGCGCTTTTAATTTTGATTAACAAAGTTAAAAAAGCTGTGATGAATGAATCTGCGATTTACAAAAGTTATCGTGACAAATTGGATTCTCAGGCAAGCAAAAAAGAAATGCTTGAAAAAATTAAAGAAAATAAAGAAGTTGTCAGTCAAGCAATCATGTCGATTAAGCTTTCAAATAAATTGATTCGAAAGCTTGGTAAAAAAATTGAAAAATTATTAAATAAAATTACTGAACGTCGACAGTTTGCAAAAACAGCAGAAGAGCGACTGGTAAGTCTTCGTAAGCGTAAAGAAGCTAACGCGGAAGAAATTTTAGATCTTGAAACACAGCAGCGCATTGCTCGTAAAGCAATAAAAAATACAGAAAGTGAAATTGGTTTTGCTTATGAAGTTGCTGCAAAATATTATGCTTCGTTTGCTCGCGGACAATTGAAAGATAAGCAAGCAAAAGCTGATTTGGCAAAAGCAAACTTGCGCCTTGTGGTCAACATTGCACGAAAATACATCAATCGTGGTCTTCATTTTCTTGATTTGATTCAAGAAGGAAACATTGGTTTGATGAAAGCTGTTGAAAAATTTGAATTTGAACGTGGTTATAAATTTTCAACCTATGCAACATGGTGGATTAAACAAGCAATCACTCGTGCAATTGCAGATCAATCAAGAACAATTCGTGTTCCGGTGCACATGGTTGAAACACTCAACAAAATTAATAAAATTAAGCATGTGTTTTTGCAGGAGCATGGTCGTGAACCAACACATGCAGAACTTGCAAAAAAATTAAATCTTGATGAAAAGAAAATTAAAAATATTATCAAAATTTCAAAAGAACCAATTTCTTTAGAAACTCCAATTGGTGATGGCAATGATGCTTCAATTAAAGATTTGATTGAAAGTGAAGATGATTTTTCATTGTCAGATACTGTTGCAAGCAATGATTTAAAAGAAAAAATTCGGGAAGTGCTCAAAACGTTGACACCTCGTGAAGAAAAAGTTTTAAAAATGCGTTTTGGTATTGATGTTGCATCTGAACATACGTTAGAAGAAGTTGGAAAAGATTTTTCTGTTACGCGTGAGCGTATTCGTCAAATTGAAGTGAAAGCTTTAAAAAAGTTGAAACATCCTTCACGAAGCAAAAAACTTGTTGCATTCTTTGAACGAGAAATTGCAAATTTGGAAGATGTTGAAGACATTGATGATTCTGGAGATGATGAATAATATTCATTCTTTTTTGTACAAAAATTCAATACATTTCAAAAATTAAAAATCAAAGTACTCGTGTAAAAACGGGTACTTTTTTATGAACAATTGTAATCTTTTAAACTTTGCATCATACTAAAAAACAGAAAAAGTTTTTTTAATGAAAAGAAGGATGACGTGACTATTTATACTCAAAAGTTGCTTTTTGATATAGCAATTTTTCTTGGCTCTTTATCATTGTGCGCGTTGTTTGCTTTTATGGAAACAAGTATTACAGCAATTCGTTTATTTAAAGTAAAAGAACTTGAACGAAGCACGAATAACTATAAAACTTTTTTTACTACTCTTGAACATCATCCGCAAAATGTTTTAATGACGGTGTTGATTGCAACGAATATGATGTGCATTACAACGGCAGTCTTGCTTCAAAATATTATTGAAAATGTTTTTGCAGATTTTGATTTGCCTCAAGGTTTAGGATTTACCATTGGAATTGCATCAGGCACGATCGTGGTTTCTTTGATTGGTGAAATTATTCCAAAAAGTATTGCACAATCTCGCACAAATCCCTTAGCGTCACTTTTGTGGCTTGCAAACTTTATTTTTTATTTATTAACTCCGATTGCAAGGCCACTGTTATCAATTTCTCGTTATTTTTCTCATGCTGATTACGATCATAACGATAGTCAAATAGTCTCAGAACAAGAAATTCAATTTTTGATTAATTACATTGAAAAAAAAGGCTTGATGGAACAAGACAAAACAAGCATGCTTCAAAATATTTTTCGTATGGAAAATACCCATGTTAAAGAAATTTTGATTCCAAACAGCAATGTGATCAGTATTGATATTGAAAGTGATATTCATGCTTTAATGCAACTTTTTAATATTTATCAATATTCACGGTACCCGGTTTTTGAAGGAAATCCTGAAAACATTGTGGGTATTTTGTATCAAAAAGATATTTTCATTCAATTGCATCAAGATCAAAAGGAATACGGATTAAAAGATTTAATTAAGCCAAT
>DALYET010000001.1:103018-118413 GCA_031972395.1 Candidatus Chromulinivoraceae bacterium
AAGAGTTTAAAAGGCAGCAAATTCACTTGGCAATGGTGCTTGATGAATATGGCAGTACCATTGGCCTAGTAACGCTAGAAGATGCGCTTGAAGAAATTGTGGGTGATATTACCGATGAACATGATCCGAGTGCTCAGTTGCGAAAAATTACGGTTATTAGTTCAGATCAAGAATGGTCAGTTGATGCAACGGTTGATTTAGATAGGCTTGAAGATATTTTGCAAATTAATTTTATGGTAGAAACTGCGGTAACATTGGGCGGATTTTTAACAGAGTATGCACAACGCTTACTCAAGGTGGGTGAAAATTTTTTTTACAAAGGTTTTTGTTTTACCATTCAACAGGCAAATGAAAAGCGAGTGTTGCAGGTAAACATAAAGCGTACAGAATCTAAAGCGGCGTGTGTTTCAAGCGGTGAAAAAAATAAAGAGTAAAAAAAGTAAAAAGGAAAAATAATTATGAAGCAAATTTTAAAAATAATTTTTATTTTTTCATGGTTTTCAGTCATTGCTTTGCAAGCTGATGATGTTCAAGCAAAAAAAGCAGCATTAGAAATTATTGCTTCAATTTCAGATGATATTGCAACGCTTGTGTTGAATCATAATCATGAAAAAAATCCTGAAGTTGCCAAAGTGGCATCCATTAAATTAATCACAACATTGGCTGACACTATTGCCACAGTTATTACAAAAATAAAAGAACGCAAAGAAGTGCGCTCTTTTGATATTTATTCGCAAGAAGAATATGATCAAGCGCTGCGATTATTATCTGAAGAGTTAATTCAAAAAATTCACATAGAGTTAAGTTGTAATTCTTGATGACTATTCATAAGAAACGGCATTAGTGTAGGGATATAAATCAATTAAATTTTTTAATAAAGTTGTTGTGTAAAAGTTTGTTGTTCCTAATAATCCTTCATTTTCTAAATCTTGAATAAATTTAAGCATGCTTTGAACGTTAAACATTGGAAAAGTAAAATTATGGTTACCGCCAGCTCTGGCTCTTTCATTATGACTTTGATAATCTTGACGTAATAATGTTAATTTTTTTTCTAAATCGTTTTTTTCAATACTAGATTCTGTTTTTCTTTCCAAAGATAATTGTTCACGTATACTTTTTAATTTTTCTAATTTATCTATGTTTAGCGCTTTTTTTAATCGATTTTTTCGAGCTTGTGTATCTGGTGATGTTGTTTGTGCTGGTTGTATCATGGTAGTTGCGTGAGCGTTTGGATGTGGTCGTATCAGTTGAGGTGTTGATTGCGCGTAATCCTTTGGAAATCGTCCATAAATTTTGTTAAATTTATTTGCTATCACATTAATTAGATTTGGAGTTACAGAAAATTGTTGATTTAAAATGTTTTCTGCAATTAAATCTCTAATAAATTGTTGTAATTCAAAATTGTTTATTCCATTTTCAAGCTTAGCTAGTTCACCAATAGTCTTAAAGCCTGGAACCATCGCATTAGCATCTAAGAATATAAACATTGTTTCAATTTCATCTTTTGACATTTGAGCGCCACTGTATAATCGATTTTTTCGAGCTTGTGTATCTGGTGATGTTGTTTGTGTTGGTTGCTTTGTGGTTGCGTAAGGATTTTGGTTGGGTGCCCTAAATGTTGTAAGTGGTGCAGGTTGTGGCAGTCGTACTGTTTCTTGTGGGTTAAAGCCTTCAAATTGTACATGGTGCCGTTTTGAAAAGTTTTCTATTGGTTTGATAGCTTTGATTTGTTGTAATACTTCTGCTAATCGTGCAATTTTGTCTTCGTTTCGTGCTTGCAGTTCAGAAATAAATCCTAATAAAATTAAAAACCTTTTCATGTAAAGCTCTCCTGATAAAAAATAGTAAATTTTTTATCAGAATATTACAATTGGGTGTACTGTGTAAATGGATTTTGCATATCTTTGAGAAGTTCTGCTAAGTTGTCCATATTTTGTTCTTGATTTTTATTGTCAATTTTTGCTTGACTTGCATACGCATTGTTTGATTTTTGATCGCTAAACCAACCAACCACCATATTTTCATTTTTGTTTGCTTTGTTGATAGCTTGGCCTGTATTTGCAGCATTAAATACTGGATTTGAACTATCATAATCATTTTTTTGCAGATCATGAATTTTATCTTCTAAAAATTCTGATGCAGTTTCGTCGCGATCACTGTTAAAGAACCATCGAGTAACAGGATCTTTTAAGTTTGCAAAATTATTTTCAACGTCTGCTAATTGATCAACAATAAAGTTTGATGCAGATTTTGTGATAGCGCTCATGCCTCCGTTTAATCGAGGAGTTGTTACAGTGCTTCGAACTAAAATGAACAATTGTGTTTTTGTAGAATCTTTTGTTCGAGATGCAAATAAATTACCAATCACAGGAATTGATTCAAAAAATGGTACTGATTTTTTTGAAACTTGAGTTTGGTCTTTGGTTAGTCCTCCCAAAATGATGACATCACCGCTTTTGAGTGAAACGTTTGTGTTTAAATGTCGAATAATTTGTGATCCAGAGTTTGCATCATTTGGCGTTACCCATGTTTTTAAATCCAGATCAATTTGCAGATTAATTGCATTATTGTCGCTGATTAATGGTGTAAATGTGATAGTAACTGGAGCGGTAACTTGTTGATAGTTCACTGTTGGATTTGTTCCTGAAGTAACTTGGCCTGTTAAATTTTTAGTAATGGAGCTTGTTACTGTTGCCGATTGATTGTTGCTGATAAGTACCACAGGACGAGTAAAAACTTTTGCAGAGTTATGCTGCGAAAGCATTTGGAAAAAGGCCCAAACGCCGTTGGTTGTAGCTTTGCCACCATTCAACATCATGATCGTGCTGCCGGTAAATGTGTTTGGTGCATTTCCCGTCGGAGTGCTTGACGTGATAGTGGTTGAAACGTTTGGTGCATTAAGTGTTCCATTTCCAGATGCAAGCCAATCAGGATTTAAAATGTCTGATAAATCACCAACCAAGGAGTAATAATCAGGATCTGCAGGGTTCATGGGAGCAATAACGTTGTTAATTAAAAGTCCTGCTTGTGCCTGCATATTTTTTGGAAAAATGGAGGAAACAAGTCCTCGTGTTCTCATTTGTGCACCAAGTTTTCGAATAAATTCAAGGCTTAAATCAACCACAAGAGCTTCAATAACAACTTGTTTTTGAGGAATATCGAGTTGCTTGATTAAAGAATCAATTCGTTGCCAATCGCGCGCTCCGCATGCAATAACTAATTTATTCGCGCCACGTTGTACCGTATTTTGAAGTGTTGTGCTTGATCCTGAAGATGAAGCATTTGATCCAGCATTAATCGTTTCTGAAACAATTTTGATTTGAGGGTCAAAGCCCAACTCAGAATTTAAAGATCCTGTAGATTGACCTGAACCGCCACCGCCAGCTTGAATTAAATTGCTTAAAACGCTTGCAAGGTGTGATGAAGATGCCCATTGTGGTTCAACAACATGAAAAAATGAACCGCCTTGTTCTTGAGCAACATCTAAATATTTTTTAATAAATTTTTTAATTTCTTCAATATCATGCATTTTTCCCATGATGATAATAGTATTGAGTTGTCGTTTATTTTCAGGATCTAAATTTTCAACGCGAACATTATCTGAAAAATATTTTGCACGTGCACCACCCGCAAGATTAACAAAGCCGCTTGTTTTTTTTGCATCACCGCCAGAGAGAACTGACCTAAAAAGATCAACAATGTCTTTTGCCGATGTGTGTTCAAGTGTAAATAATTCAACAGCTTGCTGAAATCCAGTTTCATCTAAAACAGAAATTAATTGCATTGCTGTTTTTATTAAATCAGCTCGTGTAGTTAAAATTATTGAGTTGGATGTGTCATCAATAATAAATTGTTTATCTTTAAAATCTTGTGCAGGCAAAATTGTGGTTAAAATATTAGTAATATCTGTTTTTGATTTGACTGCAGAAATTTGAATATTATTAAAATAATAAATGAAGCGAATGCGTTGCATGCTATCAGGTAATTGATTAAAATCGACACCAATGTAAAGGGGTAATGGCTCTTGATATGATTTTGCATTTGCCATCAAGACATAACTTGTCGTGCCACGCATGACTAATGTGTATCCAGCTTGTTCAATGATCATTGTTACAAAATCCCAAGCTTCACTCATGGTGATTTTCTTTCCAGCATTAAATGAAACGGTAGCTGTTACCGTTTCAGTTTCAGGATATAAAATATTAATGTTTAATTTTTGTGCAAAATCATTAATCAAATCTTTGAGAGGATATTGCGAAAAATTAAACTCAACAAGTTCGCTTGAAAGAAATGAAATTGATTTTTTGCGTTTATTTAAAATTTTTTCTGCATGTTCTAGTGATCCTTCAGGAGCATGAGCATCAAGCAGCATAGCTTGAATTTTTGTGTTAGCACAACACAGTGAAATAATGAATAAAAATTTAAATTTCATAATGTCCTTTATTCTTCAGATCGCAGCGTGGCAACGATCAGGCTGACATTAATTTTTTTTGCTTGGGGTACATGAGTGATATCTACAGAAATGATATACATTAATGGTTGATTTTCAATGGCAACAATCAATTCGCACAGTTGTTGCGTTGTTACTTGAACACAGTTTACGGTTAAACTTTCTTGAGTGTAGCCATTTGGTAATTTTTCATAAGCAAATTTTGACGTAATTTGAGAAGTAAGATGTTGTTGCGTAATTAAATTTTGAAAATATTGTTGAATATTAAAATTTTTATTTTGTTTGAGCGCTTCGTCAACTTTGTTTTTTTGTTGTTGCACTGCATTAAATTTTGTAAAAACTTGTTGAATTTGGCCTCGAGCTTTGTTGAGTTGTTTTAATTTTTGGCTCCATTCTTGATTGATCATGTAAAAACGGATGATGATTCCTGCAAAGCAGATAAAACAAATGCCAAGGTATAAGCCGGCATATCGAATCATTTCTTTTTGATTTAAATTTCGAATAAAATTACGGAGAGAATCTAAAAATATCATGCAGATTCCTTTGAAATTTCTTTAGGCTTGAATTGCAGTGTAAAAGAAAGCTCTCGCGGTTGTTCTAATATTTGTAGTAACTTTAATTCTTGCAATTCTTCTTTAAAGACATCTAATCGTTGAAATTCTGTACCATCAAAATTCTTAATAGTGCCATTCATAATGACTTTTTCATAATCCAAATGTAAATTTTTTACTTGAAGTCCAACGGCTGAGCGATCAATGTATACGCAAAGATCTTGCAAATATTCTAAAACTGAGTGTTCTTGTTGAGCTGAAAATGCAAACCATAATGCTTTTTCATTTTTTAATTTTTCTTCAGTTTTTTCAATAATCGTTTTAATGCTTTTTTCGCCGCGCAAATCTAATCGCATTTTTTGTTCAATAGCTTGTATTAATTGTCTTTTAGAGCCATTATAAGCTGTTTCTTTTTCTTGGAGTAAAATTGTACTGCGCCAAAATGTTATTCCTATGCAAAGTAGCGTCATTGCAATGATGGTAAAAATTTGTTTGTTAAGTAGCGAAGCATCATTTTTTTGAGCTATAGATTTTAAAAAATTAATATCAGGTTGAATGTGTGAAAAAAGTCCTAAAGCTAAATTTAAGACTGAAAAATGATCTTCGTTTGATTTAATAATAATGTTTAAGCGTTTAATGATTTTTTCGCTATCAATAATTTCAATATGGTGATTTAATGTTGTTTGAGCAAGGTCGCTAAATTCTTTTATGTTGGTTGCAAATCCTGAAAATAATATCGCATGAGGTTTGATATATTTTGAATGTTCCTGTTTTTCAAAAAATTGTAATGTGCGCGAAATTTCTATAAACATTTTTTGAAGTTCATCATGGAAAGCTGTATTGCCGTACTCTACAATTTGTTCTGATACCATATTTTGCACAACATCAAAATATGGTTGTGTTGTTTTTTGACTGATAGATTGAGCAATATCATAAACTCCTTGAGGAATCATTCGAACAGCCGTTAACACTCCATCTTGAAAATATAAAACGCGAATTGCATCAAATCCTATGTCAACAAAAAGTTCTGCAGATTTTGGTTGGTATTGTAATGGAGATTCTGTTGAGATAGCGCTGTCTGCTTTTGGTTTTTTGATAAATTTTGCATACAAGGTGTGCCATAATCCAACAATTGATGATGACTTTACATCAAAAAAAGCTTTTGTTGGTTCTTTTTCAATCTGGGGTGTTGTGCAAATACCAATTTTGTAAATTTCGTATAATGCAAAAATATCAATCGTAACGGTATCAACATGAATCTCTGCTTTTTCAAAAATGTTGAGGTGGTTTTGCAGATCTTGTATACGAACTGCAGCAACTAAAAGCGTTGATTCTTTTTTTTCAATGTTTTCTTTAGTAATGATAAAATCAATTAATGATTCTTCAAGTGCAAAGGGCAGTAATGTTTCAACCTCAAAAGGAACAATCATAGACAGCGTATCGCGACCAATAAAAGGTAATGTTAATTCTTTAAAAACAACAGCAGAGCCTGAAAGAGTCGTAATAACTTCATCGTATTTGCCGATATTTGAAGCTATTTTTTTTAAAGCATTGATTTGTGTTTGTGATGAAAAATCTTTGAGTATAATTGATTGTTTGTTTTTAATTTGAATTTTTGTTCCTAAAAATTCAATTAAAATTCCCTGAACCATCAAAGGTGTAATTTCAAAACTTAAAATTCGTTTGCGCTGAAGGTAATAGTTACCGATTCTTGATGGAATTAAAATATCATGCAACATCGGATACTCCTTTGCTGATAGTATTTTTCATGCGATTGATTGATTTGTTAGTAACGGCTTGATTATCAAAAGATGGGACATCATTTTTTTTTGAATTTTTTTTATTTGTTTTTACTTTTTTTTCTTTTTTTAATCGTTTGCCGCGTATTGTTTCTTTTTTATCAATTTTGCCATCAATTGCTTCTCGTTGTGCATAATTATTGCCAGTTTTAAGTTCTTGTAAAGCTCGTGATGATTCTTTTGAACCAAAGAAAGCTTTTTGAACAGGATCTTTGCTTGAAGTGAACCAATCAGACTCATCAATTAAATCAATATTTTGTTGTGATTCTTGCAATTTGTAATTGGTGTAAGAATCAATTTGTCCATATTTGTCTAATGGATCTAAAATTCGAGGACATATAAAAATTAAGAAGTGATCGCGCGTTACGGTGCGTGTTTTTGACTTAAAGAACCACCCAAGGACAGGAATATGTTCTAAAAATGGAACGCCCACAGAACTTGAAGCATAATTTTCGGTCATAATTCCACCAAGAACAAGAGTTTCGCCATTAGCGACACATGCTTGCGTTTCAATGCTTTTGGTGTCACGAGGAGAACCATTAACGTTGTTGGTTGCTGCATCATTAAATTCTTGATTTTGGACATGAATTTTTAAATTAATGATGTTGTCTTTGTTGATTTGTGGAGTTAATTTTACACTTAATTTTGCTTGTACAGGAACAAGACCTGTTGCTCGAACTGAAGATGATGAAATAACGGTACCGGAATTTTGTCGACGTTCTTCTCCACTTTCAAGATTAACTTCTGAGTTATTAGAAACAACGACAAAAGGATTGGTGATGACGTGTGTTGATGTTATGGTTTTTAAAATTTTAAAAATTGCCCAAATTGGTTTTCCAAAAGTAACAAGTACCGATCCTGCTTCATTGAGCACGTTGCTGCCTAAAAGACTTGCCAAACTTGATTTAATTGAAAAATCTGACGTGGTTGATGAACCATTTGAAACTACAATTGGAGTTCCTGCTGGTACACCTGATGTTTGTGCTGAAACGCTTGGCATGAAGGTTGGACCAAATAAACTTGCTCCTGGTACCGTAGAATTTGCGCCGTTTGGTCCGCTGATTTGTGCACCCAGTGTTTTAATGTCAATGTCGCTGACTTTAACAAATAAAACTTCAAGACCAACTTGTTTTTGAGGAACATCAAGATCTTGAATGAGTGGTTTAAGAGCGGCAAAATCTTCAGGCGTTGCATTGATAATTAAAGCATTTGAATTCGAATCTGCAATGATGGTCATTTTTTGAAAATATTTGATTCCGTCACGAACGCCACCATATTTTCCAGCATCAGAGCTTGAACCGTATTTTGTAATTTCTTGTAAAATGTTGGTCATATCTTTCGCGTTTGTGTATTGCAAGCGATAAGTAAAAATTGGAGGAGCGTCACGTTCAACAGCAACATCAACATGTTGTGTGATAAATTCTTCAATGCGTGCGACATCTTTTTTGGTGCCAAGAAGAATTAAAGAATTGGTTCGTTCATCAGAAACCATAACAACATCTTGCGGAAAATATTCAAGTGACGATTCTTTTTTGTTATTTGCCCAAACTCGTTGCGGTTGTCCTGCTCCATCAGCTGGTTTGAGTGATCGATACAGCGAGATGACATCTTTTGCATTTGCTCGTTTTAATTTTACAACAGATAAAACTTCAGGAAGTGCTGCGCGATCAAGTTCACAGACAATTTTCATAAGTGATTTTACTGATGATGCGCGATCAGTAAAAATTAAAGCTTTCAAATCGGTGTACACGTCAAGTTTTGCAGAACCGCTTTGCATTTTAACTAAAATTGGTTGAATTTTTGCAGGGTCTATGTTTCGAACAAAATAAACGTATCGAACGACCATGTCGTTATCAGGTAGCACTTCGCTGTCAACGCCGATGTAGGTTGGAATTGGTTCATTGTTTGCTTTTGTAAGCGAAACTAAACGATAAAAACCAGATTGCATCATTGGTACAACATCAAGGCCTGCAATATGTAAAAAGGTTACACACAAATCCCAGCTTTCTTTGCGTGTCAAAGTTTTGTTAGTCCTGAATGTGATTTTGTGTCCTGTGACACCTTTAGGGTCTTTTGCTGTAGGAATAATATCGTCAGTTACAAATTTAATATGATGTACTGCTTCCATGTAAGACAAAAGATTAGATAAATTTGCGTCCTCAAAGTTAAAAGCAACGGTTGCAGGTTCATCATCAATGTAACTTTGATTTTGGTACAAAACTCCAGGCTCTTCAATTCTGTCTGGTGTTTTCAACAAATCATGTTTTTCTGTTGTAGCTTGAGAATTTGATGTTTGAGAATTATCATCAGTTTCTGTTACAAAAGTGTCTTGAGTAATCAAGGAAGATTTTTTTGCTGAAACATTTGAATTTAATTTTGGTAAATCTTGAGAAACTTCAAAAGATTTTACAGGTTCTTCTTGTGGTTCTGTTTTTGAAACAATTTTTGGAATTGAAACTAAAGGCTTTGCATCAAATTTTGGTACAGGTTCAGAAAAATCTACGGGTGTTGGACTTTGTTTGGCTTGAATAGCTGGATTTTTTGCCACACTTGAAAAAATAGTATTTTTGCGCGCTTTGATAGATGAATCAGCGGCATGTGTATCAAAAAAAGCTACCAAACTCCATAAAAAAAATAATTTTTTCATATTCATATTTTATCCCTGAGCCCCTAAGAAGTGATGTGTATTTTTGTGCAGCGTTGGAGCGCGTCCTGGTGATGCCATTAATTCTTTGTGGCGAGCTTCAAACATTTTTTTACGTTCATCAAGCGCCAATTGATGTGCAGTTGGTGCAAATTTTACTTTTTGTTCTAATGTTTTTTTGCGTGCTTCTTCAAGATTATACAGCATTTGTTGATCCATAATAGCTTGATTTTCTGAAATTGTTTTTGCCGCAGATGTTGATTTTGCTGTTGTTGGGATTAAAGAAACATTGCTTTGTTCTGTTGCATGAACAAGTTCGTACATTAATGTTGTTCTTGATCCTGCTCTTTCAATTTGAACATGAATTTTGTCACCAATTTTTTTGCCGAGTGTGTGATCAAAAACTAAAACGCGACTTGCAATGTCAGTAACTGGTAAATTATCAACTTCTTGAATAATATCTTCGGTCATAAATCCAAGTTTTGCTGCAAGGCTATCTTTATCAGCTTTGCCAATGCGGCAACCAATACTTTTACCTTTTTTGTACGCCGTTGTTAAGTGCATTAAATCTATAAATTGACCGAGTCCTTTAACTTGGGCAGTAAATGTTTCAACAGGAATTTGATAAGCGCCATTTTTTATAGCGAATTTAAGTTCGGCAATATTTTTTGCAGTGTCGCGTGCAAAGTCTTTGCCTGCATCATCTTCTCGTAAGTATAATGTTTCACGTTGTCCATTTGCACGAACAACCATGATACGATTTGGATAAATTTTTAAAATTTGAGCATCATTGATTAATTGCCCTGTGTGATAATTAAGTTCTTCTTTTGAATCTTGAAATTGAACGATGGCAACGCTTTGTTCTGGTCGATCATGAAGATACATAACACCTTTAAGAATAACTGGCAGTGGAGCAATAAATACTTTTGGAGTTTCGACAGGAATTGCCAAAGGAATAATGTGAGGAGCGTCAGGAATAGGAGGAATGTCGGGAATAATTGCTTTTGGAAGTGTTGATATTGGAGCATAGGTGCCAAACAGGTCATTTGCGCCATAAATTTTTGAAATATCAACAACAGTTATCATTTTTTTATCAACAAATGGAATATTGTCCGGCTCAATAGAAATTTTGCGCGGGATTGATGTGTTGATCAAGAGAAATACCAATTGTCCAAGAATGCAAAAGAAAAGTAACGAGCTATTGATAGCCCACAATGGTTGTCTCATTAATCTTTTTTCCTTTCGAAAGGTTCACAACAAAATACCCGCCAGAACCTTGTATTGTCAAGAAAACTTTAAGGAACAATAACAGAATCTAAGATAGTCTTGATAATCTTTTCAGTTGTCATGTCTTCAGCTGCTGCTTGGTAGGTCATTGAAATTCTATGACGTAATACTGCGCTTGCAATATTTTTGATGTCGTCGGGAATAACAAAATGTCTACCGTTTAAAAAAGCTAAAGCTTTTGCTGCTTGCAGCAGTGCAAGTGACGCGCGAGGAGACGCTCCACATGCAATCAATGGTGCTAAATTTTTTACATGATATTTTGCTGGTTCTCGAGTTGCAAAAACAATATCTAAAACATATTGAATCAATCGATCATCAATGTAAACTTGCTCAACTACATTGCGAGCATGAATTAAATCTTTGTGCGAAAGAACAGGATAAATGGTTGTAGTCGTTGTGCTGCGTTTTAAAATTTCTCGTTCTTGATCAATGGTTGGATACGTTACCGTTAATTTAAACATAAATCGATCAACTTGTGCCTCTGGAAGTTGATATGTTCCTTCATTTTCAATTGGGTTTTGAGTAGCAAAAACTAAAAATGGATCATCAAGTTTAAATGTTGTTGAACCAATTGTGATTTGTCGTTCTTGCATTGCTTCCAAAAGTGCTGATTGAACTTTTGCAGGAGACCGATTAATTTCATCTGCTAAAACTAAATTTGCAAAAATAGGACCTTTTTTTGTTTCAAAATCCATTGTTTTTGGGTTGTACACTAAAGTTCCAACAATGTCTGAAGGTAAAAGATCCGGTGTGAATTGAACGCGGCTGAATGAAAGACCAAGTGCTTGAGCAATTGTTTTGATGAGTGTTGTTTTTGCTACTCCTGGAACACCTTCAAGCAAAATATGCCCATTGGTGAGCAGTCCAATGCAACTCATAGTGATTACAGAGTCTTGGCCGATAATAACTTTATGAATTTCATGTTTTAAGGAATCGAATTTTGGATTTGCTTGTTTGATATGTTCAACAAGTTTTACAGAATCGTGTTGTTGCATAAAAATATCTTCCTATTTTTTCATTACATTTTATTTTTATCATCAGGAATTTCTTGATGAATTGGTCCATCAGTTAAACCACGAATAAATTGATAAATATAAGGATCTTTTGATTCCCAAATGGTTGCTGCATCAACAACGCTGACAATTTTTCCTTGATAAAGCAATGCAACATAATCAACAAATTTAAAAATTTCAACATCATGAGAAATGACAACAGAGGTGATTTTTAATTTTTTTTGCATATCTGCAATCAGTTCATGCACAACTCCTGAAGTGATAGGGTCAAGACCTGTTGTAGGTTCATCGTATAAAATGATTTCAGGATTTCCCATTAAGGTTCGTGCAAGACCGACTCGTTTTTTCATACCACCAGAAAGTTCTGCAGGAAATTTATCGATTGTGTCTTCGCGTAAATTAACCATGGAAAGTTTTTCTTGGACTTTTGCGCGAACTGTTTCTGGATTTGCTCCATTTTCTAAATCAACAATGCCAACATTTTCAAAAACACTGAGTGAATCTAAAAGTGCTGCAAATTGAAAAACGTAACCAAATTTTTTGAAATTATTTTCACGAGCGATTCCTTTTAAAGGAACAATATCAACATCGTCAACAAAAATAGATCCAGCGTCAGGTTCAATCAGTCCAATAATTTGTTTTAAAAGTACTGATTTACCTTCACCAGATTGTCCAATAATGCAGGTTGTTTTTCCAGCAGGAATTGAAAGATCAAGTTCGTTTGAAATCCAACGACCTTCATCAAAGCGTTTTTTAAGTCCAACAATTTTAATTTTATTCATGATTACATATTTTCGAATAACATTAAAGCTAGGAAATAATTTGATATCAAAATTAAAATGGACGCCATTACGACACATTGTGTTGTTGAAATTCCAACACCTTTAGCGCCACCTCGAGTGTAGTATCCAAAAAAAGAGCCAATTGATGTTAAAATAAACCCAAAGACGCTTGATTTAATCAAACCGCCCGTAATGTCTGAAAGTTCAAGAAATTTTTTAATGCCTTCAATAAAATCAATGGAGTTGAGTCCGAACCAATAAACATAAATGACATAACCGCCCCAGATCCCAAAAAACATAGAAAACATCGTTAAAAATGGAAGAATTAAAATTCCCGCAAGAACTCGAGGAATCATTAAATATTGAAAAACATTGATACACAGCGTTTCGAGTGCATCAATTTGTTCAGTGATACGCATGGTTCCAATTTCTGCAGCAATACCAGAACCGCTTCGACCGGCAACCATTAAGCCGGTTAGTACTGGTCCAAGTTCTCGAGTTAAAGAAATTGCCACAACTGGACCAATCATATTTTCTGATCCAAATTTTACAAAAGCGTTGTATGTTTGTAGTGTTAAAACTGCTCCTGCAAAAACTCCTGTTAGAACACTAATAACAAATGAATCAACACCAATATTTTCCATTTGAGTAATTAATTTTTGAACTTTTAATCGCTTGGTTATCATGACCCAAAAAATATTAAAAACAAATTGACCATATTCGCCAATTTTATTGCATATTTGAATCGAATGTAATCCAACTAAATTAATAAAATCAAAAACCATGTGTTCCTTTTTTACGATTTTAAAAATCGTTAAAATTCATCCGGAAACTGATCTTGAGAAATTGGCATTGATGATCTTGGTAAGCGAGACTGATATGATCCTGCGCCTTGTTTGCCACGTAAAATTGCAAGAATTAAAGAACCACTTAGAAGTAAAATTAAACAAAACCAAGTAATTTTTTGAAAAATATCTTGGCCTCCAGAGCTGCCAAAGATTGCTTGATTGCTGCCACCAATATTTCCCATGCCCATATTTCCTTTGCCTCTTTGCATAAGGACTAAAAGAATAACAAATAAACACAAAAAGCTGTAAAGAACTGTAAAAAGAGAAAGGATAAACATTGACAATCTCCGTCATGCTAAATGAATAATTATAAAAATTATAGCAAGGATCTGGCGTAAAACAAGTTTCCTAATTTTAAGCCATAACTGTTTAACTTTAAAAAAGGTTTTGTTTGCGATGTGATTGCCAATTAGGATTATTTTCAAAATGTTGAAATGGTGGATACGGTGACGACACATAATTTGTTGAAGTATTGACAGGATGATTTGCTGGATTATGAAATTCTGAAATGCAAATAATCATAAAAATTAAAAAACTTGAAAGGTAGGTGCAGCATTTTAATTTTCGTTTCCAAGAAATATTGGGATCTTTTAGTATTTTGGATATATATTGAGTTACAATTTGGCTGGCATACAGTGCATGCTTGCTGCTTTCGAAAAGCAATTGCTTGTGATATTGATCAGAATTTTTGAGTATGCCGGTAAAATAAAGCATAGTAGTTTCAATTAATTTTTTATAAAAATCAGATGTAATGGTACTTAAATCAATTAATAATTGTTCATCATCCGTTGTTTTTTTGTCTTTAGAATTATTTTCTTGATCAGCGCGCCATGAGCTTTTACATTCTGGCAAAGCAATAATCTTTGTTGAAAAGGAACAAAAAGTTAACATAAAAAAAATGAGATTCTGTTGCAGCTTGCAAGTCATTTTGCTCATAGCTCTATCTTCCGCTTTTTAAGTCATGATATCTTGACATGACTTATTATTTTTAAACTGTATCGTTTTTTGACTTTATTTATTCAAGGAAATGATGATGGAATACAAAAAAAAACGATTAAACTTAAGGTTGTCTATTGTTAGCATCTGTTTCATCGCAGTTTTAGCGCAAGCAGAATCTGAAAGCGTTCGATTTGTTTGTGATGCTGGCTCAGTGATTCAAGATTTAAAATTGCAGGCAACAACGTCAAAATATCGGCTGATTGTTATTCCAAGCATTATCGCTTTAACATTGTATGCTCATCAAAAAAAAGTATTTGAAATGATTGAAACGCAGCCTGTAGCCTTTGCTTTGTTGGCTTATTTTTTAGGAAATTGCATTATTGATTCTATTTCAAAGTATCGACAAATTGATCAAGCTTTACATTTTTTTTTATTTGCTCAAAAAATGAATCGATACATGTTGTGTATGTTTGCGATTAAAAATACTATGAAAAAATTGAATACGTTTAAAAATGAATGCTTTGATGAGCAATTATTTTTAACAACGATTGTGAACAATACCCAACATTCGCTTCAAGAATTAGAAAATTTTAATGATGGCTTGATGCAAAGTAGTATGCAAGCAGTTAGTAAATTGTGTTTAGATATTAATGTGGCTGCTATGGATGAAAAATTTTATAGATTGGTTAAGGAACAAATTTCTTTAGAGCAAATTTTGCTGCTGTGTAAAAATGATTTTAATTTGCATCAAGCATTACAAGCATTTTATCAAAATCCAGAAAATGAGTTTGAATCAATCATGAAAAAAGTATGTTTTTTATTTCAAAAACATTTTAAAATTTTTTATGAAAATAAAATTCTGTGATTACAAAAATTAAAAAAGAAAGGGTAGTATGAAAAAAATTATAACGTTGACCATATTTTTATGCAGCTTTGCAGATGTTTTTACTGTTAATCCGGTAACTCCTATAACGTTGGTTAATCCAAAAGTTGTGGCTACGCCGGTAGTGCCAGTTGTTCCCAAAATTGTACAAACACCAAAAGCAGTTGTTGCTGTGTCTCCAGTTGTGGCAAAAGCTGTT
>DALYET010000002.1:0-27126 GCA_031972395.1 Candidatus Chromulinivoraceae bacterium
AAGGTTTATTTTTGATTATTGCCTATATCGCATTGGCGTTAAAAGAACTTTAGGGCCAAGACGCAGCCGCATCTTGACCCTAAATTTTGGTGGCGACGCAGGGACTCGAACCCCGGACCTACAGATTATGATTCTGCCGCTCTAACCAGCTGAGCTACGTCGCCTTTTGGATAAATGATCCCCACAAGAAATGTGAGGATCATTTTAAAATTCATGTAAAAGATGTAATAATTATATCTAAATACTTAATTTTTGTACATTAAAAAATCGCAAATAAAATTTAAATAATGATTTTAAGAAAAAGAGTCCAGTAATCAACGTTGTGATAATACCAATCATCATCGTTACAGCAAATCCTTGAATTGGACCAGTACCATAATAATAAAGCACTGTTGCAACAATAAACGTTGTGATATTTGAATCTAAAATAACCCACATTGCTTCAGAAAAACCATCTTCAACCGCTGTTGAAATGCTTAATCCTTCTTTAAGGCCTTCTTTAATTCGTTCATAAATTAAAATTGAAGAATCAATTGCCATACCCACAGTCAAAATCATTCCTGCAATACCCGGAAGTGTTAATGTTGCATGCAACATTGCCATAAAAAGCATAAGCAAAATCATGTTATAAACTAAGGTAAAGAATGAAAAAATTCCACACATGCGATAGTAAGCAATGCCAAACAATAATAATAATACTAAGCCAATCACACATGACATTAAACCTTGTTTGATAGCTTCTTGACCTAATGTTGGCCCGATTTGACGCTCTTCAACAAAATCAACTTTTGCTTTAAACGCACCAGATTTTAATAATTTTGAAAGCGTGCTTGCTTCTTCTGAGCGGAAATTTCCAGAAATTGAACCACGAGCACCAATTGCAGATTTAATAACGCCTGACTGAATCACTTCATCATCAAGCACAAACGCAAGCAATCGACCTAAATTTTCACTCGTTAATTCATGAAAACGTTTTCCACCTTCTTCATTAAATTCAAAATTCACGCAAAGTTCAGTGCCCATATCACCACCAAAACCAACTTGAGCACCTTGAAAATATGTTCCTGAAACTGGAGTATAGGTTGGTAACAAATAATATATTCGTTCATCAGACATGCCACGACGACGACCAGGAACAATCATCGTTCCTTCTGGAAGTTCACCGTCATATTTTGAAAGTAACGCTTCTTTACTTGGAGCAGAATCTTCAATTAATTTAACTTCTAAAACTGCAGATTTTCCAATCATCATTTTTGCTTGATGTGGATCGCTTACATCAGGAAGTTCAACCACAATTTGCTTTGTCCCCTGCTTGCTGATATGAATTTCGCTTAAACTTGCAAAGCGACTACGCAAAATATCAATGTTTGCTTCCACAGCGTCATTAAGTAATTTAGAAAATAAAGCATCAGGTAAAGAAATTTTTAGATTTGCACCATCAACATCGTAACGTAAAAAACGTTCTTCTGCTTTGAAAGCGCTTTCAGCTTCTCGAGCTGTGCTTGAAGAATTAAATTTAAAGATTAAAACACTTGAAGCAAGCATTGGCTTACCATCTAATTCAAAATGAGAAGCTTTTGCAAGATTTTCAAATGTTTTAATTTTATCGCCAAGATAATTTTTCACGACATCAGATTCTTGAACTTCAAGCGTAATGTATGTCCCACCCACTAAATCAATGCCAAATCGAATGTCTTTTTTTCCATATCGATAGAGATATCCACATGTTGCTAAGGCAAAAAGGACCCAAAATGTGAATCCTGCTGATACTATTTTTTGAATTGAATGATTCATGAATGCTCTCCAAGAACGTATAAATTAAATATATTTTCAAAAGTTGGTACCGAAGAAGGGACTCGAACCCCCAGGAGATTTCTCTCACAGCCACCTCAAGGCTGCGTGTCTACCACTTCCACCACTTCGGCATAATTCTTATAACGGTAAGTTTATCAGAACTTATGGTATTTTCAACGAAAAACGGCTGAATTTAATATCCAATCAACCGACAAATCCATTGCCAAATATTACAAAAAACTGATTGCACAAAACAGATTGCAACACAAAGCCATTCTTGTAGCTTACAAAGTACTGGTTGCAGAAAAGAAAGAATAAAACACCAAACATTTTCATACCATCTAAGTTCTGTTGATTTTGTTTTTGCTTTTTGTGCCTCTGCTGCTTTTTTTGCTTGCAAAGCTTCTTCTTGCACTTGTGCTTGATCACGTTCTTTTAAAATTAAAAAATCGCCGTGTTCATCTTTTTTCAAAATTTTTGTTAAATTTAAACCCTTGCTATCAAAAATTTGAATCGCAGATTTAATTTGCGTCATCGTTTCATCTACTTTTGATACAAGTTGATTTTGCAAGTATGGTAACAAATTATTTTGAAGATACAGCATTTTTTGTTCGATATTTTTATGAAAATTTTCCATTTCGTAAAATAAAACACGAGCTTTTTTATCATCAAGCTCTAATCCAATTTCTTTAAAATTATTCCATGCCCGAGTTTCAAGGCCTCGACAACTATCAATTTCTTTAAAAGCTTTCATCATCGTTTTATCAATTTGATCATCCAAATCATCAATCAATTTTAAATCTTTACTCAAAACTTCAAAATGTTTTTGCTCAACTTGAACTTTTGATTTAATCGTTCGCTCAGATGAAGATAGATCGCCACCACGAATTTCTTGCTGATTGCTTAAATCTTGCAAAACCGCAGAAAGCATTTCATCAATTTCACCTTTTTCAAAACTGACATTTTCATAAAAATCATCAATTTTATGACCTACTTGATTAACTTCATGCACAAATTTCATACGAAGATCTGCAGCTTTTTGAATATTGCCACGAATCACTTCGAATAATTGTTCAGCTTTTTGATACCAAATTCTTTTTTCTAACCAATTACCACTTGAATCAACATTTAAAGTATCTAATCCCTTTTCCAATTCTGCTTCAGAAATATCCACAATTTGAATAGGAGATGTAACTGATTTTGAAACTGTTGGTTTTGGAGCACTTACGATTTTTGAAGTAACCGATTCTTTTGCATCTGCAGGACTCGAAATTTGAACTGGAGAAACGGCAACCTTGGGTACAATTTTAGGAATCGAAGAACCAATGTCAACAATAGGTGTCACTGGTGAAACAACCCTTGACGCAACTGCATCATTTTGTTGAGGTTCAACAGGAACAACTGCTGAAACAGCAACTTTAGGAATAACCGGAGTTACTGCTACCGTTGGTTCTTTTGCCATTGCTGGTGGAGCAGTTTCTTCGTCTGGCTCATTTGCCTGCTCTTCAACATTTGACTTTGGCTCATTTACTGCAGGATTTTCAGTTTCTTCTGGATTTTTAGATTGCTCATCAGATACTTCTGACTCTTCTTGTGTTGTCTGTTGCACTTCAACAGTATTAGCTTTAGGTTCTGCTAAGGTTGAAACAAGATCTGAAATATTTTCTTCTGCAGCATAAACTAAAAAACTCATCATCAACAAAATAAGACTTATGTTTTTACGCAAAAGCTTCATAAAAAATCCTTTTAAACTCATCATTGATTTTACAATGATTTTGCAATTTCTTTTAATTCATTCATCAAAGCAACAGAAAGTTCTTCTGCTTCCCATGAAGTATAGCTCCATCGAACCCCAGAATCAACCTTGCTCAAAACTGAACAATCAGATTTAATATCAATAATATCAATATGGACAACATTCATTAACGGATGCACTGATGACGGAGCACGAACAACACCGGCACGACCTAAAATGCTATATGCAACATTTCCTTCATCCATAAAACAAAGCATAACTTTTTTTTGCCAAACCATATTATGATAGCCTTGATGATTTTTATGAATTGAAATCAAAATACTTTCAGATCCTTTTGGATACATCACTTGAATAGGAGTCGTATGCGGAACACCTTTTTCAGAAAAGGTTGCAAGTACCGCAACGGTTTGTCCTTTTTTTAAAATTTCATGTAAATCTTCAGGAAGTTTTACACCAACATGTTTTGCCATAATAAAAACCTTTCATATTTTTTAACATTCAGAAAATAAATGAAGCGAAACTTCATTTTCTAATGCATAACCTTTAGGCGTTAATCGAACTATGTCTTGATCAAATTCAATAAGCCCATTATTTTTTAATTTTTCTGCCCCTTGATAAAAATGCAGCTGCTGCGACGGTGTTGCTTCTTTCATATAATCAGCAACCACCAAGCCTTTGCGTTGTCGCAAACCTAACATAATTTTTTCAAGAGCTATTTGAGATTTTGTTAATGTTTCACAAACCTGAACAACTGATTCTTGCTTTTCGACAAGTTCAAGATATTTTCCTAAATTTTTCACATTTTGAAAACGCGTTGTTCCATTAAATGAACATGCTCCCAAACCAAATCCTTTATAATTTTTTCGATCCCAATATGCAGCATTATGCCGTGACTCAAATCCTGGTTTTGCAAAATTTGATAATTCATAACGATCGAATCCATTTTTTTGCAATGTTGCAACAGTCCAATCATACAAATCAACAGTGTTATCATCAGGCGGCAATGTCATATGATTTGTTTTCACTTTAAAATATAACGGCGTATCTTCATGCACCATTAAAAAATAAATTGAAATATGTTTAATTGGCCAATGCATTGCTTCTTGAATCATCAATTTCCACTCATCATCTGACACTCCAGGCAATCCCAAAATAAAATCTACCGACAAATTTTGAAAATAAACTGAAGCATCACGTAAAACATTTAAAACATCCCGTCTTGTTTGATGCCTGTTTAACGATTTCAAAACAACATCTTTCAAACTTTGAACACCTATGCTTAAACGATTAACACCAGCTTTTTGCCAAGCAATTAACAATTCAGAGGTCACGGTTCCAGGATTCACTTCAATAGTTACTTCAGTTGTTTGATCAAATTCAAAATGTTTTTTAAGTATAGCAAACATGTCAAGTAGCAAAGGGGCAGGATACGTACTCGGCGTCCCTCCACCTAAATAAATAGTCTTTAAATAGTTATCAGATGGAGCATTCAAAGAAAAAAGTTCAATTTCTTTGATTAAGGCTTCATGATAATTTTGCATAAATTGTTCATGTGACGCCATGGCAACAAAATCACAAAAGTGACATTTATAAGGACAAAATGGCCAATGCACATACAAATGCTGCATCACCGAAAACGAATACATCAAAAGCGTCCCGCCTTATCAGATTTTTTACTTGTTTGTTCAATAATTTTTTGTACAAATTTTATATCATCATGAAGCATTTGCTCAGAAATAGAATCTCGAGCAAATTTAATTTGAAATGCTCGCTGTAAAAATTCAACAAGCAATGGTTCGAAAACAGGATCTATCAACCCTTGCAAACTGTGAATAATTTCTAGATCTGTTTTATCTTCTAACTGCAATGAATATTGCCTTGCAAAATAAATTTTTAAAATCATCGTAAGCTGAAAATAAGCTTGATAGATTTTTTCTGAAGAATCATACGTTGCAACATCTAAAATTTGTAATTTTTTCAAAGCTTGTTGGTTAAAAGTCATTTTTTTAACAAACCAACCACGCCGATACATATAATATAACACACCTGCAAAAATTAAACAGACCAAAACAGCAATAAAACCATAAAGCCAGCTATTTTGCCACCATGGTTGATACCAAACATTTTCAATATCAACAAATTCAATTTTTTGCTCTTGCATGCCAATTCCTCACATCAATCTTTTTTGAAAAAACATCAAAAGATCATGCATCACTGTTTTTATGTCTTGAATGAATAAACTATCAACGCGAGCACCTTGAAATGATAATTTTTGCTGCGTTAATCGATGCGATAAACCAAAAGACAACTGTTGTCCCGATGCTCCTGCTGTATTGACCAGCTCAAGCGTGCCAGATTCTGGATCTTTCATCCAAACTAATCCAACATCACTTATTTTTTTTTCTTGAACATCGCCAACATTGATTGCTATAACATCTTTATCTTGAGCTATTTTTTTTACTGATTGTGAAAAATCTGACCCAATAAAATCTGAAATAACTAACACCATTGCTCGTTTTGAAACTCGATTTGCTACATGATCACACAAAGCATCAAAGTTGGTTCCTTTTCCTACGGCTTGATGCGAAAAAAGATCGGTCAAAAGTCCATGAATATGCTTTTGCCCTTTGCCAACAGGAATCATTTTTTCAATACGATCAGAAAATAAAATTAATCCAACTTGATCTTGAGACCATTGCCCTGCAAGCGCTAAAATTCCTGCAACTTGCTGCATAATTTCATATTTTAAAAAAGTTGAAGAACCAAATTTGGTTGATGCAGAAACGTCCACACAAATAATAATGCTGCGATTACGCTCTTCAAAATATTGCCGAACCAATAAATTGTTAAAATTGCGAGCAGAGCTTTTCCAATCAATTAACCGAACATCATCACCATATTGATACGATCTCAGTTGATCAAATTCAAAACCAAAGCCTTTTTGTCTGGTCTTGCTGTTTCCAATTAAAGATCCTGCAAGCATCCGACGCGTATGAATTTCTAACTCTTTAACTTTTTGCGCAATTTCGATCGCAATCATTTACCATCCTTGATCTACCAAACATTTTGGTAATTCAATTGAACCATCTGCTTTTTGATAGGTTTCCATCAAAGCAACCATCAAGCGTGGCAATGCTAATGATGAAGCATTTAAAGTATGTAAATATTCAGTTTTGCCACCAGCATGATCTTTATATCGAATTTTTGCTCGACGAGCTTGAAAATCTGTACAATTACTTGCAGAAGAAACTTCATAATAACTACCTTGTCCTGGCATCCAAACCTCAAGGTCATACGTTTTTGCAGATGAAAATGAAGCATCTTGCGCAGCCAACAACATTACTCGATAATGAAGACCTAATTTTTGTAAAATTTCTTCACCACACGCAACCATTCTCTCAAGTTCATCATATGAATCTTGCGGCTTTGTAAACGAAACTAATTCAACTTTTTAAAATTGATGAATACGAATTAAACCACGTTCAGCTGAACCATACGTTCCAGCTTCACGACGAAAACAACTGGTCCATGACGTTAAACGTTGTGGTAATTGATCAGCTTCTAAAATAGAGTCACGATAATAATTAAGCAAACTTACTTCAGATGTTGGAATGGTATACAAATCCTCGCCTTCAATTTTGTACACACCATCTGCAAATTTTGGCAACTGTCCAGACGCTTCAAGTGATTTTGCATTTGCCATATAAGGAGGAAGCATCGGCGAAAAACCATGTTTAATATTGGTTTGAATCATCATGCGAGTTAAGGCATACATCATGCGAACGGATTCACCTTTGTACAATGCAAAATTACTTCCTGCAATTTTTGCAGCAGCATTAAAGTCAAACCATCCTAGATCATTACCCAATGTTACATGGTCTTTTGGTGTAAATTGAAATTTTGGTTTTGATCCAAAATTACGAACTTCTTTATTTTCTGGCTTATTTCCGGCAGGAACATCATCAGCCATAGGATTTGGACAAGAAAGATATAAATCATGAAATGTTTTTTCAGAATTTTGCAAAAGCAGCTCTTTTTCTTTCAGCGCTTTTCCAATTTCAATGGATCTTTGTCGAATTTGATCAGTTACTGGGCCAGAAAATGATTTTGAAATATCATTTTTTTCTTTTCGAAGCGCTTCAACATCAACCATAAGTTCACGATGCGCTACATCTGCTTGAATTAAATTTGCAATAGGAAAAGATGGATCTTTTTTAAGAATTTTTTGTTGAAACTGTTCAGGATTTTTTCGAAGTTCTGCTAAATCAATCATGATAAAACTCCTATCAATGGTCTATTCTTAAAAAATAAAAATGATAAAACTACTTTTTCAGTATAAGTAAATTCAAAATATTGTTCCAGAAAAAAATTCATTACAAGAAAAAAGAATAAGGTCGAACAGAAAACTGTGCGACCTTACAATGGATAACTATTTTGTAAGAGAATTAATGTTGATCTAACATTACTACTTTCTTACAACTGAACTTTACGTACTACTTCACGTAAATTTTTACCTGCTTTGAACTTAGGAACTGTAACACCCGGGATGTTAATTTTTTGTTTCGTTGCAGGATTGATGCCCTTGCGAGCTGAACGATGAGAAATCCAGAAACTACCAAAACCGGTGATTGAAACTTTTTCGCCTTTTTTTAGGCAACGTTCGACAACGCGAACCAATGAATCTAGAACTCTTGCAATATCTTTTTTGCTAAAGACTGTTTCTTCGCTTAAAGCGTCGATCAATTTAGTTTTATTCATAATGTCTCCTTACACATACATATATGGAACACTGCTTATTACTCACAACTACTACTAAACTTTTTCAGTTTATGTAAACTAGAGTAAATCTATTTAGCTGTTTGTCAAATAAATCCTATAAAAAAATAGATCTTTAAACCAAAAAGGGCTTTAGATCATGATTGACACCCATTGTCATTTATCCATTATGATACGAAACTTTGCTCAAAACAGAACAATTATTCCATTTAATTCTCAAGATTTAGAAAAATGTCGCAACATTTTAAACGATGCAATGAAAAATTCTGTAACCACTATTATTGATGTTGGAACAAATTTAACAGAAAGTGTACTTTGCATAGAACTTGCACAACATTTTTCCCAAAATTATGTCACGCTAGGAATTCATCCAAACGATGCAACAGAATTATGGCCTGACGATCTTGAAGAGTTTGAAAAATTATTTCAAAAAAAAGATGATTTAAAAATTGTAGGCATTGGTGAATGTGGTATTGATAAACATTACCCTAATTTTGATTTAAAAATGCAACAAGATGTTTTTCATGCACAAATTCAATTAGCTTTAAAACACAACCTCGCCTTAGTGATTCACTCCAGAGACGCCGATGAAGAAACCTATCAAGCATTAGCGAAGTATCGCGGTGAAAAAAATTTTCGTGGCACCATTCATTGTTTTTCATCCAATGAAATCTATGCACAAAAATATTTGGATCTTGGATTTGTTCTTGGTTTTGGTGGCACAGTAACGTATCCTAAAAATGAAACGCTTCGAAACGTGGTAAAAATGATACCCTTAGAAAAAATAGTTCTTGAAACTGATGCTCCATTTTTACCACCACAAAGTATGCGCGGCCAAAAAAATAATCCTTCAAATATTAAAATAATTGCAGAATTTATTGCACAACTTCGTGGTGAAAGTTTTCAAACCGTAGCACAAGTAACAAACCAAACATCACGCACACTGTTTAGGCTGCCTTGATTAATCAAATAATTGTGTTACTTTACTTTTATTGCCTTGTATTACTATAACGAATGCTCATGAATATAAAAATTTCACTTTTGTTTTTTTTCAATGCGCCCCTTTCGGGGAAAATTTAAACTTTTTACATATTTCGTTGTAAATTTTTATTTGAATTAAAAATATAAAGGATCATTCATGTTTGATGCAATGATTGCAGCATTTTCAATCTATTTTACCCTGTTACTTTTCATCGGAATTTATTTTTATACAAAAACAAAAAACCAATCTGATTTTTCACTAGGTAATCGTTCACTCAATTATTGGCTAACAGCAATTGCAGCACAAGCAAGTGATATGAGCGATTGGTTATTTATGGCACTTCCTGGTGCTATTTATTTTTTAGGCTTTTCAGAAATCTGGATTGCCATCAGCCTATCGGTTTTCATGTTTCTTACTTGGCAATACATTGCTCCTGCATTACGAAAACAAACTGAACAATACAATGCGTTAACACTCTCATCATTTTTTGAAAAAAAATTTCAAGATAGATCAAACATCATAAAAATGATTAGTGGCTTTTTCTGTTTATATTTTTTCACCTTTTACATTGCGGCAGGAATTGTTGGTTTTGGAAAAGCATTTGAAATTATTTTTGAAATTCCATATCAACAGGGAATTGTTATTGGTTTAGCCATTTCCACCATTTACACACTGCTCGGTGGCCTTCTTGCAGTTACTTGGAGCAATCTTTTACAGGGAACTTTTTTATTATTTTGTATTTTATTTGTACCATTGTTTGCCATCATGACAAAACTGAATGGATGCATGCAATTTCATCAAAACTTGCAGCTTTTTGGTTCAAATTATTTATCATTTTGGCCAGCAGGAGGAATGTTTGCAACATTTATGGCAATTTTAAAATGGGGGCCTGGATATTTTGGACAACCTCATATTTTAATCAATTTCATGAGTATTAATAATCCTGAGCACATTTCAAAAGCTAAATGGGTTGGCTTAACTTGGCAATTTTTAGTACTCAGCGGCGCTGTGCTTGTAGGACTTGCCGGTAAAGTTATGTTATTTCCTGAACTTGCAAGCCCTGAACTTGTGTTTGTAGTTATGGTCAAACAAATGTTTACGCCATTTTTAGCAGGATTAATTTTATGCTCCGTGCTTGCAGCAACGGTTTCAACAATTAATGTTCAATCGTTAATTTGTGCTTCTTTGATTACCCAAGATTTATATTTTCCATTTTTTCACAAATCAAGCTCTGAACAAACACAATTATTATTCACACGTCTGGCAATTTTTATTGTTCCTTGCTTTTCCCTTTTCATTGCAAAAAATATAAATTATATGACCGATCCTCAAGCAATTATGAATTTAGTATTGTATGCCTGGTCAGGACTCGGTGTCACATTTGGACCACTGGTCATGCTCAGTCTTTACAGCAAACACCTCAATCGTTATGGAGCAATAGCTGGATTAACAGCTGGTGGACTAACGGCAATATTTTGGCCGCTTCATGGAACAATTCCTGTTATGGTTGCAGGATATGCTTTTAATCTGTTGACCGCTCTTGGTGTTTCAAAAATAACCAATCGATAATATTATCCCATGTACGATTTGCATTTTGAAACTACACGATCCAAAAGTACATGGGATACCGTTCCTGCAAAGAAAAACCAACAATTAGAAAGCATTACTTGTTCATAAAATCCACAAAAGGATTTTACAAAAAACGATATCCCAAAAGTCATTGCCATTAAAAACCAAAGATGATGAAAAATTCCACGGTGTCGAACTAAAATAGGAATAATTGCTAAAAAACTCATGACAATAAACATGCAATATTTTTCATGATACAGTAAATACAGCAATAAAATCAGCAACAAAGAATAAAAAACTTTTTGTCCCTTACTTTTTACATCAATATCTGGAAACAATGCGCCAAGCAAACAAAAAACCAACCCTTGCAAAATGGTTGCTATGGTTGGCTCTGATGAAAAAATACAATGTAAAATTAAAACATAGGTTACAAATCCACCAACTAAATGCACTTTATAACTTGGCATACGACTCTCTCCTTTATTTTCAATTTTTATCGCTGATAGGTAAGCTTCATTAATTTCGTTCCTGGATAATAAAATTGCAAGACCTCATTAAAGTTCCAATGATCATCTTGTACTAATTTGTAAGCACCCCATTGACATAATCCACGATGATGACCAAAACCCTTACCTTCAATCATATAATGTCGATGGACTCTGGTAATGTTAAAACAATAACTTTTAAGTTCTGGAAATAACGACTTCATTTTTTTTTCAGTTATCACAATTTTTCGAGTGCCAACATTAAACTGAATTTTTTTCACTAATCCAGCTTTATCTTTTTTTAAAATAATTATGTCTATAATTTTTGAAACTTTTGGAAAATCTTTTTGCAATCGTTTAATAATCATCTCAGCAGTTAAATCAATATGCCAATGAAATGCTTTATAATTTTTACAAAAAGTACAAGGATACGCTCGAGCCAGATACGATACTCGTTTATGATCAGGATCATCAATGTTTGCCGGCACTATGCCGCCACAACATGCATCATACATCGTTAATGCCGGCTTATCATTATAAGATACAAACATGTCTTTTGTTTCTTGAACTGCCTGCTTGAATTTTACCGCCTGAGCATGATGCCCTTTGTAAGTTTGATGCTTAATACCATTTTCAATATGATACGGCCGATTTAATTTTTGAGCCTGAAGCACCTGCCAAATCAAATAAGTTCGACAAGCAATTGCCAAAACTTTATTCATTTCTAATGGCCAACCTGGCCAACCTTCATGTTGAATCACTGAAAGTAAATAATCATCAATATCCAAACTATTAATCAAATAAATCTGATTTTTTTCATGAAATATTAAAAATGATCCAAGATATTGATTCCCTTGAAACTCAATGCCTGAAATATCTTGCTTTAAAATTTGTTGTAAAAATTTAGTAGGCAATGCTGGCACAAATTCATACAATAATTTTTGAATTTCTTCAGATAACACGTTTGTAAAAACTTGATACCGATATTTTTTATCTTTTATTAATTTTTTACGATCCTCTTTTGAAAAATTTAAAGCTGCAACTTTTTCTAAAAATAAAAATTTTACACGATCAGATAGAAATTCTGATGCATATATTTTCAATGTCTCTAAAGAAACACAAAGTTCTTCGTCATGATCTTGAACAAAATCTGTTAAAAAAAATTGAAAAACTTGCAAAACGAATTCATTTAATTGATCAAATTTTAATGTATTTATTTGATCTGAGACAACAAAGGCATCAAACAAATTATGCAAACTATCTGCTTGCTTATCCAAATCACAACGCTGTGACTCAAGCCAACAAGAAATGTATGATTTTAGCGTCACAAGCTGAGCTGCAGAAAGCATGGGTGAAATATATACTAATTTTTCTTTAAATGATTTTTCATTCAGTAAAATAGTTTCATGCTTACTTGCTATTGAAATAATTTTTCCAGGATATTGATACCCAAGAGCTAAATTCGGATGTGATGATAAAACAAAGCCATGTTTACTAAAAAGCTCAAGATTATTGAGTTCAAAATCTACAATTTGTTTTTTGTGCAATAAAACTTTCACATCAAAAGCTTGAGCAAATTGAATAAAAAACATAAAAAATAACACTAGCAATCTGATTTGTATCATACATCCCTGCCTAAAACAATGATTTCTACGAACAATTACTCAATGTCATAATCTTTTAAAACATCAACAAATTTTTTTGGCATTAAAACAATTTTATCAATGCCACGATTTGCTAAAAAATCTGCACGTTCGTTTTGTTCCCGATTCACATGACAAAAAGTAATTTTAAGATCTTTCATCAAATGCTCTGCTACTACTTTCATTTTTTTTAGTAATGGATCTTTAATTTTGTAAACTCCAGTCATTTGCCGAACCAACAACTGAGAATCTGAAAAAATTAATAACTTTTCATGTTTCTCAAGGTATTCTTTTGCAAAGTATAATCCTAGCAATAATGCAAAATATTCTGCTTGATTATTAGTTCGATGACCAACAAAAAATCCTTGCTCGCACAATGTTGTATCGCCACGAGATAAAAAAAATCCAGCACCAGCTTTTCCAGGATTATTACGTGATGCGCCATCAATGTACATTCGACCTATAATTGTTGAAGTTGCTAAGCATTCCTTAGGATTTTGTATATCCGAATTTTGTTCAAAAAAAGAAAGTTGCTTGTTTGAATTCATCAGCACAAAAACCTTTTGTTATTGAAAATCATGATATAAAAAACGATAACAATCTTTACACTGAAGCAGTCCTTGATTTTTGAGTAATTGAATATCACGTGCGGCCATAAAATAAAAACAAGCACTACAAGAATCTTGATACACAGGAACGACAGGGTTACCAACTCGACCGCGCATTGTTTCATAGGTGTTAAGCCATTCTTGAGGAATTTCAATCATTTTACTTTGACGATCAAGCTGAAACTGTTGCATTTGTTTATTAAAATCTTGAACAAGATTTTTTTCTTGTTCAATCAATGCTATAATTTTTTGTTGTTCTGTTTGATATGTTTGATAAAAGGCTTGGTATTCTTTTTCTACGGCTGCAACTTTATTCATCATTTGAACCATTTTCTGCTCTTGTTGATCGCGGTTAAATTTTACGCGATCAATTTCTTTATTAGCAGCTTCATATTCTTGCGATGTAGCAACCAATTGAGAAGAAGCAATTAAGTGAGATTCTTGATCTTGAAGTTCTTTAACTTTAATTTCTTGTTCATGCAGCTGTTTTTCAAGGTCATGTTTTTTAGATAAAGGATTGCTTAAATCTTGATCAAGTTGTTGCAACTGTTTTTGTAATTTTTCAATAATTTGCTCTGATTTTTGCATTTTTTGTGCGATATCAGTTAAATTTTGATCGAAGGTAACAAGAGCAATAAAATTTTTCAATTTTTGTTCATTCATTTTTTTCTCTTCGTTTTGCGCGCTTGTGAAAAACATTCAAGAATTATACAAAACTGATTAAAATCTGGTGGGCCTACCAGGGATCGAACCTGGGACCTTTCGGTTATGAGCCGACTGCTCTAACCCCTGAGCTATAGGCCCGCAAAAATTTTTATACTATAATTAGAGTAATTTATTTTTTAAATATTGTAAAAGATTGTTTTAGGCTACCTTAGATATTCCATTGTTGTATCGTGTGCAAAATTTTGCTTTCATTTTCTGCAGAACATGAACCAGGAAGCTCTAAAATGATAGGCACCTGCACAAAAAGTTCATGATTCATAATTTGTTCAAGCACCTTTTGATGCAGCAATCCTTCGCCAGGAACAGCATGTTTATCAATAAAAGACCCACAAATTTCAGGGGTATCATTTAAATGAAGCAATGCAATATTTTGCATCCCAATAACATCTGCAATAAGTTTAAAAAAGTCATCGAGCACCATTTGATTTTTTAAATCGTATCCATACACAAACGCGTGCGCCGTATCCAAACAAAATTGAACGCGATCTTTATGCTCAATATGTTCATACAGTAATGCAAAATCAGTTAAATCTCCACCAAAATTGCGCCCTGCATGTGGCGCATTTTCTAAAATTAATGGCAATTTTGAAATTTTTGAAATTAAAGTATTTACACATTCTGCTACATATTTTGCCTGATCTTTTTTATCAAGCTTTGCACGAGTTGCACCCACATGAATAACAATTCCATCACTTTGCAAATCAGATGCAAATTGTGACTCTTCGCACAAGGTAATAAATTCTTTGCTTTTTACATTTACCAAACTTGACCAGTATGCTGCGTGCACAAAATAGGAAACGTTTAATTTTTTTTTCAAATGAACAAATTCATGAATCACATCAGATGAAAGTTTAATGTATTTTCCATCTTCATTAATTAAAAAACTTTGTACTGCCGTTAACGATAATTTTTGTACTGCATTTAAAATTTCCATCAAATCTTTTTGTAAACGAACATGCAATCCTAACAATCGTTCTGACGATTTCATTTTTTCATCCCTTTACAGTTCTTTGATGATTTGAGATTTATCAATTTTTAATAATGCAACATCCATTTGATCATCAATGTTTTTCAACATTTTGGTAAACGTTGTACGATATTTTACCAAAAGTTCAAACAATCGTAGCATTGAATAAATAGCATCAGAATAACATCCTGCATGTCGATCTTTAAAAAAGAATCGTCCATGCATTTGTGCTGCAAAAATTGCACGGTGTCTGATCATACCATCATGTAAAGCTTTCAAACATGCCGGCACAACAATATTTTTTGCCTGATCATGCTCAATAAATGCTGCTAATTTTTCAGATTGAACGTCAAGCACAACACTGCCGCCAGGATATTTTTTTAAAACATCTTGTACAAATAATGCTGCCAAACGATCACCAAAAACCATATTTGTATATTGATCCATCGCAAGCATACGATCACCGTCGCCATCAAAGGCAAGGCCAAATAATTTTTTTGATTTTTTTAACTCTAATTTTAAAAATTGTATCGCTTTTAAATCATTTGGGTCAGGATTGTGAACCGGAAAAGTTCCATCAACATGATCATGTAACAATGTAACCTGTTTCCAACCCATGCGATGGATTAATTTTTTCATGACAGGACCTGTAGTTCCATGACCACAATCAATCAATACAGAAAAATCATACTGTGACAAATGTGAAAACTCTTGCCATAAACTGTCAACATATTGTTCTAAAATAGGACAAGGGATAATTTTTCCTTGTTGTGGCAACTTTATAAATTCACGAGTTTGTAAAATGTTAAAAATTGCTACTAAATCTTCGCCCTGTACTAAATTTTTGTTCACAAAAAATTTAAATCCATTAAATTCTGCAGAACTACCAGAGGCTGTAATCATAATTCCTGCTTGAGCAGAAAGCTGATGAAGACCAAAAACAAATACAGGAGTTGGACAAATGCCTAAAAAATATACCTGCAATCCAGCGTCAACAATTGCTCGTGACACTTGCTGATACATTTCATGACCATAAATCCGTCCATCAAAGGCAACTGCTATACGTACTAAATTTGGAGATTGTCGTGCAAACCATGCAACTGCAGCTTGTGCAATTTCATAAGAATCTTGCATGCTCAGTTCTTCAGGGACTTTTCCACGAATACCAGACACTTTAAATATATGATTTTGCATAATGCACCATTACATATTATACTTCTCTCGAGTTATAAAAATCAGATTTAGCGTATCACATTTAAAATTCAAAAACTATGATTCCTCACAAACTTCACATTAAAAATTTTTTAAGTTATGGACCAGAAACACAAATCATAGATTTTGCAAATTATCATCTTATTTGTCTTTCAGGAAAAAACGGTCATGGAAAATCTGCACTACTTGATGCAATAACATGGGCAATTTGGGGGCAAGCACGCAAATCTTTTGGAAACGCAAAACCAGATGCAGGACTATTGCATCTTGGACAAAAACATATGATGGTCATTTTAGAATTTGAAGTAAACGGTGCAAACTATCGCGTACGACGAGAATTTTTAAACACAGCCAGTAAACCTTTTGCAACACTTGATTTTGGCATTCAAGATTCTGATGGAAAATTAACAGCACTTACCGACAAAACCATCAAAGATACTCAAGAAAAAATTGAACGTACCATCGGAATTACTTATGAATCATTTACCAATTCAACATTTTTGCGACAAGGACAATCAAATGAATTTTCAAAAAAATTACCCAAAGAGCGCAAAGAAATTTTAGCGCAAATTTTACAACTCAATCAATTTGAACAGCAAAAAAAAATAGCACTTTTACACACACGCAAATTACAACTTGACTGGACAGCACAAACCAACATTTTAGCACGCATTGAGCAAGAACTTATGGCCCTTGCAACGCTTCACGAGCAACAACAAATCATTGCGAAGCAAATTATGCAGCTTGAAGAGCAATATCAAATTTTTTTAAGCGTAAAAAAAGATTTAGCATTGAAAACACAGGCGTTGCAACAACAACAAAATGAACATTTTTTTTTAACACAACAATATCAAAACATTGAAAAAAATATTGAAGAAGTCCGTAAAGAGATAATAAAACTTCAATCAATCTTACAACAACAAAATCACACCATTGATTTAAAAAAAATGAAACAAGAGGAGCAAGACCTCATTCAAAAATTTCACATTTTACAACAAGCACACAATAAAAAATTACAGCTAAAAGAACAATATTTAACAACCAAAGACACATTAAAAGAATTAACCGCTGCGCTGCAACAAAATTTTCAACACAGTCAACAAAAGTTACAACTGCAGATTGCAACCACACAAGAAATAATTCATTTTGGGCAAAAACAGTGCCAGCAAGAACAAACTTTACATCAAGAGCTCGTTCAACAATCTGTCAGATTTGAAAAACAACTTGCACTTTTACAAACGCAATTACAAAAACTTCACAATGTTGAAAAAACATATACACAGCTTCAAACCCTATTTGATAAAAACAAAAGCCTCTATCAAAACTTATCAGCACAACGATTACACCTGACCCAACAAATCACCATGATGGTAAAACAAGAAGAAGAACAACAAAAATCATCTGAAAAAATGTGTTTGCAATGCGAACAATCAATCTCAATCGAACAAGAGCATAAAATTATTCAAAATTTAAAATTAAAGCAGATGCAAGCAGAGTCAGAACTGACAAAAATCACACAGCACATGCAAGAACTGAAAGCATCTTTAACCTTGCAGCATGCAGAACTTGAAGCATTAAAAATTTCAACCAATGAATTTATTTCAGTTTCTGCAAAATTTGAAGAACAAGGCAAACAACAAGCAACTTTAATTCTACAGATCAAAGATCAAGAAAAAAAAATAAACGCTCAGCAGGAAGAAATTATCGCAGCTCAAAAAAGCATGCAAACATTAAAAAAAGATGAAGAATTTTTAACAAAAAACTTTGAACAAAATTGCCAAAACAATCAAATACAAGAACTACAAAAAAAACTACAAGCCATTGAACAAGAAGCAAAAGCAATTAATTATCAACCACAAGAACATCAAAAAATTGAAGAAACATTACAAGAACTTCAAAAAGTACTGATTACGCATCAAGCAAATTTTGATGACGCAAACAAAGAAATGATGCAAATGCAACTTGTTCAATTTCAAAAAAATATGCACAGCCTAGAAGAACAACAACAAGAAATTCAAAAAAAATTAGCATTATTTTCAAATCTTGCACAACAACACCAAGAACAGATAGAGCAACAACAATTACTTGAAAAAAATCTTGATAACCTTGAACAAACGCATCGCCAACTTTTAGTGCAAAAAGGAACACTGCAACATCAACAAAACAAACAACGCGAGCTTGAAAAAGAACAAGAAAAGATAACCAAAGCAATCAAATCCTTGCATCAAGAAATGCAAGATTATCAAGAAATTGCAAAAGCTTTAGGAAAAGATGGGATTCAAGCACTATTAATTGAACAAGCAATTCCTGAAATTGAACACGAAACCAATCAAATTTTGTCTCGTTTAACCAACAATCAAACGCAAATTTTTATTGAATCTTTACGTGATTTAAAAAAAGGCGGCAGCAAAGAAACCCTGGATATCAAAATTTCAGATTCGTTCGGACTGCGCGACTATGAAATGTTTTCAGGTGGAGAAGCTTTTCGGATTGATTTTGCATTGCGTATTGGCATTTCAAAACTTTTAGCACGTCGTGCTGGCACAACATTGCAAACTATTTTTATTGATGAAGGATTTGGCTCTCAAGATGAAGAAGGTTTGCAACTAATTATGGATAATATTTACAAAATTCAAGATGATTTTGCAAAAATTGTCATTGTTTCACATTTGCCTGAAATGAAAGAACAATTTCCTGTTCAATTTGTGATTGAGAAAAAACGATCCGGCAGCATTGTTTCCGTTATTCATCAAGGATAAAAAAATCCTGCATCATAACAATGCAGGATTTTTTAAATTATAGTAAATTTTTTAAATTGTTTTTAACAAACAAAAGCTTCTTGAATTTCTGGAGTTATAACAACATTTTTCAAAACATACTCTTGAACATATGTTTTCATTTTTTCATTTTTGCATAATGCAAGAATTTTTGGCAATTCAACAATCACAATGTTTGGATCTGCTTGTGCTTGAAAAATCAAATCATCAACCCGTTGCTCTAACGTAACGCTTGTTTTATCAAAGAAGCCTAAATAATATGCTGTCAACAATGCTGTAGCAACAGCAGTTGTCACAATGACATATTTTCCTGCACCTTTGTACCCAGCAATTTCTGCATTCCATGCTTTTTCATACCATGCTTGATTTTGAATAGAAGATTCTAAAGTATTTGAAGCTTCAAGATCTGCAATATGATTTAATTCCTGAACCATGCTCTGACAACCTGCTATAACGCCATTTTGAATTTTTGACATAGCTTTTTGTGTTTGTAAAGTTACTGTGTTTTTGAATTGAACTGCTTGCGATGTTAAACCTAAAACAACTTCTGATTCCATAGGATATTGCCCCATCGGATCAATCACATCAGGAGTTTTTCCATTTTTCAAAATTTTTAAAAAATTGTTTGTAAAAAAATTGTTTGTAAATGATTGTGCAGCATTTGATGCAAGTTCACCAGCTTGGATCAATAAATCATCTTGATCAGCTAACAAGCTAAAAGAACTCAAGCTTAAAAGCAATATTGAAAATACATGATTTTTATTCATGAAATACCCCTAAAAAAATTTGGAATAAAAGATTGTTATAAAATATTATTAAGCATAACTTTGTTTAAAAAAAATGCAAAAAAACAATTCTGAAAAGCAAAAAATGGTAATAGTTTTAACAACCAAATTACCATTTTTCAAAAAAACATTAAAAATGTTTTATTTTTTTCTTATTTTTGTAAGATTTTTTTTGTCCCAAAGCGTTATATTTTCGGTTATATTTTTTAAAACTGTATTTTGTTTTAGGCGCTGGAGTGATATCATCAAATGAAAAATCATCTTCTTCTGTTGTTGCTGCAACTTTTCCAAAAGGATTATATGATTTTAATTTTTGTATCAACACGTATGACGCAATTGAAGCATAAAATTTTAATTCTTGCAGTGATAATGCTTGCATAGTATTTTGCATACCAAGCAATGCAAGAATCAGTATTAATTTCTTTTTCATAAAACCTCCAAGTTTTATTTTTTTATTTCAATCAGCCCATCAATACTTGCGTATCAATCGGCTGATTTTTAATTCAATTCAAATAAACTTAAAATTTTACAATCTCAAATTTATAAGCTCAGATTACCTACGGCGAGCGTATCCACGGCGAGCGTATCCACCCGGTAAACCTTTATGAGCTTTTTTAGGTTGAGAAACAACTTGAGCAGCTTTAACAGCTTTTACTTCAGGTTTTTTTGTTTTAACATCTTTGTTAGCAGTTGCTTTACCAAAGTTTTTGTACGCTACGTATGAAAGACCTGCAATCGTTGCAAGACCAGCACCTGTCGCAATACGCGGATGAGCTAAAACTTGCGTTTTAACTGATGAACCAACATTCAACAAAGCATTTTTAACATGAGCAGCTTTAGATAATACTGTTGCATTTGTTGAAACAATATTGTTTTTATTTTTAATGTCTTGAACAATTGAATTTTGAATATGTTGTTCAATCAAAGATTGTTTTTCTACAACTAATTGCGTTTCTGTACCTTTTAATGATTGTCCATAATCGAAAGCATACAAACTACCAGCAACAACTGCCGCAGGAGCTGCAACAACAGCAACTTTAGCATTTGAAGCTAAACGAGCAGCTGATCCAACTAAATTTTTATGCAAACTTTGAGCTTTTATTTCAGCATGAGCTATCGGAACGTTAAGAATTTTACGACCACTAACAGCACCACCTTCATTTTCAAATGAAGCAACTGAAGCTTTATACGCTTTCAGTCTATTGCTTTCACTTATTTGCTGAGCAAAACGATCTTGAGCCTGTAAAAAATGAGCTGCATCTTTTGATAAATCGCTCAATTGTTTATTTTCTGTTGCAATATTTTTTGAAGCTTCAAGAGCATCAACCATAGAAGCAGACGAAACTACTTCTTGAATTTTTGCACTATTTTGTGGTGCATTAAAAGTACTTACGCTCCATCGTCTTGTTAAATAATCAAAGTTATTAAAAAGGCGAAAAGCTGTAACTATGTTTGGCATTGAAGCAAATACAATGATCAATGGTATTAATTTATTTTTCATAACAATAACCTTCATTTTAAATCTATTTTTTACTCAAATCAGCCCATTAATACTTGCGTATCAATAGGCTGATTTTTAATTCAGTTCAGATAAACTTGAAATTTTACAATCTCAAATTTATAAGCTCAGATTACTTACGGCGAGCGTATCCACCCGGTAAACCTTTATGAGCTTTTTTACGTTTAGAAACAACTGGAGCAGCAGCTTTAACAGCTTTTACTTCAGGTTTTTTTGTTTCAACAACTTTTTTAGCAGTTGCTTTACCAAAGTTTTTGTACGCTACGTATGAAAGACCTGCAATCGTTGCAAGACCAGCACCTGTCGCAATACGCGGATGAGCTAAAACTTGCGTTTTAACTGATGAACCAACATTCATCAACGCATTTTTAACGCCTCTGAAACCTTTTGATTGTAATGCAACACCAGCTTGAATGTTTGCTTTTTCTTCTGCCATTTGAGCACCAATCATTTTAGCTTTTGCTAATTTTTCAGATTGTCTGTTCAATTCAGCTTGTTCAATAGCTTTATTAGCTTGTGCACGATCTAAAGCATACAAACCACCAGCAACAACTGCAGCAGGAGCTGCAACAACAGCAACTTTAGCATTTGAAGCTAAGCGAGCAGCTGATGAAACCGATTTTCTATACAACGCTTCAGATTTTACCAAAGCAGGAGCTACAGCAACCAAACCTTTTTGCAAATTAGGCATATCTGCTTTTATCATACGACCTGAATTATTAAAATAGTTTTTAGGCATAAATTCTGCTTGAGCTGAAAACGCGATTGTCAAAATTGACAATGATAAAAATAACTTTTTCATAAGAACCTCCATTAGGTTTTATTAAAATAAGACACTATGTCATGCTTGCATGACTACCCATTTTTGATTGCTTAAAATCGACTTTTTTAAGAGTTTTTATTTTAAGACTTATAATATTTATAACATAGGCCATAAAAGGGCACAAAAGGGTGGGGGGGTTTTAATAAACATGGATTACAAAAAAGAAACAATGTACGATTCAATCAATGAATTGAAAGTTATAGCTCTAAAGCTTCAACACGAAGAATTGAAGGGATTTTTGCTTTGATATGGCGTTCAATGCCATACGTCAGCGTATAAAAAGAAAGGGGACATGATTGACATGCCCCAGATAATCGAATAAAAACAACAAAATCTCTTACTTCAACAAATTCAATGCTTCCGCCATGCGATGCAACATACGGCTGTAAATCAGCCAGAACCTGCTGAATTTGAGGTATAACCAACGTTAAATCGAAAGGTAAAGAATCGTCAGACTTACAGGATTTTAACGAATTTTCAACTTCTTGAAAATCCTGGTTTTCAGACGAATTTTGACTATTTTTGGTCATACAATCAAAGATTTTTAGAGGTTATGAAACCCACTGTAAACGCGCCATTGATGCAGTATCACTTGCACGACGGCCAAGACGTAAAATACGAGTATAGCCACCAGGACGTGTAACGTACGCAGGAGCAATTTCATTGAATAATTTATCAATTGCAACATCTGAATATGGTAAAAGCTGTTTTGCACGACGGCGAGTATTAAAATCAACAGTACCTTTTGCAGCCAAAGTCACCATTTTTTCAGCAAAACGACGAACTTCTTTTGCTCCAGCAAGTGAAATCGTAATGTGGCCATAATTAATCAAATTAATAACTTGATTACGCAAATATGCCTTACGATGCGATGATTTCATGTTTAATTTTTTACGAGCATTTAAATGTCTCATGGGACAATTTCCTTAAGAATTGAATCCTGAATGTCGTTTCGTACTATGCTTGAAGCAAATATTGAAACAATTCAGGACGACTTGCGTCATTTTATTTGCCTGTTTTTCTTTTTAAAATTTTTGCTGCAGCTTCTTCTTTAACGTTCATACCAAAGCGCAAGCCCATTGATTTTAAAACTTCTTTAACTTCATCTAATGATTTACGACCAAAATTTTTAATACGTAAGCTATCATCTTCTGACAAGTTAATTAAATCAATAACTCGATTAATGTTAGCATTTGCCAAACAATTATGAGCACGAGCTGAAAGTTCTAATTCATCAATCGATTTAAACAAAGCTTCAACCGGCAAATCTTGAATGCCACTATCATCAATGTCTTCACTTTGCATAACGACATTTTCATCATCACTTGATGAAAGTTCGTTAAATGGAATTTCTTTATCAATCAAAAAATTTTCAAGTTGTGTTCGAAGTACTGAAACAGCATAATTTAAAACATCAACTGGAGTTTCTGCACCATTGGTTGTGATATCAAGTACAATTTTATCATAATCAATATCTTTACCAACTCGTGTTTTTTCAACATTCATTGCAACAGAGCGCACTGGTGAAAACATTGCATCCAAATAAATCCGTCCATCATCATTAAGCGCTGTACCAACAGGCCATTGCGCAACTTGATAACCACGACCAGATTCAACAAAAAATTCAATATCAAGCTTTCCATCTTGTGCTAACGTTGCAATAATTTGATCTTTATTAACCATTTCCAAATGAGCATCACCCACAAGGTCTGCAACAGTAATAACAGATTTTTGATCACCAGAGACTGAAAGTTTTAATGTTCCTGGTAAGTTTTCTTTGTTTTTAATAACGATTTGCTTAATATTCAAAAGAATTTGCATAATATCTTCAACAACTCCAGGAATTGTTGAAAATTCATTGTTTACGCCTTTGATGATAACTGAAGTAACCGCAGAACCTTCAATTGCACCCAACAACGCACGTCGCAGTGCATTTCCCAATGTAATACCAAAACCTGGCTCTAAAGGTTGCGCTGTCAACCGACCAAAGGTTGTACTCATTGATTTTTTATCCCACCCCAATGTTGGAATTGTAAGCGGTTTATATAATGATTTCGACATAGTTATTCCCTAATCAAAACTGAAAAATACACCACACTCATGTTCATGCAACTGTTCACTCTCTTTTATTTTGAGTATAAAGCAACAATCAAATGTTCTTCTACTGGGAATTGGATATCGGTACGAACCGGATAACGCAATACTTTACCAGTTCTGTTTTGCTTGGAAAGCTCCAACCACTCAGGAACTTTGATTGCAATGTTTAAACGTTTATCAACAACTTGTGCTAAAAATTCTGCATTGCTTAATGCTGCTTGATGCAAGCTAACTACATCACCAGAATTTGCTAAATATGACGGGCTTGTCACGCGATGACCATTGACCATAACATGGCCATGAACAATCATTTGACGAGCTTGAGCACATGTTACTGCTAATTTTAAGCGATAAATAACGCTATCTAAACGACGCTCTAAAAGCGATAACAAATTTTCGCCAGGAACACCTTGCATACGACAAGCTTCCTGATAAAAACGTCGGAACTGTTTTTCACGCATTCCGTACATTTCTTTTAATTTTTGTTTTTCCAATAGTTGACGTCCGTACTCTGATGTACGTTTAAAGCTACCTTTTTTAGCTGCAGGTTCTGCTTGTCCACTTCCTGCTGCCAATTGTTCTTTTGATTTTGCTTTTGTATTTGGTTTATTTGCCATAATTTTTTTTTATAACCAATTCTGAAATGTTAATCTTTTATACACGACGCTTTTTAGGAGCACGAGGACCATTGTGAGGCAATGGTGTTACATCTCGCAACACTGAAATATGCAAACCTGATCCTTGAAATGCTCGAACTACTGAATCACGTCCTGCGCCAGGTCCTTGCAAATTAATTTCAATAGTTTTAATACCCATAGTATGCATATCTTTTGAAAGTGTGTTTGCAACTTGAGATGCTGCAAAAGGAGTTCCTTTTCGAGAACCTTTATATCCTAATTTTCCAGCACTACTCGACAAAACAACGTCACCTTCAGGAGTTGTAATCGTTACCATCGTGTTGTTAAACGAAGATTTAACATGAGCAACCGCAGCGCTCAATTGTCGTTTTGATTTTTTAATTTTCTTTTGTGGAACTGTCATAATTCTTTTACCTAAATATCAGATCTTATTTCGCTACTTTTTTCTTCATTGCAACTGCAGATCCTGCTTTACGTGGACCCTTACGAGTACGAGCATTTGTTTTTGTGCGTTGTCCGCGAGATGGAAGGCCTTTTTTATGGCGTAATCCACGATAACAACCAATTTCTTGTAAACGTTTGATATTCATCAAAACTTCTTTACGCAAATCACCTTCAGTTGTATACTCATCAGTCACTTTTTTTTGAATTGCAAATACTTCTTGATCTGAAAGATCTTTAACTCGCGTATTAAAATCAATATTCAACTCATTTAAAATTTTTTGAGCAGAATTAAGTCCTATCCCATACACATAGGTAAGTCCATATTCGATTCTTTTGCGAGGAGGTAAATTAACCCCAGAAATTCTAGCCATATACGACCTTTATCCTTGACGTTGTTTATGCTTCGGGCTTTTTTTGCAAATTACTCGTACAATTCCTGCACGTTTAATAATTTGACAATCACTACACATCACTTTAACAGAAGTTCTTACTTTCATTATAACAGCTTTCTTTGAAAAAAAATATTGTAATTTAACCACTAATTTCTACGGACTATTCTTCCACGAGTTAAATCGTAAGGAGAAAGCTCCAAAACAACCTTATCTCCAGGCAATATTCTAATAAAATTCATACGCATTTTACCAGATACATGCCCCAAAACAATATGTCCCCCTTCAACTTCCACTCGAAACATTGCGTTTGGCAAAGTTTCTTTTACTATTCCGTCAATTCGGACAACATCATCTTTTTGTTTCATATCAACCTTATAGTTTTCAACTGCTTATTTTAAGGACGCGTTAAAATTTCAGGACCATGCTGCGTTATTGCAATTGTATTTTCTACATGCGCTGCAAGTGATCCATCTTTTGTTTTTACCGTCCATCCATCTTTATCAACAAACACTTCATATGACCCTTGCGTAATCATAGGTTCAATGGCAAACGTCATTCCTTCAACAAGTCGCATTCCTGTTCCTGCAGTTCCAAAATTTGGCACATCAGGATTTTCATGCATTCGTTTACCAATACCATGTCCTGCAAAATCTCTAACAATTCCATATCCAAACTGTTCAACATGTTGTTGAATTGCAGCAGAAATATCAAATAATCGATTACCAACCACAGCTTGAGCAATTCCTTTATCAAGTGCTTGAGCCGCAACCATCATTAAATGTTGAACTTTTTCATCAGAGACTGATCCGACGATAAATCCTCGCGCCATATCAGCACAATAAGAATTCCATGCCGCACACACATCAACTTTAACGTAATCACCAAGTTTCAAAATTATATTTTCACTTGGCACTCCATGCACAACAACATTGTTCACCGAAATACAACTTACATGTCGATAACCTTTATAGCCTTTCGACTGCGAAATTAAATTTCTTTGTACTAATTGTTCTTCAATCCACGCGTCAATTGAAGCTGTTGATCGTCCCGGTTGAATGACCGAACTAACGTTTTCAAAGATTTCTGCAAGCAATTTGCCTGCAACTCTCATAGTATCTAAAGCTTGCTTATTT
>DALYET010000002.1:27136-101454 GCA_031972395.1 Candidatus Chromulinivoraceae bacterium
TTTAATAAACATAATTTTGAAGCACTATTGTTTTAAAATCTTGCAATACATTTTGCACACTTTGATTTCCTTCAATTTCGTAAATTTTCAAACCTTTTCCGATCAAAAAATTTAAAATTTCTTGCTCATGCTGATAATAAATTTTCAATCGTAATTTTAAAGATTCATGCGTATCATCAGATCGACGAATTAATGCCGATTTACACACATCACAAATCATATCATTTTCAGGTTTGCTTGATGACGATGGAACCAATGAATACACTCGTCCACAATTTTTATTGCTACAAACAATTCTATTCAAAATTCTATCTGTGAGCAATTGCGCATCAATATTTATTTTTACTAAAATAATTTCAAAATCTGATAATTTTTCTTTCCAAAAACGATACAGCATCTCAGCTTGCTGCAACGTTCGAGGATAACCATCAAAAATAATTCCTGTCGGCTTTATTGTTTGATTCGCAATCCATTCAATGACCATCTGTGCAATAATTTCATCAGGAACCAAGTTGCCTTGCGCTGTTATCTGCTGAATTTGTTTTCCAATTTCAGTTTGTTGTGCAATATGCTGTCGACATAAATTTCCTGTCGATAACAATAACCAACCAAATTGCTCAATGCAAATTTCAGATAATGTTCCTTTACCTGAACCAGGAGGTCCAAAAAACAAAAAGATTTTGTTTTTCAACGAGCACTCCCACGCTTCATTCTTCCGCCAACTAAAAATCCTTCATATCGACGTTCAATCAAATATGATTCAATTTGACTTGCAAGTTCAAGCGCAACACCAACAGCAATTAACATTGATGTTCCTGAAAATTCAATTGGCACTTGAAACACAATTCCAACAATTGCTGGAAATAATGCTAAAAATCCTAAATAAAAAGCACCAACAAGTCCAATACGCGTTAACAAATAATCAAAATATTGAGCTGTTTGTTTTCCAGGACGCATACCAGGAACAAATCCACCATTTTTACGAATATTTTCAGCCAATTCCACAGGATTGATAGCCAAAGCAGTGTAAAAAAATGAAAACATAATAATCAACAAAAAATCTGTTACAAAATATAATGGTCCATTATAAAACGCCTGCACCACAGTATTAACAACAGGAAAATATGTTGATAACAGTGAAGCAAGAAATAACGGAAATTTTATAACCGTTTGTGCAAAAATTACTGGCATAATTCCAGCACTATTAATTTTGAACGGAATATAGCTTGTTTGTCCACTAAAGATTTTATTTCCAACAATACGACGTGCGTATTGAACAGGAATTTTTCTTTCACCTTTTTCAAGAAAAACAATTGATGCTGTAATAAACAAGAACACTGCCAAAACTAATAATGCAAGCAATATATTTAAGCTTCCTTCTTGCACCAAATGCACCAATTTTAAAATCATTGTTGGAAAACCAGAAACAATTCCTGCAAAAATAATAACGGAGCTGCCATTACCAATTCCATACAATGAAATTTGATCACCAAGCCACATCACCATCATAGAACCTGCCGTCAATGTCATAACAAACAGCATTCGAAATGACCAACCAGGAACAAGAATTAATCCTTGCTGTTCCAAAAGCATAGCCAACGAAAAACTATACGCAACACTTAATCCAAGAGCTAAATAACGTGTGTATTGATTTAAAATTTTACGACCGAATTCGCCTTCTTTAAGCAATTGCTCAAGTGACGGCAACGTCATTCCTAAAATTTGCATCATAATTGATGCGGTAATGTAAGGTCCAATACCTAAAGCAAAAACAGTGCAACGATTTAATGCACCACCCGAAAACATGTCAAAGTAACTAAGTAAACCACCAACACCTGTTTTTTGTTGCATGAATTCACTCAGTCTTAAGATATCAACACCAATCACAGGAATATAGGTTCCCAAACGATTGATAATAATAACACCTAACGTAAACCCTATTTTTTTACGAAGTTCAGAAATCAAAAAAATATTTCGAAAACTTTTTAATAAAACCACGTTTTACTACTCCTAAACGAGTTTAACTGCTCCGCCTACACGCTCAATTGCTGCTTTTGCAGATTCACTACAACCATCTGCTTCAATCGTTAATTTTTTTTCTAAAGAACCATCCGCTAAGATTTTTATTAAAACAGATTTTTTACCACAACCAATAACCTGCAACAACATTTTTTTTGTTACAGTTTGACCATCAGTAAAATGTTCTTGCAATTGTTCAAGAGTGATCAATTCAAATTCTTTTTTAAATAAATAATTGGTAAATCCACGCTTTGGAATTCGGCGAGACATTGGCATTTGTCCACCTTCAAAACGAGCTGACACTGTTCCGCTTGTTCGAGCTTTTTGTCCTTTGTGACCTTTACCAGAAGTACCTCCGCGACTACCGCCGCGACCTACTCTTTTTCGTTTTTTTGATAATTTTGTTAAATTATTTAGCTGCAACATCTTTGCCTCGTGTTATTTCCAAAACTGTTTTGCCTCTTAATTTTGCAATATGTTTCGCTGAACGCAATTTTGCCAAAGCGTTTAATGTTGCCTTTACAACATTAATATTGTTTGATGATCCAATAGCTTTTGTCAAAATATCTTTAATTCCTAAAGATTCCATAACAGCGCGAACTGCAGCCCCTGCAATAATTCCTGTACCTTTTGAAGCTGATCGCAATACAACTTTGCATGCTCCATGAGTACCTTGCACATCATAAGGAATGGTTGTGTTACGTAGTGGAATAGAAATGCGTTGCTTTTGTGCACGCATGGTTGCTTTACCAATCGCAACCGCAACATCTTTACCCTTACCAATTGCAATGCCAACGTTTCCTTTTTGATCACCAGAAACGACAAAGGCTGAAAATGCAAAACGCTTTCCACCTTTTGTTACTTTAGTAACTCGGCGAACGCTTACTGCTTTATCAACTGAATTTGATTCTTCTTGAACCTGTTTTTTGCTCATAATATCAATACCAATTCAAAGTTATACTTTTAATCCGCCTTCTCGCAACCCTTCTGCAAGAGCCTTGATGCGTCCGTGATATAAATAACATCCTCGATCAAAGCTTACCATTGCAACATTTGCTGCAAGTGCTTTTTTTGCAAGATCTAAACCAACAGCTTTAGCAACTGCAGTTTTATTTAATTTTTCTTTATTTGAACCCAAATCCAACGTTTTTGATGAAGAAGCAACAATTGTTTTACTTGCTGAATCATCAATTAATTGTGCATAAATATGTTGCAAGCTACGAAAAACAGAAACTCTTGGCCTTAATGAAATGCCTGCTAATGATTTACGTACACGTAATGCTCTACGCTGACGACGTTGAACTATTTTTTTATTATTCACCGAAATTCCCTTAATTAACTTTTACCTGTTTTTCTATGTATTACTTCATCTTTCAGACGAACACCGGTACCTTTATAAGGTTCAGGACGACGTAAAGCACAAATACGTTGAGCAACATCACCAACTAAAAATTTATTGCTTGAACGAATGGTAATATTTTGACCAGTTTTATCAATAACCACAGAAACATCTTTTGGTAATTTAAAATCAATTTTATGACTGAATCCTAAAGAAAATACAATCATATCACCCTTTAATTCACCCTTGTACCCTAAACCAACAATAACAACATCTTTGGTAAAATCTTGAATAGCACCTAATAATTCATTATTAAGTAAAGCTCGATGAAGACCCCAAATATTATTATTTTTCTTATTTTCAGAATTAGAAAGACCAAGTTTAATAGAATCATTTTCCAATGTTGCAATCAAACTTTCAGGAAGTACATATGTTCCTGATTTTTTAGGTCCTTTGTATGAAACAATTTGACCATCAACGGTCACCGTGAGACCTTGAGTGCTAATAGGCTTGCGTCCAATTTTAGACATACACAGTTTCCTTTAATTACCAAATTGTACAAATTAATTCACCACCAACACGATTTTGACGAGCAGCTTTATCAGTCATCACACCTTTGCTGGTTGTTAAAATATTGACACCCAAACCACCAATAACCGGTTTTATACGCTCAATTGACGTATAAACACGACGACTTGGTTTGCTGACGCGCACAATTTCATGAATTGCAGATTCGCCTTCAACATACTTCAAAACAACTTTGATGATTGACCCACTCTCTTTTTCTTCAAGCACAACATCTGAAACAAAACCTTCTTGTTTCAAAATTTGAGCAATTTCATAACGTAATTTTGAATAGCCAATCGCGACTGATGATTTTGATCGAGAAACGCCATTTCTAATAACCGTTAAAAAATCTGCAATTACATCTTTTGACACAGTAATCCCTTATCCTAGTAATCTAAATTTACCAACTTGCTTTCTTAACACCCGGTAACAACCCGTTTGAAGCAAGTTCACGAAGCACAATACGAGAAACACCAAAAAAGCCCATATATCCACGAGCACGACCTGTTTGCGAACAACGTTTTTTAATGCGAGTTGCGCTTGAATTTCTTGGTAATTTTGTAAGTTCAGCCTGTGCAGCCATACGTTCTTTTAATGAAAGTTTAATATTGCTAACACGTTTTTTTAATTCACTTCTTTTTTCTTGAAATTTTTTAACGAGACGTTCTCGTTTTTTATTTCGTTCTATAACTGACGTTTTTGCCATAGCGTACCTATTTTACATCCTGAATAAAAGGCATACCAAAACTTTTAAGTAAAGCATGAGAATGTTTTTTATTTTTTGTTTTCATTTCAATCGAAATATTTAAGCCAAAAATTTTATTTGACATATCATAATCAACTTCTGGGAACACGACCCATTCTTTAATTCCAAGATTGTAGTTTCCATTTTTATCAAAATTTACAGGAACACCTCTAAAATCTCGAACCATTGGTAATGATAAATTGATCAAACGATCTAAAAATTCATACATATTGCGACGACGCAATGTAACTTTTGTTCCCAGTGGCATACCCTGACGAATTTTAAAACCCGCGATAGATTTTTTTGCAAGAGTAACAACTGCATTTTGACCAGCAATTTGTGATAAAATTTTTTGCACAACTTGCAAAATTTTACTATCACCCACAGCTTCTTTGACACCTATGTTCAGCACAATTTTTGAAATCTTTGGAACTTCCATGACGTTATTTAATTGTAATTCTTTCAATAACGCAGGACGAATTTTTTCACTGTATAAGATTTCTAATCGCGCTTTTTCCTGAGTTTTCACGTTTTAAATTCCTTTTGGTAGCCTTAAAGACACTCTGTTAAATCCGTTTAATTTTATTTACTCTGACTGGTTTTCCTGTTAATGCATCAACGGGCATAACATTAGACATATGAATAAAAGCTTCGCGCTTTTGTATCCCTGCAACATCGCCCTGTTTACGAGCTTTAAGATGCTTGGTTACAACATTTACGCCTTTAACTTTAATTCTACCAGACTTTCGACAAAGTTCTAGAATTTCACCAATTTTGCCATTGTCATGGCCAGTGATTACTTGAACTTTATCATTTTTTTTCAACCTAATTTTCATAACACCCCTTATAAAACTTCTGGCGCTGAAGAAATAATTTTAGTTTGACCTGTTGCTCTAATTTCACGAGCAATTGGTCCAAAAATACGAGTGCCCAGCATTTTATCATCTTTAATGATAACACCAGCATTTTCACTAAACCGAATATACGTACCATCAGCACGACGCAATTCTTTTTTTGTGCGTACAATCATTACATCAACAATATCGCCCTTTTTTACCATTCCCTGAGGAATAGCAACTTTTACAGCACATCGAACCATATCGCCAATGTATGCGTAACGTTTACGAGTGCTTCCAACCAAGTGAAAAATTTTTAATAATTTTGCACCAGAGTTATCAGCAACTTTCAGAAAGGATTCTTTTTGTACCATACCTATTCCTTACCTAAATAACACGGTGTAAATACATATATTTTGTTTTTGATTGTGGAGCACCTTCGTAAAACTCTACGCGATCTCCAACGTTTGCAATTTCCTTAGGATCGTGAACTTTATATTTTTTCACGCTTTTAACAATTTTTTGAAATTTTTTATGACGATATGCTCGTTCATATGAAACAACAATTGTTTTATCCATTTTGTCAGAAACTACTAAACCAATCAAAAGTTTTTTATTTTCAATAGACATTTATGAACCCTTTTGATTTAAAACGGTCAATGCCTGAGCAAGCTTTTTACGCAATATTTTTGGCAAAGATGTGTTTTTTTCAGGTGATGAGAATTTTTTCATTCTCAACAAAAATAATTCTTTTCTGATTTCTTCTGCACGAATTTTCAACTGTGCCGCATCCATTTTCATAAATTCTTTTTTTTCCTGTTTTTGCATTATGCAACTTCCTTTCTAACAAATTTTGTTTTAATTGGAAGCTTAAATGAAGCTTGTCTGAAAATTTCTTTTGCTAACGCTTCATCAACATCGCCAAGTTCACAAATAACTCGACCACGTTTTACAACTGCAACCCAAAATTCAGGATTTCCTTTACCTTTACCCATACGAGTTTCTAAAGGCTTTTTACTAACAGGCTTGTCAGGAAACATTCTTAAAAAGAACTTTCCACCTTTTTTAATTTTACGAGCAACAGATACACGCAAGGCTTCAATTTGCTGCGAAGTAATCCAAGCTGGCTCCATCGCTTCAAGTCCAAATTGACCAAAATCTACAGTGCGAGCACCTTTTGACATTCCTGTCATGCGGCCACGATGTGATTTTCTAAATTTTACTTTTTTTGGCATTAACATGGCTTTAATCTTTCTGCTTTATTTTGTTTGATATTCGCCAACGCAAATCCAAACTTTGACACCAATAACACCCATCACTGTTTGCGCTCGAATATAGCCATAGCTAATATTTGCACGCAATGTATGCAATGGTACAGAACCAACTCGAGACCACTCAGCACGAGCAATCTCAGCTCCATTCAAACGTCCTTTGCAACAAATTTTAATACCACGAGCTCCAGCTCTCATCGCTGAAATCGTTGCTTTTTTCATAAGCTTTTTAAAATTTGCACGCTGCTCAAGTTGAGCTGCAATACTTTTTGCAACCAACACAGCATCTAATTCCGGAGTTTTAATTTCTTCAACAGAAATATCAACGCCACTAACGTGTAGCTTTTCTGCTAAAACTTTTCTTAAAACATCAACTTCTTGGCCTTTTTTGCCAATGACCAGTCCCGGACGCGCAGAATGAATAATGATTTTAACCATTCCACCAGTTTTTTTGATTTCAATACGAGCAACTTCTGCTTTAACAAGATTGCTTTCAAGATATTTTCGAATTACCAAATCATCTTGAAGCTCTTTGCCATACGAACCTTTTGCAGTATTTCTTGGGAACCATTGAGCATCCCAATCTCTGTAAACCCCGACGCGAAATCCTATCGGATTAACCTTTTGACCCACAAAATTTCCTATCTGTTTTTATTTTGAACTTCTGAACGTTTCAATATAATCGTCATATGACTTAATCGCTTTCTGAGCACTGCAGAACGTCCCATAGCCGAAGGCTTAAAGTACTTGTAAGCAGGACCTTGATCAACGCGAATTTCATCAATTACTAATTCTTGAGGCGTAATGTCATCTTGTTGACATTTTGCATTTGCAATTGCAGAATCAAGCAACTTTTTAATTGGTAAAGATTTTTCCATACCATACACTTTAAGCCATCCTAAAGCATAAGCTGCATTTTTTCCACGAATTACATCAACGATTGGACGTAATTTATACGGTGATCGTTTAATATATTTTGCCGAAGCTTTAAAATTCATGTTCTATCCATTTATTCATCATATTATTATTTTAACAAAATGCAGTAACAACACAAGCTTCATCATTATTTTGATGAACCTGATGCCGAAGCAGGTGCTGCTGAAGCAGTGTCTGTTTTTCGCTGACCACTATGCATTTTAAATGTTCTTGTTGGTGCAAATTCACCTAAGCTATGACCAACCATGTTTTCAGTAACAAATACTTCAACAAATTTTTTGCCGTTATGAACAGCAAAGGTTAATCCTACAAATTCAGGCAAAACCAAACTTGCACGTGACCATGTTTTAATCAATTCACGCTTTGAACCTAATTTTGCTTTTGCCACTTTTTTCAAAACTGAAGGATCCACGAATGGACCTTTTTTTGCCGATCTAGACATATCTTTCTTCCATGTTTCAAACGCTATTTGCGTCTTTTAATAATTAAGATATCTTTTTTGCGACGAGTTCGAGTACCTTTACATCCTTTACCCCAAGGAGAAACTGGATGCGATCCTGATTTTGATCGACCTTCACCACCACCATGTGGGTGATCAACAGGGTTCATCGCCATACCACGAACCGATGGTCTAAATCCACGGTTTCGAGTTCTTCCTGCTTTACCCCAACAAATGTTTTTATAGTCAGCATTACCAAGAACGCCAACCGTTGCCCAACATTCAAGAAGCAGCATTCGAACTTCGCCTGACGGCATTTTTAAAGTTGCAAAATTATTTTCTTTTGCAATGATTTGCGCTGAAGTTCCTGCACTACGAACAAGTTTTCCACCAGTTCCTGGTTTCATTTCAATATTATGAATAAAAAAACCAACTGGAATTTTATTAATTGGTAAACAGTTACCAATTTTTGGTTCAACATTTACACCAGAAATAACAATATCATCTTTTTTCAAAGTTTCAGGTGCTAAAATGTAACGCTTTTCGCCATTTTTATAAGCAATTAATGCAATATGCACGTTACGATTTGGATCATACTCAAGACCTTGAACAATTCCTTCAACGTCTCTTACAGAGCGAGTAAAATCAATAATTCTATATTTTTTTGCAGCTCCACCACCTCTATGTCGAACTGTAATTCGACCATAAGCATTTCTTCCACCTTTTCTTTTCAGACCAATCGTTAAAGATTTTAAAGGTTTTTCTGTTGAAAGATGGGAAGTATCAATAAAGGTTTGAAATCGTAAAGAAGCACTTCTTGGTTTTCTTGAAATTATTGCCATATATCATCCTTACTTAGCTGCAACATGTTGAGATTGTGATGCATTTGTAGGATCCATAGATACTGGAGCATCTGTAAACAGATTCATATCTTGACCCTTTTTCAATGTAATGATTGCTATTTTTCGCAATTTATCAACGCTTTCATTTCTTGTTTTTGAAATTTTACGTTTTCCTTTGCGAACCATTACGCTCACAGACTCAACTTCAACATTAAATAATTTATACATAGCTTCTGCGATCAAAGGTTTATTTGATTGCGGATGCACTTCAAGAGTAATTTTTTTCAAAGTTTGATGCAAACGATATGCTTTATTTGAAACAATCGGACCAACAATGATATCGTAGATACTTAATTCCATTTTGCCACCATTTCTTTAAACAGGCTTTCATCTTTTTTCAACACTACGACACAATTGCCCAAAGACAATTCGTACGCATTTGCATCATCAAAACTCACCACGTGAACATTTTTTAAATTATTCACTGAAGCCCAATGAGTGTAATCTTGACGATTTAAAAACATAACAATTTTTTTATCACTCAAACCTACACTGCCAAAAGCCTTTGAAACTGCAGAAGTTGATGGCTTTTCTAAATTAAGCATCCAATCAAACATATACAATGTTCCAGCTTGTGCATAATCTGCCAAACAAGCCGCAAGAACTTGATCTTTATTTTGTTTATTTATTTTTAAAGTTCTAACGCGTGGCTGTGGTCCAAAAAGAACACCCCCACTTCTCCATAACGGAGAACGTGCACTTCCTGCACGAGCGCGACCAGTACCTTTTTGCTTCCATGGTTTTTTATTTGAAAACGAAACTTCTCCGCGAGTTTTGCATCCAACCGTACCTTGACGCCAATTTTGCATCAATGCACGAATCCAAACTGCATAACTAACATCAGTCAAACAAGTTTCTTTAATTCCTAAATCTTGCACAGACATTGAAGTTAAAAGATTTGCTGACGCATTTGTGTTTTTTGTATTTGTTTTTACTTGTTTATTCATGCCTTACCCATTCTTGCGAACGTAAACCAAAGATCCAGGTTTTCCAGCCATTGCACCTTTAATCAAAACAAGATTATTTTGTGCATTAACTTGAACAACTTCTAAATTTTTTACAGTTTTGCGAGTTACACCCATATGACCAGCCATTCTTTTTCCTTTAATGACTTTTCCTTGAGAACGCATGAAACTAATACTTCCCGGTCGTCGTCCCATCATGGATCCATGACTGTTTACACCACCAGCAAAATTATGTCGGCGCATGACACCTGCAAAACCACAACCTTTTGTTGTTCCTACAACATCAACTTGATCTTGAGGCTTTACAACCATTGAAAAATCAAATGGTTGACCAACAACAATATTTTCTAAATCTTGCGTTACAGCAATCTCTTTAACCCAACGAAAATGTTTGGATTTTTGTTGAAGCCATTCCTGTTGGAATACTTTTCCCTGGTATTTTTCACGCACATATGCAACTTGAACAGCAACGTACCCATCTTTATCAACTGACTTAATTTGAGTTACGTACCATCCTGAAGCATCAACAGCTGTGACTGGAACAACTTTATTGTCTCCAGCAAATACTTGGGTCATTCCGACTTTGCGGCCCCAAAAACCATTAACCATAAAAACCCTTTGTTTTACTTAATTTCAACATCAACACCAGCAGAGATATTTAACTTCATCAACGCTGCCATTGTTTGGTCTGACGGTGAAATCATTTCTAAAATCCGCTTGTGTGTTATAATTTCAAACTGCTCTCTCGATTTTTTATCGATATGCGGAGATCGCAATACTGTAAAACATCGTTTTTTATTAGGCAAAGGAACAGGACCGACAAGATCGGTTCCTGTTTTTTTAGCCGTCATCGCGATTTCTTTTACAGCTTTATCTAGTAATTGATGATCGTAAGATTTTAGTGTTAGTCTTATTTTCTGTTTTTTCATCTAACATCCCATCAATTAATCAAGAATTTCTGTAACAATTCCAGATCCAACAGTTCTTCCACCTTCTCTGATTGCAAATCGCAAATCTTTTTCCATCGCAATTGGAGCAATCAATTCCATTTCAAGAACTAAGTTATCACCTGGCATAACCATTTCACGATCTGCTGGAAGTTTTACAACTCCTGTAACGTCAGTCGTTCTGAAATAAAACTGAGGACGATATCCATTAAAGAATGCGCTGTGGCGTCCACCTTCTTCTTTAGATAAAATATAAACTTGTCCTTTGAATTTTTTATGTGGCGCAATTGAACCCGGTTTTGCTAAAACTTGTCCACGTACAACATCTTCTTTTTTCAAACCACGAAGAAGCAATCCAGCGTTATCACCAGCTTGACCTTCATCAAGATTTTTTCTAAACATTTCAATACCAGTAACTGTTGTGCTTAATGGTTTTTCATTCAAACCAACAAGTTGGACAGCATCACCAATTTTGATACGACCTTTTTCAATTCTGCCTGTCGCAACAGTACCACGACCTTCAATTGAGAAAACACCTTCAACTGGCATCAAGAATGGTTTATCAACATCACGTTTTGGAAGTGGAATGTAACTATCAACAGCTTCCATCAATTTACGAATTGAAGGAGCGCCCAATTCACTTTCATCGCCTTGCAACGCTTTTAACGCTGAACCACGAACAACAGGAATTGCATCGCCAGGGAAATCATATTTTTTCAAAAGATCTCTGATTTCTTCTTCCACCATGTCAACCATTTCTGCATCATCAACCATGTCAACTTTGTTCAAGAAAACAACCAATGATGGAACGTTAACGTTTTTTGCAAGCAAAATATGTTCACGAGTTTGAGGCATAGGACCATCTGCTGCTGATACAACAAGAATTGCACCATCCATTTGAGCAGCACCTGTAATCATATTTTTCACATAGTCAGCGTGACCAGGACAGTCAACGTGAGCATAGTGACGATTTGCTGTTTCATATTCAACGTGTGAAGTAGCAATGGTAATACCACGTGCTTTTTCTTCTGGTGCGTTGTCAATTTCATCGAATTTTTTTGCAACTGCGCCACCTGTTTTTGCCAAAACAGTTGTAATTGCTGCAGTCAATGTAGTTTTACCGTGATCAACGTGACCAATAGTCCCTACGTTGACGTGCGGTTTACTACGAACATATGTATCTTTTGCCATAATTTCTCCTGAACACACTTTAATTAGTTAAGCTAAATTAAACCTATTTATTTTTTTGCTGTCACAACTTCTTCTTGAATTGACTTTGGAGCTTCACGATAACATTCAAATTCCATGGTATAGCTTGCGCGACCTTTGGTCATTGAACGTAATTCCGTTGCATATCCAAACATATTTCCAAGAGGAACTTCTGCTTTTACAATTTGCGCAACACCCTTTGTCTCCATTCCAAGAATTCTGCCACGTCGTGAGTTTAAATCACCCATAACATCACCCATATACTCGTCAGGAGTATTCACTTCGACTTTCATAATTGGCTCTAAAAGAACCGGCGACGCTTGAGTCATTCCATCGCGAAACGCCATTTTTGCAGCCATTTTAAATGCGATCTCCGAAGAATCAACATCATGATATGAACCATCAAAAACCGTAACACGCAAATCAACTACTTGGCTTCCTGTCAAAACTCCAGTCTTGATAGCTTCGTCCATTCCTTTTTCAACAGCAGGAATATATTCTCTTGGAATAGTTCCACCAACAACTCCATTTACAAATTCATATCCGGCACCACGATCAAGCGGTTCAAGTTTCAACCAAACGTGTCCATATTGACCACGACCACCTGATTGCTTAATAAACTTACCTTCAATTTCAACAGGTCGCTGAATGGTTTCTTTGTACGCGACTTGAAGTTTACCTTGCACCACTTCTACTTTGTGTTCACGTTTTAAACGATCAACAACAATTTCAAGGTGCAATTCACCCATTCCAGCAATTTCTGTTTGGCCTGTTTCATGATTGTAAGTAAAATTAAATGATGGATCTTCTTGATTCATTTTCTTTAAAGACAACACCATTTTCTCATAATCAGCTTTTGATTTTGGTTCAATAGAAGATGATATAACTGGCGCTGGAATATCAATCGACTCAAGAAGCACTGGATGACCTTCATCACACAATGTATCTCCAGTGTTAACATCTTTAATTCCAACAACCGCAATAATATCACCCGCTGAAGCTTCTTTAACTTCTTCTCGTTTGTTTGCATGCATTCGAACCAAACGACTTACACGTTCTTTTGTTTGCTTTGAAGCATTGTACACATATGATCCTGATTTTAATTCACCAGAATAAATACGAGTAAATGTTAACGCTCCAACAAAAGGATCTGTCATAATTTTAAATGCTAAAGCTGAAAAAGGTGCTTTGCTTGAAGATGGACGCTCTACTTCTGCGCCTGTTTTTACATCAATTCCTTTGATAGCAGGAACATCTAGCGGAGAAGGTAAATAATCCACAACAGCATCCAGGAGTAATTGAACACCTTTGTTTTTAAAAGCTGAACCACAAAAAGCTGGAAACAGTTGACGCTTTGCAACACCCTTACGAATAGCTCGCTTCAAATCTTCATTAGTAAACGGCTGTTCATTTAAATATTTTTCACCCAAAACATCATCAAAGTCACACGCTTTTTCTGCGATTCTTGCATAAGCTTCTTTAATTTGCTCTGCATATTCTGCAGGAGCGTCTTCAAACTTAACTTCTTTTGCAAGATCTTTATCATCATTAAAAAAGCGGACCATTTTGCCTGTTAAGACATCAATGATACCACTAAAATCCTCTGAATCTCCAATTTGAATTTGCATTTCTACAGCACGACCACCAGCCAATTTTTCATTAATATCAGCAATCGTATCTTTAAAGCTTGCGCCAATACGATCAAGTTTATTAACAAAAATAATTGCAGGAACATCGTATCTATTTGCTTGATTCCAAACTGTTTCAGATTGCGGCTGCACTCCAGCAACACCACAAAAAACACTAACAACTCCATCAAGCACACGCAAAGAACGACCAACTTCGATCGTAAAATCTACGTGACCAGGAGTGTCAATAATATTAATTTGGCAATTTTTCCAAAAACAAGTTGTTGCCGCAGATTGAATAGTAATTCCGCGCTCTTGCTCTTGCTCCATCCAATCCATAACCGCAGCACCTTCATGAACTTCACCAATTTTATGTGAAATTCCGGTGTAAAATAAAATACGCTCGGTTACGGTTGTTTTTCCAGCGTCAATATGAGCTGCAATACCTATATTTCGATATTTGTCTAATGTATAACTCATACTATCCTACCACGCAAAGTGAGAGAAAGCTCTGTTTGCTTCTGCCATTTTATGAACATCAAGTTTCTTCTTAAATGCACCACCACGCTCTTCAATTGCATCCAAAATTTCACTTCCAATGCGAAGACCCATGGTTTTATCAGGACGTTCTGATGCTGCATCAATCAACCAACGCAAAGCTAATGAACGACCACGGCCTTCACCCACTTCTCTTGGAATTTGATACACAGAACCACCAACACGGCGAGAACGAACTTCAATGATTGGCATAATGTTGTTGTAACCTTTGTAAAACACAGAAAGTGCTTTTTCTTTGGTGCCATATTTTTTTTCAAGCATCTCTAATGCTTCATACACAATTTTGCGAGCAACGGTTTTTTTACCACGCCACATAACAATATTGATAAATCTTTGAATCAACTCTGAATTGTAAACAGGATCAACTTTGATCACACGTTTTACGAGTTCTTTTTTCTTTCTAGGCATAGTCTGCACATCCTTTAAGAAGCTTTAGGCTTTTTAGCGCCATACAATGAACGAGATTGCTTTCTTCCTTCTACACCAGCTGAATCAAGTGTTCCACGAACAATGTGATACTTAACACCCGGCAAATCTTTTACACGACCACCACGCACAAGAACCATTGAGTGCTCTTGTAAATTATGGCCTTCACCAGGGATATATGCTGTGATTTCTACTCCATTTGAAAGTTTTACCCTTGCAACTTTTCGAAGCGCAGAGTTTGGCTTTTTAGGAGTTGTTGTGAACACGCGTGTACAAACGCCACGCACTTGTGGACATTGTTTTAACGCACCGCTTTTAGTCTTATTTGCGACTTTTTTACGGCCTGAACGAACGAGCTGATTAATTGTAGGCATTATAGAAACCTTATTATTATAACAACACAAGTTATAGTAACTAAATTAAGAAGATTTTGCACCGCTTTAGTAGATTGTGTAGATCATAAAAATGATTTTACCAATAAACTTTTTGCATATTTCAAGTATAGACTCTTTGCAACTTTTTTCAAGAAAATTCAAAAAAGCCTCTTAGAATAATCATAATCTTGACAATTAGCCATAGACTTGTTGGTTGCAACATGCTACTTTATTTTCATATTTTTTTTGAAAATTTTAACGTATGAGGACACCTCCAATGCTTCCTATTGCTGCCATTTTAACTCAAATTTCATCAATTCTTGCAAGCCTTCTTGGGATTTCTTTTATCATCGTTTTTCATGAATTCGGACACTATATTTTTTGCAAAATTTTTAATGTTTATACCCCAACCTTTTCCATTGGAATTGGAAAAATTTTATGTTCTAAAAAAATAGGTGACACTAATTTTTGCATTTCTGCCGGTCCGATTGGTGGTTATGTTGAAGTTGCAAGCGAAAGTGGCATCAACGGCTCAGTAGGATTTAATCAAATTCCATACTATCAAAAAGTCTTAATCATGCTTGGCGGCATTTTATTTAATTTCATACTATCTTATTTTATTTTTGTTGGACTTTTTTTTACCGGCATGCCTGAATCTGCTGCCGGCCCTTACGAACCAAGCACCGTTCAAATTGCAAAAATTGAACCAAGCTCAATCAATGCTGACCGCTTACAATCCGGCGATGAACTAATCAGCTTAAACCATCAAGAACTTCATGGAAATTTAGCAACTGCTCGAAAAATTATCGTCACTCAAGCATTGACCGGCACCCCATCAATTTCTGCCGAAATTTTACGCGATGGAGCTTTGCGTCAAGTTGAACTTACTTTAAAAGGTACATCAACACCTCCATCATTTTCAACCGCCACTGCCATTTTTATCCTCAGTTACCATGGCATACAAAGCTGTTGTTTTTTACATTCAAGCGATTGCTTCCGGACTTAAAGAAATGATAAGCGCTCGAAGCGCTCATGGATTTGTTGGTCCTGTTATGGCTGTTGCAGCAAGCAGCAAAAGCGCTCAAAAAGGCGCAAGTTCACTGCTTTTTTTACTTGCAATCATTAGTATCAATTTAGGTTTTATGAATTTACTGCCACTTCCTATTTTTGATGGCGGCCAATTTGTCATCTTTACGACTGAAACGATTTTACGCCGTGAACTTTCTGAAAGAATTCGTCATATGATTGGCGTTAGTTCATGGGCACTGGCTATTGGACTTTTAGTAATTTTTACGATTAAAGATTTGTATACCTTAATTTGTCATTAAAAGTTTGTCAGGAATTTATATGAAATTTAAAAAAATGATCATGTACGGCCTGATTTTATTAACCAACAATTACAGCATGAGTGACTTTTTTAGAAATTTAAAAATTTTTAATTGCTGTTTTCCTGCTATTGCGACTGCATCTGAAATGCGATGGAACAAGCAAGCTTTTGATCAAAAAAAAGACCAACGTTTAACGCAATATCAAGACCGTTTAAACACATCAAGAACCATGATTATTACAGGATTAACGTTAGTCAACGCAAAACTCAATTATGATTTTTACCTAAAACGTAAAGTTGCAGGAGGAAGCGTAGGAGGCAATATAGCTACCGGTGTTTTACAACTTGGAATTTGCACCGCAGCATCAACACTTGGGTACAGTATTCTTAGCGGTGAATATTATCAAGAATGGAAAGCATTACGCACAGAAAAACTCAAAAATGAATAATTAATGATGCATTTTTACATTAAAAAAATTGAACAAGGAGAACATTCATGAATTTTAAAAATATATGGCTTTTTGCGATACTGATTACTTTGTGCCATGCTTCTTTCATACACAGTTCAGATGCAGCAGAATCAACTGATTCAGGCTCAGACCTATCTTTAAGCTTTCAAGAACCTGAAGTAACATCTGCCGACACAAAAAACTTTATCCAAAACATTTTCCAAAAACAATCTTTGGGTGCAATTATTGCAGCTCATGAAACAGCATCATGGATATTGTCTGACGGCATAAAACACGGAGCTTATAAAAAAATAACTTTTGAAAAGATAACGAATCATCCTTAGAAGTAAAGAATAAAATTCAACTGTATCATGATTCAACCGAAGATGAAAATGATCTTAATAAACCAAAAGAACTGATTGATTTTTACAATCAACCCATAGAACACCCTGCAATTTGCGAAAATGAAATTTTAGAATTAATCGCACAATCTGATTGCAAACCTGAAAATCGCCAACCCCTTCTAAAAATACTTTTAGGCCAACAACAAGGAATAATTTTTTGTTGCAGATCAATACACACCAGAATCTTGCATTCGTTTTTTCGTAAAAATGATAACAGCCATCGGTTTCATGATGTAAGTAATCCAGAAGAGTTTGTTGAAATTAAAACATTTATTAAAGACGCTCTCATCAATATTTTAACAAAAAAAACTCCTGGAAAAATAAACAGTCGCATTGGAACGATCATGAGCAATGATGAACATGATCGTTCTTTAAAAAAGACAATCATCATCAACTACCAAAACAACGCTGGACATAAAAATCCGTTACATATTTCGATTTTACAAAAACCTTCAACCTTACCGGTTGACCAATCATTCAAACATCCTGCACTCCTATCAGAAAATGAACTTGTTGAATTAATGAATGAAATGCCAATTATTCCAAGCGCTTACCGAGCGATGCTCAAAGTTTTAACCGTGAAACAAACCGGCGCCATAGAATGCGCAGAAGACATTCATGGAACCCTATTTACAACAACTTACCGAAGAAACTCCGACGAATAAAATTAACTGAAACAAAAAAGCCTCGAAATTAATCGAGGCTTTTTTGTTTTTTAAATTTTCAAACTTAAGCTGCTGCTGCTTGCGTTGTTGAAACTTGAGCAACGTGTGGATGCTCTGCTCCAGCATAAATTTTCAATTTTTTCAATTGATTTCGGCTTTGTGCACTTTTATGATAATGCGGAAGCATACGTTTTACTGCAAGTTGCAATAATTTTGTTGGATCTTTTTGCATAATTTGACGCGGAGTTCTTGATTTTTGGCCACCTTGATAACCACTGTAGCTCAAATGAATTTTGTCATCCATTTTGTTTGCAGTCATCACAATTTCTGCTGCATTGATAACCACAACATAATCGCCACTGTCAGTGTGTGCTGTAAATTCTGGTTGATCTTTACCACGAAGCATAACTGCAATTTGAGTTGCCAAACGACCAAGAGTTTTGCCTTTTGCGTCAAGCAAACGCCATTGCGGATTTCTGTCTTCTTTGCGTAAGAAAAACGCTTTATTCATATCCATTAAAAAAACCTTAAATTTTTATACGTTAATTTCTGAAAAAACAAACACGGAGGTACTGTATAAGTTATAGGAAAAAGGCTTTTACGTCAAATGAAAAAAGGTTATAAATTTTGCTGCATCATTTCTTCAATTTCTGAAATTTGCTTTGGTATATCTTCACTCAAGCAAACAGCCTGCTCATCATCAACGATCCAATAATTATCTTCAATGCGAATACCAATCGATTCTTGAGGAATATAAATTCCAGGCTCAATGGTAATTACATCTCCAGCTTCAAGCTGCGCATTTCTTGAACCAGCATCATGCACATCTAAACCAATGAAATGACCGATGCCATGAATAAAATATTGATCATAGCCATGCTGCTTTAAAAAGTTAAGAGCAATATGCTGCAAAGAATTTTCTTGCTCTTTTGCATTATTTAACCAAACTCCTGGCTTTGCAAAAGATGCTACATGCTGCTGCGCTGCAAGCACGATTTCATATAAATCTCTTTGTCGTTTATTAAAAACTCCAGAAACAGGAAACACTCTGGTAATATCAGCACAATAATGCTGCCACATCGCACCAGCATCAATTAACACAACATCACCATCTTGCATGATTGATTTATTCGTTCGATAGTGCAAAATCGTTGAATTTTTACCAGAACCAATAATTGACCCATACGCTGATCGTGCACCATTTTCTGTAAAAATATAATCCATAGTTGCTTGAATTTCTGCTTCACTTACTCCAGGTTTTATCATATGCGATGCAGCTTGAAATGCCATTTGTGTAATTTCGACAGCTTGATACATCAACTCAACTTCTGCCATATCTTTTTTTCGACGCAACGTTGTCACCAAATCTGAAACATCAACAACATGACTCATCAACCCTGGAACAAATAATGCTAAACGATCAATAATCATTTTAACAGAAGCGTACGATCGCGAATGCTGAGGATACAAAGTAAAAATCGTCTGTTTTTGTACAACCATTTTTGTTAATAGCTCAATTAAATACTGATAATCTTGCAAAGCAAAATAAGGATCAACATTATACGTTGACAATAAATTTCCAGTTTTTTTTAATGCGTCAAATCCATACAAAATTTTTGTATCATCATTAATCACATCAACACTATGAATCCATTTATTGCGCAAAGTCCCAAAATCTGGTTGATACAAAATTGTTGGCTCATCAAACGACCATGACAAAACATTTGCAGGATCACTCACGCCTGAAAAATAATAAAATGAACTATCTTGCAAAAAATCATAATAATCTTGTTCAATGGGTGCGAATAAAAGAACTGATCCTTTTTTCTCAGGATATCTTTGCGCAATTAATTCAAGCAACGCCAAACGACGTTTATTGAATCGATCCGCAAAATTTTTATTGTTATTTGAAATATCAGAATGAATTAAATCACCAAACATGAATATCCTTAAAATAATGTACGCTCTGCCAATGCTTTACCAACCGTTAATCGATCAACAAATTCTAAATTTGATCCTATGGGAATGCCTTTAGCCAAGCAAGTTATTTTCAATGATTTTTTTAATTGACCTGATTCTGAATCAGAACCAGAAACAACAAACTGTTGCATTTTTTTTGCAATAAATGCTGCGGTTGCTTCGCCCTCAGGCGTTTGATTCATGGAAAAAATAATTTCTTTCGTGTTGTCATTCATGCGAGCAATCAATTCATCAATTTTTAAATCTTTTGCATGGACTCCTTCAAGCGGCGAAATAACACCACCAAGCACATGATAAACCCCACGAAATGCCTGTGTTCGTTCAATCACTAAGAGTTCATGCCAGGATTCAACCACACAAATTACCAAATGATCACGAGTTTTATCAGAACAAAAAATACATGGATCATTTTTTTCCTGCCAAACAAAACAAGTTTTGCATAAAACAACATTGTCATGAGCTTGCTTTAAAACTGCACAAAATTGATCAAGTCGCTCTTGGTCAAGATGTAAAAAATAAGAAGAAACTCGATATAAATTTTTTGATGCCAAAAATGGAATTTGTTGCAATTGACGCATCAATTTTTTAATTGTTGGTAATTTATCAATCACTGTTCTCCCTTTTTGTTTTTACGCAAAACGCGTTGACAACCAACGTACTTTTTTAAACACAAATGTTTGCGCAATGCCAAACAAAGTGTTAACAACAACAAACAATGCTAACCCTGATGCTAAATAAGAGGTCACTGCCGCTAAAAACAGCGCAAATCCAATTTTTGAAAACAATTGACGTGGCCCAACTGACGGCTGCATGCTTGGCACAAAAATCATTCCAACAAAAGTTATCACGCTTAAAATATAAAATGGATCAGCTGCTGACAAATCAGGCAACCATAAAAATGATGCTCCATAAAGTTCTGTTGATGTAGTCAAAACTTTGTTAAGCGCAATAAACACAGGAATATTTAACAACAATGGCAAACACCCTGAAAATATAGGCAGCCCATGTTTTTGAATTAATTCTGCAGTTGCTTTATCAAGCGCTGCCTTATCATGTTTAAATTTTTGCTGTAAATGTTGTCGTTTCTTTTCAAACTCTGCTTGCTCACGCATTCCACGTTCACTACGCAACGTAAACGGAACCATAAACAATTTTAAAAGCAATGCTACTAAAATAATTGCCCAACCGTAATTTCCTGTTTTTTCTTGAACAAAAATTAAGGCATTTGCAAGCGGCTTTGCAAGAAAGCTCAACATTCCATAATTGACCAGTCCCGCCAAGGCTGGAGAAACTTTTTTCAAATCAGGAACAGATTTTGGTCCAAAATAAAATGACCATGAAAAATCTGATTGCTTATCAAATGGTTTTGATTCAAAAATTGCACCACAAGTTTTATCTTCAAACTCTTTCAAATAAACGCGACCATTTGATTGCAAGCTTGATGCAAAACAAACGTTCGTAAAGAATCGTGATGTGAAACCAAATAATGTTGGCTCAAACCAAAATTTATTGAAATTTTCTAATTTATTTAAAGCGATATCTTGTAATTTTAATGCATTTGAAGAAACGCCAACATTAACAACTGCCTGCAATTCATCAGTCATTACTGGAGCAGGAACAATCAACCGTATCTGTTCATTACTGTCCACATTTTTACATGAAACAACAACATCAATTTGATAACTGTGCTTGTAAACAATAAATTTTTTCTCAATAATTTCATGACCATGCGTTGATTGATAAACTAATTCATGAGCATTACCATCTTGAACAAGTTCTGATTGTACTAATTTGTAAGCAACCGGAGTTTTATCATGAAGTGCGAGTGCAAAATATTGATCACCTTTGCCAAGCATCACAACCCGTTGATTATTTTTCCACAAAAGCGTCATTGCTTGCAATGTTGCTCCGCGAGTTGAAAAAACATATTCTGCAAGATCAGTCGTGACTGTTGTTAAATCTTGTTCTGCCGCGTTTGATGAAAAATCTGTTGAAACATTGAGGGGCGCTGAACATGACAATGTTGTTGCTGCTGGAACAGATTGTCCTGAAACAGGAACTAATTCTTGAGTTGCGTAAGTCATTTTTGGTTCTGTGTATTTTTCAATCACAAAATTAATTGCTGATCCAAAAACAACATACAAAACAAACATTGTTGCAATTTTACCAAACGAAATTGAGATTTCTTCTCGATTTTTAAAAAAATATCGACTAAAAAGTCTGTTGAAAACAAAAAATGTTGCGGTAAATAAAGCTGATTGATATATAATTTCTGCAAAATTCATAGACAATACCTTATAAACATGTAAAAAATAATTATTAGATGCTAAACTGTTGCAACTATCTTATCAAAGATCAGAGCATTAAGCGAATGAATTTAGAGCTACAAAAAGGAGTTATTTTATGAAAATGTCGAAACGACACTACCGAATTGGCGAACTTGCAGAATCTTTAAATATTGAAAAATTTGTTATTCGCTTTTGGGAAAAAGAACTTGGAATCAAATCAGTACGTTCTCAAGGTGGACAGCGATTTTATGAAGAAAAAGATTTTTTAAAATTCAAATTAGTCAAAGAACTTTTGTATGAAAAAAAATTCACATTAGCTGGAGCAAAAAACGAATTAGAAAATATGAAAAAAAATCGTAACGTTATTGCCACACAAGCTGAAAAAATTGCAAAAGAACCTTCTTGCGACTGCAAAGAAAAATTAGCACAAATCAAACAACAACTTTTAAAATTTAAACAAGCTCTTTAACTTTTTTACATTATAAAGTTTGAATTTTGCTATGCTGACTTATCAATAAACACGAACAAAATAAACGGAACAACTATGTTAAAAAACAATCAGCATTTTCACTTTATCGGCATTTGTGGCATTGGCATGAGTGGCATAGCAAAAATTTTACGATTACAAGGTTTTAAAGTTTCAGGATGCGATCAAAATATTGATCCTGAAAGATCACAGGAACTTTTAAATTTAGGGTGCTTGATCGATGCTCATCAAAGCAATCTGTGCAGCGACCCTTCAATCACCACTATCGTTTTAACCTCAGACGTCAAACCTGACCATCCAGAAATTATTCAAGCACAACTTAAAAATATTCCCATTCGCCGTCGTGCAGAAATTTTAGCAAACATCATGCAAGAAAAAATTTCAATTGCTGTGGCCGGAGCTCACGGCAAAACAACAACTTCTTCATTAATGGCACACGTACTGCTTGATGCAAAAGTTGATCCAACCATCATTGTTGGTGGTCAGATGCATGAACTGAACAGTAATGCTCATGCAGGAACTGGAAATTTTTTAGTTGCAGAATCCGATGAAAGTGATCGATCTTTTTTATTGCTTTGCAAAAAATACAGCATTGTTACCAACATTGATCGCGAACATTTAAACACTTATAAAGATTTTGATGACATTAAAACTACGTTTGTACAATTCATCAACACTATTCCAACGGATGGTTGCAATTTTGTATGCATTGATGATGCAGGAGTTCAATCAATACTTGGCAAAATCAACAAGCCCGTTAAAACCTATGGCACTCAAGAAAATGCTGATTTTTTTATTCATAGCGTTAAACTTTTAGCTGATTTTTCAGAGTTTCAAATAACAGAAAACATACATTCCCCCTTACACAAGGACAAGAAAAAAGATTTAGGTTCTTTCAAAGTCTTGCTGCCCGGCATGCACAACGTTTTAAACGCTACTGCCGTAATTGCGACATGCTTGGAGTTAGGCCTTGACGAGCAAGCTATCAAAAATGGGCTAGAAACGTTTCAAGGCGTTGACCGAAGGTTCACATTCAAAGGTTTAACAAAAAATCACGGCGCGCTTATTTTTGATGATTACGGACACCATCCCACAGAAATTGCCGCAACGCTTAAGGTGGCTCAAGCAAAAACTCAAGGCAAAATTACTATGGTGTTTCAACCACAACGTTTTAGCAGGACCATGCACCTGTGGAACGAATTTATTCAAACGCTTGCTCATGCTCCAGTTGATCAATTAATTTTAACTGAAATTTATCCTGCAAGCGAACAGCCTATTGATGGTATTTCAAGCCAGAACATGGTACAAGAAATTCAAAAAATTAACCCCAATTTAAATATCAGCTTTATTCCCTTTGGCCAAAAAGGAGCAAGCATTTTGGCAACCCTTGAAGCAACTTTAAAGCACAATGATCTTTTGCTTTTTCAAGGCGCTGGCAAAGTCAACAAACTTATCAGCAAGCTCATCTGATCAATACTTTTTATCAAAAAAACAACTCATCTCAAAAACCTAAACAACAACTTTAAGCTTCTTGCAAAAAACAGCGGCCATTTTAACAAAAACCATTGACTTAATTTGCTCAATTTTGGCATTCTGTAACTATAAATTAAAAATGGAGATCCGTAGGGGATAATGGAGGTTACGATGAATAAAAAATGGCTGTTACTACTTCTTGCCGCAATGCAAGCTGAATCAATCATGCAAGCACGCGGTGGCGGTGGTCATGGCGGCGGTGGTCATGGCGGCGGAGGACGTGGTGGTCGAGGTGGCGGAAGTCATAGTCACAGCAATAACAGAAATGGATCTCGAAGTCACAGTAGTAACAGAACAAAGAACAGAAACCATAGTCACAGCTCAAAAAAAAGTCACGGTCAACACAATCATTCAGGGCATCATTACTCAGGACATAACCACAATTACAATCATTGGAATGGCGGTTGGGGATCTGGATGGGGCTGGGGATTTGGTGGTTTATGGTTAGGAATGATGCTTACCATGCCGATATGGTGGAACACTCCAAGAACTCAAGATCAATCAGATTTAAAAAATACCCTTATTGACCTACAAAACAAGGTTCAAGATTTAAGTTTAGATCTTGATGACTTGAAAAAATCTAATCCAACACATCCTGATATTCCAAAACATGAACAAGACATCGAAATAAGAAAACAAAAAGTTAAAGAATTAATTGATTCCGCTAACGAATTAACCTAAAAACGGAGAGTTAAAAAATGAAAAAAAATATATTTGTAATTTTACTTGCAACATTTACAACAGGATTAATACTTGCCGATGAAAACGGTGGATTTTTATCACACCTTGGCGAAGGGGTAAAAGATATTATTGAATCCCCTGCCCACATTGGTCAAGGTGGAAAAAAATCAAAAAAAGAAATGAAAGAGCAAGAACGAAAAGATAAAGAAGCTGAAAAGAAAAAACAACAACCTGCAAACAGACGCCAAGCGCGACGTCAACGCAGACATTCTGATTCGTCAGACAAAGAATAAAAAATAAAATAAAGAAATGGAGCGTTACAAATTATGAATAAAAAATTATTAATGCTGATGGTGGCAACCATTGGAGTGGGAATTCAAATTCAAGCGCATGGCGGTGGCGGCAGCGGATGGGGAGCTTTTGGTGGTGGTCTTGCAACGGGAATGATTGTTTCAAGTGCTGTTAACTCAGGAAATCGTTATGTTTCACCTGAAGAATCTGATCGCAGAGCTGCCAATGATTCACGAAGAAGTTTAGACCGACAACTAAAAAAGCTAGAACAAGAAAATAAAAAATTAAATCGTGATATTGAACGTTTAGAAAAAAGACAAGATTTATCTGATGAAGAACGCACTCGTCAAATAACAGAAAAAAAGAAACAAATTTCTACTAAAGAAAGACAACATCAAGACTTACTCGATCGCTTAGCAGATATTTTTTAATTTTAATTAAAAAAGGAAAAATATATGAAAAAAACAAATTTTAAAAAAATAGCCTTATTTAGTACCATCTTGCTTGCAAGCCTACCAGCTTATTCAATTTCAAATGCTGGTATTGCTGCTGCAACTATTGGTTCAGTAGCTGCTGCAACAATCATTGGTGTTACAGTTTCAAAAGCTCATAAAAACAAAAAGAATAAAGAATCTGATAAAAAAATGAGCAAGTCTTCAAAATCTGATAGTAAGCAATCTAAAAAAGCAATGAAAAAAGATTTAGCTGAGTATAAAAAAGATTTATCAAAACATAAATCTGAATTGAAAAAAGCTGAAAAAAAATCAAGCAAATCAAAATCTTCGGAAGTGATGCAGCATAAATCAGAAATTGCAAAACTTGAATCAATGATTAAAGATTTAGAAGAGCGCATTAAAAAAGCAATTTAATATTTAAAAAAACAGAGAAATCTTTTGTGTAAGTCCTTAAAACCCTTTCACAAAAAACCCAAAAAGGCCAGCTTATGACTGGCCTTTTTTTGTGAGTAACAATACCGTTAAAATATTTTCATGACTGAGCATCACCTGACACCAAATATTTTTTGGTCGAGAAAAAAGTAACAATAATTCATCAGCGCTTTGATATGCTGAGGCTACTTGCCAACCCAAAACTTCCATTTCAATTTCATAATATTTTTTAACCATTGCCGCATCAATCGAACTACCCTTGATCGGATGATAAACAATTTGCACATTTTCTTCATGTATTTGATCAGGAATAACTGCTTGCAAACGAAATCCAAACAATGCGTCAGGAATCTGCGTCATTCGCGCAACCGATTCTTCAAGCTGTGAAATTTTTGCCGAAGACCTGATAATCATTGCCTTTGATTGTTTTTTTAAACAACCTGGCAATAACAACAAACAAAAAAATATACAAAAAACATTTTTTAATTGAAACATAAATGATAAATCGCAACTGGGGGAACATTAAAATAAACAATATTTTGATCGATCATGCATAATTTTCGAATCGGCTCCATAAAAGCTTGAACAGCTTGAAAGTTTCGCTTACGATCACCCATGTAAAAATGTTGAAAAACTTGTCCAACGATTGGATACTCTACATAAGAAAAAACACAATTTGACGCAGAAACTTTTTTAAAATATGAGATAGCGCGTTGTGTAAAATCAATACCTAAAGAATTAAAAGGCAATGTGGAAATAATTCCATCGTATAAATATTCTGGATGCCAATCTAAAATAGAACAACAATAAACAGAAACATTAGGATATTTTTGCAAACGGATTTTCAAAGTTTTACACATTTCAGGATCAATTTCGACAACATCTAAATGATCATCTTTGTGTAAAGCATCTGCCAACTGTATGCTTACTGCGCCGCAGCCACCACCGGCTTCTAAATATTTTTTACCGCCAACATTTTGACGAATATATTTTGCAAGCTCTTGTCCTGCTGCACTAGAAATTGGAGCAACTTCACCCACTTGCTGCGGATTATGAATAAAACGAGAAAAAATAGTAAAAACTTCAGAAATGGTTGTAGCGTAAAGATCAAAACCAACAGAGCATGACACCATAAGATACAAGATAAAATGTAATTTTTTTTGCACGATCATACCTTATCAAAAAAAAAGTGGGTTTTATTAAAAACCCACTTTAAAATTCATTTCAAATAACACGAATTAAAAAAACAGAAATTATTATGCTTGAACTGTTTTTTTAGCTCGAGCTACTTTTTTTACAACTTTTTCTTTAATTTTAGCTGATTCACCAACTTTATGACGAATATAGTATAATTTTGCACGGCGAACTTTTGCTTGAGCAAGAACTTTAATCGAATCAATGATTGGAGAGTATAACGGATAAATACGCTCTACCGCAACATCATCAGCACCAATTTTGCGAACAGTAAATGTTGAAGATCCGGCATTGTTACTTTTTGCAATTACATTACCAACAAATGTTTGAACGCGCTTGCTGTCACCTTCTTGAACCCATTGAGCAATTTCAATTTTGTCACCAATGCCAAACTTTGGGAAGTTTAATTCACGAACAGCGAGCAACTGAATTGTTTCTTTGTTTAATTTATTTGATTTCATGATGATTTTAACCTTTAACCCTATCATTTCATATCTTGCTTTAAGATTACCTTAAAACATGAACAATAACAAATTTTATTACTTTATCTTCATTTTTTATTCAGATGTTGATGCCATTTTTAAAGATATCTTTGAACATCAAAACCTAACCATTTATCAAAAATAATTGCTGCTGCAGATCGAACCGACAAATGATTAAAATTACTCAACCCATGAAGCGGCGGGAAAAAATAATCACATCGATCAATCAATTCCTGCCCCATGCCATGACCAGTTCCTAACAAAATCAACACCGGTCGATTTTGCGACCAAATTTTTGCTTGATCATGATAGGAAATCATTTTTGATGATCCATGCTCAAATCGAGCAGAAGTGCCAATTATAATTGGTTTTTGTCCTGTATTTTTTTCAATTTTTTCAAGAACATTGTGTAATTCAGATTCAACATGCACTCGACTGATTGCTTCATGACGATGCTTGTTGTACTCAATGCCTGTTTCTTTTTCCTGCCAAAAATCTAAAATAGTTTTCACGATTTTTTGTTGATCCACCAGTGGCGTCACAATAAAATAATCTTGTATGTTGTACGTTGTTGCAGATCTTGCAATATCATGCACATCAATTGAGGTAACCGATGTTGTACCAACTCGACCATCTTTTAAAGCAATTCCTGTATGCATCAAAGCAACAAAGTGAGCTGGTACAAATTTTTGCGCTAATTTTTTTTGCTGATTGCTGATAATTCCAGAACGCAACCAATCAAAATGCTTTGTAACCGTCAATTTCATTGCTTGCTCTTCACGCCACAGTTCAATTGCTTTATGATCACCCGATCGAAGCACTTCAGGCACTTCTATACCATTCCAAATCACCGGCTTTGTGTATTCAGGGTAATCAACAAGAGCCCCAGAAAAAGAATCTAAATCAACAGATTCTTGTTTGCCAACAATTCCTGGCATGTGACGAAACACTGATTCCATAACAACCATTGCCGGAATATCTCCACCCATGAGTACAAAATCACCAATCGAAATGATTGCATCGGCATACACTTGTTCAACGCGCGCATCAATGCCTTCATAACGCCCTGCAACAAACATGACATGTTCATGTTTTTCTATGGTTTCCCATAATTTTTTGCTAACAGGTTGTGTTAACTTTGTACCCTGTGGCGACAAAAATATTTTAAATGATTTGCCAAATTGTTGATCAAGATCTAACACAGCACGTTCAACAACTTCAGGACGAATAAGCATTCCAGAATTATGTCCAAATGTTGGTCCATCAATCCGCTCTTTTGGCTCAACATAATCAAATAATGTTTTTACGGCACAAGACAAAAGTTTTTTATCAACAGCTTTTTTCATTAAACTTGTTTGAAAAAACGGCTGATAAAGCTGCGGAAATAAGGTAACAACAGAAATATTCATGAAAAAAAATTATTCAGCTTTTGCTTTTTTTGTTGTTGTTTTTTTTGCTACTGCTTTTTTAGCAGGTGCTGCAGATTCAACAGCAACGTTTGCACTTGCTTGAGGTTGTCTCATTTTCATCAACCGAGCAACTGCTTCTGTTGGTTCTGCGCCCAATGATATCCAATGAGCTACGCGATCATCGTGAAATTGAACGATTTGTTTTGTTTTTGGATTGTAAGTACCAAGATTTTCAAGGCACATTCCATCTCGTTTTCTGCGAGAGTCGATTGCAACAATTCTATAAATTGGAGCATGTTTTTTACCAATACGGGCAAAGCGAATTTTTACAGCCATCAGGCCTATCCTTAAAAAAAAGTTAAACAGTTAAAATTTTTATTTTTCAAAAAAACGATTCTTCTTTAGAAGTTTAACAAATTGTTTACTTTGTTCAAATCTTTGAAGCAAAAGATTGATCGTTACTACATCTACCCCTGCTCCTTTTGCTATTCGATTTTTTCGAGAAATGTTTTGCAGCAATGCAGGCTTTATCCGCTCTTGATGGGTCATTGAGCTTAAAATTACCTTGAACTTTTTGAGTTCATTTTCCCCTTTTGAAATTTCTGCTGAAGGAATTGAAATATTTCCCATTCCTGGCATAAATTTTAAAATTGAAGAAATTGATCCTAATTTAGACACCATATCAAGCTGTTGAGCAAAATCATCTAAACTAATATCACCAGACATCATAGCTTTGGTCATTTTTTCTTGATCTGCTTGCTTAATTTTATCCTGAGCGCTTTCAATAAGCGTTAGCATGTCTCCCATGCCAAGCATTCTTTTTGCAACGCGCTCTGGTCGAAAAATGTCTAAATTTTGCATTTTTTCACCAACGCCTACAAAATAAATAGGCTTTTTTAAAACATATCGAAAAGCAAATGCTGCGCCACCGCGCGCGCCACTATCCATTTTTGATAAAATTGCAGCATCAAAACCAACACTATTTTCAAACGATTGAGCAACTTCAAGCGACTGTTGCCCTGTCATGCCATCCAAAATCATAAAACTATATTTTGGTTGCAATATTTTTTTAATCTGAACAAGCTCTTGCATCATTGCATCATCAACCTGCAAACGTCCAGCAGTATCAAACAACAAATGTTCATAATTATGCTGTTTAAAATATTGATAAATTTCTTGCGTTGCTTGAATTGGATTTAAACTGGATGCTCGATAAAAATCAACACCTGCTTGCGATGCAATAATTTCAAGTTGATCAATCGCAGCAGGACGATAAAAATCAACAGATGCACACAAGATTTTACGGGACTTGCCACGCTTTTCAGCTTGATTTTTTATAAAATATGCTAATTTTGCAATCGTTGTTGTTTTCCCAGATCCTTGAAGACCCATCATCAACACAACTGATGGAATTTGAAATGTGAAAGTTTCTTGCAAATACGCTCCACCCAAAAAAGCAACCATGCGATCATACACAATTTTTATAAACTGCTCTGCCGGTTTCATGGATGCAACTAATTTTTGACCAAGGACTTCTTTTTGGACCGTTGCAATAAATTCTTGAACCGTGGCTAACGGCACATCGGCCTCTAAAAGGCTTTCTTGAATTTGCTCTAAAGTTTGAGCAATATTGTCTTGTGTTAATTTTGAATTTTTATGAAATGATGAAAAAATTGAACTAAATTTTTGTGTTAAAAAATCAAACATAGCTTTTTCGAATTTTGAATTATACTCATAGAAGAATGTAACTATTATAACATGCAATCCTGGTTAAGTAAAAAAATAAAGGCCAACAATGAATAAATATTATGCAACTCTTTTACTTTTTTTAGCATTTGAACAAACTCAATGCTCTGGATCAAATCCTACAACAAAGGTTCTCTCCCCTAGGACAAAGAACGGACTAATTGAACTATTCATCCTTCTAAAACCTAATCTAACCCCCATGGAAAAGGCGCTTCTGGAAGACAACGGTGAAGCCTTGACTGCCGCAATAGAACAAGATCCATTTGCTCCTTTATGCAAATGGCTTGTTCGAACGGCCATTAGGCTTGAAAATTTTTCAACAATTAACGCTTTAGTGAAAATTGTTAATACAAATCCTAAAAAATTAGCACAATACGGCTTGGAAGATGATTTAAAAGCTTTACTTGCTTCACAAGAAAACCAACCACTAACAGTGCTCATGTGTGCAATGCATAGCTCAACAGAAATCGCAAAAACCTTACTTTCAATTCCAGCAATTGCAGAAACCATAAATTTTTCTTATGACTACAATTGCCTTGGCAAAGACCACCATGCCGCATGCACAGAAGCCGCAAGCAGGGGCATAACATGCCATTCCGCATTAAGCAGCGCTTTATTAACAAATTCTAACATGGTAGAAATATTGTTACGACATAATCCAAAAGTACTAGCACCTCAAAATTACAATATTCTACAACTCGAATTATTAATAATTGGTGAACATAACATTGCAGAGCAAAACAGAGTCTATCGATTTCATGCCTACTTAAAAAGCAAAAGGCCTGAACAAACATTATCTCCCAACGTTTTAAAAATGATAAGTTCTTATCTAAGAACTAGCTCTTGGTATGGAAAATGTAATTCTCGTTATTCTAACCGTCATGGATGGCACTGACTTAAATAATTTAATATCCAGGTTTTAAATCTTATAGTATAATAACTAGTATCAATTTCTTTTTACTTCAAAAAAAAGTGCAAATATGGCAAAAGGCGAATTACTTTCAACAAAATTTTCTCGGAAAACATTACTTATCGGCGTTCATGCACCCTACAACAAAACTGACAACATTCAAGCGTACTATGATGAATTTATCAATCTTGCAATAACTTATGGCGTTACAGATTACGTTAATGTAAATGTAAAACTTCGCACAATTGATCCTGGATATTTTTTCACCAAAGGCAAACTTGCCGAAATTAAAGAAATTTTTGATGATGGTGAATTTGATGACATCATCATTTCAGACATGCTTTCGCCGCAACAAGAACGAAATTTAAATGATTTACTTGATTGTCCAATTTTAGATCGCACGCGTTTAATTTTGGCAATTTTTGAAAAGTCTGCAAAAACAGCTGAAGGTAAAATGCAAGTTGAAATTGCACTTTTTGAATTTGCAAAAACTCGCGTGACTGGTCATGGCGTACATCTTGATCAACAAGCTGGTGCCATAGGCGTGCGCAGTGGACCAGGTGAAACCATGAAAGAAGCAACGATTCGTCACTTGAATCGCTCAATTTTAACACTCAAGCGCCACATTGAACAATTAGACAAAGCTCGCGCAACGCAACGCAAACAACGAATTTCACAAGGCGTACCTCAAATTTGCTTAGTCGGATACACAAATGCTGGGAAATCTTCCATTTTAAATGCAATGACGAACAGTGATGTTTTGGCAAAAGATCAATTGTTTGCAACACTTGATACCACTACGCGACAACTTGTGATCAATGGGAAAAAAATCGGATTAATGTCTGATACTGTTGGATTTATTCAACAACTTCCCCATCAATTAATTGCATCATTTCAGTCAACACTTGCAGAACTTTCCTATGCTTCATTGCTGCTTGTTGTTATCGACATTGCAGACAACAATTGGAAATCGCACATTGATGTTGTTTTGCAAACATTAGACACGATCAATGTTGAAAAAGAAATTTTATTTGTTTTCAACAAAATTGATAAACTTACCAAAAAAGAACTTGAACTGCGCTTAAGCCAATTTGGATTTTTTGCTCCTTATGTAGCAGTCAGCTGTATCAAACCAAACGGTTTAAATCCACTCAAAAAATATCTTGAAAAATGGAAGCCGAAAGCTTTATAACACCATGTTTGAACACAAGCAATCGTTTGACACTTTTGTGGCAACACAATTAAATCATGAACAAAAAACAGCCGTGCAAGCAAAAGATGGATCATTTTTGGTTATTGCTGGCGCAGGATCTGGTAAAACTCGAGTCATCACTGCACGAATTACTAATTTAATTTTAAATCACAACGTTGAACCATCATCAATTATTGCACTTACCTTTACCAACAAAGCTGCTCAAGAAATGCAACATCGCATTGAACAATTCTTGCCAACTTTGCGCACAAAACCAACGATTGCAACATTTCATGCATACTGTTTAAAACTTTTAAAAAAACATCATTTTTTACATAATTTGCCAGATTTTTCTGTGATTGATGCTCAAGATGCACACAAATTACTGCAATCAATTGTCAAAGAAAAAGGCTTAGAAAAATTATTCAACCCAAAACAGCTGCTTTCATTTTTTTCAAATTTTAAAATGAATGAAACGTTAAAACTTGAAGAACCAATGTGGAACATGCATCATGCACAACAATTTATGGAACTGTATAATGCATATCAACAACAAAAAAGACTCAGCAATTACTTAGATTTTGATGATTTACTGTACAAAACATATGAATTATTTACAAAAAATCCAGAATTTCAAACACGCCACATGACGCAACATCGCCATGTTTTAGTGGATGAATATCAAGATACCAACTTAATTCAACATGAACTTTTAAAACAAATGACCCAGCGCAATAAAATTTTAGCTGTCGATTCTGTCTGTGCCGTAGGCGATGAAGATCAATCAATTTATTCATGGCGCGGTGCAAACGTTTCAAATATTTTAGAATTTCACAATGAATTTTTAGGCACAAAAAAAATAAAATTAGAACAAAATTACCGCTCGACTCAACAAATTTTGGATATTGCAAATCATGTGATCAAACACAACACCGATCGAAATCACAAACAGCTTTGGTCTGCAAACACTAAAGAACATCAACCACTTTTGCTAGAATGTTTATCAGATTTGCAAGAAGCAGCACTCATTGCACAACTGATTCATCTGCTTTCAAAGCAACAAACATTAAATTCCATTGCAATTTTATATCGTACGCACTATCAATCTCGTATCATTGAAGAAGCTTTAATTAAAGAAAACATTGCATACAAAATGATTGGTGGTATTTCGTTTTATGAACGCAAAGAGATTAAAGATTTGCTTGCATACCTTCGATTGATCATAAACCCTTTTGATCGCATTTCATTATTTCGTGTCATCAATTGCCCTGCGCGCGGCCTTGGTGAAAAATTTGAAGAACAATTTATTCAAACATGGACACAAAATCCATTTTGCAACTGGCAAGAAATTGCAAACATTTTAATTTCAGAAAATTTGCTTGCTAAAAAACAGGAAAACTCACTTCAAGAGTTTTTAAATTTTTTTAAAAATCTTGATGCGTTGTTTGACAAAAAGGAGCAAGAAGTTAGCAATATTTTACAACATTTTATTAAAGTTACAGGATATTTATCCTACCTAAATAACAGTTTTGAAAAAATTGAAGCTGAAGAAAAACGTGAAAACGTTGCTGAATTTTTACGAGCAGCAGCTTATTTTGATGAAAATCAAAAAACAGGACTGTCCCAATTTTTGGACGAAATTTCTTTAATGCAAGAAATGATCAAGCAAGATGATGCAAAAAATGCTCGCGTTAACATGATGACGCTGCACAGCGCCAAAGGTTTAGAATTTGACACCGTACTGTTAGTCGGTCTTGAAGAAGGACTTTTACCAAGCAGTCAATCAATCGGTCAAGAAAATGTACAAGAAGAGCGACGATTATTTTATGTTGGAATAACTCGAGCTCGTGAAAAACTTTTTATTTCACACAGCAAATATCGAAATACATTTGGCAAACTGGACCAACAACGACCATCTCGGTTTTTACAAGAAATTCCTCGCAATGCAATGCTTGAACAAGAAGCTGCTCACTGGAGCAAATCAAGTTTTATAACCTTTCTTCAAGAATGGATTTCTGCAAAATCACCAAAAACCATCAAAAAAAAAGATGCTTCATCAGAAATCAAACCTGAATCAACATCATCTTTTTCACCAACCATCAAACGATTGCAATCAGTCAAACACGAAACATTTGGGCTTGGAATTGCTCACAACGTGGAACAAAAAGGTAATAAAATTTTTGTAACGGTTCATTTTACCCATCATGGTACCAAAAAAATTGAAAGCTCATTTTTAAAAGTTGTATAAAACAAATTATGTTAATCAGATTCAGTTGCTGCTGACTATCTTTCGGTTTCATCATCAACAAAATTATCAACTTCTCGTTTTAATAAATTAAATCAGTTGAAAAAATAATTAATCCAATTAAAAAAGATTTTTTCATCGCTTTTTTCATTGGTTTTTACTATTCAATATAATCATTCATAATACTTTGTTGCGATTCTTGTTGTTCTCTGAGTATCAAATAATCAATTAACGATTTTGCAGAAAATGAATCTTTAAAACAAGCCGCAGGGAGCGAATCGTTATCAAATTTATTCAACAAATCATTGAGCTTTGGCAATAAAATATCTTGGTTATTCAACTTTTCAATTGAATCAATTTTTGAATCATAAGCATATTTTTTTAATAATTCATAATAACGATTCAATTTTTCTATCATGGTATTTAATGCTAAAAATTGATCAACATTCAAAGAATCACCAACCAATTTATCAATTTCTTGCAGTTGTGTGCGAAGTCTTACATCATTGTCTAAGGCATATGATCCTGCAAACATAAGCTCTACAAAGACAGATGGAATATCTTTAGATTTTAAACAATCTTTTAAAATAAATGAATTAAGAGACCTAACAATCAAATAATTATCAAGAATGCATGAAACAATTAACGGTTTATAACGATTAATTAAAGCATACTTAATCATAACTTGCTGTTCTAACGATAAATCACTCCATAAAAAATCTGCTTGCAACATTGTTAAATTTTCAAACCTATTTAATGTTTTTGAAACAGAAAAACGGCTCTCATTTCCTTCATTGGTTTGTATATAAAACCCAAAAATAATCAAAGCCATCAATATTATTTTTTTCATCATTTTACTCATTCCCAACAAAAAAATCTGGTTTTGAAATATTTCTTAAAAAATTATTTTTTTCTGTTTTAAGTTGTGCCGCCAAACATCCAGCCGTTGATTTTAAGCCATTTGGATTTTGCATCATTTTTTGCATATTAGTATTTGCATCCAGCAAAATATCTTTTCCTATGATTTTGCCATTGTTTAACACCACGCCATCATCAGGAACAATGAAATAACCTTGCTTGTTTTTTAAAATGACATACACATGTTTTTGAATTTCTGGATTCTCTTTTAAATATGGTCCTTTCCAAAATTTTGCAGATCCTAAATTCATAGAACCAACTTGATCCCCCACAAATTCTTTAACCGTTAAAAAATCGATATAATTTTTTTCATGGTCAAATGATACAATTTTGCAATCTTGATGAATTTTTTGAAATACTTTTTCAAGATTGATCACATCCTGATGGATAATCATTTCAGTTGATTTGTTGGCTTGTTGCCAAAACATGAATAAAGAAATAACCAAAAGCGTTGAAAAAATCGTCGCAACAAGAAATGAAATTATTGAAAAATACCGCGACTTTTTGAATTTTCGAACCATAAAAAACCTCCATTTTTACAAGTCCTCTAAGCAATATCCTACTAAAACAAACCTTTAAAAATAAAGATTTCAATAGTCTAATTTTATTGCCTGGCGTACTTGTTGCATCGTTTGCGCTGCAGTTTCTTGAGTTTTTTTTGTTCCCTCAAGCACGATTTTCATCACCTCTCCTGCATCTTTTGCCAGCTCCTGACGGCGATTTCGAATAGGTTCAAGCATTTGATTAAGAACTTCAAATAAATAATTTTTAAGCACTACATCACCCAAGCCACCTTTTTGATAATGGGCCTTAAGTTCTGCAACTTTTACCGTATCGTTATCAAAAGCGTCCAAATAGGTAAATACTACGTTACCTTCAACTTTTCCCGGGCTGTTAATGTGAGTATGACCAGGATCGGTATACATGCTCATAACTCGTTTTTTCAGGATATCAATTTCATCTGCTAAAAAAATTGCATTATTTAAACTTTTGCTCATTTTAGCTTGGCCATCAAGACCAACCAGTCGAGCAATTTTTGGAACCATAGCTTTTGCTTCAGGAAACACTTCAGTTTGATAAATTCGATTAAACGATCGAATAATTTCATTAGTCTGTTCAATCACTGGCAATTGATCTTCACCTACAGGCACAATAGTACCTTTTACAATAGTAATATCTGCAGCTTGGCTTACAGGATACATTAAAAAACCTGCGGGTACTGAATCACCAAAATCTTTTTGTTTAATTTCAGTTTTAACCGTTGGATTTCGAAGCAGACGATTTACGGTTACTAAATTAAGGTACAATACCGTTAATTCTGCAATTTCTGGAATCATAGATTGAATAAAAATCGTTGTTTTTTTTGGATCAATACCAACAGCCAAATAATCAAGTGCAACTTGCAGCACATTTTCTCGAACTTTGGCAGGATTTTCTGCATTATCCGTTAAAGCTTGAATGTCTGCAATCATGACATATTGTTTATAAATATTTTGCAATTCAACACGATTTAAAAGTGACCCAACATAATGTCCCAAATGAAGTTGCCCGGTTGGTCTATCTCCGGTCAAGACAATCTCTTGCTTTTTCATAAAATTCCTTACTAAGTTCAAATGAATGAAATATAAAAGATAAAAACAGGTTACAACGAAACAAAGGAAAAATACATGTTCTCAAAACTACCTTTTTCATCTTTATTTGAATTTGGCGCAGATCAATTCGGCCTTTATAGCATACAAAATTATATTGAAGTACTAATATTAAGTTTTATCACGTATAAAATACTTTCATGGTTAGCACAAGATCACACAAAGCACATTTTACTGTATGTGTATGCTTACGCAGCATTCATGATTGCAAGTTATGCAACATCATGTATCACACTTTTTTGGATTCTTTTTGTTGGTATGCCCCTTGTTGCTCTTACAACAATTGTTCTTCATCAAAAACAAATGCAAAAAAATTTCATTCTTGCATCAAGCAAAGATTTAACACCAAATAGCATCCCTGCAAAAAATTGGTTAGAAATTCTTATTCGATCTTGTTTGCTTGCAGCCTATCAAAAAAAACAAATATTTTGCATCATTGAAAGCACAGATCATTTAGCATCAGCACTGCATAGTCCAACACATTTACATCTTTCACTCAAACAAGACATCATTGATTTAATTATTTCAAGTACTGCACTTGAAAACCCTTCAATCATTTGGATTTCACAATCTGGAATTATGTATACGGTCAATGCAACATGGAAGGAAACAATTACTAATTATATTTTATCACCTCATCAAAAAATTCATTATGCAGAAATTGCACTCCTCACGAGCAAAACTGATGCTTTCGCATGGTCTATTGATCCAATAAATAAAATGGCTATGCTTTGGCATCAAAATACTTTTATACAACAATTAACTATTGATCAATTAATGAAAAGTTGCCAAAAAATTTTAAATCAAAAAATTGAATTTGAACCTTTAACAAAAGAAAGAACTGAACATGCAACAAAAAACAATTCCCATCATTCTGCATCCTAATTTTACACGAATAACAGCAATATTTTTTGGATATTGCATTTGGTTTTTTGCTTCAAATTGTGTCTGGGTTACAAAAGAAATTTCAATTCCGATTTGTTTTTATCAAACAAAAAATCGAATTATTCAAGCACCAGAATATGCAACAATTAAAATTACAGGCCCTCGCAATCAAATGCACCATCTCAACATGTCCGATCTTGCCATCAACCTTGATATTGCCGACTTGCAAGATGGCAATCATGAAATTATCCTTAATTCTTCAAATCTTTTTTTACCAGAGACATTAAAACTGGTAGAATTAATACCAGCAGTTATCGTATGCAACATTTTAACACCATGAAAAAAACACTATGAATCAAGCTCCAAATATTTTTGTAAACAGTGGCATTCGCAGCAAAATTAATACCGGATTACTCCAAGAAAAAAATCTTAAAACATTAGGATACGCTCTTGGTTTTTTGTTAGCCGAAGAATTTGAATACTCATGTCCAATTTTGATAGCAACAGATACAAGACCTTCAGGAATAATGATAAAAAATGCATTAATTGAAGGACTGTTAAATTTTGGTCACGATATTTTTGATGCTGGCATTTGTCCAACACCTTTTGTGGCCAAAGCACTCAAAGATTATCAAGGTGAAGATGATGATTCTGATATGGACGGTGACACAGAGTCAGACGAATCATTTTTTACACTGGGCATCGTGATTACAGCTTCTCACAATCCAGCAGAATATAACGGTATTAAAATTTTAACACCTTTTGGATATTTGGATCTTGAAACCGAACAAGAACTTTCAAACATTTTTCATGATTTTTTAAAAAATCCAAACTTAATAGAAGAAAGTCTTCCTGACGAACCAGGTTTTTTAATTGATTTTGATTTAAAAACTTGGTATCAAGCAGAAATTTTAGATCTATTTGAAAAAAACAATCAAAAAAGTTCTATTGTTTTAGATTGTGCCCATGGAGCAACAACAACCATAGCTCCCAAAATTTTTCAGTCATTAGGATACGATGTTATCGCAATCAATAATTCTTTAGATGGTACTAAAATTAATGCTCATTCAGGATGCAGCAACCCACAAGAATTAATAACTCATGTTCAAAAAAATAATGCTTTGTGGGGATTTGCTTTTGATGGTGATGGAGATCGAGTCATCATTGTGGATCAACAGGGATCAATTTTTGATGGAGATGATATTTTAGCAATCTTGTCACAACATGAAAATTATGTGCATGAAAAAAATATTGTTGGAACCATCATGAGCAATATTGGCATTGAAAATTATTTCAAACAACAACAAAAAAAATTTCTGCGAACTTCCGTTGGCGAACGAAATTTAATTGAGGCTCTGGCGAAATATCAAGCATTTTTAGGAAGTGAAACTTGCGGACATATTATCATGATGGATCATGCTTTTTGCAGTGATGGAATTTTTGCTTCTTTAATGTTTTTACAAACCATTCAAAATAATCCTCAATCTTTACAACAAAACTATCTAAAACATTTTCAAAAACATGCAACGATACCGTTACTTGAAATCAAAAAAAGTTCTATCGAAATTGAAAAAATAGTTACTGATTTTAAAAATAAATATCAATCACGAATAATTGCACGCCCTTCAAACACAGAACCGATTATTCGAATCATGGTTGAAGATCAAAACGAAAAAAATGCAGAAAAAATTTTGCATGAGCTTATTGAAATGTTCAAAAATTAAGGAATATTTATGGAATTTAAAGATTTATATCACAAACCGTTAAGTTACATTCAACATTTATTTATCACAGGATTTATTTTTTTACTTCCAATCACCATCACATTTTCACTCTTCAATTTCTTTTTTAATGTTATTACCAAATGGCTCAAACCAATTAAAGCTTTAAAAGTTCCAATAATTTCGCTGATTCCCCATCATGAAATTTTACTTTTGATTTTATTTATTTTTATTATTGGAATTGTTTTAAAAGCTTTTTTTGCAAAACCTTTGATTCAGCTTTTTGAAAATCTTTTAGCAAAAATTCCTTTTGTAAGAACAATTTATTTAGGAACTCAAAAATTAGTTCATGCATTTACTGGTCATGATCAGGCAAGTTTTAAAAGAGTTGTAATTATTGAGTATCCACGCCAAGGAATTTACAGCATCGGTTTTATGACCAAAGATATTCCGCATGAAATTTCTCAAAATAATTTATATGGCGTTTATGTGCCTCACACGCCCAATCCGGCATCTGGCAATTTTGTTATGGTGCCAAAAGAAGCAATTTATGAAACTGATTTAACACGTCATGAAGCAACCGCCATGATTATTTCAGGAGGCATTGTACAGCCAACCCGTTACGGACAAAAATGACAGCATTATTACGTTAAAAATATCATAAAAAATTAACGATTATTTTTTTAAACTCTTGATTTTAATTATCAGAATAGGCTATTTTAAAGTTAAATGGTGATTCTTTTATTAAAAATAAAGGTTACAAAGTCATGAATTTTAAAAAAATATTTGGGTTCTTTTTAATACTCAGCACAATTTCAACAATTCAATCAAGCATTCGCCAGCCCATGTTAAACACTCTTGATGACTACAAAATGGCTTATAATGAAAACGACCCTAGTTTTTCTGACCCATTTCTTGATTCAAGAAGCCTAGAAATTATTTTTCCTATTCACCACGCTGCAATGAATACCAATGATCCAAGAGTTTTAAGATTATTGCTAGACAAAGGTGCAAATATTAATAAAAGATCAGAATCTGGAAAAACTCCTTTATTTTACGCTCTAAAATATAACCCTAATACTGAAATTGCACTTTTTTTACTAGAAAATGGTGCTAACCCAAATGCATTAGATAATTTTGGCGTCAATGCTTTTGCATTTGTTGACCAAAATGAAGTTTCCAGATCAGACAGAGACAAAGAACAACTTACAAGAAGAATGTTACATCATGTACTTAATGATCCAAATGCAATTTCTGCGGTCAACAATACTGCAACGGCACCTGAACCTGTTATTCAAAGACAAATTTTAACCGATGAAGATGTGTGTGGCGTATGTTTAAGCTCAATAAAAGAATTAACAGATTCTGGGGTCCAAATCTATAAAACTGACTGCTGTAAGCAATTTTTATGCAAAGACTGCACTGATGCAATGATAAATTCTCATCGATCTATTTCATGTCCTTTTTGCAGAAGACAGCCATTAAACGTTAATCCTTTATACATAACCGTGAATCCAGAAACTCAGGCATTTGAAGCAGAAACAGTCTCTTTAACATTAAGAATTCAGTAAGATTGAAGGTTAATAAGATGCTTACGTGTTTCAAAAACTCTTGATTTTAAAGATTAAAATCGACTATTTTAAAATTAAATGGTGATTGTTTTATTAAAAAATAAAGGCTAAAAAATCATGCTATTAAAAAAAATATTTGGATTTGTCTTAATTGCCTTTACAATGCAATCATTGCAAGCTTCTTGGCTTATTCCCAAAGCAGAATCTGATTTAATGAAAAATCATAATCTTTCCAGAGTGCAAGCTAAAAATTATTTAGATTTACAATATGCAGCATCAAAAGGCCAGACAAAGTTAATGCAAAATATTTTACAACGTCAAGAACCAATTACTTTTTTTATTAACATTGCAGATGAGGATGGAAATACTTTATTACATAACCTTGTTTTGCAAAATCCTAATAATCTTATAGAAGTCATTAAAATATTACTAACAGCTGGAGCTGATGTTAACATGCAAAACAATGATGGTGACACGATTCTTCATTTGGCTATAAACCAATTTAATGACAACAAAACAGATGAAAACTTAAATATTTTACGATATTTACTTGATCCAGAAGCAACTAATGTAGACATTAACATTCTTAACAAAAATTATGAATCACCACTCAGTTTAAATCGTGAAATAATAAGACTTATTGTTGCTGAACAAAACGAAAAAAAACATAATGAAGCATTAAAAGCACACACCAATCGATTAAAAAGATTAAATGCATACAAAAAAGAAGATAATGATGAATTATAAAAAAATTATTTTCACTTTATTTTTTAGTTCTATTTTTTATCAAAACATTCAACCAATGCTTTTTCATATTGATCGATCAAATGAACCTGAAATTTTTAACTTGCTTCATCAAAATGATTATGAAGCTTTAAAAAATTATTTAACAACATTCAGGCCTGATCTTAATAACATTTTTAACAATCAAGATAGAACCCCCTTACAAGAAGCAGTCACGTTATATAATTTGCATTTTCGACGGGCTGAAAAAAAAGCAATGTTAAAGAAAATAATTAAAACGTTATTAACCTATGGAGCTAATGTAAACGCTCGCCCTCGTCGAACAAATAGCCCTGTTGAAATGAATGAAGAATTATTCATCGAAATTTTTTCTGAACCTGACGATCTTTCTTGGGAGACTTATCTACCAAAATTAAATAATCTACTAGCCAGCTAAATATTTTGCCAAAAATCCATCGAGCATAAAACTATTTCCACCATTTTTTAAAGCAATATCGATTTGATACAATTGTTCATGTGCTTGTTGCAATGTTGACGTTTGATACAATTTCCAATCATATTTTAAAAAAGAAAACGGCAAACCATACGTCATCTGTTTTTGTGATTGATCAACTCTGCCTTGAGCATGAACATAAAAATAAGCTTTAAAAAGTTGCTCAGAAAAAAATACCGTCCAAAATTGATCTGAATAATGATCGCGCACTTTATGCCATTGAGCAAAAAACTCATCAGCTTTTTTTTCAAAAAATAATTGTGCCAGATAAAAAAGTGAAACATCAGAAATTATAAATTTTTCAATCCATGCATCAAAAAAAATATCCGTATTTTTTCCTAAAAAATTGCAATATTGCAGTAAAAAACATAATTGTTCTAAACTAAATTCTTTATAATTTCGATATAATCGACCTAAAAAATATGCAATCACTTCAGGCTTTTGTTCATGATATAAAACAGAAATTTTCTGAACTATTTCACGATCAATTTGTTCAGGTACTTCAATTTTTATATTTTTTTTATTTGAAAAATTACAAACATCATCTTGACTAAGCCATCCAATAATTTTATGTGGGCCTTCATACGACTGCAAAAACTCTAGCCAATCAGTACGTTTTTTTTTCGAGGAAATAAAAGAAAGATCTCCAAACCAAAATGTACACGTTTGCCCAAGAAACGTTGTGTGCAATTTCATTTGAATTTGGCTTAAATCTGCATCAAAATCTAATTTTTGCAAAGATGGAAGCGACAACCATCGTAAAATTTTTTCAAAAGCAAGCGGACTATAATTTTTACTAGTAAATAAAATTACTGAAGGCTCTTGAGATAAAATTTGAGAATATTTTGAACAAAAATCAATGAATTGCATGTTTTTAAATTTAAATAAAATTTTATAAGTAGTGTATCAAAAATTTAATTTTTTAATCATAAAAAAGCCCAAGAAAAACTTGGGCTTTTTTTATTTTAAATTCATTATCGAGCTTTAGGATCTGCAAAATCAAGACGAATTTTTCCAGTTTCTCGATCAACTTCCATAACCCGAACTTTAACTTCACCACCAATTGGGAAATATTTATCAGGATCTTCTTGTTTTTCTCGAGAAATTTTTGAAATATGTAAGAGTCCTGCTTTGCCTGGCGCAATGTCAATAAACAATCCAAAATCAGACAATCGAGCAATTGTTCCAGTCAGCACAACACCTGTTTCCAGCTGATCTGCCAAAATTTTAACCCAAGCAACAGCTTGATCAATATTTGATCCTGGTGCACCAAAAATATTGACTTCTGAACCATCAATATCAATCGTTGTTCCAGTTTTTTCAATAATTTCTTTAATAATTTTTCCACCAGAACCAATAACAGCTCCAGCTTTATTTGGATCAATTTGAATTGAAATCATTTTTGGAACAAGCGGTGATAATTCTTTATTTGGTTTATCCATTACTTTGCTCATTTCATCCAAGATGAAAAGACGAGCTTGTTTTGCTTGAGCTAATGCTTTTTCAAACACTTCACGTGGAAGTCCACCTTTGTATTTAATATCCATTTGAATTGCAGTAATTCCTGAACGAGTTCCTGCAACTTTAAAATCCATCAAACCTAAAGCATCTTCAAAACCTGTTATGTCAGTAATTGCTTGAAACTCACCTGATGCATCAGATAATAATCCCATTGCAATACCTGCTACCATGTTTGAAATTGGAACACCTGCATCCATAAGTGCCATTGTTGTTCCACAAACCGTTGCCATTGAACTTGAACCATTTGATTCTAAAATGTCAGAAATAACACGAATCGTGTATGGAAAATCTTTTTTATCAGGAAGCACGCGCTTAATTGCTGATGCTGCCAAATGTCCATGTCCGATTTCTCGGCGTCCTGGTCCGCGAAGTGGTTTTACTTCACCAACTGAATATGGTGGGAAATTATAATGAAGCATGAATGAAATATCTAAAGGTTCCAATTCAAGTAAATCATCAACGCGTTGTGCATCTTTACCGCTACCAAGAGTTGCACTTACTAATGCTTGCGTTTGTCCACGTCGAAAGAATGATGAACCATGCACCAATGGCATTAAACGAACTTCGGTAGAAATTGAACGAACATCAGTAAATGATCGACCATCAACGCGAGATTTACGTTTTAAAATTTCAACACTAACTGCATCATTTAAAGCTGAATCAAAAAGATAATCTAATTTTTGTGCTTCTTCGGTTTTTTCAACAATTTTATCACCAACATACTCAGCGTAGAAAGCAACCTTTAAACGTTTCATTGCATCTTTACGTGCTTGTTTTTCTGCACCATGTTGAAAAATTTCATCAATACGTGATGAAGTGAAAAAATTAGTTAATGTTGCATGCCATGATGTCCAATCAAAATTTGATTCTGCAGGAGTTGCTTTTGCAACAGCAACTTCTTTACAAATTTCTTCTTGCCACAAAACTTGTTCTTTAATTGCTTCATGTGCCGTAAACAATGCATCAACAAATTCATCTTCTGAAAGATGAGCACTGCTACCTTCAACCATGCATAAACCTTCTTTGGTTCCTGCAACAACTAATGCAATATCAGAATGCTCTTGCTGTTCTTTGGTAGGGTTCATAACCCATTTTCCATCAATGCGACCAACTTGCACAGCACCAACAGGTCCTGCAAAAGGAATTTTTGAAATGCATAACGCAAGAGATGATGAAAGCACTGCAAGGGGAGCTGGCAATGCATCTTTGTCTAAAGAATAAACTGTTGAAAGAACTTGTACTTCATTGAAAAAATAATCAGGAAATAATGGACGAATCGTACGATCAATTAATCGACTCGTCAAAATTTCATGATCTGAAGAACGACCTTCTCTTTTAAGATAGCCTCCAGGGATTCTTCCTGATGCAGAAAAGTATTCTCGATAATCAACCGATAACGGTAAAAAACCAGGAAAACTTTTTGTATCTGCCATCACAGCTGTTGATAAAATAACGGTATCTTTATGGCGAAACCATACAGCTCCGTCAGCTTGACCAGCAAATTTGCCAATCGTAACTTCGTACCCTAAGGTTTGTAACTTAAAAGTTTTGACCATGCGTAAAGTCTTTCTCTATTTTCGAATTATTTTCTGATACCAAGACGTTTAATAACATCTTTATATTCAGCTTCGCTTGTTTTTTGTAAATAAATAAGTAGTTGTTTGCGATTATTAACAAGTTGCATTAAACCACGTTGCGTGCTGAAATCTTTTTTATTAATTTGCATATGTTTTTGCAAACTATCAATGCGTGATGTTAAAAGAGCAATTTGAACAGCAGTTGAACCAGTATTTTTTGCATCTGATCCAAATTCTGCTATGAGTTTTGATTTTTCTGCTTTTGTGATCATATAAACCTTATATCCACACTTTATTATTGAAATATGTATTGCCTTCAATTTTATATTGAAGCTTTTTGGTAGGCGCGAGCGGGATTGAACCGCTGACCCCTGCTACGTCAAAGCAGTGCTCTACCACTGAGCTACGCGCCTGCCATGTTTTCATTTACAACCTTCTCCCAAATACTTTTCCTTAAATGACAGAACGCCTGTACCTGCTGGAATTAATTTACCGACTATAATGTTTTCTTTCAAGCCATATAAATTATCAACCATGCCTGAAACTGCAGCTTCTGCAAGAATTCTTGTTGTTTCTTGGAACGATGCAGCGGAGAATACACTTTCAGTACCCAATGATGCCATGGTTATTCCCATTAACACAGGACGTGCAATCGCCGGAGCTTTTCCTTCAGATTTTAATGCAGCATTCACTGCTTTAAAGTGAACTTTATCAACAAGATCACCAATCAAGAAATCTGAATCACCTGAAGAAGCAACACGCACTTTTCGAAGCATTTGTTTTGCAATAACTTCGATATGACGATCATCAATATCAACACCTTGCAAACGATAAATCTCTTGAATTTGATTTACAATATACGTTTGTAAAACATCAATACCCATAATTCGCAACACGTCTTGTAAAACAGGAACTCCGTTTGTCAACAAATCTCCAGCTTTCACGCGTTCACCATCAGCAACAATTAATTGACGATCACGAGGAACAAGATAATTAAATGAATTTTCACCAGCAACAACGCTTACTTTGCGATGTCCACGATGAAGACCACCAAACACAACCTCACCATCAATGTCTGCAATAATTGCTGCATCTTTAGTAATTCGAGCTTCAAAAATTTCTGATACGCGAGGCAAACCTCCAGTAATATCACGAGTTTTTGAAACTTCTTTTGGAATTTTTACTAAAATATCACCAACTTCAACATTTTGCTTATCAGTCACCAATAAATATGAACCATGCGGTAAATAATATTGAATACGATCATCAGCATTACTGCTAATTGCAAGAGCTGGTTGATATTTATCTGATTTATATTCTAAAATATAACGGAATGTTTTTTGAGCAACTTCATCATATTTTTCTTGGCTTGTAATATTATTGATCAAATCAATAAATTCTACAGAACCAGTTTTTTCACTAATGATCACATCGTTGTGCGGATCAATCGTTGCAAGTTCAGTATCCACTGTAACTTGCTGACCTGGTTTAACCAATATTGTTGCGCCATATGGAACTTGAATTTCTTGAAGTTCACGACCGTTATCTGAAAAAATTCGCAAGAATCCTTTTCGGCTTACTGCAATATCTTTTTCTTCACGATTCGTAACTGTTCTTACATCAAAAAATTCAACGCGTCCCGCTGCTTTTGAAAGATATGAAGTTTGTTCAGCAAGACTTGCAGTACCCCCGATATGGAAAGTTCTCATCGTCAACTGAGTTCCAGGTTCACCAATAGATTGCGCAGCAATAACACCAATCGCAACACCATTTTCAACCAAGTTACCTGTTGCTAAATCCATTCCATAACATTGAGCACACACACCACGTTTTGCTTGACATGACAAAACTGAACGAACTAATGCTTGTGTTGTATAAGCATCTTTAATTGATGCAAGCTCTGTACGAGTAATCAATTGACCACGTTTTAAAAGTACTTCACCTGTTAAACCATCTTTCAAATCTGCTACAAGCACTCGACCATACAATCGTTTCAACAATGGAGCAATAATTTTTCCAGATTCTTTCAAATCTTGTAAAACAAAATGCCCTAAAGTTCCACAATCATCCATGGTTACTACAACATCTTGAGCAACATCAACCAAACGACGTGTTAAATAACCTGAGTTTGCAGTTTTAAGCGCTGTATCGGCTTGACCTTTACGAGCACCGTGTGTTGAAATGAAATACTCAAAAACGTTCAAACCATTTTTAAAGTTACTTTTAACCGGAGTTTCAATAACTTCACCTGATGGTTTAGACATCAAACCTCTCATGGCAACAAGCTGTTTAATTTGTTCTCTGGTACCACGAGCTCCTGAATCAATTGACATGAAAATTGGATTAAACCATTGAAATGATTGATCAGCATTTTGAAATGCTTGATGATCATACTCTTCAAATTGTTGATACATTTCACGAGCAATTGCAGAACTAGTGTGTTGCCAAATACTTACAACTTTATTTTCTCGTTCACCATTGGTAATAGCACCGCTTACAAAAGAATTTTCAATTTTTGCAATTTTCTTTTCAGCTTCTGCTATTGCAGGTTTTTTACTTTTTGGTTCGATCAATCCTTCCATTGGGAATGAAATACCACCAAGTGTTGCATATTTGAAACCAAGTTCTTTAATTTTTTCTAAAAATTGCACGGTACGTTCAGCACCTGATTTAAAATAAACATGCTCAACAACGCGCGCAACATCACTTTTTCGAAGTAATTTATTTAAATATGCAAAATCTGCACCATCTGGCATAACATCATACAGCAATGCACGACCCACTGTTGTATCAACTAATTCACCAGTTTTTGTACGAAGCTTAATAATTGCATGCAAATCAATTGCACCAGATTCATAGGCAGCAATAACTTCTTTTTCATTTGAAAAAACAGTATTGTTACCACGAGCAAATTTTCGCATTTTTGTCATGTAATGAAGACCAATAATCATTTCCTGCGACGGAAGCGAAATTGGATTTCCGTTTGACGGAGCAAGTAAATTACGTGTTGCAAGAACTAAACGTTCTGATTCTTTTTGTGCTTTGCAGCTTAATGGTAAATGAACCGACATGGTATCACCATCAAAGTCTGCGTTAAACGCAGCACAAACAAGCGGATGAATTTTAATTGCTTTGCCATTCACAAGAATTGGATAAAAAGCTTGAATCCCTAAACGGTGCAATGTTGGTGCACGGTTTAACAATACAACTTTACCTTTTACCACTCGATCTAAAGCATCCCAAACATCAGTTGTTGCTTCTTCAACCATTTTTTTCGCAATACGCAAATTTGATGCAATATTACAACGTAAAAGTTCTGCATACACATGAGATTTGAACAGTTCAAGCGCCATTACTTTTGGAAGACCACATTGATTCATTTTTAATTCTGGATCAACCACGATAACTGAACGAGCTGAATAATCAACACGTTTACCCAATAAGTTTTGACGGAATCGACCCTGTTTACCACGAAGCATTTCGCTCAATGATTTTAATGGACGCTTATTTGAACCACGAACCGGCTGACCACGACGACCATTGTCAATCAATGAATCAACAGACTCTTGAAGCATTCTTTTTTCATTTTTAATAATGACATCAGGCGCTTCGATTTCAAGCAAGCGCTGCAAACGCACGTTTCTATTTAAAACTCGACGATACAATTCATTTAAATCTGAACTTGCAAATCGACCACCCTCAATTGGAACTAACGGACGCAAATCTGGTGGTAAAACAGGAAGCACATCCATCACCATCCACTCAGGACGAAGACCTGCGCTTTTCAAAGCTGACAAAATCTTGATACGGCGCATCATTTTATGTTTTGCCGCAACTGATGTTGATTGACTATACAAGTCTTGCATATGCGCAATTTCAGCACTCAAATCAAGCAATTGTAAAACTTCTTTAACCGCCTGAGCTCCGCAATCTGCTTTAAATTCAAGATCTTCAGAATGATTGATAACATATTCATCATAATCATGCGCTGAAATTAAAGTTTTGCGAGGAAATGGTGAATTACCTTGATGAATCACCATGTACGAATCAAAATAAATAACACGCTCTAAATCTTTGACTGAAAGATCTAAAATGAAACTTAAGTAACTTGGTGTACCTTTTAAATACCAAATGTGACACACCGGAGAAACAAGCTGAATATGTCCCATTCTTTCACGACGAACACGAGCTTGAATTACTTCAACACCGCATTTTTCGCAAGTTACACCGCGATGTTTCATACGCTTGTATTTACCGCAGTTACATTCCCAATCTTTTACAGGACCAAAAATTCTTGCACAAAACAAACCATCTTTTTCTGGCTTTAATGTTCTGTAGTTAATGGTTTCAATTTTTTTAACTTCACCATATGACAAAGCATGAATTTTATCTGGAGACGCAAGACGTAATTTAATAGCATTAAACTGCGCCGGCTGTATATATTCTCGAAATCTTTGAAGTATTTGATTAGTCACCTAATTCCTCCCTTCCAGCTTTAAATAGATCTACTTGTAAACCTAAACTTTGAAGTTCTTTGACTAAAACATTAAACGATTCTGGAATTCCTGGATCTGGAATATCATTGCCACGAATAATAGTTTCATATACTTTATGTCGGCCAATAACATCATCAGATTTGTAAGTCAATAATTCTTGAAGTGTGTATGCAGCACCATAAGCTTCAAGTGCCCATACTTCCATTTCACCAAATCTTTGACCACCAAAATTCGCTTTTCCACCCAACGGTTGCTGCGTAATAAGCGAGTATGGCCCAACAGAACGCGCATGCAATTTATCTTCAACCATGTGATTTAATTTCATCATGTAAATTGAACCAACGGTCACAGGTTGATCAAAATAAACACCAGTTCTGCCATCTTTCACTCGATATGTTCCACCAAGCGATAATCCATGTTCTGCAAGCAATGGTTGAATTTCTGTTTCAAAATGAGCGCCTTGGAAAATTGGTGTTTCAAAATGAACACCTTCCTTGCTAATTCTTCGAGCAAAATCAATCAAACCATCTTTACCATGAACAGCAACGACTTCTTGAATCACCTCAGCGCCATAAACAGCATCAAGAGATTTCTTCACAGCATCGTATGCATTTTGTTGAATAAGCGCATCAAGATCAGCACCCATTTTTTTACCTGCAAATCCAAGAACTGTTTCTAAGATTTGTCCAACGTTCATACGAGAAGGAACACCAAGAGGATTTAAAATAATATCAACTGATTGACCATTATCTAAATATGGCATATCTTCGCGTGGCAAGATAATGGAAACAATACCCTTGTTACCATGTCGTCCCGCCATTTTATCACCAACAGAAATTGGTCTTTTTGACGCAATATAAACTTTGACAACTTTAATAACACCTGACGGCAAATCATCACCTTTTTTCAAAAATGCGATTTTTTCATCAGCCATGCTTTTTAAAATTGTTAATTTTGTTTCAAATGAAGATTTAATTTTTTCAAAAATTTCCATATGAGATTCATTTTTACATTTGAATGCAAACAATGACTCTAAAGGAGCTTGAAGAATTTTTGCACGATCAAAAGTATCACCTGATAAATAATCTTTTGACACTTTACCAATAGGTTTTTGATCATGAATCAAATCAGCAATTTTTAATGCAACAGATTTTTGTAATGCAGCAATTTGTTTTGCAAGGCTGCGTTCAAGTTTTTCAACTTTTACAGCTGCATCTTCTTTATATCGCTTATCTTTTCGAGCACCGCCTCGAGAAAATATTTTAATATCAGAAACTGTTCCTTCAATTCCAGGTGGTACGCGAAGTGATGTATCACGCACTTCTCGTGATTTTTCTCCAAAAATCGCTCGAAGCAATTTTTCTTCAGGAGAATATTGCACATCGCCCTTTAAGGTGACTTTTCCAACTAAAATATCTCCAGGAACAACACGTGAACCCATTTTCACAATTCCATACTCATCAAGCTGAGATAAAGCTTTTTCGCTTACGTTTGGAATGTCTTTTGTAATTTCTTCAGGCCCAAGTTTTGTATCACGAGCTTCAACGGTGAATTCATCAATAGAAACTGATGTTAAAACATCATCTGCTACTAAACGTTGACTTAAAGCAATAGCATCTTCAAAATTATAACCACGCCACGGCATAAACGCTACCGTCAAATTTGCACCAAGTGCAAGCTCGCCGTTTGTTAATGCTGTACCATCAGTTAAGTAATCACCTTTACAAACTTTATCACCAACAGCAACAATTGGTCGCTGATGAATCCAAGTGCTATAACTTGAACGATTGAATTTTTTTAAACGATAAGATTGAACACTTTTATCAATCCAAGATTCTTCATCTGCAAATTCATGTTCGTCAGAGGCAACAATAATTTCATCACTTGAAACATATCGTACGACACCTGAACGTTCTGCAATAATTGCTGCACCAGAAGATCGAGCAACCTCTGATTCCATTCCAGTTCCAACAATTGGAGTTTGAGGCTGAATTAACGGAACTGCTTGACGTTGCATGTTTGCACCCATCAATGCGCGGCTCGCGTCATCATGCTCAACAAACGGAATTAAAGCTGCAGCAACAGAAACTAATTGTTGCGGTGACAAATCAATTGCGTTAATTTGTTTTGAATCAACAACCATAAAATTACCACCATGACGTGCAATAACTTTATCGTTAACTAAATGTTTTCCTGTGCTATCAGCAGCATCTGCTTGAGCAATGTACAATCCAGATTCTTCAAACGCATCTAAGAAAACAACGTCGTCTTGAATTTTGCCATTTTTTACTAAACGATATGATGATTCAATAAAGCCAAGCTCATTGACCATTGCATATGTTGCTAATGATGAAATAAGACCAATTGTTTGACCTTCAGGTGTTTCAATAGGGCAAATTCTTCCATAGTGAGAATTGTGAACATCGCGAACTTCATACGTTGCACGATCTTTCATAACACCGCCGGGCCCGAGAGCTGAAAGGCGACGCTTATGTGCTAATTCTGCTAATGGATTTGTTTGATCCATAAATTGTGACAATTGACTTGATCCAAAAAATTCTCGCAACACTGCACTCAGTGGCTTAATATTTAAAAAATCTTGTGGCATTAAAGCATTATGAGCTTCTTGCATTCTAAATCGCTCTTTTGCAATTCTTTCAATACGAGACAATGCTGCATAAACCTGATTACCTAAAAGCTCACCAACAAGACGCACTCGACGATTTCCTAAATGATCAATATCATCCAGTTCACCAAGACCACGCTCACGTAAATTAATCAAATATTGAACTGTTGCAAAAATATCTTCCATCGTCAAAATGGTAACATCTTTTGCAATCGACAATCCTAATTTTGAATTCATGCGAACGCGACCAACTTGTGCTAAATCATAATAACTTCCTGAAAAGAATTGACGATCCAGACGTTCTTTTACTTCCGCAATAGAAGGAACATCTCCCGGCCAAACTTTTGCATGAATTTCATGTAATGCATCTTCTCGAGATTTACAAGTGTCATACGATAAACTTATCGCAATCGTTGGTAAAAATGACTGACCATGAGAATTGATAACATCAATTGTTAAATTTTTATGTTTTAACAATTCTAACAAAATTTCATCACTGAGCGTTGCGCCTTGCTCAACTAAAATTTCACCAGTTGACGGATCAACAATATCAAGACGTGCAACTTTATTTAAAAGCACAGAGTTTGGAATTAATAAACGATCAATAGATAATTTTTTTAATACTTGCAACGTATCTTGCGTTATTTTGCTACCAATAAAATCAGCTTCGATTCCTGCTGGTAACATTTCTTTTACGATTTGAATACCAAGAGCCGATTCATCAAGTTTTTTATAAAATGAAATTCCATCGGTATACACAAGATCTGCATCATAAAATTTTGGTAAAATTTCTTCACGAGCAATACCAAGTGCTTGTAAAAACGTTGTTACCAAAACTTTTTTCTTTTTATCAATACGAACATACAAGCAATCATTGGTATCAAATTCAAAATCTAACCAAGATCCTCGCATTGGAATAATTCGAGCAAAGAAATAAGGTCGACCACGCAAATCTTTTGTTTTTTTACTTTTTGAAAAAACAACTCCAGAAGATTTATGCAACTGGCTTACAACAACGCGATCAACACCATTAATAATGAAAGTCCCATGACTACCAAGTCGGTATTGACCTTTGCGTTCATAAGAATCAACCATGACAGGAACATCTGCAAAATAAACATCTTGCTCTTTAATGTCATGAATTGATTTATTTCCCTGTTCATCAATGTCCCAGGTAATCAATTGCACTTTAACTTTTAATGGAAACGCGAATGTTTTTTCACTATCGCGGCAATCCTGAACAGAAAACGGAATACTAAGCACCACTCGTGAATGACACGTTTGACACACAATATAACGTTTTGTTTTTGAACTACCATCTAAACGAGAACAGCCCATTTTTCCGGTTGTAGAATCTTTCCAAGTATAACGATTTGTTATCCCAGTCAAACTTCCACACGAACAAGCCCATGTCCCTAATTCATAACTGACATAGTCAAGCGAAATTTTTGGACCACACTCAATAGGAAAAATATCACGAAAAGCTTTTTCCAAACCAACTTTTTTTCGTTCTTCTGGCAAAAAATCAAGCTGCACAAAATCATTAAATGATTCTGATTGCACCTCAATTAAATTTGGCACCGGAACAAGTGATTTATTTTTTCGAAATTTTTTTCGTAAAACAAAATTATCAACAGTCGAGCAAGATATCATGCTCCTCCTTATTGCAAAAATCGCACAACGTAACAGCCACTATCAATCGTACCACCACACCCAAAAACAGAATTTCTTACGCTAATTCTACTTTTGCGCCTGCAGCTTCAATTACTTCTTTTGCTTTTTTAGCGTCATCTTTTGATGCAGCTTCAAGAACCGTTGCCGGAGCACTTTCTACCAATTTTTTAGCTTCGCCAAGTCCTAATGTTGGAACAATTTGACGAACTGCTTTGATAACAGCAATTTTATCTGAACCAGTTTCTTTCAAAATTACTTTGAATTCTGATTTTTCTTGAGCTGGAGCTGCTACTTCTGCTTCACCAGCTGCTGCAGGAGCTGCCATTGACGCTGCTGAAACACCGAATTTTACTTCTAACGCTTTTACAAGTTCTGACAACTCTAAAACTGTCATAGTTTCAATAGAGCTGATGATTGAATCAAAATTTTTTGACATTGATGTCTCCAAAAAAATTAAATATATACCTAAACATTAACTGATGAATCTGCTTGCGATGATGTAGCGCCGCCTGATCGTTGTTGCATCACTTGGTTTACCACACAAGCAAATTGAACAATTGGAGCATTTAAAACACCGAGCAACTGAGCTAACAATACTTCTCTTGACGGAATTCTTGCTAATTGCGCAACGCCTGCTTTATCAAAAAGCTGAGCTTCACAACATCCAGCAACAATTTGCAATTCTTCATTTTTTTTCGCAAAATCATGTAAAACTTTTGCAACACCTGTAAAATCAGATTTTGCAAAAACAACTGCAGTTTGTCCCTTCATTTGAGCGCCCAAATTTGAACACTCTGAAGATTTTACAATTGCAAGCTTTACCAAACGATTTTTTGCAACTTTTAATTGACCATCTTTTTTTGCTAAATTAAGACGTAATTCATGAAGCTGCGCAACCGTCATACCTTGACAGCGCACAACAAATGAAGCTTCGTTTTGATCGAATTTTCCGTTTAATTCTTGTACTAATTTTTCTTTTTGCTGTCGATTCATTTTTTTACCTTTTATGACAAACTATCAACATCGACATGTACACCAACTCCCATAGTGGAAGAAACGGTGATTTTTCGAATAAATTTTCCTTTTGAAGATGATGGCTTGCAAGATGCAAGAACTTTCATAAACTCCATGAAGTTTTCATGCAATTTTTCAGCATCAAAAGAAACTTTACCAATACCAAAATGAACTAAACCGTACTTATCATTTTTAAAAAATGATCGACCCTTTTTTAATTCTTTAACAACTGTTGCAACATCGTCACTAACAGTTCCTAATTTTTTATTTGGCAATAATCCTTTTGGCCCTAAAACTTTTGCAAGTTTTCCAAGACGAGGCATCAACTCTGGTGTTGAAACTGTATACTCAAAATCAATCCATCCACCAGAAATTTTATCAACAAGATCATCAAATCCAACATAATCTGCGCCCGCAGCACGCGCTTCGTCAGCCTTAACACCTTCAGCAAAAACAAGTACTCGAGTTTTTTTACCAGTACCATAAGGTAAGCTAACACTACCTCGAACAACCTGTTCACCTTTTGATGCATCAATACCTAAATTGACTGAAACATCAACAGATTCATCAAATTTTACAAACGCCAACTCTTTTACTTTTTTCAAAGCATCTTTTGCTGGCACTGTTGTAACCTTTGAAGCTGAAGCCTGAAGTTTTTCTTGAGCGTTGCGGTATTTTTTTCCGTGTTCAACCATGGTTTTCAATCCTTATTAGTCGATCACATCAACACCCATACTGCGCGCTGAACCAGCAACAATTTTTGCTGCTTCTTCAACACTGCGAGTATTAAGGTCCTGAAGTTTAATTTTTGCAATTTCTACCACATCACTCCACTTGATTTTACCAACTTTGCTGTCGTTAGGACGAGCAGATCCTTTTGGAATATTAATTTTTTTACGAATTAATTCTGAGGTTGGAGCTGTTTTTAAAACAAATGTAAATGTTCTGTCTTTAAATACTGTGATTTCGACAGGAACACTTTCTCCTCTACGATCAGCCGTCTTTGCATTAAATTGTTTGCAAAAATCCATGATATTAACACCATGCTGACCGAGCGCTGAACCTACCGGTGGCGCTGGAGTTGCTGAGCCGCCTTGAATAAGCAGCTTCAGTTTCGATTTAACATTATCATTCTTTTTTGACATCGTTACACCATCTTATGCATTATTTTTTTACCTGAGCAAAACTTAATTCTACCGGAGTCATACGACCAAAAATGCTGACCATAACCGTAACTCGATCATTATCTGGATCAACTTTTTCAACCACTCCGACAAATCCTGAAAATGGACCATCCGTTATTGACACTTCACTGTCAACAACAAGGCTATCTTTATTACTTGTAAGCGTTACCCCTTCTTTCACTTTTTCAAAAATTCGATCCACTTCTTTTGCAGACAATGGAACCGGATTTTTACCACCTAAAAAACGAAGAACTCGAGGAACCTCAAGCACTAAATGCATAACCTCAGGAGACAAATCTGCCTCAAGAAGCATGTAGCCAGGAAACAACTGCTGATCTTCTTCTTCATCTGAACTAAAAACTTGCTTCATTTTCGCAGACGGAAAATGAATACCACCAAATTTTTCACCAAACAAAGATTCTGCTATGCGGCGCTCAAGATCTGTTTTGATCTTAGCTTCATATCCCGCATATATTTGAACTACATACCAACGTTTCATATTTATTAAAACCTTACTGGCCACCCTATTAACGGCCGAATACTAATGACTGAAAACCTTTTAATGAAGCCATATAGAAAACATAATTTACAAAACCTAAAAATATTGCGAATGCAACAATAGTAATTAGAACAACAACGACAGCCCCTAAAAACTCACTGCGAGATGGCCAAATCACTTTGGACAACTCATATTTCACTTCCCAGAAGAAGGTACTCAAATTTTTCATGTTTTTAAACCTTACAGACCATGCATTAATAATTTTGGCAGGCCAGGAGGGACTCGAACCCCCAACCATCAGATTTGGAGTCTGCCGCTCTACCATTAGAGCTACTGACCTATTTTCAATATCAGAACCTTTACACCCATCGCCCTGCACTGATCAATCTTGGAGCCCGCGACCGGACTTGAACCGGTGACCTCTCCCTTACCAAGGAAGTGCTCTGCCAACTGAGCTACGTGGGCGCAAATAATTCTAAAATCACGCTCATTTATATGTTCAGTGTAAAGCAAAAAGCATAAAAAAACAACTACTTTTTGTAGTTGAATTATATGGAGCTGGCGACTGGACTTGAACCGGCAACCTACTGATTACAAATCAGTTGCTCTACCATTGAGCTACGCCAGCTCAGAATCTTTTATTTCAATATTTTATGCAATTTTTAAATATTTTCAAATTTAATTTAAAAATTGGACCCGCCTGACTTCACATTCTTGAAAAATCAGTTTCGTAACCTATACTTCGCAGTTTTTTCTTCTTTGTATTATTTTTACATTTCAAATTATTGACGAAGCCATACGAAGCCTTGGCGAAGTATGGAGCGGGAAACGGGACTCGAACCCGCAACCTACAGCTTGGAAGGCTGTCGCTCTAGCCAGTTGAGCTATTCCCGCACATAAAATTTATTTCAAAGTTAAAGCGTTCTTTTAATTTTGCTTTTTCAATCTATTTTTTTTTTGCACTAAAAACGCTTAATAAAAAATAGTCATTTCAAATTGAATGGTGACGAGAGAAGGATTCGAACCTTCGAAGGCGGAGCCAACGGATTTACAGTCCGTCCCCTTTGACCGCTCGGGAATCTCGCCGCACAAACTTATTTTTCAGGAAATTAAAAGAATACTTGTTTATTGTACTGCGATGCTACAAACTTTGCAACTACTAATTTACGATTTGCAACACCCTGTTTGAAGCCTTGACTGCAAGATTTGCTTAACTTCAGCCACGCATGAACTGCATCCTGTACCAACACCCAATTGTTCCGATAAAGCTTCAAAAGTAACATTTCCTTGGTCAATAGCTTGCTCTATTTCAGATCGCATCACGCCCATGCACGTGCAAACCAAATGATCCACGGCCGCACTTTCTTTTACCCGTTTGCAACAATTTTGATTGTTTTTTTTATCACAACTCATATGCCTACCTTAAAAAATTTCAACATTTCGCCGCTGATCATCAACTGAAGATATTGCAATGTTGCATACTTTTTTTGTTATTAACGGCAACAAAATCTCTGGCCACTCAATAAAAACAATACTATTTGGTTGATCAAAATATTCAAAAAACCCCAATTGTTCAAATTCTTGAGCATTTTTTAATCGATACAAATCAAAATGGTAAATAATTTTTTCATCAGAAGTAACATATTTATTAACATACGTGAACGTTGGACTAATAACAGGTTCTTTCACCCCAAGCTGACGCAATACTGCCCCAGTTAATGTTGTTTTTCCAGCACCCAGCGAGCCTGTTAAAGCAACAATTGATACATTTTTTATTTCTTGACTGATTTGCTTTGCCACTGAATCAATTTCAGACAAAGAATATTGAATGGTTTTCATATTTTATCAATTTTTTTCATAATCTGACGCTCAGATTTATTTATTTTTGAATTTTCACGAATTCGCACAGGCTTATTGTACTCATTTTTGCATTCATCAGCAACCAAATTACGACTCGCTTGCTCCATTAATTGATCAAGTTCTGCTGCGCTTGCGCCATCATCATGTTTCATTTTAAACAATGTTTTAGCAAATTTTTGCTCAACAGCTTGCTCTTGATGCATCACTGATGTAAAAACTTTATAAAAATCTTGCGAACTGATTGAAACCACTCCAACATGCAATGCATAATCACGAATTTGCCGATCAGATGTGACCAGCAAAATATCTTGCTTCGCATTTTTTTCAACCAAAATCTTTAATACATCATCAGCTGTTTTTTCATGCCCTGCATAAATTACCTCAACACCATTTACCACATCTTTTGTTTGATAAAAAAACGGTCCAGCATCAAACACTAAAACAATTTTATTACCACGCAATTTCATATACTGCTGAAATGAAAAAATCCAAGACTGAATCATTCTGTCATCAATAAATTTATGAGCTGAAACTGATTTAATAAAATTATATGCATCAATAAAAATGATCATCTCTATCCCTACCCCTTTTGCAATTTAAAATAATGTAAAAAAGTGCGATACTGACTTCAACTTAGGGGACTTTTTAATACAAGCGCAACAAATTTTCAAATTATTTTTTTTAAGCATATCACGAGAAACAAAAGCTTCACAATTTTACAATAAAGACTATTTCATGTTTTCAAAACAAATAAAAGTGTTAACGCGCTGCACAAATGCTTACAAACCAACGCATTATTTAAGAAAAAATTACAAAATCTCGATTTTTACATAGGCTGGCCTAAAAACCAGCCTATTTTTACGTTCAAACAAAGCTCTTCATTATTTTAAAAAAACCCTCAAAATCCTTGTTTTTTGGCTTAAGAATAAGGTATTTTAGATATAGAAGACTAAAAAAATGGAGGTTTTATGAAAAAAGCACTTTTAGCAAGTTTTGCGTTATTTTCAATTTCAGCCCTACAGGCTCATCCAGCACTTGACAGAACAACAACAGAATTTAACCGCGCAACATTCAATTTTGAAAATTTCTTAAAAGAATATAAACAAGCAGAAGCAAACATTGATCAATTCTCGCCTCAAGAAAAAACAGAATTTCAATCTTTATCGAGGAAAGCAATAAACATGATTGACAGATCTATGAAAACAGGCAAACCAATTACTCGATCAGAAAGTGACATTTCAGATGCTGCTGACTTTCACCTTGGTGAAGCTTTAAGGGCAAACAATGAAGGTGATACGAATAGAGCTGAATACCACACAAATGAATTTTTTGACCTTCGTGACCAATTACCACAAAGTAAGCCTCTTGAAATCAAAGATGAGAATGAAAGCACTCGATGGTTTACAGAATCCCGTAAGTACGATGCTCAAAACAAAGCTCGACGCGCACAGTTAGAAGATAATAATTTTGATTTTGTAGATCATGCAGGATAAAAAAACTGAACAATAATTTTGTTAGGCTGGCATAAAAACCAGCCTATTTTTATACCTAAAATATAAAAAACTTGTTCTCTTTTTAAACTCAACGTAAGCTATTTCATAAATAATTAAAAACAAGTGAAAAGCGTATGTCAGAACTCATTCATTTAAAACAAAGAATCAAAGCAATTGGCACCATTAAAAAAATTGCTCAAACCATGCGTTTGATTTCAATGTCTTCACACTCTAAGCTTAAAAAACAATCTGAAGCTATGCAGCGCTTTCGCAATGAAGTCAAACCTCTTTTATGTGCTTTAACTTCAGAGACTCAAAAAACACCTCAGGATCATACACCAAAATTTAAAACTCTTTTCATTTTATTTTCTGCAGAAAAAGGATTGTGCGGAACCTTTAATTCAAGCATGCATGCTTACTTTCATCATCAACTGACACCAGAAGCGTTAAAAAACAGCCATGTCATCAGCGTTGGCAAAAAAAGTTCATGGTACTTGGCACAAAGAAACATTGTTCCAATTTTTGAATTTGACAAAGCAATGCCCAACAATTTAGAAAAATTAGCACAAGATTTGTATGAAAAAATTATACACATTCACAAACATTACGAATCGGTAGTGTGCCTGTCCAGCTATCCAAAAACTTTTTTCATTCAAGAGCCACACAGCACGACTATCATTCCAATTCAGCAGGATCCTTGTGAAATTCGATCTGAGACAACACTTGAGGAGTACGAATGGGTCCAAGATCGAAAAGACGTAACTCGTTGCATGTTTCGCATTTTGCTCAAAACAAACATTTTGCTCATTTTAACCAATTCCATGCTTTCAGAACAATCAGCTCGATTTTTATCCATGGATAATGCGACACGAAGTGCAGAAAATTTACTCAAAGATATGAAGCTCGCGTTTAACAAATTGCGTCAAGCAAAAATTACCCGCGAGCTTATTGAACTTGTTTCAAGTTGGTAAATTATTTTACATCTTCTGGATTATTTTTTTGCTTTGCTGCCATTTCTTCTAATAATTGACGCTCTTTATCAGTGATATGGCCATAACGCCTGGTCAAAGCTGAACCATCTATGCTTGGTTTAACAAAACTTGATTCTCGGCTACCAGGAGCGCTACCAGCAACACTTTCTACTCGCGGAAGATTCGTTAATTCCTCTGTTTCAGGCAATTTACTTTGAGAACCTGTTGTTTCATCCGCCTTGGGATCTTTCCAATAACTTGCCTGCACAACATTCAAACTTAAAACAGCTCCAAAAAACATTATTATTTTTTTCACTTAAGCACCTTTCTTTTTATTGTTAAAAAAATATTCAATTTTAAAATGAACATAGCTCAATTTTTGCACCTAATGATCTTAATTTTTCATCTAACGTTTCATAGCCTCGCTTCCAATGATGCACACCATCCAAAACCCTAGTTTGTCCTTGCGCTGCTAAACCCAAAAGAGCCAAGGCACATGCCGCTCGAATATCAGTTGCTTTCACATCAGCTCCATAAAGCTGGCATGAAACCCCTTGCATACTAGCAAAATGCCCAGTTGCTTGAATATTTGCACCCATTTTGTTCATTTCTGGCACATGCAAAAATCGATTTTCAAAAACTGTTTCAACCACACTGCAACTTCCCGTTGCAACGGTTTGCGCAGCCATCATTAAAGCTTGCATATCTGTTGGAAATCCTGGAAATGGTCCTGTTTTAAAAGATACGGCTTGTGGATTTTGGCACGATTTAAAATGAACACCTTGACCATTTTTACCCACAATAATTTCATGACCCATCTCTGAAAGTTTCATTAAAAAAAGTTCTAAATTAAACACTTGAGCATCAGGAATAAAAATATCACCTTTGGTAATTGCTCCGGCAATCAAAATTGATGCCGCCTCCAACCGATCAAAAATAACCGTATGATCAATTGATTTTAAATGTTTTACCCCACGAATGCGAATCATTGCCGGTGGCATCACTTCAACATCTGCTCCCATTTGTTGCAAAACTGCAATCAAATCTAACACTTCAGGTTCAAGCGCCGCATTGACAATCCATGATTCACCCAGAGTTAACACTAAAGCCATCAATAAATTTTCAGTAGCTCCAACGCTTGGATAATCCAAAATTAAACGTTGCGACTGCAAAAAATTTGCAACCCCATACAAAAAATCTTGGTCCTGAAAAACATGGGCGCCTAATTTTTTAAAATTTTTAATGTGATAATCAACCGGCCGTGCACCAATGGCGTCACCACCAGGCATTGCAATTTTTACATCTTTAAATTGCGCTAAAAGTGGCCCAAAAATTAAAAGCGATGCTCGAAATTTTTTAACAGCTTGTTGATCTAACGATTCATAATGCAAATATGTCGTGTCAATTTCTGCAATGTTTGCTGTCGCATCAAATTGAACTTGCGCGCCCAAAGATTGCAAAATTTTTATCATGTCATACACATCTGCAATGGCTGGAACGTTGCGCAACACTGATTTACCACGCGTTAAAAGCAATGATGCCATGATCACAAGCACTGCATTTTTTGCCCCAGAAAGTTTAACTTCACCAACCAACGGCTGTGATTTTTCTACTAAGATATATCCTGATGACACCCGATGACCTTTCAAAAATGTTTCTTAAAGATATTGCAATTATAGCGTTAACAAAAAAAAATTCACGACTTGATTTTTTTTATTTTTCAAACAACATTGCAAAAAAAAATAACCACTTTTATGCTAAAGCAATATTTCATATTTTTATCAAAAAAATTAGGAATTTTTATGCAAAAAAAAATAGCTTTGTTTATTTTTACACTTTTTTTATTTTCTTTTTTAATTTTTTCAAAAGAAGAAATTAATCAACAAGAATTATTTAAAAATTCTGAACCAATTCAAGAATTTATGAAAAAACATCCAAGAGGATCACTCAAAGTTGTAACAGGTGCAATGTGCTCTGGAAAATCTGGGTATTTAATTGAACAAGAAAAAAGATGGAAGCGTGCAAAAAAACGTGTTGCAACATTTAAACCAATTATTGATAACCGAAAATTATTTCTAAAAAAGGATATTGACCCTACCCAGGTTTTATCATCTCGCACCGAAACATCAACTCGTTGCTTTTCAGTATCATCAGTACAAGATTTAAAAAATAAAATTAAACAATAAAATCCAACACATATTATTATTGATGAAGTACATTTTTTCACACCAGAAAAAGAACAATTTATAAATTTTGTTTTAGACCTTGTCAAACAAGGAAAACAAGTGATTGTCTCAGGACTTGATCTTAGTTTTCGCAATGAATCATTTGGACCAATGCCTGAACTTTTATCTCATGCAGATTCTGTTAAAAAATTAACTGCAAACTGCGCAGTATGCCATGAAGACACTTTTTGCATATCTCAAAGACTCGTCAATGGAAAGCCTGCCCGCTATGATGATCCTTTAATTGTTGTTGGAGCAGAAGAATTATATGAACCACGTTGCAGAAATTGCCACGAATGCCCAAAAGAATAAAACTTTATGAGTAAAGCACAAAGTTATTTTGAATGTGTTCAATGTTCTTACCAAGCAATAAAATGGGTTGGTTGTTGTCCTGAATGCAAAGCATGGAACAGCTTGGATGAAATTTCAACAACCAAAAGTAACCGAAAAAATGTTACTGCAGCAATCAACGCTGATAAACATTTGCACAAACTTTCAGACATTGCATTGCATGATCAAAAAAGAATCATGAGCTTTTGTGGTGAATGGGATCGTGTTGCCGGTGGCGGCATTGTGCCAGGATCATTTATTTTAGTTTCAGGTGATCCAGGCATTGGAAAATCAACGCTACTTTTGCAAATTTGCACAGAATTGAGCAAACAGCACAGCATTATTTATTTTTCATCTGAAGAATCACTCTCACAAGTTAAATTGCGATTTACAAGAACACAAAATAAGGATTTAGATCCCCGCCTTGGCAAAGATGATAATCTTCAATTGCTTTTTTCAGATCAATGCAGCTTGCAATCAATCATTGAAATTTGCAAAGAAAAAAAACCAACACTGATCGTGATTGATTCAATTCAAAACATTATCAACAGCGAAACTGATGCGCTGCCAGGAACAATTTCACAACTCAAAGAATCTGCATTTCGTTTAATGCGACTGGCCAAAGAAAATAACATTGCCATCATTGCAACCGGACACATCACCAAAGAAGGAACTATTGCAGGACCAAAATTACTTGAACACATGGTTGATGCTGTTTTTTACCTGCAAAAAGAAGATCAATGGCAAACACGAACTCTTCGATCAATTAAAAATCGCTTTGGTTCCATTAATGAAATTGGTTTTTTTCACATGAAAGGTGACGGACTTCAAGAAGTTGCCAACATCAATCAACATTTGCTTGAACAAACTAAACACGCACCAGGTTCAACACTGGTCAGTTCACTTGAAGGAACTCGACCAATTTTTTTAGAACTTCAAGCGCTTGTTGTTCCGGTAAAATTTGGAATTCCACAACGAATTATCACAGGAATTGATCACAAACATGTAAGCTTGATTGCAGCGATCTTAGAAAAATATTTGCATGTCCCATTTTCTAAGCATGACATTTTTTTCAAAATCAGCGGTGGTATGAAAACAAAAGATCAAACCTGCGATTTAGGCATTGCGTTAGCACTTCTTTCAAGCTTTTTCCAGCAACCACTACCAGCAAAAGCTATTGCCTTAGCAGAACTAAGCCTTACTGGACAAATCAAACCAATTTATAACATCGACATTCATGCCAAAGAATGCAAAACTTTTGGTTTTTCAAGCATGATAATTGCCAAAGATCAAGTGCTGAACAAACAAGAAACACCAACATTGAAACGCTTAACCACCGTTCATGAACTGTTACTGTTTTTTCCTGAATCAGAAAATGGTGAATAAAAAATATGAAAATTTTAATATTTTTAATAATAATTTTTTTAAACATTACCTCATTGCATGGCGACGGAACCATTGGCAATGGAACCATCATTGTGCTGCATGGAACTGGATCATCAGGAAAAACATCAATCAGCAAAATTTTGCATCAAAGATTATCTAACAGTATTTGTATTAGCGTGGATGATTTTTTATGGCCAGCGCTTATTCAAAACGGAATCAATAGAAACTTAATACAAAAATCAATGCCCAAACAAGAACAACAGCGCACGGTACTTGATAATCTTGAACAATTATCTGCAGATCTTGTGTGGTTTGAAATTTTTAAAAATTTATACCAACAAACAAAACTGCTCACTGAAAAATACAGCTATGTTATTTTAGATACTGTTTTTGGAACGCTCAATCAAACAGATTTTAATTGCTTTTGCAATGAAACAGAAAACTGTTCTGTTTTTTCAGTCTTAGTGTATTGCTCACCTTTGCACATTGCAGAGCATGTGATCAAACGCAATAGCACCAAAAAACTATCAGAAAATCGTGATATCTTTAGCCATGTTCGACATTTTGCAAAAATTTATAAACCTACACCAACAACCGATGAAGCAATCGATACCATCAGCAAACAGGAGCTTGAAAAAGCACTGCACATTGTTTTCAATTACTTGATACAATCCGGTGAAAAAAAATCAAAAGCAAAAGAAAAAATAAAAAAATTACAAGATCGTTATTTTGATAAATTTTTTAAAAAAAATAATCAAAAAGTCCAACTTCAAGCAAATTTTCCTTTTGACATCATGGTGAATACTGCAAAACTTTCATCAGAGCAATGTACCCAGCTGATTCTTGACAAATTACCAACCCATCACTAAACTTTTATGAAGATGTCTAAAACCCTTCGCCGAAGGAACCTTGTATCATGAAAACCAATGTCTCAACTCGTTAAATCTACTTTAACGGTTCCATTCATTTCATTTTTATAAAATTGTATCATTTTCGATGCTTTAAAAATTATTTTGCCTCAAGAACAAAATAAAAATATTTTTTAAGCAAAAACAAAGGTCATCCGTATGGATAAAAAACTTTTAATCTCTATTCAAAACGTTACCAAAACATACCAAGGTTCACAGCAAATCCAAGCACTCAAAGGTATTAATCTTGATATTTTCCAAGGTGAAATTTTAGGACTTTTGGGTGTCAACGGTGCAGGAAAAACAACGCTTTCATCAATCATTGCAACACTTCATCCAGCAACAAGCGGTACCATTTTATACAATGGTCATTCAATATATGATGACATTATTTCATTTCGACGGATTATCGGATTTTGCCCTCAAAAACCAAATATTGATTCAATGCTGACGATTAAAGAAAATTTAATGTTTGCAGGTCGTTATTTTAATATGCCACATGAAGAAATTGAGCAAAGAACAACAGAATTGATGCAAAAATTTCAACTAACAAAATATGCAAACAGTAAAGGCTCGATCCTGTCTGGTGGTTACAAGCAACGATTTTTACTAGCGCGAACATTAATGCATCGACCAAAATTAATTATTTTGGATGAACCAACGGTTGCTCTTGACCCTCACATCCGCAGAAATTTGTGGGATGTCATTAAAATACTTAAATCTGAAGGCGTGACCGTTTTACTGACCACTCATTACCTTGAAGAAGCTGAAGTTTTGTCTGATCGTGTCTGCATTTTAGATAACGGACTGGTCAAATTAATTGATACGCCAGAAAATTTAAAACGCAATTTTGCACAAGCAAATTTAGAAGATGTGTTTTTAAAATTGATGCAAGCAAATGAACAGGAGCCTGAAAATGTTGCATAATTTTAAAATCGATATTTTACAATTGCAAACTTTTTGGCAATTAATGATGCGAAGCTGGATTGTATATCGGCCAATATTTAAAGACAAAGTCATTAATTCAATAATTTGGACCTCTTTAAACGTCATTGTTGTTGGATTTATTATGCCAACAGTTGGCTTACAAAATTTTGGTCCATTTATTTTGATTGCAACTGCAGCATCAAATGGATTTTTTACAGCCACCAATCAAATTGCTGGATTTGTTACAGAAATAACTGGAGAATCAAGCAATTTGAAATACGAATTAACATTACCAATCCCTCAATGGCTTGCTTTTACCAAATACGCTCTTGAATATACCTACGAAGGATTTATTTCAACAATTCTCATTGCTCCGATTGGAATGATACTTTTATGGAATCAATTCCCATTTCATTATTTTTATTTTTTTAAATTTCATTTCATACTTCTGATCATTTGTTTATTTTCAAGTTATTTTTCTTTATGGATGAGCAGCATTACATATGATATTTTTCACAATCTTGAAAATTTATGGCTACGCATTATTTTCCCACTTTGGTTTTTAGGCGGTTTTCAATTTTGCTGGAAAGGATTATATTCCGTTGCTCCCATACTTGCTTACATAAATTTACTTAATCCTTTGACCTATGCCCTTGAAGGGGCTCGGGCATGCACCCTTGATCCAGCAATGTCACTTCCTTATTGGTACTGTGTATTTGCTTTGATTGGATTTACTATTGTTTTTGGTTATTTCGGTATTAAAAATTTAAAACAACGCATGGATTGTTTGTAAAATAAGGAATATGTATGTTTTCAATTAATTTTTTACAATTGCAAACCTTTTGGCAATTAATGGTGTGCAATTTTCATACCTTTAAACCACGAGTCATAGACCAAATGCTCAACGGTTTAATTTGGGCAGCAATCAATATTGTTGTGTTTGGGTTTATCATGACTGCTCGTGGCGTTTCTGCAGAATACGGACCATTTATTGTAGTATCAATCGCTTGCATTCAAGGTTTTTTTATTCCAGTGCACAATATTATTATTTTAGTTTCACAAATTAATGACTCAAGTAGTAATTTGCATTATGAATTAACTCTTCCAATACCACAATGGATGATCTTTTTTAAATATGCTATTGCCAACGCTTACCAAGGATTTATAACAGCCATTTTTATGATTCCGTTTGGCAAATGTTTACTTTGGAATGCTTTTTCTTTTCAATATTTTTCATTTTTTAAATTTTACTTTTTAATTACACTAACCTGTTTATTTTCAGGATTTTTTGCTTTGTTTTTATCAAGCAAAATTCATGATCTTTTTAAAATTGCTAACATGTGGCAACGAATTATTTTTCCACTGTGGTTTTTAGCAGGATTTCAATTTTCATGGAACGATTTATATCAAATTTCACCAACGCTTGGTTACTTAAATTTACTCAATCCTTTAACCTATGCCCTTGAAGGAGGCCGAGCTTGTGCACTTAATCCAGCACTTTCACTGCCGTACTGGAACTGCGTATTTGTTTTAATTGGATTTACCATCATATTTGGTTATTTAGGTATTAAAAATTTAAAAGAACGTATGGATTGTTTATAAAACAAAAAAGCCTCGATTAATTTCGAGGCTTTTTTTATAAAACATTTTCAAAAATTTATTTTCCAACAAATCTGCTTTGAGGTGTTTTTCTGGGTTGATGAGCTGAATAATCTCTATTCAAAGCTCGGTTTTCTTTTTTATCTGTTGGTCGAGCTGAATTATAATCACAAGCATTCCAAATTTTTGGCTGCTTATATTTTTTTCCAGCATGTAAAAAAGATACATTAAAAATCATCATCGTTAAAAATAATATCAAACATTTGTTCATAAAATATCCTTCATTTATCCAATTGATTGTTCATTATGTCTTTTAAAAGCACCTTTATGATTCCGATCACTTTCTCGGCAATTATTTAATCTTTTTGAAATTCCTGGAGGTAAATCACCGCCAATTCCTCCAAAAAGTTCACGCAATTTTCGTTCTTTTTTACCACAACGAGCACCATCTAAAAATGTTGCACAACAACTTACAATAAAAATCATACTTAATAATTTTTTCATACTAAACTTCCCTCTAAAATAATGTTTTTCAATATTCCATCCTACTTTTGTATCCGAAAATAACGATTAATTCAAGTGTTTCAATAAAAATAACAAAACAAACACTCAAATTATTGCTTTTAAATTTAAAAAAAAATTACTCTTTTAAAAAAGGAGAGTGTAATGATGCGACATTATTGGGTTTGCAATGCGGCTCAAGAACATGTGCACATTGTACGAGATAAAGGCTACACGCAAATTAACATGGGACCACGCGAACCACTGGAAAAAATGAATGTTGGTGACTGGATTTTATACTATTCTCCAACCTATTATTTTGAAGACTCTGTGCCAAATTGCCAAAAATTTACCGGAATTGCCTGTGTGAACGATACTCGAATTTATCCCCAAGGAAATAAAAACCCTGACCACTGGCGACGCAATGTTGATTTTTATCAATGCGTACCACATCACGCAAAGCATTTTATCGGTAAAGTTGATTTTTTATCCCCAGAAAAAAGTTGGAAAAAAGTATTACAACAGCCGGTGTTTGAAATTGTGCGCAATGATTTTATTTTCATTGCTCAAACAATTGCATCAGTTGATGATACCAAAGTTCTGCTGTATTAAAAGAACGAATCTATCAACCTGAAATACTTATTTTTTAAATTACGTAATTCACACCCCATAAAAAGCCCCAACACAAACCTGTTGCTATCATGATTGTCCAACCGTAACGATGCGCAACATACCTCTCGTACCACGTATCAAGCATTTCACCCACAAAATGGGCTGCAAAAAAACCGCTCAAAAGTATGGTTAAAAAACACAGTCTTTGGTACCAAAAAGAATCACTGGAAAATATACGCAAACTGTTAATCAAATGTTGCTGCCCTGCAAAAAATTTTGATGTCATAACATGAGTTATGATATATTCATAGACCGATGCAAACATTGTTGCAACAAAAAAAGCCGTTAAAAAACTTTGTCCAAGGGCCAAAGCCAAGTCGCGACGAATACGGACAACATCCTGCTGATGAACTAACAAGAAAAAAATATAGGTAATTGAAAAACTTAAACTCAACCATAAAAATGCAATTTTTAAAAGCATTATGGGATTGGTTACAATCATTTGAATCATGTGCAACCAAATTCTGACAACTTGCAATACCATGGTACCAATAATCATGATTTTTACCTTTTTTGACGTCAAGACCTTATCATCGTATACTAAAAAGTAATGTTACTCAATTCTTTTGCTTACTCAAAGGTTCATGCATGTTTTCAAATAAAAATTACATTGCCTTGCTTCTTTTTTTAATTCATCCCAACTTTTTAACACCTGAATCAAACGTTCAAAATACAGAAGAAATTCGTGGATTTTATGCAAATTTATCCAACGAAGAAAAAATGCATTTATTAATTGGATCTTTGGATAAAGGACTTTTGTTCATGCTTTCCAACTATCAAACAAATAAAAATGTTGCTCAGCTGGCAGCAACTATGAACGTTGGTATCGAAAAATATAAAACCATGATGTATGACATTGATAATGAAATGCACGTCAATATTATGTATCTTCATTTTTTAGAATACAGTTATTACCTTTGCAAATATGGTCAAACTGCAGACTTTTTAGAAACATTAACCGCTCAAGAGCGCACAGAAATTTTTACCGTTTGTTATGAGCAATGGTTAATAAAATACAACGCAGAACTCAATGCAAATTTAGCATTTTTACTTAACGATTTAACAGAACATTTTTCTTTATAAATAAAGCACCCAACATTATGAAATTAAGCAAATTTTTATCAAACGCAGGATACTGCTCACGTCGCAAAGCAACAGAACTCATCAAATCAGGCATGGTTAAAGTAAAAGGTGTTGTGATCAAAGAACCTTTTTACGAACTTTTACCTGATGATAGCGTCAAAGTTAACAACAAGTTAATTGCTCAACAAAAAAAATTATATTTTTTATTCAACAAGCCAAAAGATGTCATTTGCACCCTTTCTGACACTAAAGATCGACAAACAGTTGCTCACTTTTTTTCAAACATCAAAGAACGTTTGTACCCTATTGGCAGACTTGATCGAAACACAACTGGTGTTCTTTTAATGACCAACGACGGTGATTTAACTCAAAAATTATCACATCCAAAATTCAACATCGCAAAAACATATCAAGTAACTTTGCACAAAGATGCAACCGATGAAACGTTAGAACGTTTGCGCTCTGGTGTAAAACTTGAAGATGGATTTATGAAAGTTGATAGTGCTTCTTTTGCATCAGTACGATCAAAACATGTGCTCATTGTGACCATTCACAGTGGTAAAAAACATATCATTAAGCGATTATTTAAAGAATTAAAATATTTTGTTGAAAAACTTGATCGTGTTAATTTTGCAGGACTATCCAAAAAAGGATTACCGCTTGGTCACTATCGAGAACTAACTGAAAAAGAAATTGCAACACTTCACAAAATGTAAAAAAAAATCCCGACATATAAAGTCGGGATTTTTAATTTTATATATTATTTTTTTTCTTGTCTAACGTCAAAAATAATTTCATCACGCAAGAAGTATAAACCATACAAGTTACAAACTAAAAGCAAAACACCAACCAACGACATAACCGCTGCGCACTGACTTTGTGTTCCTAAAAATGAAAATACTAAAAATGAACATGTTGCAAAAATCATGTACATTGATGCACCATACTTTGGCGATAAAATTGTTGCAGCGCGACGCCCAGCTGCAAAAAATGCAATCATGGTTGTATAACCAAGCAAGAAAATAAACAATGGCCAAATGACATGAACATATGGAAAATACTCTGACAAGGTATGAGAAATCATAAACACAGGATTAACATCTTGATACCACAATCCAGAAATTAACACTAATAGCATGCTCATGCTACACACAACAAAAGAATCCAGAAAAATATCAATCACGCCAAGCGCTGCTTGTTTTGCAGGAACAGATTCTTTGGTTTCTGCATGCATGGTCGAAGCATAACCAACACCAATGTCACCCGTGTAGCATGCACGACGTACACCATGAGACATTGCAAACATCATACTGCTTCCAACAAAAGCACCCATTGCAGCATGCGGTGTAAATGCATGAACAAAAATTGAATAAAAAATACCAGGAATCATATGTAAGTTTTTAAATATCACATAAAAACCCATACCTAAATATGCTGCAAGGAAAAACGGAATTACGACAGAACAAATTCTGCCAACAATTTTTACGCCGCCTTTGCCAACACCAATTACTAAAAATAGTAATGTTGGTATAACGAAAAATGGATTTAAATTCCAACCATCAGAAATGCTATAGGTCACAACTCTGAAAATATAAATTTCAATACCATACAAACACATTAAAAACGATGCCAACACTGACCAAAATGCTCCGCCCGGCACATGACGTAAAAAGATCATTGGTCCGCCAGTATAACTATTTTCATTATTTTGAATACGAAATTTCACACCCAAATAAATTTCACCATATTTCACAAGCATTCCAAAAAGTGCTGCTACCCACATCCAAAACACAGCACCAGGGCCTCCAATTTGAATCGACATGCAAACACTCACCAAGTTTCCAACACCAATTGCACCACCAACTGATGCAAAAAATGCATGAATCGGTGCTACTCCACGCGTTGTTGTGTCATCTTTTTGTTTTGCAAAGCCATAAAAAATTTTGAGGATATGTCGAAATTGTCGAATTTGAAAAAAACGAGATTTTAAAGAAAGATAAAGTCCAACAATTAAAAGCGATGGCACTCCAAGATACATCCAAAAAAGTTCGTCAATTTGATCCATCCAATAAAAAATTTGTTCAATCATTATTTAACCTAAAATTTATACCACGGTTTGCTGAATTGTGTTTTTTTTCTTATGCAACTTACAACATGATAGTATAATCACAAACCACTGTTTTGCCAAAGAAAAGGCCAAATCTGTTTGATCCGAAGCACGTTCTTTTGCAAAGTTCATTTCCCAAATCATGGTTACAAAATTTTTCCAATTTTCAAATGTTTCATCAGACATTTTTAAATCTGCAAAACATTGCTGCAAATCTGATCCTTGCATCTCAAGACCATACTTATACATAACCTGTTCAAAAGTTTTATAAACACCATGAATATCTTTTTTCTTACAAAAACTTAAAAATTGCATGCGAATTTTTAAAGTTTCAAAGAAAAATAAATCTTTTG
>DALYET010000002.1:101464-103388 GCA_031972395.1 Candidatus Chromulinivoraceae bacterium
AACGTCGAATCGTAAAAAAAACAATGCAAAAAGCAATAACACTGATTAATAATTGAATCAACCATGTCAGCATTTTTGATGGTAAAGAATTAGAAAAAGTATTAACACCCAACCAATGCAAAAATGTTTGATGCATTGATGCCACAGATTCATTTTTTTGTTCTATTTTTTTTTCTTCTGTTTTTGCTTGTTTATGATTTGTCTTATCTGAAACATCTTTTTTTAACACTCCGCTAATTTCAAGTTTTTGTGCTTTGGTCATTAAAGTTTTATATCGTTCAGATTTTAAATCAAAATAAACAAATTGCTGCTGCGGAATTTCAAATGAATCTGCATGCTCTGCTTGCACAATCCATTCAAACTCTTTTTTAAATATTCCATTTTTTTCACGGGTTACAGAAGAATTACCTTCGTAATAATGCAACCCTTCCGGCATATCGAGCAATGGCGCTTTGACAATTTCAAGATTTGCATCACCAGTCACCATCATTTTTGCAACGATTCCTTCTCCAACAGCACCTTTATGTGAAGACAATGTAAATTCTGCATGATCAATGCGTCCAACTGCAGTTACATTTTTAAATTCAGTTGATTCAGGTAACGGTTTAACATCAATTGAACGTGGCTGTGAATGAACCACACTACCACCGCCCAACATTATTGAAAAAATTGATGAAACATATGCTTGCCGCTGTGGCACAAAAGAAGCCTGAAACGAAGGAATCACTAATGTTCCTATTTTTTCAGGATACAATTCCATTAAAAAATCTTGGCTTTTATATTTTTGATTACCAATTTTAAATTCTGAATCTTGCCCTTCTTGCGACACAAAACCACGATAAATATTTTGCATTGGAACTTCAGTTATTTTAAGATCTTGAAATGATGTTTGAAAACCAAAACGCAACATTGCTGCAACTTTTTGACCAACGTACACTGATCGCTCAGGCATATCAAGTTGCAAAACATAAGGCTGCGCTGTTGATTGCTGTGAAATTTCTACAGAACCTCCAACCACTACTTTTAAGGTATCTGAAACATAAGTATTGCCTTGTTTATCAGTTAAACAAAGTGCTGGATAATCAAAAGTTCCTTGCTTTTCGGCGGTAACCACATAGTTATAAATTTTTGATTGAACAACTTGACCATTGATCGATGTTATTGACTGACCAATGCCATAAAATGTTACCGCAAAATTATCCCATGCATCAAAACCATCAGGTTGCCGATCACTATCAATATTTTGCGCAATAACTTGCACCAAAAATGGAACTCCTATTTCAACCTGATTCACTTTATTTTCTTGCAAATCAGAAACTTGCAATAAAAGTTTTGATGAAGCAATCACATTCATCATTGAAAAAAGCGCAATCATCACAATAAAAATGTTACCAGTTTTTTTGACCATGTTTGAAAGCTCCTTGCTTTGTTACATTCATTTGTAATAATTTTTTTTGAATATTTTTTTCATAATCATCTAATTTATCTAAAAGCATTGCACTTTTTTTATCCAAACGATGGTCATCACTTGGTTTACCCATCATTTCTTTTGCATAGGCGTCATGCAATTCTGGTTTTTCTTGTGCATCAGATTGATCTTTACCGTTTTTATTTTCATCACTAGACTTTTGATTATTCAATTTTTCAGAGGATTTTTGATGTTGAGTTTTTTCTGGCTTTTCTTTTTTCCCTTTTTCTTTTTCTTGGGACTTTTGGTTTTTGGATTTTTCCAAGCCCTCTTCTTGCTGTTGCTTGCTTTCTTCTTTTTCTTGGCTATCGTTTGCTGCATCCCCTTTTTGATCTTGGGAATTTTGTTTGCCACGCTTTTTTTGATTCCCTTTTTGATCTTTTTTTGGATCTTTTGAATCATGATCTGATGACTGTTGATCTTGATTTGATCCATCATCAGATTTTTGATTTTGAT
>DALYET010000002.1:103488-108042 GCA_031972395.1 Candidatus Chromulinivoraceae bacterium
TTTATTTTTATCTTTTTGCTTTTGCTGATCTTGCTTTTTTTGCTCTTTTTTCATTTGTTCACAAGCTTTTAAATTTTTTTTTGCAGACTCATTATCTGGATTCATTTTTAAAACTTTTTTGTAATCGGCAATAGCTTCATCTAACTTTTTTTGTGCTGCAAGATTATTACCACGATTAAACAATGCTTGCTCATGCAATTTTGTCTTTGAAGCTGCATGCTCAATTGATCTATCAAAATAATTTTGAGCAGCATCAAATTTTTTTTGTTTATGCAAAACACAACCCATGTTGTAATTGTTTTGCGCACTGTAAGGATCCTTTAAAAGCATTTTTGCATACTCAGCTTCTGCCTGTGCAAAATTATTCGATGTATACGCATCACAAGCTTTTTTTGCAGTCAAAGAATCCAAAAAAACATTAGAAGAAATTTGCCCCGGAAAAAAAACCAATAATCCAATTAAAATAATTTTCATAACAACCATTCCATCACAAAACAAATTAAACTAATGACTAATGCATACGGATACTGCTCTTGAAATCTTGTAACATTTGCATCATCTAAAGCGTCTTTTTCAAATTTTTGAACCCATGCAATAAATTCTTGAATGTCTTGATTGCTATCTGCCAGCGCATGAATATATTTTCCACCAGTTTGTTCTGATAAATTTTTTAAAATGCCTTCATTTAATTTCGACATGATAATTTTGCCAGAACTATCTTTTTCAAATCCTGTTTGTTTTCCTTTATAATCAAAAATTGGAACCGGAGCTCCATGAACAGTTCCAACTCCAAAGGTAAAAATTGAAAGTCCTGCTTGCGCAGCTTTTTCTTTCACTCCAGCTAAATTTGTTGAAAAATCTTCACCATCAGTAAACAAACATAAAAGCTTTGTTCGCTTCGTTGGCATATTTTCAAACACTGCCAATCCTTGTTCAATTGCACCATCAAGCGTGGTGGTTCCTGAAGAAATTGTTTCCACATCCAGCTGATCTAAAAACATAAAAAATGCAGAATAATCTTTAGTTAACGGGCACTGCACCACGGTTTCTCCAGAAAATAACAGCAGTCCAACACGCTCACATGATAAATTTGCAATTATTTTTTTTATTTTTTGTTTTGCAAACTCTAAACGATTCGGCTTAACATCTTGACCAAGCATACTGCGAGAAATATCAATCGCGATGAGCAAATCTCGCCCTTCTTGTTGCACTTTTTCTTCTTTTTTATTCCATTGTGGTTGCAGCAATGCAATACCAACAAACAAACAACCAACAAAAAATAATATATTTTTCAATGTTTTTTGAAACATGGAACCATGCAGCAACAATACACTGCGCCATTTTAATGACGTTAATGTTTTCAGTGCTTTTTTGGATTTATACCAACGAATGATTAAACAGAAAAAAACAATTACTAAAAATATGAAAACTTTTGAAAAATTATACATTCCTGCAAAATGAACAAAATCAAAATAATGAATCATGCAAAAATCCTTCTGTCATCTCGAACCAGATCCGAGATCCAGTCATTTATAAATTGCTTCAAACAATAAACCAAACCCATGTTGCCATCAAAAGTTCACACAAAATCAAACTGATGATTATCCACAAAAATGGCATAAAATAATCATGATATTTTGCGTACAACTCAGTTTGATACGTTTGTTTTTCAAGAGTATCAATTATTTGATAAATTTTTTTCAAATCTTGTGGTTTTTTTGCTTCAAAAAATTGACCGCTTGTTTCTTTTGCAATGCGATCAAGTAACTCTTTGTTCAACGGTGATGAAATTTGCTGTAACCCAAAAATCGGATCTTGAACATACCCGCCCTGCGTACCACCAATCCCAATGGTATAAATTTTAACACCCAATTCTTTAGCAATTTGAATAGCGTCTTTTGGATTTAAATCTCCGGTTGACGGAGCACCATCAGTTAAAAGTACCACAATTTTGCTTTTTGCTTTTGAATGTTGCAACCGACGAATTGCCGTGATTAAACCTTGAGACAACATGGTATCTTTTTGCATGTCTTCACTTGGTTTACCAAGCTCTAAATCTGAAATAATTTCTTTCAAAATTGTTTTATCAAGTGTTAAAGGACATCGAACAAGTGCATAACGACCAAACAAAACTAACCCTATCGCATCATTGGTTCTTTGCTCTATAAAATTTAATGCTTCTTGTTTTGCCACTTGCAGTCGCGATCGTTTATCATCCAAATCATCCATGCAGCACATACTGCCCGACATATCAAGCGCAAGCACAATATCAATGCCTTGCACATTAATTTTAGATTTTGAATCAACATACTGAGGTTTGCCTAATAAAAAAACGATCAATGAAAATAAAATAATACGTATCCAAAAGAAAAACTTTGTTGAAAGTGATGATGATGATAATTTTTTATCTTTAATAAATTGAGTTAATGGATACACGTACATGGTTGGTTTATACCAAAACCATCGCAAAAACAAAGCAATCGCAACAAATCCTGCACCATAAAGCAACCACCATGGTTGCGCAAATTGAAACATCATTGCCATGAAAAGAATCCTTTTTATCCTGATTGCAAAAACAAATTTACATTACCATAAAGTGTATATTTTTTTAAGATCTGATTTTTTTTGATAATTTGACTTATACCGCAAAATCCTTTATGTATACAGAATAATTGGACTATCAAGCAGCTGTTATCAAATTATCTACCCTTATTTTAAAATTTATGAAAAAACTTCTCATTGTTGAATCTCCAGGAAAAATTAAAACTATTTTAAAATTTTTAGGATCTGATTTTAAAGTCATGTCCACTGTTGGACACATCAAAGATCTTCCTGAAAAAACACTTGGTATAAAAATTGCCGACAAAACAATTGATATTGAGTACGTTACGCTTAAAGACAAAGACAAAGTTATTTCAGACATTGTTAAAGCTGCAAAAAATTCTGATGAAATTTACCTGGCTCCGGATCCTGATCGCGAAGGAGAAATTATTGCATGGCACGCAGAACAAGAGATTAACAAAGTTGCATCAGAAGAAAAAATTCATCGCATCACATTCAACGAAATCACCAAATCTGCAATTTTGGACGCTATCAAACATCCTTCAAAAATTGATATGCCCAAAGTGTATGCTCAACAAGCACGACGAGTGCTTGATCGTTGGGTTGGTTATGAAGTTTCTCCAATTTTATGGAAAAAACTTTCTAAAGGTTTATCTGCCGGTCGCGTGCAATCAGTAGCTTTAAAAATTGTATGCGTTCGCGAACTTGAAATTCGCGCATTCAAAACTGAAGAGTATTGGTCCATTCAAGGTTCATTTCAGCATCAAAAGCAACCATTTACTGCAGAACTTACTCACATTAAAAATAAAACTGCTGATTTAAAAAATGAAGCTGATACAAAAAAAATTATTGACGCTTTAAAAAATAAAACTTACACCATCGACAGTATTGTTGATAAAGAACGCATCAAAAATCCTGTTCCTCCATTTATCACCAGCAGCTTGCAACAAGCATCTGCCAACAAACTTGGTTTTTCTGTAAAAAAAACTATGACGCTTGCACAAAACATGTACGAAGGTGTCACGCTTGAAGATACAACAACGCCAACAGCGTTAATCACCTACATGAGAACTGACTCAACACGACTTTCACAAACTGCAATTGATGGCGCTCGCGAATTTATCCTGGCTGAATGGGGCAAAAATTATTTACCTGCAAAACCAAATGTGTATGGCAAAAAAGAAGGCGCTCAAGATGCACACGAAGCAATTAGACCAATTAACATGGCGCTTAAACCAGAAGAAATTCGTCAATACGTTTCACCTGAAATTTATAAATTGTATGGACTGATTTGGTCTCGCGCTGTTGCATCACAAATGAAACCTGCAATTTACGCTCAACGTCAAGTAGTGATCAAAGCAGATGAATACACCTTCAAAGTTACCGGCTCAACACTAACGTTTGATGGATTTTTAAAGGCATACCAGCTTGAAGAAGAAGATGATGAAAAAACTGTCAAACTTCCAAGCAGTCTGAAAGAAAAAGATGCCGTTGATTTAGAAAAATTAACGCCAAAGCAACATTTTACACAACCACCATCAAGATTTTCTGAAGCAACATTGGTCAAAGAGCTTGAAAAACAAGGAATCGGCCGTCCAAGTACCTATGCAACCATTTTGACCACCATTCAAGCGCGCAACTATGTTGAACTGCAAAAAAAACGTTTTATTCCAACAGATCTTGGCATGAAACTAACCGAAATGCTGAACCAATATTTTGCAAAAATTATGGATCCAAAATTTACAGCACACATGGAAGAAGATTTGGATAAAATTGCGCAAGGTGAAGCAAAACGTGATGATGTTTTATTTGAATTTTGGAACTCTTTTGAAAAAGATTTGGAAACTTTTAAAGGATTAACTCCAGGATCTAGCAAAAAAGTGGTTGAGCAAACATCAATGCAATGCCCAAGCTGCAAAGAAAAAAATCTTGTTGTTCGCCTTGGCAAAAATGGAAGTTTTCTCGGATGCCCAGGATTTCCAAAGTGCACAT
>DALYET010000002.1:108134-109096 GCA_031972395.1 Candidatus Chromulinivoraceae bacterium
AATGCGAAAAATGTGACAAGCAACTTCGCAAAATGAAAGGACGCTTTGGTGAATTTATTTCATGTTCAGGATACCCTGAGTGTAAATTTATCAAACAAAATGTTGCAAGCTTTTCATGTCCGCAATGCGAAGGAAACATTGCGCAACGTTCATGGAAAGGTGGCAAATTTTGGGGCTGTCAAAATTATCCAAAATGCAAATTTGCAATCTTTTCTGACATTGAACAAACGGCATGTAAAAAATGTAAAAAATTACCATATTTGTTGAAAAAAACTGATCGAAGTGGTAAGGTAACACTAACCTGCCCGAACGAAGAATGCAAAGAAGTATTTAATCAATAAGGAAAATAATTATGAAAAATTTAGTACTTTCAACCATGATTGCAAGTTTTTTTTGTAGCAATTTTTATGCTTCAGAACTGTGGAAAAAACAGATTCATGTTTTTAATTCAGAAGAATCATCTGAATATGCCCTTGCTTGCGATATCAGCATGACAACATCAAAAATTGGTCTTTTTGATATTAGTGGTGACAAACCAAAACTTCTCATTGAATACGAAACAGCAACCAAAGATATTCCATCGCTTGCAAATTATTTACAAGCGATCATACAAGACTTAGATGAATACAACATTGAAATTCCTATTCTTAGTATTTCTTCTCCTGGCACTGTTATTCATGCAGACAAAACAATTCAACATCCACATTTACCATGGAGTTTTGATGGTAAAAAAGGAATTGATGGCAATGCAATTTTAAAAACAACAAACATTAATGACCTTATTCTTTTAAATGATTTTGAAGCTGGAGCTGCAGGAGTGCAAGCACTTGATGATTCAAACATTGTCACACTACAACAAGGCTCACCTCAAGAGAAAAAAACCAAAGCTGTTGTTGGTGCTGGAAATGGGTTAGGCGTTGGCATTTTAGTCTGGGACGATGCACTCAATATGCACAAACCAT
>DALYET010000002.1:109113-113536 GCA_031972395.1 Candidatus Chromulinivoraceae bacterium
GAACTTGAGTTAAGATATTATAAATTTTTAGAAAAAAACATTGGAATCAACGCTATGGGCAAAGTACTTGGTAGCACAGGTGGAATTCTTGAAATGTATAAATTTTTAGATCAAGAATTAAGATATAAAACTGATAAATTTGTAACATATACAAACTATCTAGATATTTTCAAAAATCGTCATACTTCACTACGTTGCAAAGATGCTGTTGAATTTTTCATGAAACTTTACATTCGACTGATTCGCAATGTGGCATATGCACAAAATTCAACTGGCGGCGTTTATATCACAAATGCTATAGCTGAAAACAACCCTGAACTTTTTGAAAATCCTGAATTTTTAAAAGAATTAATAGATTTTAATCCGTCCGTATCAAATGATCATACAAAATACTTAAAAGGATATTTAGCAAAAATTCCTTTTTACTTGGTAAAAAACAAAAGCGCTCATAGTCAATTATATGGCGCTGCACTGTATGCTCAAAAACAATTACAATCAAAATAAGGCCTATAAGCCAAAAAACTATACTTTCTTAAATTTTAAGTTATCATATTTTTGTAAATGGGTTTGGGTTAAAAATAAAAATTATTCGACCATTTTCAAAAAATTGAAAAATAAAAAATATTATAAATTCATATGAAAGGCAACTGTATATGATTACAGGCGTTGTTCAATTTTTCTATCCTGAAATTAAACGAGAAGAAGTTAAAAAATATTGCCTTCTCGGGCTTGCATTCTTTTTCACTATCGGTGCTTATTGGCTACTACGTCTTTTAAAAGATGCTGTTTTATTCAAACTCGCATTTCCAGTTGCTTTAGGTTACAGCTCTGATGAAGGACGCCTTTGGTATCCATTCGCAAAAGCAATTTCACCATGGGTTGTTTTAGGTGTTGTTGTTATCTACACAAAATTAGTTGATATGTTTGAAAAACATAAATTATTTTACATCATCGCATCATTTTACACTCTTGCATTTGCAGTAATCGCAACAATTCTTTTCTGTCAAGCAGAATACGGTTCAGAATTTGTTGGTGCACCTCTTTTAAAATACACAGGTCTTGCAAATTATTTGTTAACAGAAAGCCTTGGTTCAGTGCTTGTTGCACTTTTCTGGTCTTTCACCGTTAGCTCTTCAACATCTGATCAAGCAAAACGAACATTTCCTTTAATTGTTGCTCTTGGACAAATTGGTTCAATTGGTGGATCATCACTTCTTTTAATGAAATTTAGCCAAACATGGCCATTGTTCCTTGTTGCAGTTATCTTCTTAGCGGGATTAATTTTAACAATTCGTTATTTAATGAATTCAATTCCTGCAGATCAAATGAAATCAGACAAAGAAGAGAAAAAAGCAAAACCAGACATGCTTGGTGGTATTAAACTTCTTTTAACTGAGCCATACCTTGTCGGTGTTTTAGTTGTTTCAACATTTTATGAAATTGCAGGAACTATTGTTGATTATCAAATGAAATCACAAGCTGCAATTATTCAAGGCTTAGATTTTAACTGGTTCTTAGGAATTTTTGGTGTTGCTGTTAACGGCCTTGCATTCTTCATGGCACTTTTAGGCACCAGCAAATTAATGAAACGTTATGGAATTCAAATCTGCTTGTTATTGTATCCTGTAAGCTTTGCAATATCATTGGTAAGCTTGTACATGTACTATCAAACAGGTGTTGCAACTCCATTGAATTTATTATGGGCAACATTTGGCGTTATGCTTATTGTTAAAGCTGCTTCATACGCAGTAAACAATCCTGCAAAAGAAATGATGTACATTCCAACAAGCAAAGATGCAAAATTCAAAGCTAAAGGTATCATTGATATGCTTGGTGGAAGAACAGCAAAAGCATCTGGTGCTCAAATCGGCGGCGCATTAAACATCAAAGGCAACCCTGCAGCATCAATTCACAATTTAATGTTTTATGGTTCACTTATTGGTCTTGGTGTAATTGGCGTTTGGGTTATGGCAGCGTTGTATGTTGGTCGAAAAAATCAACAGCTTGTTAAAAACAACGAAATCATTGGATAAGCATTCAATATTTACAATCAAAACTTGATACAAAAATAAAAACTCCGGCATACTTTTTATGTCGGAGTTTTCTCTTGGGACTTTTTAATTAAAAATTAAGGGGATTTTTTTTATGATATCATCAATTATTCGATATTTTTATCCTGACATTCATGAAGATGAAGTTAAAAAAGTTGGACTTTTAGCGCTTGCGTTTTTATTCACCATTGGAACGTACTGGCTCATGCGTCTTTTAAAAGATTTGGTTTTGTACAAACTTGCATTTCCAACATCACTTGGTTGGTCAGAAGACACCGGTAGGCTTTGGATCCCAACCGTAAAAACTTTATCTCCTCTTTTTGTTCTTGGTTTAGTTTTATTGTACAGCAAGCTGGTTGATATTTTTGAAAAACAAAAATTAATGTATGTGATTGCAACATTTTACATGATTGTTTTTTCTGCAATGACCATCGTTTTATTTTTAAAAAATTACTATGGTGACGAATTTTTAGGATCAACTATCATTGCTGCCAGTGGAATTTTAGGATATTTATTCACGGAAAGTTTTGGTTCGTTAATGGTTGCTGTTTTTTGGTCATTTACCATTAGCGCATCAACTTCAGATCAAGCCAAACGAATTTTTCCATTCATTGTTGCCGCAGGACAATTTGGCGCGATTGCCGGATCATCATTAATGCTCATTAACACAACCGTCATTTGGCCATTTTATGCAACCGTTGTTGTATGTCTTGGTTTATTCATACTAACTATTCAATATCTTATAAAAACAATTCCTGCTCATGATCTATCTGGTCAAGCAACTCATGAAAAAACAAATACTCACAATGCTTTGAGCGGTATTAAACTTTTATTCACACGTCCATACTTAGTCGGTGTTTTAATTGTTTCAACATTTTATGAAATTGCAGGAACTATTGTTGAATATCAAATGAATTCTCAAGCTTCATTAATTTTTGATGATATATCATTTAAATGGTTCAAAGGTGTTTATGGTGTTTGCATTAACACACTTGCATTTTTAATTGCACTGCTTGGCACGAGCTACATCATTAAACGCTTTGGTCCAAAAATTTGTTTACTGATTTATCCAATAGCTTTTGCTTTTGCGCTTGTATCATTATTTTTATATTATCAAGCAACATTTCCAACACCTTACATGCTTTTATGGGCAACATTTAGCGTTATGCTTTTGGTTAAATCGATGTCATATGCTGTGAACAATCCAGTAAAAGAAATGATGTACATTCCAACAAGCAAAGACGCAAAATTTAAAACAAAAAGTTTTATCGATATGTTTGGATCTCGCTCTGCAAAAATGTCTGGTGCTCAAATTGGAGGCTGGCTCAATGTTGCAGGAAACCCTTTAATGTCGGTTCATAATTTAATGATGTATGGAACACTCATTAGTTTAGGAATTATTGGCGTGTGGCTTGCCGCAGCAATCTTTGTTGGTAAAGCAAATCAAAAATTAATAGAGCATAAAGAAATCATTGAATAATTACATATTCTGATAGTTCTTTTTTAAAAACATTCCAATCTTGAATCCAATCAGAAATATTTAAAGGTTTTGGTAAAATCATACAGGGCCATAATCGCCAAAATGATAATTCAAAACCCCAAGATATTCCACCAAGACATTGGACTGTTTTTTTATTCTTATCCAACACTATTGCCCATGCATGAGCATTCCAAAATGATAATGGTTTAAAAAATATGGAATAATTCCAAACAGGAATATCATAAAAATCTTTTCCATGCGTATACAACGGAAAAAATTTTTGATCAGCATCTATAAATTGCTGCCATTTTAAATCTTTAGAATCAGTTCTGACAATCTGCAACCAAGCACAAGTTGTATCATTTGTTGTAACATGAAAATGAACTCCTGGAAAATGCTGTAATGATGAATGCTTTACATATGAAACATCAAATTCAGATTTCATTGAAAATAAGGTTTGTTTTATCAAACATCGATCATGGTCAATAATTTTTTCAATGTTTGTAATCGACAAAAGGTTGCAATTAAAAAAAAGTATTATTAAAAACAAATTAATCATATTTTTTATTTAATTTTTGAACCTAAAACAATTTCTTTTTCTGGTTGCAAAATAAAAGCTTCTTGATCTGAAAAAGCAGATAGCATCATGCCTTGTGATTCCATACCCATGATCATTCTTGGTTTAAAATTCACCACGAACACTCCAAGTTTGCCCAGCAACCCTTCAGGTTGATAAAATTTACGCATCCCTGCAAAAATTTGACGTTTACCAAAATCACCAAAATCAACCTGCATTTTTAAAAGCTTGTCAGACTTTTCAACTATTTCACATGCAATAATTTTTCCAACACGCATGTCAACTTTTACAAAGTCATCAATTGAAATAAGGGTT
>DALYET010000003.1:0-69140 GCA_031972395.1 Candidatus Chromulinivoraceae bacterium
GAATCCAAAGTATGGGCACTCATACTTTGGTGCCAGTCGCGGCATGAGCGACAAACAAAAATAAAACATTTTTTTACATCAAATAAAAACCCTTTTGTATAAGCATAAACCATTGACTTTTTAAGGTCTAAAGCCATAGACTACCAGTAACGATGCACCTTAATTGGTGTAAAGAAATATGGAGGTTTCATGAAAAGTCGTTTGGTTTATTATTTGTTGCTTATTTCCTATTTTTTAAAAGGTGAAAAGTTAGCAGCAAAAAATCGTAAAATAGTCGCAGAAATTGATCCTATTGTTGATTTTCGAACACCTTTTTCTCTTTCTGAACTTTTGCATGAAGGATTCATTGAAGTGCAAAATGCTTTACAACAAATCATGCATGTCGCTGGTGCTGACAAACAAGAACTTTTAACAAGAACTGAAATGACCATTTCTGCAATGATTCATTCCTATGACAGCATGATTGATACGTCAAAGCTTCATGCAATGTATCGCGATGATCGTGATTATTTGCAATCGTTAATTGATCGTATTGATGACATGATTGCAAAATTAGATCGTGGTGTAGATTTATCTGATGTTGATGCACAACTTTTACAGCAAAATATTACGCAATTGCAAATCTTGCGAGATAAATTAAAAAATTAAAAGTTATAAGTGCATTCGATGGCGAATTGGCCTAAAAATTCTGATGTTTTAAAAATAGATACACCCCAAACTGGAAACATGTACATGCATTTGATGCGAGGCATAAGACGATAATTATCGTATGCTAAATCTACTTCTCCAGAAAAAGTAATATTTAAAATTTCCCAAGGCTTGTGCGTTGGGTATTGGTTAATGATGCTGTTTGAAAATTTTGAAGAATTTGATGATTGGTAGCAGGTTGAAAATTGTTTAGCATATGACATGCCACAAAGCAGTGTCAGGCGAGGAATAATTTGTTCAGCTTCAATGTACGCGTTAAAATAAATGAACGGATGATGTTGCACTTGAACCAATCCTTTGTGATCAATCAAAACATCATTGGTTGTGGCTGTTGTGTTCAATGGAATAATTTGATCATTTTTAAGATAGGCAATCACAAGTCCGGTTGCTCCAAAATTTAACCAATCATACAAACCAACCGCAGCGTTCAGCATCAGGGGAATTCCTAGATTCACATTATGGTTGAATGGAAGTGCTGATAATGTTTTTTGATTTTGATCAAGGTAGATTACAGGAATGCAAAATCCCGTTTGTGCGGTGATATCAATAAAATCAACATAATCAAAATGTTGTAAACTGGTGGTGTATCCACAGGTAATCAGTGATGGTCCTATGCTGTTTTGAATAATTCCAGAATTGCAATTGTCTGGAGTTAAAATTTTTTCTAATTTTTGAAGATACGTTTTGAGTTCAGGATTAGCATCAATTTCTGTTTGTGTTAACAGTTGGCAACGATTGCGCAATGGTTGAATGACCAGATTTTTTAAAGAATCAATTGAGTAGGTTGTTTGTAACGCTGCAAAAAAATGTGAACCAAAATTTTGAGCAACAGCAAAATTATATTGCAGTGTTGACAGATCACCTGACATGATTGCCGTGCCAAACGTCTCCGTGTTGTTGTAAGCGAGATTTTTGTTGGTAAATCTTTTTAAAAGATTGGTAGGCCCATTAAAATCTAACAGTCCGACAACGTTGCCATCATCATTAAAAGAATTTTTTGCTGATTGATGTGCAACATTGAGTTCCCAAGAGTTTAAATTTTTGGTTGCGAATCGTGGTTGTGGCAATGAATTTGGTTGGTGCCGAAATGTTGTGTTCATTGCTTGCAAACATGTTGAAAATATTAAAAACAAAAATATTTTAAATTTCATTGCATTTGCACGTTTGGGTTGATAATTATATGGTTCTATTATACTTTAAAACTTTGAAAAAGTCTTTTTCTTCTGCCTTTTTTTTGTTACCCTACAAGGTATAACACAAGAATTTAAAAAGTTGAAAAGGTATTTTTATGAACGATGATCAAAATCAACAGCATCGTGATGATCAACAGTCAAATCAAAATGAATCAACTCATCATGAAAACAATGCGCAAGGTGATGATAAAAACTTAAAATGTATGGCTGAACTTTCAATGTGGCAGGATCAATGCAAACGAATCTCTGCAGAATTTGAAAATTTTAAACGTCGAGTGGATAAAGACAAACTTCGTTGGTCTGAAATGGCAAAAGAATCAGTGTTGCTCGATCTTTTACCTTTTGTTGATACGTTTGATGTAGCATTGCAGCAAAAAAATGGAGCTGATTTGACAGGCGTTGCAATGGTGTATCAAACATTGTTAAAACTTTTAAGCAAACATGATGTAACCGTTATGCAAGCAATAAAAGATTTTGATCCGCAGTTTCATGAAGCAGTCATGCAAGTGCAATCTGAAAATCATACATCAGGTGAAATTGTGGAAGTTTTATCAAAAGGTTTTATGATCAAAGATCGTGTGCTTCGTCCTGCAAAAGTTTCAGTTGCAATTTAAATATATTTTTATAAACATTTTTTAGAAATTTCATGAATAAAAGTTTCATATTTTCAATATTTTTTCTTGGCTTGATGTTTGGCAGTATTGAATCTGCAGAAAGAAAGATGCATCCTACGGACATAATAACACAAGTAGTTGTTGCGGGTTGGGTATTTAACTCTATTGTGAAGCGTGAATTTTGTGGTTCTTGGCCTGATGTTTTTTGCACTGTCGTTCCTTTGTTTTTTGTGCCGAAAACGTCAGATAATAACGTTGATTTTTTTACAGTGTGTGCAACTATAAACGCTGGAAGAATTTTATATGATTTCTTCATTCCTTCACAACGTGTGCAAAATGGTAAAGACCGTGTGCAAAATGGTAAAGACAGTGAATCTCAAACAGACGCTGTTATTGTTGCTGGTCCATGGCATTCAAAAGATCCTCGAAACTATGAACTATCGATGGTACCAATGTTTGATCCAAGAACAAAGCGGGAATGATTAAAAATTTTATACTTCGTCTTGTAAAAGTTTCAGTTGCGATTTAAAAAATTAAGGATTTCATGAACAAAAAAATTATACAATTTTCAATTTTATCTGCATTTTTTATGTCATATGTTTCTGCAAGTAATCGTCCTCATGAAACATTGGTAACCGTAGTAATTGGAGATAAAGAATCCATAAACGAAACTAAAAAAAAGATGCTGCAAAGAAGACCGAATGCTGTAACACTTTATTGAACTAAAGAGAATTTAACTGATGAATGGTTAGATGGGATTCAAGCTATTATGAAGACTATTCATCCGTTGACCATAATGGTTGAATGTCTGCCATCTGAGGAAATGCAACAATGGAGAACAGAAGCTTATTCTTGGTATCTTGCTTATTTACTTAAAAAATAAATAATAAAAAAAGCCGCACAAGCTGTGCGGCTTTTTTTATTTTATCATTGCCAGACCAACTTCAATCATAATCAACGTTATAATCAAAATTGAAATTAAATCTTCGCGATTTGCGTCAACTTTATTTTGATACACGTAACGAATTTCTTTGATGATGTTTAATTTTTTATCAATTGATTTTTGCCAACTGCGAAGATCAAGTTGTTTGATAATCAAATTATAAATTTCTGAAAAGTAGGTTTCGCCACCCAGTTTAATACTGCTTTCAAGTCGTTCTGTAATCACCGAAATATCGACTTTAAGTTTGTTTAAGTCACCAATCGGGTCAAAATAACGTGATCCGATAAATGGCATGTACGATAGAAGTGGTAAACTTTGGGTTTTTCGTTCATACAGTGTTGCCAGTTGTTTGTCTAAAAGTTTGTCAAAATAATGAAGCTCAAGTTGTTGAATATTTCCAAGTTCAAAAAAATCTAAAAGTTCTTTATATTGAGGGTCATAAATAAATGCTGCTTGATTATCGATGATGATTAAATCTTTTTTAAAATAACCAATCGATGATGCAACAATGATCTCTTTTTGAAAATCAGAAAGTGACTCTGTTTCAAAACGTAAAAGTGTTGCAATGTCATGACCATACTGATTTTTAATGTCAGCGCCGGTAATATTTTTATTAATATTGAGTTGAATAACCGTGTAGGTTGATTTTAAGTGATAAAAATTTGGTTTAACGATGAATGGTTTGATGGTTTTATAAATTGAGTAAGCGTCATTAACCGCTTGTTTTTGGTATCTTTCATCAAGTTTGGTCAGTGTTGTACGCAAATCGGGCAGCGTATCATTGAATGGAATTTTGTAGGTTAAAGAAATAGCCCCAAACTGATGAATTTTGCTGCTGACTGATTTTGAGTGTTCTGAAGCGTTGGGTATTTCAATTTCAAGGGGTAAATGATAATGTTTGAAAAATTTTGAAACGTGAACATGTTCCGTGCGAACTTCTTTAAATTGTTTAATACCTTTAAAGTCAATATCAAAGCCAATATCAAATGCGCTAAAAATGTATAAGTTTCCTGAAAAAACAGGATGATCTGAATTGGAAGTTGTTGTTGAATGGTTGTAAGGTAGTTCATTTTTCATAATGCAAAATTCCTTATTTTCATCTGAATCTACTCTGAGGCGGCAAAAAAATCAACTTGTTTGATCTCTTGCAAAATTTACAGCTGATTTAGTATTTTAAAGCAAGAAGATCTTAAGATAAAAGCCTTGAATTGTTAGGAGTTATCGTAATGAAAAAAATACTGCAATTTTTCTTACTGATTTTTATAATGAATGCAATGCATGCAAGTTTTGATCATGATGATTTTCAGCCAGAAGTGCCTGAGCAGCCTTCACGATCATGGAATGAATCTTGGTGGGAGCATGCCAAAAGGAATGCACGAAAAATTAAAGAAGCAGGAGCTCATTTCTTGAGAGTAACAGCTGCAGGATTGAAATCGATGCATCCAGATCAAAATGAAGAATCTGATGAAAAACCTGAAACACTTCGAGCAGAAAGGTCTTCATTTTCAAGAGCAATTGATTTTGATCACACAAGGCAGCCTTCAGTGCCCGCAGAAGAACCGTCAAGGCATGAGGTTGAATTTTCAACCAATGTTTCAGAACCTTCAAGAAATGAGGCTGAAAGAACTCCTGTTAAAAATCGATCGTCGCAATCTTGGGTGGAATCTTTGAAGCAATTGTTTAATTTTTATCCTGATTTAGCTCCAGACGAAGGTGATTGGGATTTTGGTATTTCTGATCTTTCAGAACAAGATTTAATGAATGCATCTGATGATCCTGAAAAAAATAAAATTAAGCCATGCAAATTAACAGAAGCCTCGCATGCTAAAATTGCAAAAATAGATTCGTGGTTAAATTCATGGACCTTTTTACCAATTAAAACTGCAATGCGATTGGTGTTTCCTGTGGACAAACTGTCAGCCTTGGTCAAAGAATTAAACAGTACAAGAATGATTCCTGCAGACATTGGTCAGCGAATTGAGGATATTACAAAAGACATTCGATTGTTGCCAACAGGTGCAAAAAAAGTTGCCAATGTTCTTGCTATGAGCAGAGTTATATCAACCAAGGAAGTTTTAAATTACGCAAGTGAAGTATTGCCATCGTTATCAGGTTTAGCTCATGCAAGTGTTGATATTGAACTAGCTAAGAAAATTTTAGATCAATATCCAGATGATCCAGTCAGAGCTTTAAGAGAAATTCATGAATTAGGGCTTGAAACGATGAAAAAAGTTCCTTTTGATAAAATTTTAAAAGCTGTTGATGGAAAAACAAAAGCTGTTGATAAAACGAAAAAAATTAATGGAATTATTACGACTGTTGCTGTTATTTTGTTTGCTTTAGCATTGGGATCTTTAGTTTTATCAATCATTGAAGGCGTTACTGAAAATAAAACTGTTAGAAAAATTATGGAAGCTATCATGATTCTTGATCTTGCTGCAGTTCTTGGTGGTATTGGTTATGGAGCGGTGCGGTTAGGGCATGCTTTAAATAAAAAAGGAGCAAATCCTCAATCAGCACAGCCTGATGAATTAGGAGCTGATGCAGAAGGCGGCGTTGAAGGATTTTAAAAAATAAATTATTAATGGAGGGGGGGATGGAAAAAAATAAAATTTTTCAAAAAATTTTATTCAGCATCATGTTTTGTACAGGGCTGGAATCCTCACAAGGTAATTTTGATAAAAAATCTTTTGAAAGCCCGTTAAAAATATCATTAAAAACAAAAGATTTTTTAAAACAAATGATAGATCTTCAGCAAAATTTTTTAATACAGCGTCAAGCTTGTCAATTGTCTGATGTTGCCTGCGTTCAGGTCGTGCAATCGATGATGCAGTTAAATCAACAAGTTTTTGATGCGCAAGAAATTTCAAAAAAAATGCAAGCTGATCTTTTTGCAATTGTTCATGTAGCGCGTCAAACGTTATTTGATCAAGTTGCTCCTGAATTTTGCAATGTGCGTGATCAGGCTCTTAAAAATTGGTGGTATTTTTTGGAAAAATCTCTTGATGGTGTGCAAGTCCAAGGATATCAACAGGATTTTTTATGGTTGTGCGAGCAAGCGGGACAGCTCATGTATGCGTATCGATTACATCTTGATACAAAACAATTAAAAACGATAGCAATTCGCTCGGTAACTATGTGCCAAGAGTTGATGCAAAAATTTAATGGGCTTTTGGTGAATGATTATGATTTGTTAGTGCTTGCAAATTTTGTGGTTGTTTTGTTGGCTGTCCAATGTTAATTTTACAACTGGTTGGCAAGGAAGAAAAACTGAACCAACTGGTTTCTTATGATTTAACAAAAGTTGTTTGATGGAATCGTAGTTTTCTGCAAAATATAAAGCTGTTCTGCCATAATTATTAGGCTTCAATGGGTCAGCATTATAATTAAGCAGTATTTGCACGATTGTAAGAACTTTATCAAGTCGTTGACTATCGGGTACATTGCAACAATGATAACTCTGAAACATGGTAATTGTTTCAATTAAGGGAGTATCAAGATTATGTTTAGCCGCCAAATTTGGATCAGCTCCTGCATCTAATAATTTTTTCGTAAGTTCTGCGTTGAATCGTATGGCCGCCATGATCAAAGGAGTTGACGTGCCACCACGTGGTAAATTAATTGGTTCATTTGGATTCTGAAAGTTTATCTTATCTTGCCAAGTTCTTTCAAGTTCATTCCACGGATTATTTTCGTTTTGTTCTCTTCTGCTTAAATTTTGAGTTGTGCGTAGCTCTTTTAGCCAACCCATAGCTGAAAGAGTTGAAATGAAATTGAAGCAAAAAATATACATTGCAAGTTTAAGATATTTTGATGTGTGCATTTGTTTTATCGTTTCAAAATAGTTAAAAAAGCTTCTGATGGAACTGATACAGATCCAACTTGTTTCATGCGTTTTTTACCTTCTTTTTGTTTTTCTAAAAGTTTACGTTTACGGGTGATATCGCCACCATAGCATTTTGCGGTTACGTTTTTGCGAAGCGCAGCAACTCGTTCACGTGCTAAGATTTTTGCACCGATTGCAGCTTGAATGATCACTTCAAACATTTGGCGTGGAATAACTTTTGAAAGTTTTTCGCACAAATCGCGACCAATTCGTTCAGCTTTGCTGCGATGCACAATCACTGCCAATGCGTCCACAGGATCGCCATTGAGCAAAATATCCATTTTGACTAAATCTGAAGGTTCATATCCAGCAGTTTCGTAATCAAAACTTGCATATCCTGAACTGATTGATTTTAAAGTGTCATAAAAATCAGTTGCAACTTCGTTGAGTGGCAACAAATAATTTAAAACAACACGATCTTCATCAAGGTACGACATGTCTTTTTGAATGCCGCGTTTGTCTTGGCATAATGCCAAAATGTTTCCAAGGTACTGTTTTGGAACAATGATGGTTCCTGAAAGCATAGGCTCCAGGATGTTTTCAATTTTGCTTGGATCTGGAAAATCAGATGGATTTTCAATTGAAATTTTTCCAGCGCCATGTTTGAGTTCAATTTGATACATCACGCTTGGTGCAGTTGCAATGATGTCGAGTTCATATTCTTGTTCAAGTCGTTGTTTAAACACATCCATGTGCAGTAAACCTAAAAATCCACAACGAAATCCAAGGCCTAAGGCTGCAGAAGTTTTTTTCTCAACGTGCACACTTGCGTCATTCAAAGTTAATTTTTCAATCGCATCTGCTAATAATTCAAACTCAGATGTATCAACTGGAAAGATCCCGGCAAAGACCATTGACTTGGCAGGTTTGAATCCAGGAAACGCAATTATGTTTGTTTTTGGATGTGAAATGGTGTCACCAACGCGTGCCTCTTTGGTTGTTTTCATTCCGGTGATGATGTAACCAACTTGTCCTGCATACAAAGCATCCATTGGTTTTTGTTCAGGGTACATGAGTCCGAGTTCAAGAATTTCATGGCGACTGTTGCTTTGATGTAAAAAGATTTGATCGCCTTTTTTTAAAATTCCATCTTTGATGGCGACTAAACAAACAACGCCGCGATATTCGTCGTACCACGAATCAAAAAGTAGTGCTTTGAGTGGTAAATCTAAATTGGATTTTGGAGCTGGCATGCGTTCAACGATTGCATCTAAAATGTTTGTGATGCCAATTCCTGTTTTTGCAGAACATAAAACTGCATCTTTTTCTTCAAAATCAAAAAGTGAATACAGTTCATTTACCACTTTGGGAATGTTGGCATTGGGAAGATCAATTTTGTTAATCACGGGGATGATGGTTAAATCTTGTTCAAACGCAAGATAAAAATTTGCCATGGTCTGAGCTTGAACGCCTTGTGCCGCGTCAACCAAGAGCAAGGCTCCCTGGCATGCGTACAAAGATCGAGATACTTCGTAGGAAAAATCTACGTGGCCTGGAGTATCAATCAAGTTTAAAAGATAGGTTTCACCTTTGTAGGTGTGAAACATTGATGCTGTTTGTGCTTTAACCGTGATGCCGCGTTCTTTTTCAACTTGTAGTTTGTCTAAAAATTGTTCATTTTGTCCGGTACGGGTTGAAAGTGTACCGGTGATTTCGAGCAACCGATCTGCCAGTGTTGATTTGCCATGATCGATGTGCGCAATGATAGAAAAGTTCCTGATTTTGTCAGGTGTGAAATTTTTTAATTCGATATTTTTCATGTTGTTAGCTTAAGTGATTACATGCATTTTGTAAATATTAATGCGTAAATCAAATTGTTTTGATAAATTGGGTATCAATTTTAAAATTTTAGGTATGAAAGTTATTTATATGAAAAAATTATTCATTTTTGTGTTGTTATCTTGTTTTTTTTCTACTTCAATGTTTTCTATGATGCGCAGACTTTCATATCCTATCTTGCCTAGGACCGTTCGTGTTTGTACAAATGAAACTCCAAATCCTTCGGTGAAATCATTAAGAGAGCGGATTGTAAGCATAGATGAACGGTTGGCAGAATTGGTAAAAAATTCAGAAAAACAAAATGAAAATCTTAACGCTATATGGGGCGTTTGTCTGGGTTCAGCTTTTTTTACTTGGATGCTGACAATGAAACCAGTAAAGCCATGTAGATGTAAATAAGGAATTTCTATGACATTGGTATTTCGTTGTATGTTGAGTATCGGTTTGATGCACATTTCTGTTTTTGGTATGCAAAGAATTTCAAAACCAGTTGCGCGAAAGGTTTCAGCTTTCATGGTTCGACATTGTGCTTCAAAAAATAATTTTGAAAAAGAAAATGAAAGTATGTTCAAGGATCTTCAAGAAGCTTTAGGCATAAAAGATGCGCATTATTTATATGGATCTTTGGGTTTGTTTATATATACGCTTTATAAACTTATTGAACCAAAGCCTGCGTATCGATATTATCGGTCACGTGATCAGTAAAAATTAAATAAAAACATTTAAAGGCAGCTGAAAATTGAATAAAAATTGCAGCTGTCTTTTTTGATGTCAAACAAAAACTTTAACTATTTTGTTGAATTGCTCTTGCTTGAACTGTTATTCTGTTAGTAATAAAAAATAGCAGAGTTGCTTTAAGTGGGGGTAGGTATGAAGTTTTCTTTAGTTTTTATTAGTTTTTTTGTTTTTATGTTGTGTTTAACGCATGTGCTGTTGCGTGCAGAGTGTCCCCAGCCAGTGCCAGCGCAGTATGAAAACGTAAAGCCGGGAAAAATAGTTGCTGCTTATTTTGCAAGTTGGGATAAATATGGCATGTACAAAGTTTCAGACATTGAACCGATCGCTGATACGCTCACGCATGTGATTTACGCTTTTGCAAAACCAAATGTGCAAACAGGAACCTGCGACCTTCATGATCCATGGGCTGATGTTGGGGCAAATTTGCAGCATCGAAAAAAAGTGGGCGGTCACTTTGGTGAATTTTTACAACTCAAGAAAAAATTTCCTCATTTAAAAATTTTGCTTTCAATTGGTGGTGGAACTTACAGTAGCAGCTTGCTTGAAATTGCACGACAAGGAATGAGCAAGCAGTTTGTGGATTCTGCGGTAAAATTGCTTGATCATTATGAATATGAATATGAACATACTCAGCTAGGAACAGATCATGTTCATACGTTTGAATATTCAGATTTATTTGATGGTTTAGATTTGGATTGGGAATGGTCATCAGTTAATGTTGATTCTGATGATGCGAATTTATTTTATGAAATGGTTGAGTTGTTTTCACAAGCTTTAAAAAAGCGATCAAAAAAATCTATCTTTACTTGTTCTGTTCAGGCGCAATTAAAAATAATTAAAAGTTTAAATTTAAGTTTGGTTGCAAAGGATGTTCATTGGTTTCATGTAATGACCTATGATTTTGGTGGTTCATTTTCACCGGGTGTTAGTTTTAATGCTCCAATTTGCAATGATTCATCGCCGTACAGTATTGATGAAACCATAAGCTTGCTGATGAACATGCAGGTCTCTCCTGAAAAATTAGTTTTAGGAATTCCGCTGTATGGTTATGTGTACGATCAAACTGAAGAAAAAATGGGAGCTGCTTTTGAAAAAACAGAAAAAACCGGTGCATTAACTTATGCAAAAATTAAAGAATTATATTTAGACAACAAATCGTGCAAAAAACGATGGCATAAAAAATCTCATGTTCCGTATGCTTTTTGTCCGAATGATGATATTTTTGTCAGTTATGATGATGCGCGTTCGATTGCGGTTAAAGTTTTGTATGCTCAAACAAAAAAATTACAAGGTGTTGTTTTTTGGCGATTGTCAGGTGATGACAAAGAACACAGTTTGGTGAAAGCGGCAAAGCTATAGCTCTTTATTTTTTGTCTGGATCTCAAGTCGAGTTTGGGATGACGGAAAAAAAACAGACTCTTTCTTCATTCCTGCCACCGAGCCGGAATCCAATAATGTATCAAAAAGTCATGATTGTGATTTAAACCTTTTTGTAGTATTCTATTAAGAATTCTTTACGGGTGATGTTGACAAGAAATTTACAGCCATAGTAGAGTAATCAAAATCGAATAATTTCAAAAAGGATTTGAATGAGTTCTGATACCAATCAAGAAAAAAATAAACTTTCTATTGCTCCAATTTTAATTGAAGACGAACTGAAATCGTCGTTTCTTGATTACGCAATGTCTGTTGTCGTATCACGAGCGATTCCTGATGTTCGTGATGGTTTAAAACCGGTTCATCGCCGAGTTGTGTACACGATGTACACGCTGGGTTTTTTTCATAACAAACCTTACCATAAATCTGTGCGCGTAGTCGGTGAAGTCTTAGGACGTTTTCACCCGCATGGTGATCAAGCGGTATACAATACCATGGTTGGCATGGTGCAAGATTTTTCAAAGCGATATCCATTGCTTGATGGTCAAGGAAACTGGGGTTCTGTAGACGGTGATAATGCAGCAGCAATGCGTTACACTGAAGTTAGAATGATGAAAGTCTGCGCAGAGCTTTTAACTGATATTGCAAAAGACACGGTTGATTTTGTGCCAAACTTTGATGAATCAACGGTTGAGCCAGTTATTTTACCATCCAGAATTCCAAATTTACTCGTCAATGGGACCTCTGGTATTGCTGTTGGTATGGCGACGTCAATTCCACCGCACAATTTAGGTGAAGTGGTTGATGGTTGCATTGCTCTTTTAAAAAATAAAAATTTATCAGAAGAAGATTTATTTAAAATAATTCCTGCACCTGACTTTCCAACGGGTGGAATTATTTGTGGTCGTTCAGGAATTGTTAAAGCTTATCAAACCGGCCGTGGAAGCTTGATGCTTCGCGGTGTGGTAGCAGAAGAAGAAGGCAAAAAAGGAACATGTTTGGTGATTACACAGTTGCCATACATGGTTAATAAATCTGAATTGATTATCAAAATTGCTGATTTAGTAAAAGATAAAGTGATTGAAGGAATTTCAAACATTCGCGATGAATCTGATAAAAAAGGGATGCGCGTTGTTATTGAACTTAAAAAAGGCGAAATTCCAAGCGTAACGCTTAATCAGTTGTATAAATTTACATCATTGCAAACATCAGTTTCTATTTTGATGTTGGCTCTTTTAGACAACAAACCTATTATTTTTACACTTCGTCGTATGCTTGATGAATTTTTAATTCATCGTCGTACTATTGTGTTTAAACGTACTGAGTTTGATTTGAAAAAAGCTCAAGCACGAGAACATATTTTATCAGGACTTTTAATTGCTCTTGAAAATATTGATCAAATAATTGAGCTGATTAAAAAGTCTGATGCTGCAGAAGATGCTATGAAAAAGCTCAACGATAAGTTTATGCTTTCCGTTGAACAATCAAAAGCAATTTTAGAAATGAGACTTCAACGTTTAACAGGTCTTGAGCAAAATAAGCTTCAAGAAGAAATGAAAGAGTTGAAAGCATTGATTGCACAGCTTCAAATTATTTTACAAGATGGCTTAGCGCTTGATAAAGAAATTTTGAAAGAATTATTAGAAATTAAAGAACAGTATGCTGATAAACGTCGTACGTCAATTCAAGGTCCAATCAACGTTCTTTCTGATTTAGACTTAGTAACAGAAGAAGATGTTGTGGTAACTTTGACTCGTAAAGGTTATATCAAGCGTGTTGCATTAAAAACATATGAATTACAGCATCGTGGTGGTAAGGGCAAAATGGGCATGGCGTCCCTTGATGATTCAGAAGATTTAATTCAAGACATTTTTGTTACAACAACGCATGGCGATTTATTATTCTTTAGTAATTTTGGTCGCGTGTATTGTATGAAGGTCTATGAAATTCCTGAAGGTTCACGTATTGCCAAAGGACGAGCTTTAGTTAACTTGTTGCCGCTTCAAGAAAATGAATTCATTGTAAAACTTTTAGAATCTGGCGACATTGAAGATAAATCAATTGTTCTTTTAACTCGAAACGGAACAATCAAGCGTACTCCGGGTGAAAATTTTGTAAAAATTCGTTGTACGGGAATTCGTGCAGTGAATTTGAACGATGGTGATGAGTTGGTATTCTGTGCAGTTTGCGTTGACAATGACTTTATTGTGATTGCAACAAAACTTGGTCAAGGTATTCGATTTAAAGCAACGGAAGTTCGTTTAATGGGTCGTCAGGCGGCGGGTGTTCGTGGTATTCGCTTGCGTGAAGGTGACGCTGTAGTTGGCTTAGAAATTGTTAATGAAAAACAAGATATCTTGTTTGCAACATCTCGAGGCTATGGTAAGCGCACTAAAGTTGAAGATTTTCGTGTTGCGCATCGTGGAGGAGTTGGTGTTCGAACTATTCCGACTGGTGAGCGTAATGGTGATGTGATTGGTTTGGTTTTAGTGTGTGATAACTCTGAAATCTTGCTGATTGATCAACATGGAAAAATTATTCGAATTTCTCCAAAAGAAGTTCGTACCATGGGTAGACAAGCGCAAGGTGTTCGTTTAATTCGTTTAGAACCGTCACAAGAACTTTCATCAGTTGTTGCTTTTGAAAGCATGGTTCCAGCTGAAGATAAAAATATGAGCAGCAGTGAACGGTGTGAGCAGTTAGGCGAAAATAATGAAAAAGAAACTGAAGAATAAAAATAAAAAATATTGATAAAGAAAATAAAAAGGAGCATGGAATCATGCTCCTTTTTTGTTGGAAAATTTTGTGTTATTTCAAAATATAATTTTACATGTAAGTTTGATTGATGGGGTTGGTCCTGTTGCTTTATTTGATTTGATTGAGCGATTAGGGCGTCATCGATTACCAGATATTTATAATTTTTTTGTCAGTGATTTTTTACAGTTAGGATTTTCAGAAAAAGTAGCTCAAAATTTGGTTGATGGTTTGAAAAATCAACAAATCTTAACGCAAGAAATTGAGCTGATGCAAAAATATCAAGTGCAATGTGTGACATTACTTTGTCCGCAATATCCAAAAATATTAAAAGAAATTCATGTGCCACCGGTAATTTTGTATTTTCAGGGCGATATAAACCTTTTTGCTCATGAAAAAACTTTAGCTTGCGTTGGCGCCCGAAAGGCCCATCGGTATGTGTATGATGCTTTGCAGGCCCTTGTGGTGCCGATGATGCATGATGGGTGGATTATGGTTAGTGGTGGTGCGCAAGGTGCAGATACCTATGTGCATACAATTTCGCTTGAACAAAATAGTCCAACAATTGTTGTGGTTGGTTCTGGATTATGTCATGTTTATCCACCACAAAATAAAAAACTTTTTGATCGTATTATTGCATCTGGTGGATTAATTGTTAGTTTGTTTTCAATGCAAACAAATCCGGATCCTTGGAATTTTCCGCAGCGCAATCGAATAATTTCTGGACTTTCAAAAGGGTGCTTGGTGCTCCAAGCTGCTGCAAAAAGTGGAGCATTAATTACTGCTGAGTGTGCGCTGCAGCAAGGACGGGAAGTTTTTGCTTTGCCAGGATCAATTTTTGATGAATTAAGCGTTGGATGTCATAGCTTGATTCATCAGGGAGCAAAATTAGTCACGTGCAGTCAAGATATTTTGGATGAATTAGGGTATGCTTTGCCCGTAGAAATTATACAAGAAAAAAAATTACAAAAAACAATTTTTGCAGCAACAGGACCTTGCGACGACCTATCCTTGCAAATTTTACATTGTGCGGTGAGTCCTATTACTGCAGATTTGTTACTGTCAAAATTACAGGTTGACGTTGATGTGTTGCAAACTAAACTATTTGAGTTAAGTTTGGATGGAAAGATTGCACAGGATGGCATGGGATTTTGGAAACGAACCTAACATCTTGAGTCATCATTCTTTCTTGGGTTACCCTTGGTTCAGTAAAAAAAATAAAAAATCTAGGGGGATGTATGAATCAAATAATGTGTGGTAAAATTTTGATGGTAGGGTTGTTGGTCACTGGTCAACTTAAGTCAGAACAAGAGGCTCAACTTGAGCCTTTAATCTCAATAATTTCATGTTCAGAATTGCATGAGAAAATGCAATTTTCTGGTGATAACGAGCAAATCTTGTATGTGATTAATGTGTTGCCTAAGGCGATTTGTAAAGATTGTAAAATTCCAGGAACATTAAATATTCCGATTGATAAATTAGTCAAAAAAGTACAAAATTGGCCAAAAAATCGAGAAATTATTATTCATTGTGCTGGAAATCCTTGTCCGTTGGGTCGGCATGCGTATCAAATGTTGATTAATAAAGGGTTTAGCAATGTTTGGTTGTTTGACGGAGGGCTTCGATGCTGGAAACGTGAAAACTTGCCAACGTGTGGTCAATGTCGAGCTGGATATTTAAAAGGCTAATCTTGCATTTTTTCTTATATTTTGTATGATGTTGATATCTATTAAATAGCAATTTTATCTCTCTTGTTCCCGACTTAAACGGGAATTTAGTTTTAAATCAAGAGTTAAACCTTAAAAAATCAGGAATTTAGCATGCCTTGTCCCAAACGAAAAAGCTCGAAACAACGTCGTAATAAACGTCATGCAAACAAAAGTCTGGATGTTGTAACTTATACTTTTTGTCCGAATAGCAACGTTGCAGTAATGCCTCATACGGTATGTGCAGAAAGTGGTTATTACAAAGGTGTTAAAATCTTTGAAACTAAAGCTGAACGAGCAGAACGCCGTAAAGTTAAGCGTGATGCATTGCAAGCACGCAAAACAGCAGCAATGCAAGGTGCAGATTCTGGCAAAGAGCGCTCAGAAGCTTCATAAATTTTGAAAATAAAATCCCGATGAAAAGTCGGGATTTTTTTATGAGTTGATTTATAAAATCTTTTCAAGATTGAATTTTTTCATGTCTCTGGTAATTTTAAAATAATGAAAAAAGGCTACAGGTAATTTTACTAAAATCAGGATTTTCATATGAAAATACACACAAAATGGCTTAACTCAATCAAAGCATATTATCAAACAATTCAAGAACAATATTCAATCACCTATTTAAAAGAAGCATTGATTGCAATTCTTTTGATTGTTTCTGTTGGTGGTGGTTACTTTTTAAATAAATTTTATGTGACCTATCGTGAGCAGCAAGCGTTTGTTGCACTTTCAGAAGTGGTTGAATCATTTATGCAATCACAACGTGTAGCTCAATCGCTTGATCCTGAAAAAGATAAAGAAAAAATTACACAAGCATGGTCAGATACTGAAATTTTATTGGATGCTTTGTATAAAGAACATTCAAACTCTTATTTAGCTCCTTATTTTTTAGTTTTTAAATCTCAAATTGTTTTAGATCGCGATAAAAATTTGCAAGAAGCTATCAAAATTTTTGATCAAGCGCTTAAAAATATTTCACGTACAACAGCGCTTGGAAGTTTGTATCATATGAAGCGTATTAAAATGGGATTTGATAGTGCTGATACTGCAGAGCGTGAAAAATCACTTCAAAAATTAATTGAAATTTCAAAAAATTCAAAAGACTATGCATATCAAGAAGCTTTGTATCTTTTGGGTGTTTATTATATTGCACAAGGTGATCAACAAAAATCTCAAGAATCTTTTAAAGCTTTGGTTGATGCACAAGATACTCAAGCATTACTTAAATCACCATGGGCACGTTTGGCTGAAGAAAAATTAGGGGTTCCTGCTTTATCCAATGATGTTGAGTTAAAATAAAATTATGAATTCGTTAAAAAACAGTTCAGTTCGTGTGCGGTTTGCTCCTTCGCCTACAGGAAATTTGCATATTGGGTCACTTCGAACAGCACTTTTTAATTGGTTGTTTGCGCGTCATCATGGTGGCACTTTTTTAATTCGAATTGAAGATACTGATTTGCAACGTTCAACCAAAGAATTTGAACAATCTTTGATGCAAAGTTTGGCATGGACAGGGATTAACTCTGACGAACCTATGTTGTATCAAAGTCAACGATTTAAAATATATCAAGATGTTGCTCAAAAACTTTTAACATTAAACAAAGCATACAAATGTTTTTGCACTGAAGAAGAGTTGCAAAAAAAACGTGAACGAACTGTGGCTCGTCAAGATACGTATCAATATGATAAAACCTGTCGAGATTTAAATTCTGATCAAATGCCAGAAAATAAACCCTTTGTTGTTCGGTTTAAAGTGCAAACACAAGGACCTGCGTTTGATTTTGTCGATATTATAAAAGGTGATGTTTCAATTCCATCAGAGCAAATTGATGATTTTGTACTTTTACGGTCTGATGGCATCGTGACCTATAATTTTGCAGTGGTTGTTGATGATGCAGAAAGTAATATCACCCATATTATTCGCGGTGAAGAGCATTTGTTTAATACTCCAAAGCAAATTTTATTGTATCAAGCACTCGGTCAAAAAGTGCCTGAATTTGCACATATTCCTTTAATTTTAGGTTCATCAGGACAAAAATTAAGTAAGCGCGATGGTGCGACTTCAGTGGTTGAATATAAAAATGATGGATTTTTGCCGCAAGCGTTATGTAATTATTTAGTTCGTCTTGGTTGGGCTTTTGGAGATCAAGAAATTTTTACGCTTCAAGAAATGATTCAGCATTTTTCACTCTCTGGCGTGCATCGCAGTGGTGCAAAATTTGATATGGAAAAATTACAATGGATGAACGGTTGCTACATTAAAAAATTGACATCAGAAGAAATTATTGAACTTTTTGTAAAAAATATGAACAAAGATTTACCAGCAATCACTCAAGATTGGACTGATGCTCAGCGTAATTCTTGGATTTCTTTGTATCAAGATCGCGTTGCAACTCTTAAAGAGTTATATGATTTGGTCGTTCAAGCATATTTCTTACCAGTAACTTATGATTGGGAAAATTTACGTAAATTAATTGCAAAAGATGCGGTGATTATTTTACAGTTGTTGCAACAAGAATTAAGCACTCTTGAATTTGAAAAAACAAAACTTTTACAAATGATTAAAGCTTTTTGTAAAACGCATGATTATAAAATGGCCGAGATTACAGCATTGTTACGTTTTGCATTGATTGGATCACTTTCTGGACCTTCTGTTATGGACATGCTGGTGCTATTGGGGCCGGTTGAAGTTTCAAAAAGAATTCAGGTGGTGCTGGCGGAGTTGTAAGGATGATGTAAGGGGGAGCGTATGTCACAAAAAAGAATCGGTGTTGTATTTCCTGGGCATGGTGATCAGTTTATTGGTATGGGCAAAGATTTGTATGATGAACTGCGATTAGTCCAGGAATTTTTTGAACAAGCTGCAGGAACTGCAGAAATTAATTTTGTAAAACTATTATTTGCTTCATCAGAAGAAGAAATTTTATCGATTCGCTACGGTTACGTGGCGAATTATCTTTTTGAGGCATCTTTGTATGAAGTTTTGTATCAAAAAGGATTGCGTCCTGATTTTGTTGCAGGTCATGGTATTGGAGAATATGTTGCTGCGTATGCTTCACGATCATTATCATTTATTGATGGGCTTTATATTTTAAATAAATATGCACAATTTTATGATGAATTCTTAAAAGATAAAGATTTAACTTCTTTAAGAATTATTCGTGAATTTGATGTTGAATCAATTGAAGAATTATGTGAAAAAAAATCAACAAAAACAACTCATGCTTATGTTTCAGCTCAAAATACACAGCATGCTTTTTATGTTTCGGGAAATATTTCAGTCATTGAAAAAATTCAAGAGTATTGCATTAAAGAAGTTATTCGAAAAGTAAGAATTATTGGTCCTGCTTATGGGATGCATTCAACGTTGGTTGATGATATTGTTGAACAACTTAAATTGTATTATCACAAAATTAAATTTAACGATTTGCAAATTCCTTTAATTACCAATGTTGATGGTGTGTATGTTACAACTCCTGCAGCGCTTGAATCTGCAATCATGCGAAAAATAAATAATCGCATTTTGTGGTTTGAAGTTATGAAAGGTTTTGAAGGATGCGATGTAGTGATCTCTGTGGGACCGGGAAGTCAGTTGATTGACTGGTTTAAAGAAGCGTATCCTGACAAAGAGTATCATCAAATCACAGCAATCAAAGATTTTGCAAAAATTGAACATCTGTTTTCAAAATCTGATGAAGTTGTTGCTCCAATCGATGCGCAACTATCGGATCAATTACCAGAAAAGCCAACATTGTTTGAAGCTGATGTTGTTAATGAACAACCAACGGATTTTGATGTTGAAGATGATGAATGATTTTTGTATTTAAAATTATTATTTGAATTAAATTTTATTAAAATTTAACGAAGTAATTTGCATAGGTAGTGTATTATTAAGGATTCAGAAAATTTTGATATACCTGTAAAGCCATTATTTGATTTTTTAGTAGAATCTAATTTTTTTTGTTCTTCGCTAGGAAAACAATCAAATTTTAATTTTGCAATCAAAAATAAAAAAATCATAATAGTTAAAGTCAATTTTGTTGATTCTTTAAAGGTAAATTGACCTTTGTTTTTTCGGCGATATGAACTTTTGTTAAGTAAATCGGTTATGCTTTGAGGATTTATTTTTTTTGAATTATTTGTTTTTATGATAATGCTGATAAATTTATCATTTAATTCAGATAAAGGTTTTTTTAAATGCAGAGTTTTTTGTAAAAAAGCAGCAATTGCTTTTTCTTTTTCTGATTGTTCATCGGGACTTTGAGAACATGATGTGATGCAAGTAAGAATTATTATAGAAAAAATGCTTATTGTGATTTTTTTCATAATCAAGGCCTTGATGGTGTAGTCATTGATAAAATTAAAAAATAGTATTTTGTAAAAAATTGTGCATTCAGAACGAATTGACCTTTTTTTGATACATTGATTGTATAAAATTATTGATAAAAATCAATCGTGATTAATGATGAATAAATAAAAAAGCCGGTGGCAAATTTCTTCACCACCGGTTGTACATGTTCTAAGGAGCGTTTCTGTTATAAAATTACTTATTTTTAAAACGCTAGGTTTTTTTAAACCTTTATAAAAATTGCTTGTTTAGAAAGCAATACCACCGTTCACACCAACGTTCCACATTTTTGCAGCTTCGTTTTTGTGTGAATTTGGAATTTCAGCACCGCCTGTGATTGCAAGGAACGGTACATAGTCAGAATCCATCCATGTGTAACGAAGTTCTGCCCATGGTTTGCTTGTGTAAACTGCGCGAGCGCGTTGACCGTCAACATCTAAAGCATCTTCTGCTGTTTCTGGAAGACGGTTTGCTGTTACAACTGCTGAAACAATTCCTGTTGCTGCAGCGTTAACGCGAGCTAAAGATTCACCAATTTTTGCTGTTGGTTGGCAAAGATTTGTTACTGTTGTGCCATCAGCTGAGCTGAATGGAGCTTGACGACCAAGTACAGCATAGTCGCTGTAGTTTGTTGAACCTGGGCATGTGCAATCAAGCACTAAGCTTTCACAAGTTCTGCCCCATCCTTCATAACCAATTTGCAAGCTCCAGTTTTTCCAGTGGAAATCAAAGCCAAGCGCAAAGTTTCCTTCAGCTGCAAATGTTGATTGAACGCCAACAGTTGTAATGTTGACAGCATTTAAAATTTCATTTTGGAAGTTTGCTGTTGTTGGTGACAGTGATGTATATTTTGCAAGAAGCAAGTATTTAGAACCAGCACCGTTATTTTTCAAATCAAATGAACGAGTATATTTTGATTTAAACAAGTGATACACTTTGCCATCAAAAAATACTTGAGCCCATTTATCATCTGATGAATCTGATTCCCAGAATTTCCAGTGTGCAATAATTTCACCACCAGCTCCCCAGTGACCGTTGCGACCAAAAATTGGTTCGAACACGTAAACACCTTCAGCTTTGTTGCCTGTTGGTGCACTAAATGTTACTGCAGCGCCAAAATGTTTTTTTTCATCAGCAAATAAATTGTATCCAACTGCAAATTCAGGATCACCAAATTGTGCAGATGAAGTACGTTTGCAGCTGATCAAACCAAACACCATTGGTTTTAAAAATCCTGCAGATTTACCACCACCAAAAGCTTGTGCAATGTTTTCATACGGAGCTGCAACAGTTGCAGCTGCATTGTTTAAAATACCTTGAGGGTATGCAACAGCTGTAATTGTGTCAGAGTAGGTTAAGTTTGGATCAATGCTGGTAACACCAACAGGTCCGTGAGCTTTCAAGAAGAAACCACGTTCAGTTTTGTGTGCACCAACGTATAGTAAGAAGTCAGCACCAGCTTGGAAAACAATTGGATTTAATTGTACTGAACCTTCTGTTGTAACAGGTCCAAGTCCTAATTGATAAGCATCCAAGTTATCACCTGAAGCATTACCACCAATTGACATTTTATTGCTGTTGTTTGATGCCCAGAATGGAAGTGAACCCAATGTTGTGCAGCATCCTGCAGAAGTATCTTCAGTTGAAGAACATGAATTGTTGTTGAATGTATGCATGTAGTCAAAGCCTACACCAAATGCCCCATGCCATCCTTCTTCGTCAGGTTGTGGAAACCATGCAGCAATTTCAAGCATGATGTCACGAGAAGCACTTGCAGAAAATGCATGAGGTTGATACAAGTTTTGACCTTTAGCGCAGGTTGTTGGGCAATCATCACAGCCAGAACTTGCAATAACAAGTGCTGTTGATGATAAAAATAATACGGTTATTGACAAAAACCGCTTTAAGTTTTGATTCATAAAGCTCCTTTATTTGATCATTTATTTTTTGGACATGATTCATATTTACAGATCTGTAAATATTTTTAAGACAATTGTTTTTTTGCGGCTCTCCTTTCTTTGTTGAAGTTGATATTGCAATCATTGCTTCTGGTTATGATATTTTTGATCATAATTTGACTTCATTATAGTACTTGATTTTTATTTTTGTAAAGTGGTTTGATCGATCCAGTCTTGCTTTTTGCGTGGTAAATGATTAAGAAACATGAATGGAAAAGATCTTTTGAGGATTTTTTATGATTCAAAAAAAAATGATGTACACTAAAAGAACTTTTAAATTTACATGAAAGTAATTTTTCGGAGAAAAAATGTTTTTTTTATGGTGGATTTTAATACAAATTATTGGTGAAAGTTTGCCAATAAGTAGTTCTGGGCATGTACAATTATTGCAAAAATATTTTGATGTAACGTTTCAAAATTTTGAAAATATTAATTTTTTGTTGCATGGACCGACTATTTTTCTTTTACTTTTTTGTTTTTTTACAACATGGTGGCATTTAATTTTTAAAAATAAATTTTTAGTAAATTTTTTTAAAGCTTCCATTTTTATTATAATTTCGGATGTCATTACTTTTTTATTTTGGATTTTAAATATTTCAAATGTTTCTTTTATTCAACATTATTTTTTGCCGATTGGTTTTTGTATCACTGCAATCTGCTTGTATTTTTCACGATATGGCAAATATAATAAAATTGTTTCATGGTCAGTGTCGGATGCCATTTTTTTAGGCATGGTTCAAGGAATTTGTTTACTTCCTGGTATTTCTCGATTTGCGGGAACTTATGCAGCAGGACTTTGGTTAGGTTATACCCGCAAAGATGCAATTTCGATCTCATTTTTAATTCAATTTCCATTACTGTGTGCAGCTTTTTTAAAAGGAATGTTGCATATTTGCAAACATGTAGATTTTGTTCAAAATATTTCGCACAATTTTTCCTTGAATCTAATTTTTTTAACAATGTTGATTGCAAGTTTGATAAGCTATGCATTGCTGTGTTGGGTTATAAGGTTGATTGAGCAAAATCGATTATGGTATTTTGCTTTTTATATGATCATACCCATTGGTTTAAGTTTCTTGATGGTAAAGGATGTGATGTTATGAAAGAAAAAATTTTAGCGTATAGCTCTCATTATTTTAAATTGTATGTTTCATCTGTTCTTATGCTTGTTACAACGGTGATTGTCTCTGTGAGTTTGTATTCATTTCGTCCTGATGATCTTTCATTTTTTTATCATGCAACACATGGTCAATGTTTTAATATTTTAGGTTATTTTGGTGCCAGTGTTGCTGCAGGAATTGTGTATCTTTTTGGTAGCATGGCTTATGCAATTCCAGTGATTATGGCGTCAAGTTTAATTTTTTTATTTGGATTTGCAGAATTTTGGGATCAAGCGGATCGATTTTTTGGTTTAATGGTCAGCACTTTGCTTTTAAGTGCAATTTGTTATTTTCATAAACTTGGTTTTTATGAATTTTCTGGTCCTGGTGGTATCTTTGGATCAGTGATTATGAAAATGCTGTCAAATTTTGATCATACCATGCAAGCAATCATTTTATATTCATTGTTACTTGCGTCATCAATTTTAGTTTTTCGTTTTGCGCATATTCATTTGTTGTTGTTTGTTTTTCATATGATAAAAAAAATAACACATTATTTGATACAGGTTGATAATGCTCCAGCAAAGATTGTTCGTTTCGTGGCGGCGTTTGTAGCAATTGTTTGTGGATTTTTTTATAAAGGTATTCAAAAGATTGTTCAAGTGCTCAGTGGCGCTGTGGTAAAAAAAACAGGCATGTCGATTATACAGTTTGAACAAAATGATTCAAAAATTGATCAACGCATGGATGATATTTTGCAAGATTTGTTTGGACAGCAAACATCAATTGATATGCTTGATAAAAAAATTGAACAAGCACATCTATCAACAGAACAAGAAGATCAAAAAAATATTTTTGCTACAAATTCAGACATAAAAAACGTTGAAAAAGAAAAATCATTTTCACAACAAAAAAATTATACTTTGCCAGACATTGAAAAAATGTTGGATCATGGAAATTATCAGTCTGATCATCGCATTGATAAGGCTGAGCTTGCAGATCAGTCAGTAATTTTAGAAGAAAAATTATCATTATTTGGCGTTAAAGGAAAAGTGGTTCGAGTGCATCCAGGACCTGTCATTACTTTGTTTGAATATCGCCCTGAAGAACATATTAAATTAAGCAAAATTATTGGACTTGAAGATGATTTGGCAATGGCATTGCAAGCGTTGAGTATTCGTCTAATTGCTCCAATTCCTGGTAAAGATGTGGTTGGATTTGAAGTTTCAAACAAAATTCGAACTCCTGTTCTTCTTTCAAATATTTTTCATAGTGCTTCTTGGACAAAATTTAAAGGGAGCTTGCCATTAATTTTAGGTGAAGATACGTATGGAAATCATATTGTGGTTGATTTGGCAAGTATGCCACACGTTTTGATTGCAGGGTCAACAGGTTCGGGTAAATCAGTAGCATTAAATTGTATGTTGGTTTCTTTGTTGTGTTACAAAAAGCCACAAGATTTAAAATTAATTATTATTGATCCAAAACAGATTGAATTTACAGCATTTGAAAAAGTTGCACATCTTTTATTTCCAGTGATTACGGACTGCAAAAAAGCCGTTCCGGTTTTAAAGTGGCTTGTGATGACCATGGAAAGTCGTTATGAACAGATGGCAGAACATGGAGTAAAAAATATTTTTGAATATCAAAAATTGCAACAAACAAGATCAGAATTAGAGCCAATGCCTTTTATTGTGATGATTATTGATGAGCTTGCAGATTTAATGATGACTACAGGAAAAGATGCAGAAACTTTGATTGCAAGACTTGCTCAAATGGCGCGAGCTGCAGGAATTCATATGATTGTGGCAACACAACGACCGTCAGTTGATGTGATCACTGGGTTGATTAAAGTGAATTTTCCAAACAGAATTTCGTTTAAAGTTACATCAAAAGTTGATTCGCGTACGATTCTTGATGAAATGGGTGCAGAGCGGTTGCTTGGAAAAGGAGATATGCTTTTTATTGATGCAAAAGATCCACACATTCGTCGTGTGCATGGTGCATATGTTTCAGAACAGGAAGTGCATTATTTAGTCTCGCACATTCAACAGCAACAAGCTCCTGATTTTTTGGATATATCAGATTTTTTTGCTGCAGAATCTGACGATGATGGTGGACTTTATGAAAATGATCAAGAATTATATCAACAAGTGGTTGATATGCTTTCAAATGTAGATGAAGTTTCTATTTCTTTGATTCAAAGAAAATTTCGCATTGGCTACAATCGTTCTGCAAGGATTATGGATACACTTCAAGCACGGGGTTTGATTATGCCAAGTGATGGTGGAAAAATGAGAAGAGTTGTGAAAAATTAAATTGTCTGATATTTCCATCTGGCTTGACAAAATTGCAAAAAAACGGGATCTTTTTTGAGTCGTTTTGTTCATAGTTACCAATTTTTGTTTTGCGGGTTTGGAGATTTTCATGCATATTGATGCTCATTTTGTTACAAAAATTGTACCACAACATTGCATTCATGGTTCATTTCCCGTTGATGCAAATTTTGTGATTGATTCTCGTGATGTGCAGCAGGGAGATATTTTTGTAGCACTTGTTGGTGCTCATGTTGATGGGCATGATTTTATTGAGCAAGCTTTGCAAAAAGGAGCGTCAGGCATTATTGCAAATATGAATCGTCAACAGGATTTAATGCAAAAACATGCAACAATACTTCAAAACAAATCAGTTATGTTTGTGCCTGATAGCAAACAAGCACTTATTGATATTGCTCATGCTTGGCGAATCCAATTTTCTTACCCTGTGATTGCAATCACAGGATCTGTTGGAAAAACAACAACAAAAGAAATGGTTCGCAATATTTTAAAGCAAGCTGACATGGAGCATATTGTATCGTTTGGTAATCAAAATACGCTTATTGGAATTTCTTTAAATATTTTAAAAATGCGATCCTTTCATAAGGTTGCCGTGTTTGAAGTTGGCATTTCTGAAAAAGGGAACATGAAAAAATTGGTTCAATTGCTCAGACCAACCATTGCAGCAATTACGTATGTAGGACATGGGCATTTGCAAGGGCTGGGAACTGTTGCTGATGTTGCCCGTGAAAAGCGTGAAGTGTTTAGTATGCTTTCAGATGCTGACATTGGAATTATTAATGGAGATCAACCAGAGCTTTGCGATGTTTCTTATGCACATCCGGTTGTTCGTTTTGGGAAAAAAACAACAAATCAAATTCAAGCGCGAAAAATTGTAACAGAAAATAATTCAATTAGTTTTATTGCAAAAATTTATCAAAAAAAATACAACGTGATCTTGCCAACAGTCAATCAGGCACGAATTAGTAATGGATTGTGTGCACTTGCTGTTGGAAAGCTGTTAAATATTTCAGACGAATGTTTAATTCAAGGAATTTCGCAGTCAACCATGGTTGGCGGTCGATTCCAAATTTTACCGCATCAATCAGGTTCAATCATTATTCATGATGCTTATAATTCGAACCCTGAAAGCTTGAAAGCATCAATTGCAGCATTTGAATCTTATCAAACTTCACTTAAAAAAGTCTTAGTGCTCGGCGATATGATGGAATTAGGAGCACAAAGTAATTTTTGGCACCGACAACTTGGTCGCATGGTTCGAAAAGTTTCAGATTTAAATTGTGTTATTTTGATCGGAAAACATGTTGAATGGTCTAAAAAAACAATACCACTTGGAATTACATGTTTGAAATTTGATTCGATTGAAGATGCTTTTGATTCAGTAAAAAATATCCTTTTGCAAAAAGATAAGGTATTATTATTTAAGGCTTCTAATTCCTTACGTTTTTCAGAATTAGTTCAAAAATTACAAGAGGTTTAAAACAACGTATCCATGGAAACAACACAAGGTCATATTCCCGTTTTGCTTGATGAAGTTTTGCATTATTTAAATCCGCAACCTGGCAAAATTTATGTTGATGTTACGCTTGGTGGCGGTGGTCACACTCGAGCAATTCTTCAAAAAGAGCCGAATTGCAAAATTATTGGTTTTGATTGGGATAAGTCTGTTTTGCAAACAACAGGTGCGGCATTGCAGCAAGAATTTGGTGATCGATTTATTCCAATTTGGGGTAATTTTGCAAAAATTGCTCAGCTGCTCAGTGATGCTGGATATGAAAAAATCGATGGAATTTTGGCTGATTTTGGAACATCTCAAATTCAAATTAAAAACACTCCTGGATTTTCTGTTTATAAAGATTCTTTTTTAGATATGCGATTTTCACAAGCAATGTATCGTGTTACGGCTTACGATGTTATTAATCGTTTTACAGGTGATCGTTTAGCAAACATTTTTTTTGATTATGGACAAGAGTCGCATGGTCGAAAAATTGCACGAGCGATTGTTGAACAACGAAAAATTAAAAAAATTGAAACAACATTTGAATTAGTAAAACTTATTAAAGATTTAACGCCTGGTGATTATCACAAAATTCATCCTGCAACAAAAGTGTTTCAAGCGTTGCGAATTTTTGTAAATCAAGAGCTTGAAAATATACAGTCTTTTTTAAATCATACTCCTAGCGTTTTATCAGATCATGGGCGGTTAGTCTGTATTAGCTTTCACTCTTTAGAAGATCGATTGGTTAAGCAATTTTTTAAAAATCGAAATGCTAAAAATCATCCAACGCGTTACTTTGAAATGTTGACAAAAGGTGCTTGCATGGCAACTCAAGATGAACTTGATAAAAATCGGTCAGCGCGAAGTGCAAGACTCAGAGCCGGAATTCTTCGAATTTGATTTGACAAAATACCAATTGAAAGATACATTTATTGGAGTAGTAATCAAGCTTTTTAACAACAGGAGGAGCATAAAAAAGGAAACCTGTCCATGTGAGTAGCATGATTTGGATAAAGACAATTAAACATAAGGACACGATAGATGAGAATTACAGAAGTTAAAGTCTATCCAGTACAAGACAGTGGTAGATTGAAAGCATATGCGACTATGGTATTTGATGATTGTTTTATCGTCAGAGATTTGAAAATTATAGAAGGCGACAATGGATTGTTTGTATCAATGCCATCGCGTCGAAGAAAAGATGGATTTCGAGATATCGTCCATCCTTTAAATTCTGAAACAAGAAAATTAGTTGAAGATTCAATTGTTGAAGAGTTTAAAAAATCAGTTGAAATTGCTTAAAAAATTCTGTTGGAGCGTGGCCAAGTGGTAAGGCACCTGTTTTTGGTGCAGGCATGCGGAGGTTCGAATCCTCCCGCTCCAACCAGAAAATAAATACAGAAAACCCAGAATTGAAAAGTTCTGGGTTTTTTTATATGAAAAATAAAGGAAATTGCATGAAACCTATTTTGTATCTTGCCTCAGGTTCTGTTGGTCGTAAAAAATTATTAACTGAAGCAGGAATTTTTTTTGAACTTGCATTTCATACTGCAGATGAAACACAATGTGACTTATCGCAACCACTTGAGATTGTCGTAAAATATTTAGCACTTTTGAAAATGAAACATGTAACTTTGCCGCAAGGACATGAAGGGCGAATTGCTTTGGTTTTAACGGCAGATACTTTGACTTTAAATCATCAAGGCAAACTTTTAGGAAAACCAGTTGATCGAAACCATGCAATTGTAATGTTGTCTGATAAAAATCCAACGACCACTGGTACAGCATTTTGTTTAGAAAAAAAAGAATATAAAAATGGATCATGGCACACTCTGGAACAAATTGTTGATTATGATCAAGCGTCATGTTTGATTGATGTTCCTGAACGTTGTATTGATATTTATTTAACCAAAATTCCTTACATGATGGTAAGTGGAGCGATTTCTGTTCAAGGTTTTGGTGAACAATTTGTGAAAGAAATTCATGGTAATTATTCTGCGATTATTGGAATGCCTATGTTTCAATTGCGTCAAGCGTTAGAAAAAATGTCATATTAAGAAGTCGTGCATCCGTACAGTGATATAGTTCCAGACGTCATGGTTCCTGCAGATAAAGAAAATTTAATATTATTTACGTTTGCAGAACCAGTATTGAGCCCAAATAATTCAGTTGCTTGAAGGGTTGGAACAGCATTAAAATACATACTTTGACCGTAATAAGATGGACCAGTTGCAGCAGTTCCTGCTAGTCCTTGAATGCATAAAATAGCGCAGATTTGTGTTGATCCTGCATTGCTGATTGGGCATGTTGTGGTTGAATTTGTGTTTGAATATACCGCAGAAGAAGAAGCATGATAATTTAAGCCACATAAAAAGTTTGTATTCAGATAACTTGATCCATTATTGGTTGACCAATCCATGTTCATGCTGGCAGATGTTGATGGAACAATGGCGTTAATAATAATAAAATATGAACTGTAGGTTGATGTGATATCAGAGCTGGTAAATGTTAGGGTGGACGATGCAGATGCTGTAAGTGTTCTGATAAATTTTAAAGCTTGAATGGTTTTAAATGTTGGGAATGTGCTTGAGCCATTTCCAATGAGCCCTTGTCCTGAAGTTCCAGCACTTGCTACTGATTGTAATGTTCCTGTTGTCGTTGTTCCTGAGCAAATGACGGCATAGGGTATAAAGTTAGTAGTATTTGATCCGCCTTGGTTAACAGGAACCGGAGAATTATAGTTTTTATGAAAAATAAATAAAAATAGTGCTAAAAATTTATATCGATTCATATTTTAATGTAATCCATATATGGTTATGGTTCCTGAAGTTAAAGTTCCTGCACTTGGTGAAAATTTTATAGTGTTAAAAATAGGATTTGCTGAGTTTGCTCCAAAAATTTCTACAAATTGACCGGTTGTGTTGTACATTCCTTGTCCTGAAAACATTCCACTTTCATTGTTTAAAATAATAAATCCTGAGAATGCTGCAGAGTTTGCAATGCCTAAAGGGTTTGTTGATGTTGAATTAACATTGGTATACGTTGTTGAATTGTAAGCATGATAATTAAAACCAGATGTATAGCCTGATGCAAGATAGCTTGATCCGCTGTTAATTGACCAATCCATATTTAAAACAGCACTGGTTGATGGAACGATAGCGTTAAAAATAATCAAATAATTACTAAATAACGTTGATAGTGAAAATATTAAACTGGCAGACGATGATGCCGTAAGACTTTGAATAAAAGTCATCATGTATGAATCAAGCGCTGTAAATGATGGATTGGTTGAACTACCATTGGATGTTAAAATAAAATAATTATTTGGCGTTGAATTAACAACTTGAAAATTTGATGTAGATGATGTTCCTGCGCACAGTATTCGATATGCAGTTAGTGAGGTTTGTGCAGATCCACCACAATTGACGGATAGTGGAGATGGTTGTTGTGTTTGAACTATCATAAAAATAAAAAAAAATATTTTTTTGTTATACATGATTAATCAACGACTCCAAACACATCGCATGAACAATTTCCTCCTGCTGCAATATCGTTAAAAGTGATTCGCAAGCTGTTAACATTATAAGATCCAGTGTTGATACTGTATATATAACCGTTCAGGCTCGCAAAGCTTGAAACTTGACCAAATGCATAAGGACCAGTTGATGCTGAACGATTTAAGCCTTGTAAAATTACGTATCCATAAATAAAATCACTTACCAAAATTCTGCCTAAAATTACAGCACTTGCAGAGGCTGTTACGCTAAACGTTGCGCTATTGTATGCATGATTAATAAAGCCTGATAAATAGTTTGAAGTAATAAATGAAGATCCGTTATCTTCAGAAAATTGCAGTGAAATGTTACTTGTCGTGTTCGTAGAAATAGAATAAAAAAGTAAATATTTGTTATAGGTAGAAGTCAAGATTGTGTTATCAATAGTAAGTGAATTTATTCCGGTTTGCGTAGTAAGATAGATACAGCTTGCGGGATTATTTTGAAATGATGGCAATGCACTCGTGCCATTTGAAATTAATAATTGTCCTGAAGTACCCGGTCCGACGCTTTGTAAGGGACTTGTTGCTGTTGCTCCAGCACAAAGAATAGCTCGAGCGGTATAACTTGCTGTTCCAAATCCGCCGCTTGATACACTTACTGGCGAAGAAATGAGCGCGCAATGGTTAAATAATATTAAAAGAATTAAAAATTGCTTCATTTTTACTCTTTATTTTTTAAAATTATTTTTATTGTAAAGTAAGTTTTGTGCAAGGTCAAAATTATAATGAATTAAAAATAAAAAATAGTTTTTATTTTCTAATAATTCCAACGGTTTGTGTGTATAAAATTAAATTTGGAATAAAAATTTGCATGTCATTATGGCGCAATGTTGTGTATCGCAAGTTAATATCAACCACTTGACCTTCCCAGTCTTTAATTTTTATCATATCGTCAATTTTGATATGTTTATAACCCATGATTAAGATACCGGCAATAAAATTTGCAACAATGTCTTTCATCCCATAACTTAAAACGATACCAGTGATACCAAATGCAGCAATAAGCATTGAAACTTCAACGCCAAGATTTTGCAAAGCAATGGTAACGCCAAAAATAGTTAAGGTGTAACTAAAAATTTTGCTTAAAATGTGACAATTATGTTGATCAAGATTGTTTTTTTTACATAATTCATGAATTAAAGGGGTCACGCGAGCAATAAGCATGCGTGTACCGGTTATGATAATTGCTGCTACCACAAATTTTGCGATCATGACTGTTGAAATGACGGGAAGAAGGTCAAATATGTTTGTTGGCATAGTCTTTTTCCTTACACGTTAAATTTAATGAGTACAATATCACCATCTTGTACTAAATAATCTTTACCTTCTGTACGCACTTTACCTAAATCTTTTAATTTTGAAAGAGGAGTGCTTGCAACATCTTGATAATTAAAAACTTCTGCACAAATAAATCCACGCTCTAAGTCTGAATGAATTTCCCCTGCAGCTTTGCGAATTGTTGTATTTTTTACAATAGGCCATGCATGAATTTCTTGCGGGCCGCAGGTGAAAAATGTGATGAGCCCTAAATTATAAAAACTTTGTGCAATGATAGTGTGAAGCGTTGGAGCTTTTAAGCCAAACATTTCCATCATTTCTTGTCGTTCTGAGCCATCTAATTTTGAAAGTTCTGATTCAATTTTTACACAGACAGGAATCACTTTATCTTTTCCAAAAAAATCAATTAATTTTTGTACGTGTTGATTTTTTTGTGGTGATTCAAGTTCTGCTTCTGATACGTTTGCAATGACTAAAAAATTTTTTGCAGAAATTAATGGAATCGTTGTGACTTTGGCAGAAGAAATTAAGTGACCAATTTTTGATGCATCAAGTTTATCGATAGCTTGAGAAATTTGTTTTAAAAGTTCAGCTTCATCGGTTAAATCTTTTTTTTCTTGAGGTGCTGTACCTTGATTTTTTAATAAAGCTGTAATTTTTTCTTGTCGTTTTTGAATGCTTTCTAAATCTTTAAGCATTAGTTCATTCATGATGGTTTCGTAATCATCAATAGGATTGATTTCGCCTTGCTCGCGAATGATGTTGATATCTTCAAAGCAACGAAGTACGTGTAAAATTAAATCAACTTCGCGAATGTTGCTTAAAAATTGATTGCCAAGTCCTTGACCTTGTGCTGCACCTTTAACAAGTCCTGCAATGTCAACAAAAGAGACCGATGCTGGAATTTGTTTTTTTGAATTATAAATTTCTTGAAGTTTTTGCATGCGAGAATCTGGAACATGTGTGATTGCAACATGTGGATCAATTGTGCAAAATGGATAGTTTTCTGCAGGAACAGAAGAATTGGTTAATGCATTAAAAAGTGTTGATTTTCCAACATTTGGAAGTCCGACAAGGCCGATTTTTAAATTCATAATTATAGTATACGTTTAAAAGTTTTAAATTTTTAAAAGTGTACCACAATTGAACAAGAATCACTATGAAACTTCAAGAAGTGAACGTCCTTTGTTCTATTATTGTCTTTTTTTTAGATATGCATAGAGTTTCAAAATTGAGATTCAATGAAAAATTTTCAAATTTCTTGAAAGTTTTATGTAATTAAAATTATAAGGAAAGAGTTTTTATGAACGTAATAAAATTACATGTGCAATTTTTAATAGCATTTTTTTTAATGTATGGACTTATGCATGGTAAAGAATACGGCGGGCAAAGCATGGTTGCACCATTAAAAAAAGTGCTTGTTCGAAAGCCAGATTGCACTTTTGGATTTGCAGATCCTAGTGTTTGGCATTATACCATGCAGCCAAATTTTCAAAAAGCTTTAGATGAGCATGAGGCAATCGTTAAAATTTTGCAAGATCAGGGGGTTGAAGTTGTGTATCACGATAATCCGTTACCGTTTCATGCTGATGCAATTTTTGTGCATGATCCAGCAATTATTACTGATTTTGGAGCAATTATTTTGCAAATGGGTAAAGAAATGCGACGTGGTGAAGAACAATCGATTAAAAATAGTTTATTATCCTTCAATATTCCTATTTTGTGTGAACTTTCAGGGGCTGCAACAGCAGAAGGTGGCGACATGTTGTGGATTACTGAAAATATTTTAGCAATTGGCCGTGGTTTTAGAACGAATCAAGCAGGAATTGATCAAATTCGTGCAGCTTTACAACCATTTGGAGTTCAAGTGCTTCAATTTGATTTGCCATATGATCAAGGACCAGAGGCTTGTCTTCATTTGCAATCACTGATTAGTTTTGTTGATTATAAAAAAGCGGTTGTGTATTTGAAATATTTACCTGTAGCTTTTTTAGAACTTTTGCAACAACAGCAGATTGATTTGTTGTTAGTGCCAGACAATGAATATTTTACTATGGCGCCAAATATTTTGGCAATTAAACCCAATGTAGTTTTAATGCTTGAAAATAATGTAAAAACTATAGCAATGTTACAAAATGCTGGATGTATTGTTTACACCTATCAAGGAAATGAATTATCGTTAAAAGCTGAAGGTGGAGCAACGTGTTTAACTCGGCCTTTACTTCGTGAATGAATCTATTTTGCGTTGTAAAAATTTTGAAAAAATGGCAAAGGCTCGACTTTCTTAGGTAATCGATCATGCAGCTGACCGCAATTGCAGTCAATTGTTGCATTAATATTGCAAAGATCTTTTTGTGAAAATTTTTGATGTGCTTTGCAGCGTTGATTTTTTTCTAAAGTTGCTTGTAAGTAGGGTTCATAATCAGATTTGCAAAAATAACCATCACCGCTTGATGTGTCAAAAGCCGTACGTTGTATTAGGTGGCAGCATACAAAACAGCGCATGGTATGTATTGCAAAACGGTCAGCGTCGGATTCTATGGCTATGTTTGTCGAATTATCGATTAAGTTGATTCCTGATAAATGTTGTTGACTATGGCGCAGTTCATGAAGCAAGGCATTACATATGAGTGTTGGAGACAGTATTTTTAATATCATGAATGAATATGCGATAGCGTTAATTTCGGGAAAATAAGCTGCTATTAATTTTTGATTGTAATCGTTGGTAAGATATGGAATTTTAAACAAAGGTATAATGTCTGGTAAGTTCATTTTTTGCTGTGCTAACAAAAAGGTTTGCTGTAGCGATTGATTATTACATGGTTGAGCAAATGGAAAGCCTTTATTCATTATAATTGGTAAAAAAATTTGTTGTTGTGTTTTGTGCATGTTTTGTAATTGAGCTAATGAATATTTTTTTAAAAAATGAGAATGTATGATGGATGGCGTAGCGTGAACGTATTGAAAAAAGTGAATGTTGTACATTGAAAAAATAAAACAAAAAATAAAATTAATTTTTTTATACAATGTTTTTCCTGTTGAAAAAATTATGTAATTGAAACTACGACAACATTATCATTATTTTGTTGTAAGCGAACTTGCAATCGAATGGGGCTGATCATATTGTAAATTTGTGGCGTTAATAATGGGTTTGCAATGTTTGACACTAAGTTTGTTTTTTCTCCTTCAAGAGACGTTGTCGTGATTGAAAAAGTTATTGGATAGTTGGTTAAAGGAATTGATTGGTTTACAATTTTTTTAAATTTTAATCCATCTAAGGTTTGCAGTGTTGCAATAAAAATAAAATAATTTGATGATGGTCCGTTTTGATACAATGGTGGATAAATAAAAAGATTTAAATTTAATCCATTGATTAAATCTGTTTGATTAAATTTTACATCTTGCATGGTAAATGTGATGGGGTATGGTGTGGTTCCGCTGTAAAGCGTGATGGTGATTGGTGCAATCGTTATATCATCGGTCGTATCGATTGGTGGAACGTTAGTTATTGTTGTTGGAATTAAGGAACTAATCAAAGTTGGAGTTGTTAAGTTACTATTTGGATCATAGGATCCTGACATTGAGGTAACGGTTAAAGTTGTCGGTGTTAGCTGAGAAAAAAGAATTGGACTTGTGCCAATTGTTGTGACCGTTGCAGTTTCTTGCCATGCTGTGCCTGCGTACAAAGTTCCTGACGTAATGGGTACGTAAATACCATATTGAATTTCGCATGTTGTGTCATAATCAATTGCTCGAGTTAAAACCCAGGGTGTTGAACTGGTACCAACAGTTGTTAAAGTGTAAATTCCATTTTGAAATGTTGTTGTTTGATTTTTTACTAAAATGCGTGAATTGAGTGTTGGTGATACTCCGTCAGTTGAAAATGCTGCATTGCTGGTAGCAGTTAATGTTGCGCCAACACCTGAAGAACCGTTGCTGTAGGTTGCCGATAAATTTGTTGTTGTTGTCGCAGTGCAGGAAGCAGTTATCAAACAACTTGAAACGGGACTTGTCGTTGTTACTAAAAATTTTTGAGTTATTGGGCTGATGCTGTTTAAAAGTTGTTGTTGCGTTGGATATGAAAGGCCAGCAAAACTTGCTGTCATTTGTGTTGTGTTGAGCAAAACATTGGTTGCTGCAACTTGATAAGTTTTTATGGTGATGGGAATAATAGGAATTTTGTTGGTAATGGGCATAAAAGTTGCAACAGAAAAATTTGTTGGATATTGAATTTCTTTTTGAAAATAAACACCATCGGGCGACTGTAAAGTATAAACAATGGCATAAGAGTTTTCGCTGTTTGGTGCTGTTACTTCAGTGCTTGTAATTGTGGTTGATGGTGGAAATAATTGAATGGTCAAAATTGCAATATTGCTTTTAAAGTTTGCGTTCGTGGTAAACGTAAAACTATTGACAACAGTGCCTAAGTAATTTGACATGGTAATGTATAAATTTGGTAATTTTAGTGGTGTTGCTTGTGGTGGAGTAGGGCATGAACAAGTATTAATCAGAGTGCTTGGGTTTGGGATACTGATGTTGAGTTGTGCATTGTAAGCAGCTAAGGCTTGAAGTAAAACTTGTTGTCCATCATTAAATCCGCCAGGAGAACTTGAGTAACAAATATTGGTAAAAAACAGTAAAAAAAATAATTTTTTTTTCATAATGTTTTACAACATTGAAACACTAAAAATTCCGCCACTGTTTTGTTGCAACAAACAACGAAGATTAATTGGGCTGATCAGGCCAATTGCTTGAGAGTTTTGACTTGTGGTACTGTTTAGAAATATTGTTGCGAATTGTGGAGCTGTTGCCGATCCGTAATTGATAGAAAGTTCTGCAGGCTGTGTTGAAAAAGAGGGAAATTGTATTTTGTGCAATTTTAATCCGTCCAAAGTTCGAAGTGTTGCAAAGGCATAAAATTGTGCTTGAGAGCTGCCTGTTGATGGAGCAAAAATATGAACGTTGAGCGCAAGTCCATTCTGTAAATCTTGTGTTGTAAAATTATTTTGACCAAATGAAAGACTTTGAATTGGGCTTTGATTAATGTCTGAAAGATTGACAGTAAGATTTAAAAGTTTTGTTCCTCCATTTGCAGCAATATTTTGTGATTGTCCTGCAAAAGAAGTAACGAGCTGTGTTCCATCTTCAGTGTCAAATGTTGCTGAAAGTGGCGTGACGGTAAATGATCCAGAATTTACATTAATTAAAAATTTTTGACTTAATGGGCTGATCGCATTTAAAATTCGTTGCTGAGTGATTGATGAGCTTGTTGAAAAATTTGTTGGTAAAAATGGTGTTGTGTCTAAAATTACGGTTGCTGTTGGAGCAGGATTTGCCGGAGGGGTTGTTGGGGCTGCAATGGTAGAAATTGAAAATGATGTTGGAATTTGTGGTGTTCCTTTTGAAATTGGCATGATTGCTGCTGTTTGTGTTGCTCCTGCAGCACTGCTTGGATATTGCAAAGCTTTTTGGATAATGGTTCCATCCATTGATTTTAATGTGTACATGATAGCGTAAGAATTTGTTGTGTTATTGATGGGTGTAACGCCTGATGATGAAACAATATTTGATGGTGGAAAAAGATGAATTGTTAAAATTGCGTTATTTACCCAAAAGCCGCCACTGCCTTGAACTTGATTGGTTGGAAATGTGAAGCTGCTTAATGGTGATGTAGAATTTGCTGCTGTTGCATACCAATTGATTATAAAATATGGCATTGCTGCGGTTGCAGGATCTGTTGATGCGCAATTGTTTTGACAGTTGGTAGGGTTTGATCCGTTTGATGATCCTGCGCTGCCTGAACTAATCAGGTTTCGTTGATTTGCAGTTGTTGCAATTTGTTGATTAGTCAGTGTTACGCTGTCATCATATCCACCAGCGCACAATAGAATAGTTGTTGAAATGAGAATATGTGTTGCGATAAAAAATATTATTATTTTTTTCATGATAAAAATTCCTTTTTTAAATTCTTTAATTTAATCTTTACCATCTTTTTTTGAGCAATCAAAACAATTTTGCAAAGAGTGTTCATTTTGACTTGCACAGTTATGGAAATTTGTGCTTTGATAGAATCAACTTTGCATTTGGAAAAAAATCTATTTTAAAAGGATAGTAATGAAAAAAATATTTTTTATGCTCGTTGCGATCATGCAGGTTGTTGCTGCTGATTGGAAATTGAATGTGATTTATAATGAGTCAGATTTAAAACTTGATGGAGCCTATCGATTAAAAGAGGGTGGTAAGAGAAAATCAACGTATTTGGATAAAAAAATTAAAGCTGCTGTTGTCAAACCGGTTATCATGATTGATTATCTTGTGGTGACTCAAGCTCAAATGCAGGGGTATTTGTGCATTGTTGCTCAAAATCCAGTTGGTGAAAAATGTGAATTGTTTTTTGATAGTCAACCAGCTCATGCATTGCAGTGGCAACGAATGAAGACGACTCACATTGGTGTTGAAAAAAATCAGGCTGATATTTTGGATGATACGTCATTGTATGCCCGGGTTTTTTTAAAATGTTTAGGAGTCGCAGATGTGCAAACAAAATATTCTTATCAAGATGATGCGGTACTTGATTTGCATATTAACGGTAAAGATGGAAAGTATAGTTTGAAACTTGTCGAACCTGTTGTATAATCTTGCTTTAGATTGATTGTTTTTGTTAATCTGCCATTGAATTAAAGGGGTTGGTTAAGGAGGGATATTATGAAATTGTTTACATCTTTTTGTGTGTTTTTTTTATTGTATGGAACCATCGAGCCATGTTATTTATGGGAAGCGTATCGAGATGGTGAGCGATCCTGTTGTTTGTGTATCCCCGGTTCTAATGGCGGTGATTTTTGTAATCCATATGTTCCTTGTACTCGCAATGCTGCGTATGATCTACATGGAATCTTTGATTATGTTTCACGTTTGCTTTCTGTAGAAAAAGGTAGCAATTTTTCATATGTAAAAATTTTAGAAAATGCTCAAGAGTTTATCAGGCATGCTTTAATGTCTAGTATGCGCATGTATTATCGATTTGATGAACATCGAAAAGTAAAATTTTATCATGAAATTGTTGAATCGGTTAAAATGTCTGAAAAAAGCTCGAAAGCAGCAACATCGACAACGTCAAATGCTTCTGGAGGTCAAAAACAAAAAGATGAAGATGTTGTGACTGCTATGCTTGTTAAAATGGGACTTGCTTGGTACTCTACGCCAAACAATAAGAAATAAAAAAAGCCCCTGAATATTCAGGGGCTTTTTGATTCTTAAGAAATTTCAGCGTCAATTGGTCCTTGCTTGTCATCATCTTTTTTATCAGAATCAGAGTTTGCTTGGCTGCCTTTATCGGCGTACAATTTTTCAGCAATTTTTGATGCTTTGCTCATTAATGTTTCAAATGCTGTTTTTAATTTTTCAAGATCATGTTCATGATCTTTTAAATCTTTTTTCGCACTTTCAATGCCTTCTTTGAGCGCTTTTGCATCATCTTCTGAAATTTTATCTTTATTTTCAGTGACTGTTTTTTCAGTGCTTAAGATTAATCCATCAAGTTTGTTTCGAGCTTCTACGGTTTCTTTGATTTTTTTATCTTCAGCTTCATGTTCTTTGGCATCTTGTACCATTTTTTGAATTTCAGCTTCAGACAAACCGCTGCTGTTTGTAATTTTAATGCTTTGCTCTTTGCCAGTGCCTTTATCTTTTGCTGTAACGCTTAAGATTCCGTTCGCGTCTAGATCAAAAGAGACTTCAATTTGAGGAGTGCCTCGGGGCGCTGCAGGAATTCCGTCCAATTTAAATTTGCCTAAAGATTTGTTATCTTTTGCAAGTTCGCGTTCACCTTGGACAATATGAATTTCAACGCTTGGTTGATTATCTTCTGCTGTTGAAAAAACTTGTGATTTTCGAGTTGGAATTGTTGTATTTCGTTCAATTAATTTTGTTGCAACGCCACCCATAGTTTCAATACCCAGTGAAAGTGGTGTTACATCGAGAAGCAATACATCGCTGACCGCGCCGGTCAAAATTCCACCTTGAATTGCTGCACCGATTGCAACCACTTCATCTGGATTTACTGATTTATTAGGAGCTTTTCCAAAGAAATCTTGTACGAGTTCTTGAATTTTTGGCATACGTGTTGAACCGCCAACCAAAATGACTTCGTCAATTTGGCTTGTTGCAATTTTTGCATCAGAAAGTGCTTTTTTGCAAGGTTCAATCAAGCGCTTGAAAATGTCTGCGCATAGCGATTCAAGTTTTGCTCGAGTTAATTTAACGGATAGATGTTTTGGGCCTGATTCATCTGCGGTGATGTACGGCAAATTAATTTCAGTTTCATGCAGCGAAGAAAGTTCTTTTTTTGCTTTCTCAGATTCTTCTTTTAAGCGCTGTAATGCCATTTTATTTTTGCGAAGATCAATTCCGCTTGATTTTTTAAATTCTTCGATCAAATAATTGATGATCAATTCGTCAATGTCGTCACCGCCCAGTTTGTTGTCTCCGCTGGTTGATTTTACTTCGATAACACCATCTTGAATTTCTAAGATTGAAATATCAAATGTTCCGCCACCAAAGTCAAATACTGCGACTGTTCCATCTTTTTTCTTTTCGCATCCGTACGCTAAGGCTGCGGCAGTTGGTTCGTTAATGATTCGTTTTACGTCAAGTCCTGCGATGCGTCCTGCGTCTTTGGTTGCTTGGCGTTGCGCATCGTTAAAATATGCAGGTACCGTAATAACGGCTTGGGTAACAGGATGGCCTAAATATTCTTCAGCTGTTTGTTTTAAATAGGTTAAAATTGCTGCAGAAATCTCTTGTGGTGAAAATTTTTTACCGTCGATATCAAAAGCAACATCGCCATTGTCAGCTTTTACTACTTTGTAGGGATAATTACCAATTTCATTTTTGATTTCTTCATAGGTGTGACCAATGAAGCGCTTTGCAGAGTAGATAGTGTTTTCATGATTCGTGACTGCTTGACGCTTTGCCATGGTACCAACAAGTCTTTTTCCATCTTTAGTTACGGCAAAAATTGATGGCGTTGTGTTGTGGCCTTCTTTGTTTGCAATAACTTTTGGAGTTTGACCCTCCATGACTGCGACAGCAGAATTTGTTGTTCCTAAATCGATGCCAATAATTTTTGACATAATGTGTTTCCTTTTTGATTTCGTTATGCTGTATTACGTTGAGATTTATCATAACTCAACTTCATGGTTCGTGTCAATAAACTTTAGTCAACTTCGCTAAGATTTTTTAAAGATTTTTTGTGAAGATATCTGATCAGAATTACTCCGCCTTTTCCATCCCGCTTGATACTTGCGAGGTGGGCCTTTGGGGAGCGGTCTGGATGCGTCTGCGTAATATTGAAAGAAAGAAGACACGGGGGGGGAAGAAAAAAGAGGATAGAAAACATTTCTACCCTCTTAATTTTTTGTTACGCGTTAAAAAGTAAAGCTGTCGTTGATTTGAGTTATTGAATCAGTTTTGTTTGGGGCAAATCCTTTTTCAATGTCTTTCATGAATCGTGCAGGAACATAGTCATCCCATTTTTTGCTTTTTTCAAAAACGGTATTTTGTTCTTCGGCTGCTGATTTTTGACGTGCTTTTTTTTCTTTGCTTCGGATTGCATCTTTGCGTTTTCGTTCAGCTTTTCTTTTTGCTTTTTGCTCAGCTTTAACTTTTCTTTCGTAAGCGATTCTATCTTTTTTTTCTTGTAAAGATTCTGTGAAAATGCTTTGAGCATAGGTGAAGATGATGAGTGTTAGCAGTGTTGCTAATGTATTATTTTTCATTATCTTGCTCCTTGATTAAAAAAATTACGTTATCCTTCGTAATCTTCATTTTGCTCAATTGCTTTGCGAGCTTGTCGTTCTTGTTTTGCTTGCGCTTTTTCTTGCATTTTTTGTTCTTTTTGAGCCTGAGCTTGAGCTTTTTCTTGTTCTCTTTGTGCTTTTTTTGATTCTTTGTCTGCAGTTATTTGAGCTTTTTTCTCTTCTTGTTCTTGAGCTTTGCGTTCTTTGTCAGCTTCTTTTTGAGCTTTTTTTACTTGAATATCTTGTTCTATTTGAGCTTTTTGAGCTTCTTGATTTGCTATTGCTTGATCTTTATCAGCTTGAATTTTTGCTCGTTTTGCATCTTGATCTTTTTGACGTTGCGCAGCCTTTTCATTTTTTGCATCGATTTTAGCTTGTTTTTGAGCATCAGCTTGATCTTTCTTCTCTTGCGCTACGCGTTCTTTTTCTGCCTGTTTTTCAGCTGCTTGTTGTTCTGCGGCTTCTTTTTCTGCTTGCGCTTGAGCTTTTTCTTGAGCTTTTCTTGCTTGGTGTTTTTCAAGGCGTGCATCTTTTTGTGCTTGAAGTTCTTGAGCTTTTTGTTCTTTTTCAGCTTGTATTTGAGCATTTTTTGTTTCACGTTGTTCTTTTATTTCAGAAGCTTTAGCATCTGCATCTGCTTTACGTTGTTCTTTTTGGGCTTGAACTTGAGCTTTTTCTTGTTCTTTTTGAGCTTTGCTTGCTTGTTTGTCTGCCGCTATTTGAGCTTTTCGTTCTTTGGCTGCTTGTTCATCAGCTTCTCTTTTTGCTTGAATTTGAGCTTTTTTTCTTGCTTGTTCTGCTGATTTTTGATCAGCTTCGGCTTGTTTTTGAGCAGCTGTTTTTTTGATGGGTTTTACAGGTTCTGATTTTGTAAAATTGTAAGATTCTGTACGTTTTGTTTTGATTGGTTTTTCTTTTGGAACTTTAATTTCTTTTGTTTTGTTTGATTGCTTTTCTTTTTTTTGAACAGGCGCTTTTTGTTGTTGTGTTTGAGCAGCCTTTGTTTTTTCAGGTTTTGCTTTTTTTGGTTCAATTTTTGGTGCAGCAGCTTTTGGTTTTGCTGCAACTTTTGACATGCGTGATGTTAATTGGCTGTCGCTGAATGTATTGTAAGCCGTTGTCATCAGGCTTTCACGATCTGCGATAGTTTCTGCTTGAGCGTTATTTGCTTTTTGAACTTCTTTGTGCATTTGGTTTTGTAGGTTTTCAATGTTTTTGAGGTGATGATTTAAACTTTGGCGCTCTTGGGCTGTATTATTTTCTAAATCTTTTCCAGCTTTGTTTGCTTTTCCGTCAAGCTCTATATGTAGTGTTTTGTTTAAATCTGAGATTGATTCATTTAAATCTTTAGCGTCTTGGTGTTTTTGAGCAAGAGCTGCAACTTGTGAAGCAGTGTCAGATATTTTTGAGGCAAGTTCTGCATGTTCTGCTGCAGTTGAACCAGGATTTCCAGCTGCTTTAAGTAATGCATTTGCATGTTTTCGTTCTGCCTGCATTGAAATACAGCTTGCAATGGCAATGAGTGCAAGGGTTTTGATATATAAAGATTGCTTCATTTTTACTCTCCCTTAAGGAATAAGAATTTATAATTACCTTTTTTTAAGTCTAAAGTGATCTTAAAGAGAAAATCAATGATTTGCAAATCAAGGGTTTTTATTTTTAATACTTCAATGATAATGCAAGGATGCTTAAAAAGGGCAACAGGGTGATAAAAATAGTTTTTAATTTTATATAAAAGTAAGGTTTTATGTTCCAGGTAGTGTATGCAAGGTAGGCAATGCTTACAAAGCTTATTAAGCGAATAATAACAAAAGGAAGCAGTAAGTATTCGGTGATCGTGTTATTACTGAACCATAAAGCAGGAATTAAAAAAGTAAGTGCAGAAATATTTATGATGGCTAATGCATGAGCAGCCTTTTGCGTTAAATAAAGTTTTTCATAAGTAATCATGAGATATTCTAAAAATCCGGTGAAAGCAAAAAATACAATATTAATCATCGTGGTGTTGGAGCAATTTGATTTTATAATGCAAGGTATGATGACAGCGCTGCTTATGATTAAAAGTGTATATAAAAATTGAATGTAAGCATTGGTAATTTTTAAAAATATGACTGAAAAATGAGGAAGGTCAGGTTTTGTAAGCGTTGCTCTTTGAGACATAAGCGCGCCACTAGGAATTCCAACAGCGCGGTTTAGTAACATATATAATACTATGACACTATCAATAATTAATTTAATGTATCCGGCCTTAATCATGCCGAGATGGTATGCAAGAAAAATGATAATAAAGTTTGGAGAAAATAAAGCTTTGGCGATTTGATTAATATAATTTATACATTGATTTGAAAATATTGTTTTTCGGGTTGGATGGCATGAAGAGTCAGCTGTCAAAGGCAAAGTTTGCTTAAATTTATTGAGGCGCTGGAGTACAAGATTCAGTTCGATCAAAGACATCATGCACATTGCTGTAAAAATTACATAAAGATTGATAAATCCAAAGAAAAAATAAAAAACCCAGACTGTTGCCGTGTATGCAAGAAGACTGATGATTTCCAAGATGGTTATTGTTTTATTTAAAAAAGAAAGATGAGCAAAAAGTTCCAAGGATTTTTTCATGCTTTCTGAAATGAAAATTAAAGCAAGGATGGTAATAAGTGGTGTTGGTGCATATTGTTTGATAAAAAATATTTGAGGTATAATGAAAAATTATTAAAAAAAGACTGGTAACAAAAAGCACAGCAATGCTTCGAAGCATAAATTGCTGCATCATGATTTTAAAATTCTTTTGAGATGATGAATAATATTGATGAAAAGCAAACAATGAATAATCAAAGCCAAAATTAGTTAAACTGATTAAGAAATAAATTGTTGAAAACAAAATTCCAGAAATTCCAAATAATTCTTTACTGATAACATAAAATAAGCATGTTTGATGTATTTGCAAAATGATTTTATATAAAAATACATTAAATGCATTCCAAAATGCAGCGTGTATAAATTTTTGTTGCAACAAATAAGTTCCTGTATTTGCAAAAAATATTATAAAATTAAGCATACCACAAAACAATATATTTAGTAAAAATGGCTCAATAAAAGCAAAAGTTTACAATGTTTGTAAGTTCCTTTTAATATCTGATGGAATCGTATATTCTAGATTACAGGATAACAAAATTTTGTGAGGAAATTATACGTTGATCTGGTTTTGATTCCTGATCAAGGAGAGCTTATGTTCCTCGTCAATGAAAAAGTTGTATATCCTGGATATGGTGTAGCCTTTATCAGTAAGTTAGTCAAAAGACTAATATCTGGAAAACAAACAAGTTTTTATGAATTAAAATTTTTTAACAAGGACATGGCAGTATTGGTTCCTGAAGATAGACTTGAAGCAGTTGGCATTCGCCGATTAAGTTCGCAACAAGATTTAGAATCAATGTTTCAAGTTTTATCAGAACCAATTATCAGAACTGAGCATGAAGTTGGATTAAATAATTGGAATCGACGAAATAAAAAATATCAGTTAAATTTGCGATCTGGAGATTTGATTAAAATTTGTCAAATTTATAAAGATTTGCAGATGATTTCTCAAACAAAAGAATTATCATTTGGTGAAAGAAATTTAAAATCAAAAATTGAACAATTATTGATAGAAGAAATTTCAGTAGTAAAAAACATTGATCGTGAAAAAGCTTTAAAGTTTTTACAAAAAACTTTCTTAGGGGCTTGTAAAGCAAGTGAAGCTTTAAAAAAAGGTTCTTTAAAAAAAACCAAACATGATTTTAAATTTGATCAAGATGTAGATTTGTAACATGCAAGAGGGAAGCCAGTCTTCCCTCTTTTTTAATATTTTGATACACTCAAAACATTACGATTATTAGGTATTTTCAATAAAAATATATGAAAAATCACATCATTGTTATTTCTGGTCCAACAGCAAGTGGTAAATCTGATTTAGCTTTAAACATTGCTCAAGAAGTTCATGGTGAAATCATTAATGCCGACATTGGGTCTATGTATGTTCCACTTTCTGTAGGAACCGCAAAGCCGGCATGGAAATCTGAAATAATTACGCATCATTTATTTGATATTTTAGATCAGCCGGTTAATTTTACCGTTGTTCAATTTCGAGCCCTTGTGCAATCTTTAATTCAAGAAATTTGGAGTCGAGGGCATGTTCCTATTATTGTTGGCGGATCAGCATTCTATATTAAATCATTGTTTTTTCGACAGCATGAAATTGCTGATAGTTCTGACATAGTTGCGCGTTTAGAGCAACAGGTAGCTCAAGGACTGGTTGATTCTTTAGCGTTGTGGAACAAGCTTTGCGATATTGATTTTGAACGTGCTCAAAAAATTCACTATCAAGATACATATAGAATCATTAGAGCTCTTGCCATATTTGAAGTAACGGGGCAAAAACCTTCAAATTTTGAGCAAGTTTTTGATCCTGTCTCTTCTTTTTATTTTATAATTTGTAAGCGTGATCGTAAAGATTTGTATGAGCGCATTGATGCTCGGGTGCATCAGATGATGAATAATGGATGGTTAAAAGAAATTGCAGCATTACAAAAAACTGAATGGCAAAATTTTTTAATAGCTAAAAAATTAATTGGCTATGATGATTTATTGCATTATGCACAGAATGAAAAACAAAGTGATTTGTCTGAAGTTGTAGCGACGATACAGCAAAAAACTAGAAATTATGCAAAACGTCAAATAATTTTTTTAAATAAATTAGAAAAAGATGTAAAGAATCATCAAAAGCAGAGTAAAATTTCAGGATTTGTTGACGATATCAACTTGACTTCTTGTGATGTTGGTTTATATATAAAAGGGTTATCAAATCGAATTTTGCAAACATTGAGTTGACGAATCATGATAGTAGATCAAAACGGAATTTATCTTTCAAAAAAACAAGCAAGTCTTACAGCTGCAATCTTAGTTGTTCTTGGATTATTATTATTTATTGGTGGATATTTTTGGGGAAAACAAAGTGTGATTGATGGGTTTACCCAAAAAACATCACAAGAGTCTTTTAATGATCAAGTTGATTATTTATTAACAATGCAATCATTTGTAGAAAAAAATGGTGGGGCTATGCCTGAAGAATTATCAAAGCCAGCACTTTCTGAAAAAGAATCTAAAGAATCTAAAGTTGAAGAACTTTTACAAAGTTTACCTGATGCTGTAGAAGAAACTGAATCTGTGTCGCCTATTAACACGAAAGAACTTACTGCTGTCCAACCAAAAGCTTTTAAACATTTTGCAACACTTGCAGGCTTTGGTAAAAAAGCATCAGCGCAGCAAATGGTTGATCGATTAAAAAAAAGAAATATTGATGTTGATATCAAAGTGAAATCAGGTAAATCTGTTTCTGGCAAATCTGTAAGAACTTGGTATCAGGTTACTACAAAACGTTATAGTTCTGTTCAAGAAGTACAACAAATAATAGACAAAATCTTAATGTTTGAAAAAATCAAACGTGCTGACATAAAAATTGTGTAAAGCAGTTCATATAAACAAGAAGGACGTCTTATGATAGCTATCATGCGAAAACTAATTCACAACAATATTTATAAATTTTTTCTTTGGGCTTTTTTATTTATGATGGCATTTAGCAGTGGCGTTGTAATGTTTAATTTTGGAGAAAATAAAGATTGGGTCATTAAAGTTTATCGTCAATCTATAATTCAAAATAAATTTCAAGAAATGCTTAAACTGGCAAAACAACAGCAAGAAATATATCGACAAAAAGGTTTTGCGTTTCCTTCGCAAAACATTCAAAAAGAAACAGTTCAAGCAGCCGTAAGTGGACTTTTAGCACAGCAAGCAATGCAAGACATTGGTATGCAAGTTGCTCCAAGTTATGTTGAACAACAATTTCAACAACAGTTACAAAATTTACCTTCAAATTTTTTCAAATCTGATGGAAGTCTTGATAAAGAAGCATTTGAGCAAGCAATAGCGCCTCATAGCATGCAAGATCTTATTAATGAATTTGAGTTGGAAGCAAAAAATAAATTGTTGTTTGGTTTGGTTGATGCAACAGTGTATGTTCCAGAGTTTGAAATGATTTTGCAATATAATGTTGAATTTGCAAATAAAAAATATTCATATTTAACCTTGTCTTATCAAAAATATCTGTCAGAAGTCAAAGCTCATGTTCCGTCTGATGAAGTTTTGCAAAAATTTTACAAAAAATCATCGATTGCTGATCAATTTAAAACAGCTGAACTTCGCGCTGGAACATTGTGGAAATTTACACCGGCGCAATTTATTTCGCAGATTTCTGATAGCGAAGCAAAATCTTTTTATGACAAAAACAAAATGCAGCGCTATGTACTTGAACCAGCGCAAATTCAAATCCGTCGGTTATTGATTGATCCAAAAATGAGCACCGATATGGATGCTCGGGTTAAAATTGAAGAAATTTCGCAGATGGCTCAAAAAGATACATCTAAATTTGAAGCATTAGTTAAAGAGTTTTCACAAGATCCAAAATCTGCGGCTCGCGGTGGCTTGTCAGATTTTTTCACTAAAAATGATAAAAATGTAGAGTTTGTTGTTATTGAAATGGCGTTTGATAATTTAAGCTCTGATGGTCAAGTTTCAGTTCCGTTAAAAACTGATCGTGGCTACGAATTAATTCAGCGTGTGGCGAAACATCCAGCAAAATATAAAGACTTTAAATCTGTTGAAGCTGAAATAAAAAAAGATTTAATGGTTGAAAAATTTACAAAACGATTTATGCAAGATGCTTCGCGAGTTGTCAGTGGTGCAAAATATAATCCAGAATCGTTAAAAAAGTTTATTGATCGCTACAAAGGTATAAAGGTTGATTTGCCGTTAGAAGCTCGAACTTCAACAGTTGCAAGTTCGCATTTGTTCAGGATTGAAGAAGGACGATACGGCTCATTTTTAGATAAAGATTTTGGTGCAATTTTGTTGTGTTCTCAGGTCGAAAAAAGCAAATTGCCTGCACTTGTTGATGTTAAAAATCGTGTTTTAAATCTTTACTTTGAAGAGCAAGCATTTGCGAAAATGAAAGCTGATTTGAGTGCTGCGGTAAAAGATGTAGCGCATTTAAAATTTTCTGACGTTGCTGCAAAATATGACAGCTCAGTTTTAAAAGCAAGCTTTGACAATAAAAATGGCAATATTGAACAAAGTGCTATTTTAAAAGATCAAAATATTGCTCAGGCTGTTAAGGGAATGCAGTACGAAGGAGCAATAGCCGCAATTCAGACAAAAACCGATGGAATTGTGATAAGGTTAGATTCTATTTCCAGTATTGATTCTAGTGTTTTTGCTCAAGAAAAAGATCATTTGGCAAATGTTATGTTTTATACGAAATTGTATCAAATGAAAGAGGGTTTTATTGCTTCTTTATATAGAACTGCTACACTTAATAACAAGGTAGAAATTAAAAAAGAACTCTTACAATTTACAAAAGAAGTTTAAACATGAAAGAAAAAGAGGCTCTTAAGCGCTCTGAAGCTCAAACAGACTCAGGTAGTTCTAAGAAAAAAGCTCTTGAAGTTACGTTCTCTCAGATAGAAAAGCAGTATGGTAAAGGTTCTGTAATGCTTTTGGGTGAGCAACCAAATGGTAAAATTTTGGCGACAACCTCTGGATCGTTGCAAATTGATCATGTTATTGGAATTGGCGGTTATCCGGTTGGCAGAATCATTGAAATTTTTGGGCCTGAATCATCTGGTAAAACAACGCTGGCTCTTCATGCTATCGCTGAAGCTCAAAAAAATGGCGGAATTTGCGCGTTTATTGATGCGGAGCATGCTTTGGATCCTGCGTATGCCGCAAAAATTGGTGTTAATATTAATGATCTTATTATTTCTCAGCCTGATTGTGGTGAGCAAGCTTTAGAAATTGCAGAAATGCTTATTCGCTCTGGAGCAATTGATATTATCGTGATTGACTCAGTAGCAGCTTTGGTTCCTCGGGCAGAGCTTGAAGGCGATATGGGCGATGCTCATGTTGGGTTGCAAGCTCGATTAATGTCTCAAGCTTTAAGAAAATTGGCGTCGGTTGTTCATAAGTCGAATACGATTTTGATTTTTATTAACCAAATTCGTCAAACTATTAATGCTATGGCTTTTGGCCCAAAAGAAACAACCTCTGGCGGTAAAGCATTGAAATTTTATGCTTCATTGCGTTTGGATGTTCGCAGAGTGGGGTCCTTGAAAAAAGATGAAAATCATTTTGGAAATCGAGTAGCGATTAAAGCTGTTAAAAATAAAGTTGCAGCGCCGTTTAAATCAACAGAGGTTGATTTGTTGTTTAATGTTGGAATTAGCAAAGAATTAGACCTTTTGGATGCTGCAATTCAATATGAAATTGTTACGAAAAGTGGAGCATGGCTTGCTTATGAAGGCAAAAATTTTGCTCAAGGCCGTGATCAAGCTTTTCAAATTTTAAAAGAAAACAAAGCGCTTCTTGAAGCAATGACGGCAAAAGTCAAAAGTGCTATGTTGGGTGTTTAACAATAGGGCTTAAATTTGAAAAATAAAGCAGATTCGCAACTTATTAATGAAGAAATTCGGGCTTATAAGGTTCGAGTTATTTCTGAAGATGGAGAAAATCTTGGGATTTTATCTCGAGATGAAGCATTGATTTTAGCTCGAAGAAGTGAAATGGACTTGGTTCTTTTGTCTGATAAAGATGAAATTCCGTTAGTTAAGATCATGGATTTTGGCAAAAGTCAGTACGCTAAAAAAAAGAAACTTTCTGAGAGTAAGAAAAAGCAAAAAGTCATCAAGATTAAAGAAATCAAGATGCGGCCTAAAATTGGGATGCATGATTACTTGACTAAATTAAATCAAGGAATTGGGTTCTTGAAAGAAGGCCATAAGGTAAAAGTAACCTTGGTTTTCTCTGGTCGAGAAATAGATGGCATGAGAACGGTAGGATCTGATTTTTTTGATCAAATTGATCGTTCATTTGCTGAAAAAGGCATGATTGATTTAATTTGTGAAAAAGATGCAGCAACGGGACGATTTTGGTCTCGAATTTATTATTTGAAAGCAAAAAAATAACATAAGGTTTGATTATGCCAAAAATGAAAACACATTCTGGTGCAAAAAAGAGATTTAAGAAGCTAAAAAATAAATTTAAATATTCTGCTACAGGGAAAAGACACTTGTTGTCAAAAAAAACAACAAAGCGTAAGCGAAATCTTCGCGGCGGTCGTATTGTTTGCACAAGCGATCATGGTCATATTGTTCGTCTTTTGCCTTATTCATAAAATCAAGGGGTTATAAACCATGTCACGAGTTAAATCTGGAAAAGTTACTCATCGTCGTCATAAACGATTAATGAAACAGACCAAAGGTTATTTTGGTCAACGTAAAAATGTTTTTCGTCGAGCAAAAGAAACTTTCATGCGTGCGCTTGCGTATGCATTTAAAGGTCGCAAAATGAAAAAACGCAGCATGAGAGCATTGTTCATTGCTCGTATTAATGCTGCTGTTCGCGAAAATGGAATTTCATACAGCCGCTTTATGCATGATATGAAATTAAAAAACATTCAGCTTAATCGCAAAATGTTAAGCCAAATTGCAATTTTTGAACCAACAGTCTTTAAAAAAATTGTTCAAACTGCTCGCGGGTAAACAAGATTTTTATGTTTTCTCTGTGATTCTTGACGAATCACAGAAAGGCTTACTACATTTTTTGCAGTCATAAGGCTTGTATAAGAAAATAAAAAGGAGTTAGTTATGGAAGCTATACCTGCAAAAGGTAAAGAAAAGCAACATTCAAAATCTAATCTGAATTTACATCTTCTTGAAGAAAAAGTTGTTCGTCTCATTGACATGATTAAAGCTTTAAAAGATGAAAATGCTAATCTTAAGCAAAAGCATAAAGATCTTCAGGCGCAGATGAGAGCTCTTGAGGGTTCCTTGGTTGCAGAAACTAAAGATCTTGAAGAGTTAAGCCAAGAAAAAGTTGTTACTAAAATGGTTGTTGACAATTTATTGCATAGCATTGATGCATTAATTGAATTAAAAGAGAAGTAGACAAGAAATGAGCAAAATATTGAAAAAGTATAAAGCTCGAATCTTTGGCGAAATCTACACAGTTGTTAGTGACGAAGATGATGGATTTGTTCTTGAAGTGGTACAAAAAGTTGATCAAATGATGAAAGAATTAGCTGCAAAACCGTCAATGATGGGTGATGCAAAAAAAACAGCAGTTCTTATTGCTTTAAAAGCAACGGAAGAACTTTTATCATTGCAAAAAAATATTGATCAAGAAAAAATTCATTCGGAAAAGATTATGATGCTTTTAGATAATGAAAATGAAGTTATTTTGTAAGTCAAAATAACTATCATAAAGAAATTTAGATAAGCCTTGGAATGCTTGAGCATGACAAGGCTTATTTATTAAAATTTTAGGGTTATATTAATTGATATGAGAGCTCGTGGCTCTTTGTGGGGTTTATAGCATTACTGCGCTATAGATCGGTAAAAGTTTAAGCGTGAAGGAAATTTGAAATGATAGAAATGATGTTATTAGTGGCCGGAATCGGTGTTGTTGGTTTTGGCATAGCCTTATTGTTTTATGCTCAAAAAAAGATTTTTCAAGCACAAGCTGCTTTTAATCAATCAAAAGAGCGTCTTGAATCAGCTCGGCAAGTGATTGAGCATGAAAAAAAAGAATCTTATTTAAAAATTAAAGATGAATTGTATAAACGTCGTAAAGAATTTGAAATTGAATTGAAGCGTGAAAGAGTTGATCTTGAGATTAAAAGAGAGCAAATTAATCAAAAATATGAAAGCTTAGGAAAAAAAGAGCAACGTTTAGATGATATTCGTCATGAATTGCAGCAAAAAGAACGTGAACTTTTAAAAACAAATGATGTTTTGCGTGCTGGTGAAGCAAAATTAAAAACATTGTACGAAGATTTAATTTCAAAACTTGAACAATTAAGTGGTATGAATCGTGAAAAGGCAAAAGAAGTTTTACTCAAAACTTTAGAAGCTGAAGTGGTTCATAGTGCTGAAAAATGGATTCAAAAAGTAGAACAAGAAGCTCGAGATTCAGCAAAGCTTCGTTCAGCAGAAATTACTGTTGCCGCAATGCAACGATACACCATTGATGAAATTCCATCCGTTACTTCAGGATCTGTTCAGCTACCAAATGAAGAAATGAAAGGCCGAATTATCGGAAAAGAAGGCCGAAATATTAAATCATTAGAGATGGCAACAGGAATGGAATTTGTCATTGATGATTCATCAGAAATGATCACTATTTCTGGTTTTAATCCGATTCGCAGAGAAATTGCAAAAAGAAGTTTAGAACGTTTAGTACAAGATGGTAGAATCAATCCAACAAGAATTGAAGAAACTGTTGCAAAATGTGAAGCTGAAATTGATGAATTAATTCAAGAATACGGAAAAAATGCAGTACTTGAATTTAATTTACAAGGCATGCATCCAGAAATTATCACTCTTTTAGGAAAACTTTATTTTAGAACAAGCTATTCTCAAAATGTTTTACAACATTGTAAAGAAGTTGGACTTTTCGCTCGCATGATTGCAGAAGAGTTAGGACTTGATGGTTCTATAGCACTTCGCGCAGGATTATTGCATGATATTGGAAAAGCGGTCACTGCAGAAGTTGAAGGTCCTCACGCACTCATTGGAGCAGAAATTGCAAAACGTTGTGGTGAATCTGATATTGTGGTCAATGCAATTGCCGCACACCATGAAGAAGTACCTTTTGCTTCAATTTATGCAACTATCGTTGTTATAGCAGATACAATTTCTGCATCACGTCCTGGTGCTCGCCGAGAAACATTTACAGCTTATATTAAAAAATTAGAAAAATTAGAAGAAATTGCTTACTCTTTTGATGGTGTAAAAAAAGCATATGCTCTTCAAGCTGGTCGCGAAATTCGAATCATTCTAGAAGAAGATACTTTAAGTGATGATGATGCAAAAGTACTTGCAAGAGAAGTTGTCAAAATGATTGAAAAAGAAATGAATTTCCCTGGCCAAATTAAAGTCAATGTGATCAGAGAAAAACGAGTTATTGAATACGCAAGGTAATAAATCATGAAATCGACCATTCGAGTTTTAATATTAGGTGATCTTGTTGGTATCCCTGGTCGTATGATGCTTCAAAAACATATTTCGACATTGCAACAACAATATCATATTGATGCAACTATTGTTAATGGCGAAAATAGTCATAATAATGGTCGAGGTATAACATCGCGCATTGTTCAATCTTTGATTCATAATGGTGTTGATGTTGTTACAACAGGCAATCATATTTGGGATCAAAATGAAATCTATGAATATTTGAAACATAATTCAAATATTATTCGTCCTGCAAATTTTGGTGCTGATTGTCCTGGATCTGGAGTTACAACTTTTAATTGTAACGGTCATTTAATTGCTGTTGTTAACGTTCAAGGGCGTGTTTTTATGAAAGAGCATGTTGATTGTCCTTTTAAGGCAATGGATACTATTCTTTCATTTTTAAAACATAAAACAAATACGATTATTGTTGATTTTCATGCAGAAGCAACTGCTGAAAAAATTTGCTTAGGTTATTATCTTGACGGTCGCGTTAGCTGTGTTGTGGGGACTCATACTCATGTTGCTACAGCTGATGAACGAATTTTGCCACATGGCACTGCTTACATTACAGATCTTGGCATGTCTGGAGCTTTAAATTCATCAATTGGAATGAAAAAAGATATGATGATTGAACGATTTAAAAGCCAAATGCCTCATAAATTTGTGGTTGACACACAACCTCCTTTTGTTATGACTGGAGTTTGGGTTGAAATCGATACTCAAACGGGGAAAGCTATTCAAATAAATAGAATTAAGGTGATAGATGAAGATTTACAGGCGTCTGAATAAAATTTTGAAGGGTTTTTAACATGATGCAAATTATGTTCCTTTATGCCCTGTATGCCATTGTCTTTATTTTTTCAAAACAAGCATTACTTTTTTCAAAACCTGTTTTTTTAACTGGTGCCAGGATGGTCACGGCTGGAGTTTGTTCCTATGCTCTGCATCGTTTTTGGTACCATCGCATTTCATTAAAATCAATTTCTTTAAGTAATGCATGGTACATTTTTTTATTAGCAGTTTTTAATGTTTATCTGACCAATGCTAATGAAGCTTGGAGTTTACAATATCTTTCTGCTGGAAAAGTTGCATTTATTTATAATTTAAGTCCATTTTTTTCATTATTTTTTTCTTGGTGGATGTTTCAAGAAAAAATAACTTGGAAAAAAATTATTGGCATGGTGATTGCTTGTATTTCAATTTCTCCTTTGCTTATGGAAAGTGGCGTTGAAAAAATTGTTGATTCAACATGGCATTTTGGTTTTTTATCCATTGCAGAAATTGTTATGATTATTGCATCTGCGGCAACGGCTTTTGGCTGGGTGCTCATGAAATATCTTATGGATCAGCGCTCTGATTTTAATTCTTATTTTTTAAATGGAGTTAGTTTAACGGTTGGTGGCATGATGTGTTTTGCTCAATCTTTTAAGCTGGAATCAGAACCATATATTGTCCCAGGTCATTTTTGGAATTTTTTAGGCTATATGCTTTTAATGATGGTTCTGCAAAATTTAATAGCTTACAACTTTAATGCTTATCTTTTAAAAATTTATAGCGCAACATTGGTTATTTTGTTTTCATTCGTTATGCCTATCATTACGGCCTTGTTAGGGTATCTTATGCTTGGTGAATCGCTAAGTTGGGAGTTTTTTGTTTGTTCCGCAGGTGTTGCGATAGGTCTTTTAATTTTTTATCAACAAGAATTATTGGAAGAGCGTCATATATGACATTAATTTTTCTTTTATATGCTATTTTTGCCGCATCGTTTACTATTGCAAAAATTCTTTTAAGTTTTATGTCGCCAGTGCTTTTAATTGCTATTCGTATGACGATTGCAGGATGTTTACTGTTATGTATGCATGTAATTATCAACAAAAAATTTGAAAAAATTCCATTACGTATGATTCCTTGGTGGGTTGGATTTGCAACAATTCATATTTTTATGCCTTATATTACTGAATTTATAGGGCTTCAATCAATTTCTGCATCTTGTTCAGCATTAATTTATAATTTAACACCATTTTTTTCAGCATTGTTTTCATATTTTTATTTTGGTGAAACAATGACGAAAAAAAAATGGGCAGGATTTTTTATTGGTTTTTCGGCGATTGCGTGTTTTGTTGCCTCTCAGGCAAATTTTTGCTTAGACATTAATGGTGCATATCTTTTAATTTTATTATCGGTAATTTTTGGAGCATTAGGTTGGATTTATGTTCGAATGTTAGTGCTTCAAGGGTATCAACCATTGATGATTAATGGTATTGCAATGCTTTTTGCAGGCATTGAATCATTTATTTTTGCATATTTTTGGGAACAAAATGCAACACTGCCTTGGGGTCGCATGCAAGAATTTTGGTTGTGGATGATTGCAATTATTCTATTAACCAATGTTGTCTATTATAATTTATATGCACGGCTTTTGAAAAGATATACGGTTACGTTATTGTCATTTATGGGATGCATTATCCCTTTATTTACTGCATTTTTTGATTGGCTGCTTTTAGGGGCTCAAGTTTCACATCATTTTTTTATTGCATTGTTAATTGCTGGTTGCGGTGTGTATCTTTTTTATCAAGAAGAACTACGTCAAGGTTATATTAAAAAATCGTAAAATTTATAATTTATTGTATTTTTCAGATTTGCCTTTTGATTTTTCAATAGAATATTTTTTTGACACTTCTTGTAATTTTTTGATAAAAGCTGAACTCATATCAATGTTTGCAGTATTACAAAAATGAATTAAGCAAATAAACACATCGGCCATTTCATCTTCAATTTCTTGTCTGTTTTTATCAAGTTCATCAAATGAAGATTCTGTAGAAAGCCAAACAAATTTTTCCATGAGTTCTGCAGCTTCTATTGCTATTTTCATGCTTAAATTTTTTGGAGAATGAAATTGCTGCCAATCTCGATCATCACGAAATTCTTGGGCAATTTTTTTTAAATCTTGAATTGTTGTAATTTTGTCATTGTGCGACATATGAATCATCCTAGGTCTTTTTTGATTCTTATTTTTGTATACGATATACTTTTATAAGTAATTTTACAATGCAATCAAGGATATTTATCTTCCGTCATCCTCGACTATGATCGAGGATCCAGTATTTAAAATAAAAAGACATTATGAAAAAATATTGGATATACATTATTACTTCAAAAAAAAATGGAACATTATATATTGGCGTAACCAATAATTTAGCTCGTCGAATTTATGAACATAAACAACAAAAAATTTCTGGCTTTACTCAAAAATATAATCTTTCAATTTTAGTTTATGCAGAACAACATGCAACTATAATTCAAGCAATCAAAAGAGAAAAACAAGTAAAACATTGGAATAGAAATTTGAAGATTGCGCTTATAGAAGAAAAAAATCCAATGTGGTATGATATTTCTGATCAATTATTAGAAGGAATGTTATAAATTACTGGATCCTCGATCGTAGTCGAGGATGACAGAAAAACTGAAAAAATGACTTTACAATGCAATCAAGGATATTTATGAACAAATTGCCTGACATTAAAACAAATTTTGCAGAATGGTATCAAGAAGTTATTGCTCAAGCAAAACTTGCTGATCATGCGCCAGTTCGTGGTTGTATTGTAATTCGTCCTTATGGAAATGCAATTTGGGAAAATATTAAAAATATTTTAGATGATCGCATTAAGGCAACCGGTCATGAAAATGCATTGTTTCCATTATTAATTCCACAATCGTTTTTGCAAAAAGAAGCAGAGCATGTCGAAGGTTTTGCTCCAGAGCTTGCAGTGGTAACGCACGCTGGAGGAAAAGAATTAGAAGAGGCATTAGTTGTGCGTCCAACATCAGAAACTGTGATTCATCATATGTTTGCAAAATGGATTATTTCATGGCGCGATCTACCTTTAAAAATTAATCAGTGGGCAAATGTTGTTCGTTGGGAAAAAAGACCAAGAGCCTTTTTAAGAACAACAGAATTTTACTGGCAAGAGGGTCATACAGCTCATGCAACAAAAGTTGAAGCTGAGCAAGAAGTGCAAACCATGCTTCAAGAATATGTCAACCTAGCTCAAAATTGTTTGGCTATTCCGGTAATCAAAGGTCGCAAAACAAAACATGAACAATTTCCAGGAGCTGAAGCAACTTATACATTTGAAGCTTTTTTAATTGATGGTAAAGCACTTCAAATGGGAACGTCGCATTTACTTTTGCAAACGTTTGCACATGCTTTTGATATGAAATTTCAAAATCAGGATGGTTCAGTATCCTATCCTTATTTGACCAGTTGGGGTACAACAACTCGTTTGGTGGGAGCCGTTATTGCAAGTCACGGTGATGAGCGTGGACTGATTCTTCCTCCAAAGATTGCTCCAATTCAAGTCGTTATTGTACCTATTCTAAAAAAAGAAACTAAAGAACAAGTTTTGGCATATGTTGCAACGTTAGCTCAAAATTTAAAAACCTTTGGTGTTAAAGTAAAAGTTGATGATGATGAAACACAATCGCCAGGTGCAAAGTTTTATGAATGGGAGCTTAAAGGTGTTCCTCTTTGCATTCAGCTTGGAGCTCGAGATATTGATGCAGGAATTGTTGTAGCTGTTTCTCGTCTTGGTAAAGAAAAAGAAACAGTACCCGGCAAAGATATTGCTTCATGGGTTGTTCAAAAATTAGAAATGATTCAATCTGATCTTTTTATTCGTGCTCAAAAACGTTATGAACAAATGTGGCATAAGGTTGATAAATTGGAAAATTTTGCAAAAGAACTTGAAATAAACAATGGAATTTATCAAGTTGGATGGTGTCAGATGCATGAATGTGAACAAAAATTAAAAGAATTTGGCGCTTCTATTCGTTGCATGATTGAAAAAAATGAAATGCAGTCTTGTTTTGGTTGCAACATGCCTTCAAAGGGTGATGTGATTGTAGGTCGAGCGTATTAAATTTAAAACTGTAATAGTAATGAAGTTTAAAATATGGATGCGTTATTTTTAAAATTTCAAAATTATTTAATTTCTGAAAAATGTGTTGCAAATAACACGCTTGAAGCATACAAGCGTGATATTGAACAATTTTTACAATTTTTAAAAAAACATCATAATGTTGATTTTTTAAATCAAGTAACATCGCTTCATGTAAAAGATTTTTTAAAGCACATGCGGCAAGAAATGAGACTGGGGCCACGAAGCGCTTCACGTAAATTGTCAGCTTTAAAAACATTGGCAAATTATTTGTCTTCGTATCATGATTTAATACCATTTACCAATGGTGTTGTATTTCCGCAACTTCCCAAGCAACTTCCTCGACATTTAACCCAAGAACAAATGCAAGCACTTTTTGAAGCTGCCGATGGCGATACATCGCTTCCTGGGCAGCGCAATAAAGTAATGTTGTCGTTGTTGTATGTTTGTGGGATGCGGGTGAGTGAACTTGTTGAATTAAAAACAACGAATTTAAATTTTGAAGAAAAATGTCTTCAGGTCTCTGGAAAAGGTGGCAAAGAACGAATTATTCCGTTGCCACCAGAGCTTATTTTATTGCTTCAGGCTTACTTGGTCAAAATTCATAGTCATTTGATTGGACCGGTAGGAAAGCGCCAAACTGAGTTTTTATTTCCAGTGCTGTATTCAGGCAAAGTCAGTCATATTACCAGACAAGCCTTTTGGCGCATTGTAAAAGATATTGCCAAAAAATCAGGATTAATGCATAGAATTTCGCCTCATGTACTTCGTCATTCATTGGCAACCCATTTGCTCAAACGTGGAGCAAATTTACGGCATCTTCAAACGCTTTTAGGGCATGAAAAAATTAACACGGTACAAATTTATACTCATTTGGAATTATCTCACTTAAGAGAGCTTTATGACAAGTATCATCCTCGAGCATAAAAATTGTTTAGATTGAGAAAAAATATTGCTTTTTGTATACTAAGTCCAGTTTCGTTTTTTATGACAATACAGAAAGGTTTTCATGAGTTATTCATTTATTGTAAGTCAAAAAGATTTATTGACCACATTGTTTTTCATGCAACCAATTTGTACTAAAAAAACAACTATTTCTTCAACATCATGTATTCTTTTTCAAATTTCAAATAAAGAATTAATTTTGAAAGCAACTGATTTGGAAATTAGTTTACAGTATAGTTGTTCTTTAATTTCAAGTACTACAGAATTTGTTCAATTTTTAGTACCTGGAAAAAAGATTTTTGATATTGTCAAAGAAATGGAAGGTGACATTGAGTGCATCTTTGATGAAAGCCAAATTACTTTAAAATCACAACAACATATTAATGTATCTTTTAATATTAAAAATGCTGAAGAGTTTCCTCCGTTGCCTGAGCGTATTGAAAATTTAATGCAGATGGATGCTTCATTTTTATCAAACATGCTGGGAAAAGTTTCATTTTTAATTCCTCAAAATAATGCGACACCATCCTTGAATGGATTATTATTAGAAATTTCTGCAAAAGAATTTAAATTAACATCAACTGATGGTCATTGTTTAGCGCAAGTTACTTCTGATCGTTATATTTTAGAAAAAGAAAAAAAATGGTTATTACCACGTCGTGCTATTTTTGAACTTAAAAAAATATTAGAAAATTCAGCAGCAACGACAATTTTTTTAGGAACTTGTGAGCAACAATTAGTTTTTTCTGGTGATCATTTTAATTTTTTTACTCGGCTTTTAGCTGATGAATTTCCAAAATATGAATCAATTTTGCAGCATGATTCTTTTATTCCTGCAACAGTGAGTAAATCTGATTTTGTAAAAACATTGCGTCGATCGTCATGTTTGCTTTCAGGGCAATTTTTAGCAACAAATTTTATTTTTAATAAAGATTATTTGAAAGTTTTTATGAAAAATAACGATATTGGAAATTTAGAAGAAACGCTTCCAATTGGCAATTTTGATGCTGAAAAGTTAGAGTTGAGATTTTATTCTCCGTACCTTTTGCAAGGTCTTCAATCATTTGAAACTGATCAATTAACATGTTTTTTAAAAAATAATTCACGACCGATTATTTTTAAAGCAGAAGGTGATATGTATCATTTAATGTATTTGGTAATGCCTGTTTCTGCAAATAATGCTTAAGATGAGACAACATTGTTTTTACAAGAACTAGAATTGCAACAATTTCGTTGTTTTTCAGAAAAAAAAATAAATTTTGCTGCTCCGGTAACTTTAATTACTGGAGATAATGGCGTTGGAAAGACTTCAATCATAGAAGCCATTTATTATCTTTCTTATTTTAAATCCTTTCGTTCTCATATAATGTCAGATTTAATGCATGCAGGATCAAATTCTTTTTTTTTAAAAGGGTTATTTAATCTTGAAACATTAGCAGAAGGACATGCTATTCAAGTGGGTTATTCGGCTCATAAAAAATCAATTAAGTTTGATCAAAAATCGGTAACATCTTATAAAGAAGTTTTATCAATGTTTCGAGTTGTAACGCTGACCGAAGATGACATTGATTTGATTAAAGGATATCCATCAAACAGACGAGCATTTATTGATCAAGCAGTTGTCTTGGCTTATCCTGAATCCGTTGAGCTTTACAAAAAATTTAAACAAATTTTACATCAAAGAAATGCTTTTTTAGAGCAAAGTATGCATTATTTTAATGCGTCTGAATTTGATATTTGGACTCAAAATTTAGCTGAAATTACAGCAAAAATTCAAATTTTGCGTCAAAGCGTTATGGTTCAAATTGAAAAAATGGTCAATGAGCTTATAAATCAATTTTTTGATGGGATTTATAAAATTTCTTTAATTTATGAGCCAAAAGTGGTCATTTTTGATGAAAAACAAGACATTGTACGATTTTTTATTGATCGACTACAAAATCAAGAGCGAATGATTAAAAGATCCCTTTTTGGATCTCATTTGGACGATCTAATCATTCAATTGAATGGTCAAAAAGCTCAAATTTTTGCGTCCAGAGGGCAACAAAAGCTTATTTCTTTGCTATGTAAACTATCATTAATATTGATTCAGAGGGACAATCAAGAAAAACCTTTGCTTTTGATTGATGATTTTATTTCAGATTTCGATCAAATTAGGATTAAAAATTTAATCAACTTTCTTATTTCTTGTCAAAATCAAATCATTATTACAGCGCCTTTTTTTGATACAGTTTTAAAAGATTTGCTTCACAAGGCCGATCCAGACGTGATATCTTTAAAATCTTAAAATAAGCGCTATAGAATCTGCATTTTTAGCCCTAAACCTGTTGACAGAAAAGCCAGAACTGTTAAAATTATTAATGATATAAATGTTTATATAAATTTTCAAAAATGTTACAACTGTAAACATTTGTGTCAAATTTTAAATTAGGCTTCATTACTACTCTCCTTTTTTCCATCGCATTGGTATTCGTACTAATGCGATGGAAAAATTTTTTTAATTCATTTTTAAATACTTTGACGATTTATTGAAACTGCAAGTATCCTAGTTTTTTATAGGAGTGCGCATGAAGCTTTCAAAAATTATATTTCTTAAAATTTTTTTTTCTTCTACTTTTTCCTTTTCATTTATTTTTTTTCCAGAATCCAAAAAAGAGTGTGATTTTTTTTGGCATTTAAATATTTTAAATATTCGTAAAACTGTTGAGTGGCAAAATCAAGGTCAAGGCGTTCGAGTAGCAATTTTGGATACAAAAATTACAGAAAAGCCTGAAAGTATTGATTTTTATCAAAGCAAATTTTTCAAATTGCTGAAGTTTTCAAATTTGTGGCCAAAGTTGCCAGAGGGCGAAAGATTTTTGTTTAACAGCCAAACACTTGAAGATGATTGTTATTTTTCAATGTCGATGAAAAATAATGACGATTTTTTCAAAAAAGGTTTTAAAAAAAATCACGCTGCTTTTGTTGTGAGCATGATTCGTCAAATTGCACCCGAGGTTGAAATTATTTCAATTCCCATTTTTAATGATCATGGGGTAACAAGCGTTGCAAAATTTATAGACGGTTTACAGCAAGCTTTGCAGCAAAAAATAGATATTTTGTACCTTGGTTTAAAAATTGACGATAAACATATTTCGCGTGTAGAAAAAAAAACAATTTTAAAACTTTTATCACAATTTTTATATGTTGTTGCACCTGTAGGAAATGATGGATTAAGCAGTTTTCAAATAGCATTTCCTGCAAATTCACTTTTTTTTGCTGTTGGAGCTTTTGAAAAAATAAATGATCAATATTTGGTTTGTAATTTTTCTCAAAAAAATAAAAAAAACGGACCTTGTTTTGCAATGCCAGGAAAAAATATAGGTTGTTTTTTGTGGAATGATAATCAAAAAAAAATGATGACATATTTTATATCAGGGACATCAATAGCGGCTGCAGCAATGGTTGGATGTTTGGCATTACTTTTATCAAATGGCGGAAATAATTTTTCACAAAAACAATTTCATTGCATTGTTCAAAAAAACAGTGAAAATTTTTTTCAAAATGAATGGAAAAACGATAATGTTTTTTGCTGTCTGAATATAGTTTCAGCCTTATTTTGTATTCAACAACTTAAAAAAATTAAAATTCAAATGAATGAAAAAAAATTTTTAAAAAACTTTAAAAAAGAAGTTGAAAAAATAATGAAAAATTTTAAACAGGAATAATTTTTTTGTAAAAACTTAAGAATGTTTATGCGATTAAAGGTTATTTGTAAAAAAATTGACTGTGGTAATCTGTGTTGGTAGAACTTAAGTCAAATTATTGTCAAAGTAATACAAAGCAAAGGAGCTTGTTTGAATAAATATATAGCGCTGTTTTTAGCATTTTTTCAATCACTATATCAAGTTGCATGCGCAGAGTATCTTTATCCTGTTGGCTCTATTGATGATGAACATGTGTTACTTATGTATCAAACGTCGTGTGATGATGTTGAGTTATGGATGTGGAATATTAATGAATCGGTGGCATTTAAGGAACTTAATTCTTTTTTTTTACCATCAGCTATTCAAATTTTACCAAGCAAGAAAGCATACAGCTTTATAGATCGTGGCCGAATTAAAATTAAGCATTTTGATAAACGAGCGCCTCGGGTTATTGCTTTCTATGAACCAATTTATGCCGTATCTTTTATATCTTGGATTGATGATAATCAGTTTTATTTTGTAGGTAAATATTTAAATAATTTTAAATTATTTTTATGTGATGTTTCAAATCGAAATTGTTATGTTTTTGCCTTAACTGATTTGCAAGATTCTGTCGATTATTTATACCCACAAAAAATAAATAATGAAATTTTTTGTATAACAAAAACTCAAGATGGTCAATATGCAATTTGCAAAGCCGCTTGGCCTGAAAAATCATCGGTAAGTTTCAACGCTATTGATTTTGACCAAGAAAAAAAAATGGGCAATAATTTTGCAAAATTTGAAAAGATTTTGCTTTTTTCGGCCTCTGGTCAAGCTCCTTGCTTTCTTTTCATGAAGAGCTCAAATCTTGGATTTTTGTTAAAAATAACACAAGCCGAAAACTCATTGTCAGATTTTTTTGATTTTGTTTGTTGCAGGATATTTCAAAGCAGTCAGGGCACATGGAGCGCGGCCGAACTTTTTAATTTTCAATTACCTAAAAAATTACTTGTTGGATCATCTTCAGAAAGATTATACGAATCAATTTATCCATTTTTACCACTTTACAGCTCTGAAGCTATTTACTTTACAACCTTTAATCACGAATCTCAAACATGCCAAATTGCTCGATTTGATAACGTTTCAGGACTTATAGAACAAACAAACCCCTATGGTCCAAAATCACTTAGTCTGGATTGTCATTTGTTTGCTCCATACATCGTCAACAATGCAATGTATTGTGGCATTTCAACATCATCCAAAGCGATACCAGCTCGAACTTTAATTTTAAACAATCAAACTTCAAGTATTTTTCAATGCCAACTACCAAGGTTAAATTTTAAAAATAAGCTATAAGTAATGTTAAAAGCGTGAATTTAAGGGCTAATTGTCATAATTTTTTAAATTATTGTCATTAGGTACATAATAGGGCTTATGCGGTTTAGGTTGAATTCATCGGCATTCAAAATTTTGCTCCAAAAAATCTTCTTTTTTTTAAAAGTACAGTTTTTCGTTCAAGCTATAAAATTATCTTTTTTAAGCCAAAAACTGGCCAAGCCGTCAGAAACCATTGCATTATTTTTTTTATTATTTTAGATTTCATGTTGTCATTATTTTTATGTTGGTATTTTAAAAAAAGGAGTCCTTTGTGAAAAAAAATACTTTATGGCTCAAAGTGGCCGCAATTTTAACGATTGGTCAAATCGTTAACGGATGTTCAGTGTCTCAAGATTGTTCAGCAACGTGTACAAACGAACCATGCTCTCAAAGTAAAAATACTTTTTTCCCTCGTGCGTTTTCTTCAGACGCTTCTCGTGAAATTACTTTAGAAAAAACATTATTCCAAACTGAAAGCCATCGCGATGAGTGGAATGGTACATTTTCTTTTGCAACTCAATACATGCAAAACTTTGGTGCAAAATGTGATAGCTGCAAAAATCTAGGTTCAATGTTCTCTTGGGGTGCTGCTGGCACTAACGCAATGACTGTTGGTAATAACGGTGGCGCTGCAGATATCGATATGTGGAACTTTGGTTGCGGTAGCGCTGCTGGCGGAACTATTCCAACAACTGGTACACCTACTGGTTTAAACTATGATCCAAACGTAATTAGTGGAACATTGACTTTAAATCCAAAAGTTACTCAAGTTGGTACAGATTTCATGTTATACTTTGTTCATAAAAAAGATGAACACGGAATGTATTTTAAAGTTCATGCTCCTGTCGGTGCAATCAGCATTGATCCTTGCATGACAGACACTTCAGAAAAACTTGATATTAATGCTTTCGCTCAAAACACAACAACAACTGCTATTACATATAACACCACTTATCCTTCTTTAAATAACCGCTCAGAAAATATTGCTAGCGCTCTTGCTGGCGGTGTTGGCAGTAACGGTACATTATCTGGAAATAACGAACCTTATCAATTGCAATTAAAATATGGTAAAGTTGCAACCTGCAAACAAACTGAAATTCGTCTAGCGGATCTTTCATTTGTTCTTGGTTACAACGTATTGGCAAATGAAAAAGGATTCTTGGGTCTTGGATTTAAAACAAGTTGCCCAACAGGAAACGTTCCAACAGCACAATACGTCTTTGAACCAATTTTTGGTCGCGGCGGTGCTTGGGGTGTTGGTGCAGACATCGTAGGTCATTACAAAGCTTGGGAAAATGATGCTAAATCTAAATATTTAGACATTTGGTTCCAAGGTGAAGTCTTACATCTTTTACCTGGTCGCATCGGTAGACGTTCTTTTGACTTAAAATTAAACGGAAAAGGTTCTAAGTATATTTTATTAGAGCATTTTCATCAAAATGGTGACGGTTCTTATACAGCAGGATCATTAACTCAAGCAATCAACGTTACAACACTTCCTGTATATTCAAAATTTGCAGCTGAAGGATCAGGAGCTTTAATGGTTGATTACCATCACAATAATTGGAACTTAGCAGTTTCTGGAGAATTCTGGGGCAGAACAAAAGAAACTTTAAGCATTGACATGTGTGGCTCTATTGAATTAGGAAAAGAAAACCTTAATAATTACGCAGTTGTCGGTCGTCAAGCAAGTCTCTTTCATGTTTTAAGTGAAGCTGGCGTTGCAACAAATTATAACGTTACAACAAATTTTGTTCCCTTAGTTGAACCTGCTGCAACAATTAATACAGCAGTAAACACTGTACAATTAGTTGGTGCTGCACAGGCTGCATTCCCAACAACGTATTCTTCTAAGCTTGCTGATGGTCGCGTTTCAACAAATCGTATTCCTGAAGATTTGAATGAAGCTTTAGATATTTGTGGTGCTGCTGCGGCAAAAGCTTTCACTGGTAAAGTATTTGCGCAATTTGGTTATACTTGGAATGATTGTCGTTACACTCCAAATATATCATTCATTGGTGGCGCTGAATTCACAAATTGCACAAACAATGCTGTTCAAATGTGGAGCGCTGGTCTTCAAGGATCACTCAACTTCTAATTTGAATTTAAGAATAATAAAAAGAAGAGAGCTCTGGAATTTCCAGAGCTCTCTTCTTTTTTGTAAAAAGTAAATACATCTTTTATGAAAGAATGTATTCGGTAATAATAACTATGCCATCAGCGCCAACGTTTCCGTTTTTAGCAACTCCTCCAGTTCCTGCAGAAGCTCCGCTTGCACCTGCACCATAACCTGAACCAGCGACACCATTAAATGAAGATGTTGGTGTTGCAGGATAAAATAATTGAGCATATCCACCAGTGCCATAAATACTATCTGCGCCTGCGCCTGAAGCACCAATTGAAGTTGCTGATGGCATTAATGAACTGCCACCATGCTTTCCTGGAATGCAAATAGCATTTGCAATAACAGCAGCAGCAGAAGTTGCTCCACCAATTGAAGAATCTGCCACAGATCGACCACCACCAGCTGCAGTAACTAAAGTTCCGCCAAAGGTAGAAGCTCCTCCATCTGTAGAATTATCGGTACCACCCGTTCCATTTGTTCCTCCAACTCCAACAACAACCGCTTGAGATGCTCCAATAGTTGCAGCAGAAAAACATTTTCGAGTATACGCGCCAGCTCCAGCACCAGCAGAAACAGCATAGTTTGTTGCGCTGCATCCACCAGAACCACCACCGCCACCCAAACATTCAACTTGGCAATAAACCATTCCAGCAGTTGGAGTGTAAGTTCCGTTTGCTGTAAATATTTGCATATTGACCGACAAAGTTTTAAACGTTGGAGACGCTGGCGATGTATTTGATGTAAGGACTGTATTTGCAGATCCGTTAGCAATTGAACCTAATTGTCCTGTAGCTGTACCAGTTGTAGTCACTAAACTTGAATTAGAAATTACGCCAGGAATACCAAACAAGTAAGCTGTTGTTGTTGAAGTGTTACCAATAACCGTTTGGTTTGAAATAGTAGCTGATGAAGGAGCAGCTGATGCTCCAATGATAACATTATTTGATCCTGTCGTTGCGGTAGAACCAGCGCTATAACCTACATAAGTATTGTTTGTACCAGTTGTAGTGAGTCCAGCGCCTGAACCAACGCCAACGTTTTGACTTGCCGTTGAATCACGTAATGCATTTGCACCAACAGCAACGCAATCATTTCCTGCAATGTTTGTTCCCATCGAATTATAACCAACAGAAACGTTTTGATTTCCTGAAGTATTTGCATCAAGCGCAACAGAACCAACTGCTGTATTAAATGATGCAGTATTTACCAGCAACGCATTATAACCGATTGCTGTCGTGTCAGTTCCGCTCACACCATTTGCTATCGCACCAGTACCAACAGCAGTATTATTTGCAGCAGTGTTTGATTGCAACGCATTGTGTCCAACAGCAGTACAATTACCACCACTGACAGCAGCTAAAGCATTCGTTCCTACTGCTGTATTTCCACTGTTAATCAATAATGCACCAGCATTTGCACCAACCGCAGTATTGTTTGATCCAGAAATATTAGTACCTAAGGCATTAAAGCCAACCGCTGTGTTTGGAGTTCCTGAAGTATTTGCGTCCAACGCTCCTGAACCAACTGCTGTGTTTTGAGCAGCAGTATTAAAAAACAATGCTTGATAGCCAACAGCTGTACAGTCTGCACCTGATGCAGCAGCTAAAGCACTTGTACCAACCGCAACATTGTTTCCTGTAAGAACTGCCAATCCTGCACTTCCACCAACTGCAACGTTATTGTTACCAATAATATTTGTACCTAAAGCATTATAACCAATAGCAACATTTGGCGTTCCGGATGTATTTGCATCTAAAGCTCCTGCACCAACTGCAGTATTTTGAGCGCCAGTATTCACATTTAATGCATTATAACCAACAGCTGTACAATTTGACCCACTCAAAGCTGTCAAAGCTGCTGTTCCAATAGCTGTATTATTTGCTGAAAAAAGTGTTAGCCCCGCTTGTGAACCAACTGCAGTGTTATTAATTGCAGTGTTTGCATTTAATGCTTGATAACCAACAGCCGTACAATTTACTCCACTTGCAGCAGCAAGAGCACTTGAACCAACTGCTGTATTTTGATTAGTCAAAAGCGTTAATCCTGCATTTGCACCAACAGCAACATTATTATTACCTGATATGTTAGCGCCTAAAGCATTGTAACCAACTGCAACGTTTGGTGTTCCTGATGTGTTTGCATCAAGAGCTCCTGAACCAACAGCAGTATTTTGAGCGCCAGTATTTGAAGATAATGCATTGTATCCGACAGCTGTTGAATCTGCTCCACTTGCAGCAGAAAGCGCACTTGAACCAACAGCTGTATTATTCCCTGTAAGCACTGCCAGTGCAGCACTTGCACCAACAGCTACGTTATTACCACCAGTTATATTTGCACCTAACGCACTGTAACCAACCGCCACGTTATTTGAACCAGTTGTATTTGCATCAAGAGCTAAAGAACCAAAAGATGCGT
>DALYET010000003.1:69240-83292 GCA_031972395.1 Candidatus Chromulinivoraceae bacterium
ACAGGTCTTCTATGTTCTGCTATTTTTTCTTCTTCAATCTCTACATCTTTTGCTACAAGATTTGCCATGCTTAATGTCAAAAAACAAAATATAAATAGATTGTTCCTTTTTACATTTTTTATTTTTTGTAAAAAAATAATGTTATTGTTTTGAACCATAAGGTCTCCTTTTTTATAAAAAAAATATATAAAAATCATTGTTTATTTATAAAACTTTGTCAAAAAAGAAATGGTGTCTTTTCAGACACCATTTCTTAAAATAATTAAAAATTAATTTATTTATTTTCTAAAGCTTCAACTCTTTTCATTAAAGCAGCAACAACTGCTTTAAGTGATTGAACTTCTTTATTTTGTACTTGTGCATATTTAATTAACAATGGAACAAAGTGATGATACTGAATAGTTTCAATTTCACCATCTTTGTTATTCACCACAAGTTCAGGGAATATTTCAAACACTTCTTCAGCAATTGCTCCGTATTGAACTTTGTGTGTTGCATCGCTAATGTAACTAAATGTAACGATATTAAGATCTGCTAGTTTTTCAGCCGTTGCTTGATCCATTGTAACAATATTTTCTTTAAATCTTCTTGATGATGAAGCTGTCCCTAAGTTACCATTTGAATCAATCAACACTGCAATAGCATCGTTAGTAACAGTTGTAACACCACGAATACCACGAATGTAACAACGAGCTGTTGATCCATTACCAATTACTGTCGTAGCAGTATCAGTAACTCCCACAGGAGGAGTTACTCCAGAGCCAATGAAAATATTGTTACTTCCTGTTGTAGCTGTTGAGCCAGCATTGAATCCAACAAAAACATTATCAGTGCCCGTAGTGACTGCACCAGCACCACTTCCAAGCGCTGTACAGTTATTACCAGTTGAAAGAGCAAGAGCGCCAGCACCAACTGCTGTACAGTTGTTACCAGAAATATTTGTACCTAAAGCATTTAAACCAACTGCTGTGTTTGGAGTACCTGCAACGTTTGCATCAAGTGCACCAGAACCAACTGCTGTGTTGCTTGCGCCTGTGTTTACTGTCAACGCGTTATAACCAACAGCTGTACAATTTGCACCACATGCTGCTGCAAGAGCACTTGAACCAACTGCTGTGTTTTGGTCTGTGAGTAACGCTAATCCTGCGCTTGCACCAACTGCAACGTTGTTGTTACCAGAAACGTTTGCACCTAAAGCGTTCAAACCAACTGCTGTGTTTGGAGTACCTGCAACGTTTGCATCAAGTGCACCAGAACCAACTGCTGTGTTGCTTGCGCCAGTGTTTAAGAGTAACGCATTGAAGCCAACTGCTGTAGAATTTGAAGTAGTTAAAATTGCACCGCCAGCACTTGTACCAATCGCAACGTTTTGAGTTCCTGTTGTATTTGCTGTTAAAGCATTATAACCCACAGCAACGTTATTTGAACCAGTTGTATTTGCATCAAGAGCTAAAGAACCAAAAGATGCGTTTTGAGCGCCTGTTGTAAGAGCACTAAAACTATTAAAACCCATACCAGTATTATCAAGCGCTGAAGCTGTAACAATTCCTACAGGGCTAGTTGGATTTGATGAATAAAAAACTGTTCTTGCTGCGCTTACATCAACACCGCCAGTTTTAATAGTATTTGTTGTTCCTGCATAAGAAAATCCTGAACTATCTATAGTGTATCCAGGTAAACCACTATTCAAACCTCCTGAATTAGCAATTCCTCCAGCATCTTTTGGGCCTGGAACATGTTGAACTTGAGCTGGCACGCTAACAGGTCTTCTATGTTCTGCTATTTTTTCTTCTTCAATCTCTACATCTTTTGCTATAACTTCAAACGTCATTAAACTTGATGCTGTAAAAACAAATATTGTTAAAAAACTTTTTTTGTTTTTTAACAATTCTAAGACAAAATGAGTATTTGTATTTTTTGTCATACATACTTCCTATTTTTTAGTAAGGGATACAAAAGAACACTTTCCATTGCACAATAAAAAAGATTTAACCTAATTGTCAAGAAAATATTTTAAATTTTGCTCCTAAAGCTTTACATGCAAAAAAATGATTTTTATTTTCAACATTAAAAATAGTTTGTTTGCATATTTTTTTTTCTTATTTTATCTTCCTTAGTACAAAGGAGAAATTGAGATGAAAAAATGGTTAATTGTATATTCATTGTTAAGTTTAAATTTATTGAATAATCTTTATGCCGGCGAAGATTTAGCAGTCGTCAATGAATGTCCTGTTGACTGTAAAAACAGTCGAAACTTTTTTCACATGCGAGCTTTTTCTTCTTCTTCAATTCGTGAAATTTACATGATTAAACCTATGTACATGGCAGACAAACCAAATGAATTTGGTTGGCGCAAAACTTTTGCTTTTGCCTTAGAATATATGACAAATTTTGGCGGTCAATGCACTCAAGGATGTAATGCAAACTTAGGATCAATGCCATTTTGGTCCGGTACTAATACCATGACTTACGGAACAAACAATGGAAAATCTGATCTTGATGCTTATCAATTTGGTATGGGAGATGTAAGCAATCAAGGAACCATTTCATTAGATGTTGACATCATGCATGTTGGTTGCGATTTATTATTTCAAGCAACGCACAATAATAACAATCGAGGGTTTTATTGTACCGTTCGCGCTCCAATTGGTGCAATGACTATCCAAACAAATCTTTCTGAAAAACCAGCTGAACATAACCTTACTGCTAATTTAATAACTGAACAAATTTGGCTGCAATATCCTTCCATTGCATTGCAATACACAACACTGACTGAAGCTTTCCAAGCTGGAATTTTATCAGGTGATACCAGTATCATTCTTCATTCAGGAACTCATAAACCATTTGCTTTAGACAAAGCTCGATTTTCTGCTTATCGATTGGTTGCCATTCGTATTGCAGATCTTTGCGCATCATTTGGTTATAATTTTTACAACAGTGATAATGGGTTTATTAGCCTTGGTGCAAAATTTATAGCACCAACAGGAAATATGCCAACAGGTCGCCACGTTTTAGAACCTGTCTTTGGTCATGCTGCTCACTGGGGGGTTGGAGCAGAAGTTACTGGACATTATAAAATTTGGGAAGACGCTCGAAAAGATCGCGGTCTTGATTTTTGGTTAAAAGGAGATGTCAATCATCTTCGTTCAGGACGCCGACCAAACATGAGAACTTTTGATTTAAAACAAAACGGTCCTGGATCAAAATACCTTTTGATCCAAAAATATTTTCTTTCCACTCCAACATCGACAAACCCAACTGGAGCAATTTCTTCATACATCACGCAAGTTGCAAACATTACCACACTTCCGGTTATTTCAAGATTTAATATTGAAGGAACTGCAGCAGTCCTTTTTGATTTTCATGAAAGAAATTTTAATATTGCTGTTGGTACAGAATTTTGGTGCCGCGGTCGCGAAAGTTTAAATCTTGATGCTGTTCATTTAATTCACGTTGATGCTGCAAATTTAAATGAATATGCTGTTTTAGGTCGCCAAGTCAGTGATGATGCTCGAAATTATTTATATGATCCTGCAGTATATCCTGTTATAAGTGTTCACCTGTGTGAACCGTTGGCAAAAATTAATAAATCTCAACCTCGAGTTGTTGGCACTGGAACAGCACCAACAGTTAGTGCACCAACACCTCCATATCCTACCGGTGTTCAAGATGCTCGCTATGCTCACAACAGAATTCCTCAAGATTTAAATCAAGCGCTTGATGTACAAGGCGCTGCAACGCAACGTGCAATGACTGCAAAACTTTCTGGCCAATTTGGATACACTTGGAAAGAATACCGCTTCGTTCCAAATCTTTCACTGATTGCAACTGGTGAATTTGCACTTGGTGGTGGTAATGCAACCATTAACACCTATGCCGTTGGCGCACAAGGATCATTAAGTTTTTAATTTTTTAAAAAACATGATTGTTTTTCCACAAGCCACATAAAGAAATTGCAATAGCATCCGTCACATCATGCGATTTTTGTTGCGTCAACCCAGGAAAAAGCATATGAATCATTCGAGATACTTGATCTTTTTGTGCCCCACCAAAACCAGTAATCGCCATTTTGATTTCTCTTGGAGAAAATTCAACGATTTCTAAATTGTTTTGATGTGCAAGCAGATGCAAAACACCACGCAGGTATCCTAATTTTAAAAAAATTTGCGTGTTTTTTCCTAAAAAAGGTGTTTCTAAAGAAATTCGAGTAATTTGATATTTCACAATCAGATTTTGAAAAGAATTATAAAATAATCCAATGCGATCAGATAATTTTTGATCTGACGGTAAATTTAAATATCCAAAATGTATAAGCTGTTGTTTATTTGCTTGTTGAATCATGATGGCATACCCAGAAGCAGTAAAACTTGGATCAATGCCTAAAACAACCATGCAACTTCCTTAATCTTTTACTCACCATCTTCAAATTTTGTCAATTCACGCACAAATCGTAATGGAACCATGCCCGTTGGACCGTTTCGCTGCTTTCCAATAATTAATTCTGCCATATCAGGATGTTCAGTTTCATTGTTGTATACCACATCACGATATAAAAACATAATCACATCAGCATCTTGTTCAATCGCTCCAGATTCACGAAGATCAGAAAGCAATGGTCGTTTATCAATGCGACTGTCAACTGCACGAGACAATTGCGATAAGGCAACAATAGGAACATTTAATTCCTTTGCTAATGCTTTTAAAAATCGAGAAATTTCAGAAACCTCTTGATGCCTATTTTCATGACGACGACTTGCTTGAAGTAATTGCAAATAATCAACAACAAGCATTCCAATATTATGTTTTGATTTTAATTGTCGAGCTTTTGCTCTAAGTTCCATGATATTAATACCGGCAGTGTCATCAATAAAAAGTTGCATATCACCAAGTTCTGCCGCAACATGCGTAATTGCAATCCATTCTTCACCAGAAATAGTTGCATTTCGAATTTTTTGATGATCAATTCCAGATTCTGTTGAAAGTAAACGAAGTGTTAACTGTTCCGCTGCCATTTCTAAAGAAAAAACTCCAACACCATAACCTTGCCGCGCTGCATTCATTGCTACATTGAGGGCAAATGACGTTTTCCCCATAGAAGGACGAGCTGCTAGAATAATCAAATCACCAGGTTGAAATCCAGAAGTCATTCGATCTAAATTTTTAAATTGTGTTGCAACACCAGTAACACCTTTTGACGAACTTTTAATGGATGATAGATGCTGAAATGTTCTTTTTAACCAAATGTTTAACTGAACAAAATTTTGCTTTGTGCGATTATGAATAATTTGAAAAATCTTTTTTTCAGCTTCATCTATTACAACGTCAAGTTCAGTTTCATTTTGACTATAACAACTGGTAATAATATCAACCGATGATGAAATTAAATTTCGGAGTACCGCTTTTGCACGAATAATGTGTGAATGCTGTTCAAGCATTCCTAATGCAGGAATATTTTCTTGAAGCTCAATTAAATATGCAACATCTCCAACAGTTAACAATTCATGTTCTTTTTGTAAAACGTCTTGCAGCGTAATTAAATCAATTCTTTTATTTGCTCGAGCTAAAGACAACATATGTTTAAAAATAATTTGATGCGCTGAAACATAAAAATCTTGAGGTTGTAACGTTTCTTCAACAATGTTAAAACATGTATCGTTTAACAATATTGCACCCAAAACAGATTTCTCTGCTTCAAGATTATATGGTAATGTTTTCCCCAAAAGTACTTCTTTTTGTGTATCAGAAGTGCCTGATTTTTTAAAAAAATGTTGCGATTGTTGCATACTCTACTTCTTTTCATGTATTCATTATAAAAAGACAAGAAGATTTTTGTATCTTCTTGTCTTTTTATATAATTGCTTTAGTTCATTATTTTTCTGTTAAACCGATAACTTTAACAGTCATTTGCGGCTGTAATTTTGAAGAAAGCTTAATGGTCACTTGATGTGATCCAACAGCTTTAATTGATTTGTCAAAAATAACTTGGCTTTTTGAAATCTTAATTTGTTGAGCAGCTAATGCTTCAACAATATCTGTTGGGTTGATTGATGCATACAAACGATTATCATCATGTATTTTTTTCTTTAACGTAATGACTAAATCTTTAATACGCTCTGAAAGCATGCTTGTTTCAGTTTCTATAACTTCTTTGCGATGTTCAACGGTTTTTGCTTTTTTTTCAAAAAATTCTTTATTGCCATCTGTAACTTTAAGTGCAAGTTTACGGGGAAATAAAAAATTTTGAGCGTAACCTTCACTCACATTTAAAATTTCACCAGCAATACCGACTTTTTCAATACTTTGTAGTAAATATACTTTCATAAAAAACCTTTCATGCTTGCAATATTAACATTGACTATTATATCAAATAATTCAAACAGCTCATAGATCATTTTTCAATGTCTTCATATTTGTCATACCCATCGTACTAGCATAAAGCACATCAACATTATATTTCCATGCAAAATAAGCAATATATCGCAAAGCTATTTTTTTTACCCAATCAAACTCAAGCCATGAATCATTCCACAGCATTAATATTGGCAATCCTTTGACTTTTTTACTTTCAAAAAAAAGTTCCGAACATACAAAAATTTGATATTTTTTTGATCCAAGAAAAACCACATCATTACAGAATTCTGCTTCTTTATGAATATTTTGACCAAAAAGATTTAAACCCCAGGGCACTTGTTCAACAAAAAGCATAAAATGTTGTTTATCGTAACATTGAGTTATTTTTCCATTTTGCATAATCATCACTGAATTTAAATATCCATCACCAGACCTTCGATGCGTGCCTAAAATTATAGCAATATCCTCACAACCATCAGTCCAAATTGGTAAAAAATTTTGATATTCATCAATATCAAAACAAAACGTTGATTCTGGCATAACAATAGTATGAAAATTTCGACACTGACGCAAACACTGACAAATTTGATCAGTTATTGCATACCCAACAGCCATTGGATTTTTATTTTTATACCAAAAAGGTTGAACAAAAATAACGCCATCATCAAAACCTAACTCCTTTTTTTTAAACAAATGAATAAAAGGAATCATCGGATGTATCAAAGGATAACCTTCAAGCTTTGCATAAGGAATTAAACTCCAACGCGTTAAAAACATGAAAAAAAATATCGTTGAAAAAAACCAAGAATACCGCGTACTCCAAAACCAAATACCAGAACTAAGAGCAAACCATAAAATGGTAGATAACCATACCAAAAAGCCTATAACCCCTACATCATAATGAACAAACATAAAAAAAATCCAACTCAAGTGAAAGACAAAAACAAGAACACCCCATAAAAACCCTTGAAAAAAAGTTAATGTTTTTATTTTTGAACCTATCAATAATGGAACTATCCAGACAGCTGCACACGGAACAGACAATAACCAATCAAGCTGACCCAATATAAACAAAAATGCCGAGCTTACTACAAAAAACACAAACTACTCCTCTGGTGATTGTAAACTTTTGTTGATATAGTAATCATTAGATTAAAAATTTTAAAACTTTAAAATCAAGTTCATAACGACAGGAGTTTTTAAATATGAAAATTTTTTTTAAAAAATCTTTCATCATGATCGCTTTATTTTTCTGCAATCTAAATTATTGCGCATCTTCATCTTCAGGCGCAACCATGCCTGCTGGGGGATCAGCATCGGCAGGAAAATTACCTTCAGTTGCTGATGTGTTTGGTGGCCTGTCAGAACAAGAAATTGCAGAACAAGTTCAAATGGGACAAAAATTTTTAGAAGATCTTCAAGCTCATGGCTCACCGCAAGAAATTGCAGAATTTCAAAGACTTTTAGAAGAAACATTAAACTCGATGTCAGAAGATGACTTTAAAGACATTCAAGCAATTGCTCAAATGGTTGAACCTCACTTAACAGTTACGCAACCACAACAACCCGCACCAACAACAAGTCCTTCTTCTTCATCTGATCAAACAACAGTCACGGTTTCTTCAGAACTTGAAGAATTTAAAAAATTAATCAATACAATTATCCAACGCATTGATGATATTTTTCAAAAAATTAATAGCTCAAAAGAATGCGCAGAGCAAGCAGATGCAAAGTGGAAAAATAAATCAACATTTGCAAACATGAAACGTCAAATATATCAATTAAAAAATGATCGCCTTGCTCAAAAATTATCCAAAAAAGATCTGAAAGATGAAGATAAAAAACTTGTTGAATATTTAAAAACATACCTTAAAGATTTAACCGTACAAAATGATGCTTTAGTCATTGAAGATGATTTTGGCCTTCCAACAAGTTTTGCTGAAGAAAAAAAACATTTAAAACAGACTAAAGCTTTTCTTGATTCGTGCGATGAAGCTATTGATACTTTAATGCCATTGTTAGAAAAATTCTTACAAAAATGGGACCCCGAAGCTTTAGAGCTTGCAAAAGAATCCGAATCGCGCAATAAAAAAGCAGCAAAAGAAGCAACTGATGCAACAGCGCGCAAAGCTTCAGCTCCTGCACAACCAAAATCTGCAGGATCCGCAAGTCGCTATGCTTACAACCCAGAAAATTCTGGCTACGGTGGTTCAGGATATGATGGATATTATCCTGATTATGATAATTATGGTGGTTATAATCCATATGGCCAATCAGGTTCTGAATTCGGATCACCTGAAGGATCTGGTAGCGGTGCAAATTCCGGTGACAAAACTCCAAAAGCAAAAACTAATGAAATTAGCGCTACAGCTCCTGGCGCAAAAGAAGTTAAAGATAAATCAAATCTTTACGACTATGCAATGAGTGACCTTGAAAGTCACATAAAAGATGATTTCGATTCACAACATGAAGCAAACTTTATTAATTTTATAAAAAATGACATTGCTAAAAATTATCCTGATTACACACTTGTTGTAGCAAACGGAGCATTAACTTCAACATTACCTGCAACAGTTCCAACCGCTGCCAGTGTTAACATCAACACAACCAACACGAGCGTTTCTCAAGAAAATAATTGGATTGATGGAACTATTCCATTTCCATTAGCTTTAAAATCAGGAGTTGTGGTACAAGGATTCAAAAATTATACAAACGATATTAAAAAGAAACTTGAAGATGAATTCTATCCTGAATTCCGTCAGCTTCATCCTTATATTGATAATTTAAGAAGTGATATTGCAAACATGACTTCTGATGATTTGAAAAAAATTCAAAGTTCAAAAGAACTTAAAGCTGTAGAAGATCGATTAAAACAGTATCAAAAAACATTTGAAAGCATTTTACCTGATCTTGATGCTGCATTTCAAAAAAACACTGTCCCAGGAACAGCAAATGCACCTTCTCAACAGCCAGGACTTCTTGATGCTACAACAGTACCAAGATATCAAAATGCTCATGAAAATTTTGTTGAAGAATTAAAAACAAACATTGGAAAAGAAATTGATTCAATGATTGATACCATTAGTACCATCAAACGAAGCGCTAAGCGCAATGCAACAAAAAAAGCAAAAAATCTTGCAGTTGCAGGATAATTTAAAAAGATGAAAAATAAAAAATCCCGGTACGTTGCCGGGATTTTTTATTGCTTTAAATATTTTGTTGTAACGGCAAGAATTTCATGCCACATTTGTCTATTTCTACCGGTCAATTCTTCTATGTTGTTTCTTAAAGCATCTGTTTGTATTTTATAACGATTGTAATACCAGTCATCACAAACATTTATATTTTCACCATATTGATGTTTCATCTCTTCTTCGCGCGATGTGCAAGCTTGCTGACATGTCTCTTGCTCAAGATCTAATCTACCCATTACAACTTGATTATAATTGCGACTCACAAACAAAAATGCTAATTCTTCTTGATCACTTTCAGAACATGAATTGTAATCAAATTCAGACTTCGTTTTTAAAAACCATCTCCAATCATCAACAAATTTATGAAAAACATTTTTTTGATCTTCAGATAAAATTAAAGCCTTTTTTTTCAAAAAATCAGAATCATCAGAACCAAAATTAAAAAGATGATATGAACAAAATCCTATTAAAACAATATATTTATTTATCATTTTTATTCCTATTTATTTTACTCCTAAATTTTATAGTGCCATGACTTGAAAAAGAGGAAAAGATATTTCCCGCTTAGCCGGTTTTGCCACCGGCGGGAAATATCTTTTCCTCAAATTTACATACTGCTTAGTTTTATTTTTTTAAAACTCGCGCACACCGATGACACACATTACCACCCTGGCATTCCACCGTCCAATGCCAACAGCGCGGGCATTTTTCGCCAAAAGCTTTATCAACAAAAACATAAAGCCCTGATACCGTTGCATGTATGGCCGACAAGGGTTGGTCTAAAATTTCAACATGCGAAACAATACAATATTCTTTTAAAAATTCTGAAAGTTTATTCATTGTTAACAATTTTGAAAAATCACTGGTTAAACAAATTTGAACACGAGCATCAAGAGAATGACCAATGATACCCTGCGATCGCACAACTTCCAAAGATTTCAAAACCTGCTCACGAACAATTTCAAGGGATTGCCATAGGTTTGCAAACTCTTCAGGCTTTACTAATTTCATTACATTTTCATACAAAATTTTTGTATCTGCAAACGTTTTTAAATGAATTGAGTCATCACCTTTTGATTTATAATGATCAAAAACCTGTTCTGCAGTCAACGATAAAATTGGCGCCATAACCGTGGTCAATGTATGCAAAATATGATAACACGTTGTTTGAGCACTGCGCCGCGCAAGGCCATCCGCCTCTTCAACGTACAAGCGGTCTTTAATAATATCTAAGTACATCGAACTTAATTCTTTTGAACAAAAATCAGCGAGCGTTGCAAATCCTGCAACAGTTTTTCGTTCTCGATATGCTGATTGCATTGCCATATTAAATGCATGTAATTTAACTAATGCATACTGATCAATAAAATACATTTTTTCAATTGATACTGCATCGCGATCAATGTTAAAATCGTACAAATTCGAAAGTAAAAAGCGACAAGTATTTCGAATTTTTCGATAGACTTCAGAAACATTTTTGAGCAAAAGATCAGAAACGACAGGATCACTATCATAATCATTGCTTGCAACCCATAAACGAAGTCCATCGGTTCCAATTTTTTCAATAATTTGATCAGGTGTTACGACATTTCCTAAAGATTTTGACATTTTTTTACCTTGAGCATCAACGGTAAATCCATGCGTCAAAATTTCATGCATCGGAGGTTTATTTTCAAGCACAAGCGCTGTTAACAACGAACTTTGAAACCATGCACGATGCTGATCTTTTCCTTCAAGATACATACTCGCCGGAAACGCTTGTTCTGGATTTTGATCCAAAACAGCATAATGGCTCACGCCTGATTCAAACCAAACATCCAAAATATCAAATTCTTTGCGAAATTGATTGTGTGAGCATGAAGAGCATGCATAATTTCCAAGATCAAAAACTTTAACTCGATCCCAAAACTCAATGCCTTCTTTTTGAACACCCTGCGCCGCTACTTCAATAAGTTCTGGCGATGTAAAGACATGACCACACTGAATACAGTTCAAAGCTGGAATTGGAACACCCCAAGTTCGCTGACGTGACAAACACCATTCAAGTCGCCCTTGAAGTGTTGCCGCAAAACGATTACGACCAGTCTCGGGATACATTGTTAAATGTTGAATAGCAGCAAGCGCTCGATCTTTTAAACTGTGTTGTGATAAATCACAAAACCATTGGCTTGTTGCTCGAAAAATTAATCCATTGCGACATCGCCAACAATGTGGATACGAATGACGAATCGATTGTTTAAACATTATTCGATCAAGTGCTGCTAATTTTTTTATAACCCAAATTTGTCCATCTACAACTGGCATACCAACCAATTCTGCAGGAATAATTTCACTGGTATATTTTCCATCCACTGAAAGTGGTGAATAAATTTCTAAATTATTTTTTATTCCAACTTCATAATCTTCAGGACCACAGCCAGGCGCACTATGAACACACGCAGTACCATCTTCAAGCGATACAAACCCATCACCAATAATTGGCACGTACAAATTTTGAATAAATGGATGACAAACGTGTTGACCAATCAAATCTTCTGCCACAAATGTTTGCACAACCGAAGCTGCAATACCCGTTGTTGTTGCAACTTTTGCAACTAAATCAGCACCCATGATAACCAATTTGCCATTCATTTCAACCAATGAATATTTTGCACCAGGATGCAGCACCACAGCTCGATTCAATGGCAAAGTCCATGGAGTGGTTGTCCAAACTAAAAGACTTATTTCTTGATCGATAATTTTTGGAAATACTTTTTTTACAACTGAATCTTGCAATGGAAATTGAACATACAAGGAAGGATCTTTACGCTCAGCATATTCAATTTCAGCATTAGCAAGAACCGTTTGACATGATGCACACCAAGGAACCGTTTTCAATTTTTTTTGGATAAATCCTTGTTGAACAAATTGACCAAACGCCCGAAGAATTTTTGCTTCGTATGAAAAATCCATAGTCGTATACGGCTTATCCCAATGCATCATAACGCCAAGTTTTTTAAACTCAGACCTTTGAATTTCTATCCATTTTTGCGCGTACTGGCGACATGCTTGCTGCAAAGCTTCGCGTGTTTCAAATTTCTGCTCTTGAGCAACTTTTAATTCAATAGGAAGTCCATGACAATCCCAACCTGGAATAACAGGAACATGTTTTCCTGACATGCGCTCTGACTTGCAAACAATATCTTTTAAAATTTTGTTGTATGCATGACCTAAATGAATATGACCATTAGAATACGGAGGCCCATCATGCAAAATAAATTTTTCTGATCCATGATGCGCATCAAATGTTTTTTCGCTTAATTTTTCTTGCTCCCAACGATCAAGCATCGCTGGATCTTGAATGCAAAATTCAGCACGCAATGAAAAATCTGTTTTTGGTAAATTTAACGTATCTGAATATCCATTTTTTTTTGAATCGTCATGCATGAAAGCATACCTTTCAACAAAAAGAACTTACTTGTTTTTCATAATTATAAGGATAGCAAAGCATTGTTTTTTTGCTATGCAAAAGCAAATTTATTTTGATTTAGCATTTGTCTCATGATAATCTTAAAATCATGAAAAACAATATTTTTGCAAATAAAAAAATTGGCATTTGGGGTTTTGGCATTGTAGGCCAAAGCGTTTTCAAACATATCCAACAATATACCAATCACATTCAAATACTAGATCGCACAGCGCATGCAAATAACAATATTATTTTAGAAACCCCAGAAAATATTCAAAAATTTTTAGAATATAACCAGATCATTATCCCAAGTCCTGGTATTGTCCTGAGCAACTATCAAAATTACGCTCACAAATTCGTACAAGAATTAGATATTTTTTCACAAGACTTTCAAGGCAGAACCATTGCAGTCACCGGCACCGTTGGTAAAACAACCGTCACCAGCCTTCTTGCGCAAGCAATACCCCATGCAATTGCTGCAGGAAACATTGGATACGCAATGCTCAACACATTAAATTTAAAGCCAAAACCTGAAATCATAGTGCTTGAACTTTCAAGCTATCAACTTCAATGTTCAAAATACTATGCTCCCGATATGGCAATTTGGACAAATTTTTTTCCAAATCACCTTGATCATCATCAAAACGAACAAGAATACTTTCAAGCAAAATGCAAAATGCTTGAATATCAAGATGAAAATCAAGTCGCCCTACTGCCCTATAATTTAATAAAAAACATACAAAAAGTTATTACACCAAAAGCACAAATTTATTTATTTGATGAAGGCATAGATTTTCAACTGCAAAACAATGAACAAGAATATATGCCTTACCCTGTTTTTTTTATTCAAAACAATCAACTTTCACTGAAAAAAAACGATCAAACAATAATAATTTTTCATAACATTGATCAACTATGCGATATCACATTTATACAAAATTGGCTTGTGATTATTGCAGGATTGTATCTGCAAAATTTCAATTTAAAAAATTTCCAAACATTTACTAAAACGCTCAAACCAGAACCTCATCGATGCGAATTTGTAAAAAATTTAAACGG
>DALYET010000003.1:83302-90980 GCA_031972395.1 Candidatus Chromulinivoraceae bacterium
CAATGATTCAAAATCAAACGTCTGGCAAGCAACACAATGTGCCGTTGATAAATTTTCAGGAAAAAAAATTGCACTTTTTCTTGGTGGCATGAGCAAAGGTACCGACAGAACTCCCCTTTTCAAACACATAACAAACAAACCAATAATCGTTTTTGCTTTCGGAAAAGAAGCTGAACTTCTTGCAAGTTTATCTCAAAAATATAACATTTCACACTTTCAGGCAGCCACGCTTGAAGAATCTTTTCAACAATATTTAAAGTTACACAATAATTTTGAAGTTTTATTATTTTCTCCAGCTGGAGCAAGCTTTGATCTTTTTAAAAACTTTGAAGATCGCGGCGAACAATTTAAAAAAATGATTCAGAATTTATAATTTCTTCTTTGCACATGAATCAGTCTGTGATAACGTAACCTGTGTATAAATTTTAAAATTTAGGACGCTTGTAATGTTTGTAGAACAAAAAATAAAACACAATCTTTCTATCTTTCTTTTAATCAACTTCACCTTTGTTATTCTTGGAGTAATTTTTGTTTACTCATCAAGTAGTTACTATGCGCTTGAAACATTAGGTCAACCTTTATACTTTGTAAAAAAACAACTTATTGGGATTCTTGTCGGAATTTTTGCATTTTTTATAGGAAGAACGTTACCATTAAATTTTTTTAAAAACATTAGCTTTTTTACTTTAATTGGAGCTACATGCTTAACCGCATTACCACTACTCAGTTCTTTTAGTCGCACCATTCACGGATCACACCGATGGCTTAACCTGTATGGATTTATTTTTCAACCAAGTGAAATTTTAAAAGTAGCGCTTGTTATTTACCTTGCATCACTTTTATCTCGTAAAAAAATTCTTGATTCTAACACCCGCAAAACTGCAATGCCTTTGATCGTAATTCTTGCCATAATTGGATTTATTTTGCTCAAACAACCAGATTTTGGATGTTTAGCAACATTATTTGCAACAACATTAATCATGCTGTTTGTGGCAAATTTACCTATAAAATATTTCCTAGCCACAATTTGCGCAGCATTACCGGTTGGATTTTTAATGATTTATCTGCAACCATATCGCTGGCAACGAATTTTAACCTATCTTGATCCATGGCAAGACCCGCAAGGAACCGGTTTTCAAATTATTCAATCACTGATTGCAATCGGATCTGGTGGACTTTGGGGCACAGGAATTGCACAATCACAACAAAAATTTTTCTATCTTCCTATGCAACATACAGATTTTATTTTTGCCATCATGGCAGAAGAAATTGGATTTATTGGATCACTGTTTTTCATAACCTTGTGTATTTTATTTTTAATTTTTGGCACAAGACTGATTAAAAACCTTGATAATATTTTTGCAATTTACTTGGTGCAAGGTATTTTAATTTTAATTTCTATGCAATTTTTAATAAATCTTTTTGTATCAACTGGCCTTGCCCCAACCAAAGGAATTGGCTTACCATTTATCAGTTATGGAAACACTGCACTTGTTTGCAATTTATTCATGATTGGATTAATTGACAATGCCGTACGTGAAAAATTTTAACGACCCAATAACGATTCACAACTCTTAATTCTTTCAGATACTGCAATTTTTGATGATTCTGCAATCGTTAATTCATTTGCAATATTATTCCATAAGGTACCAACATTTCCAGATATTTGATTATATGTTTTAAAATTACATAATCGAACTGCTATGTCAGTATGAACAGAATCTGGAAGTATTAATTTACCATACGTATGATGCGTTCGCAAAGTTTCTATATAATCGCCAACACTCCATGATTGATATGTTACAACATTTGGATTACTTGTTTTCAACATTTGCAATCGCTGAAAACAATCCTTATAGATCATATCTTTAATAATCAATAGAACTTGATCTTTGTCAAAATATGATGATGGAAACTGTGAAAAAGATTCTTGATAAGATGGTAATGATCCACCTGCTACATGAAAAGATGCCTGGATGAATGAATGAGTTAACACAATTAAACTTAAAATTTTATACATTTTCATACGAAATATCCTTTTTTCAAAAAGAGCCCAGAATTCTCTGAGCTCTTTTCAATTAAAACATTTACTATTATTTATTATTCCATTGCATCGCAACTTCGATCAACAATCGAACTGAAGATCCTGTTGCTCCTTTTCCAAAATAAGAAATGTTCGGCACATTATACGCAGAACTTGCAATGTCCAAATGAACCCATGGTACATCACCAGTAAAGTGACGTAAAAACCATGCAGCAGTAATTGTTCCTGCAGCAATTGCAGGATTTCCTACGTTTTGAATATCTGCAATGTGAGACTTTACAGCTTCTTTAAAATCAGGCGTAAACGGTAAACGCCATACGCGATCACCAGATAATTCACCAGCTTTATAAACTTTTTGAGCCAATTCATCATTGTCAGATAACAATGCTGAAAAGAATGGACCCACTGCATAAATGCATGCACCAGTCAATGTTGCAACATCAATAATCGCATCAAGTTTATAATGTTTCACTGCGTATGATAAAGCATCTGCCAAAATCAAACGACCTTCGGCATCAGTATTTCGAACTTCTGCTGTTTTTCCATTGTAAAAAGTAATAATGTCACCCGGTTTTTGTGCAGAACCGCCTAATAAATTTTCAGTAATTGCAGCAAAACCAATCACATTCACATCAGGTTTAAGTTCCGCCAAAGCAGCAAGTGCATTAATCACCGACGCTGCACCTGCCATATCTTCTTTCATTTCTTCCATAGAGTTTGCAGGTTTAATACTCAAACCACCAGAATCAAAAGTAATTCCTTTACCCACAAACGCAATAGTTTGAGCTTTTGGTTTTTTTGATTTGTATTCTAAAATAACAAACTGAGCATCTTGATCTGAACCTGCAGCAACTCCTGCAATACCACCCATACCCATTTTAATAATTTCTGCTTCGGAAAAAACAGTACATTTTAAACCTTGTTCTTTTGCTACTGCTTTTGCATACTCTGCAAGAACTATTGGTGTTAATTTGCTTGGAGGCGTATCAACCCATTCACGAGCTTGATTAACACAATCGCCAATCATGACACCCTTTTCATGTCCTGCTTCAGCTTCTTTTTTATCAGCAGATGCGACACACAAAAATAATTGAATAATTCGTTCACGATCTTTTTTATCAATGGTTGTGATAAACGTATCAAATTTATAAAATGCAATGTATGAAATGACTGTTAACTGTTGTAAAAAATAATCAACATCAACACCATAATCTTTTGCTTCAGGTACATTGATTGCAAGTTCATCATAATTTTTTGCTTGAGCCCATTTTACAATGGTCCCAAATGCTCGACGCAAAACTTCCAAATTAAATTTTTTTGAAGCATCTTTTGATCCAATACCTGCAAAACAAAGATGCATAATTTTTTTAGGTTTTACTTGAATAGTTAAATGCGCAACAGAGCCTTGCGCTCCGCTAAATTTTGCTTCTTGTAAAAATTGTTCAATATCAATACCACAATCTGGCAAATCTTGCGGTAAATCTTTTACACTAAATTTTTCTGGCAACAAAATTGCAACAGCTTTACTTTGAACAGCAAATGCCGATTTTATTGAAATTTGAGTTTGTAATTTCATTAATTTATCCTTACTTTCGCTAATTAATAGGTTCCTGAGGCATGGGAGGAGCTTCAAGTTCAATTTTTCTAATGCAACAACCACAAGCATCACACGAAACACCTTCAGAGTCATTCCGACAATGACGAACCCAATCATAAAATTCCCCAATAGAATTGCGAGTAGTTGCTCCACAGTTTACACATGAATCATGCGTGTTTTGACAAGAGCAGGAGCAAACTCGTTTTTCATTTTTACGACCACTTTGTTCTTCCACTGAATACAAAAACAGACCAAATCTACGTTTAACGTTATCCCACTCAAAACATGGTTTTTGCTCACAAGAATCACAATCACAAGAGCAAATCTTTCCACAACAACAATCTTTTGGCAAACAAGCAACATAATAATTTGCTGTTTTAAAAACAGGTGAAACTACAGATGAACTATTTGAAGCGTGTACTAAATCGAAAGAAATAAAATTTAATAAAAAAAATAAAAATACTAAATAATTGTAGAGCATAAACAACCTTAACAATTTTTGTATAAAAATATTATGAATTTTCAACTGTTATGCATCATAACAAAAAAGGCTGCAAGAGTCACACAACTCTTACAACCTTTTTTATGAATTATGAAATATGTTATGTTGTTGCCAGCGATGGTACAGAAGCTACAAACTCTTTCAAATTTTGCTCTGCTTGAGCATCTGCAACCAATTGCGCAGACTCAATATTAACAGCAGTTGAACTTCGATAACGCAACGCTAGAACTTTGACCGATGATTTTGATTTTGCTCCAACGCTGTTTGAAACTGGTATAACACTAACACCAACATTGTTCAGCACTGACAACCAATCATCAAGGTTTAAGCAATAACCCAAAGAAATACCCGTTTTTGTATCAAACAATACACCAGTATACAAATCAACATAAGCACCGTTTGAAACATATGAAAATGTTGCAGGATTGTTTGCATCATACGCTGCAATTGCTACAAAAAATCTTCCATCTTTTGCAGTCAAAACATTTCCTGTAAATTTCGCAGTCAAAATTTCAAGCTCTGATCCTGTTGGTAAATCTTGAACTGCAGACAACGATGCAGCAGTCAATGTTGTAACGTTTGCAATATCTTTGACAAACAATACATGAGTACTTTCTTTTGGCACAGATACGCTCACGGTTTGATTTGAAAGCGTTACAGTCTGCTGCGCCACTGGACCAGCAGGAAATGATGTTGTTGCAACTGATATTGATCCTGCAAATTTTGCACGATAAAAATCTTGCGCATCTTCATCAAGGCTTTGCATTATGTATAAATATCGATACGTATTTTTACCATCAAACACAGAAACATAATCAGCGCCAGTATTTTCATCTTTTTCTTTCGTCAACGTTATTTGACCGCTTACCATTAAATTTACTGGAACCATTAAATATTCATTCGCTTTTTTTGAAGACACTTTGTACATCACTTGATCAAATAAAAGATGTGATATTTTTCCAGCAGATGTTACCAATTGTGCATGACGATGCGACGATCCAACAGCTGATTGCAATTCACCTTTTTCATCAATAGGAACCGCAAACAGTGAATGCCATACAACATCAGAAGAAACTTTATAAACCTTTGAAGCTCCAGCATCATCTGTCACAGTATACAAAGTACTTGAAGCATTTTTTGTAACCGTTAAATCAGAATCTGTCACGATGCTTGTCCATGTCATAGACTCATCTGCAGCATTCAGATTAATATAATTTTGACCATCGCTCATGTATCCTTGATCTGCATCATGAGTATTTTCATACAGTAAAATCATATCATCTACTGTTGCAATCGATTTTGATTTTTGTTTTGATTTTGTTGATTGAAGCATTGCAACTTTTTGAGCAAGTGGAACAGGTGCCCCATTTTTAGCGTACACATGGTTACCAGCACAACAAATCCATTGATTCTTCGATACATCATACACGTAATATGTTTTCATGCTCATGCTAAAGTACAAATAAAATCCTTTTGCCATAGAAATTGAACCACCAGGGAATTGATCAGATGAACTTGAAATTAAATCACCATCGGCACTATTTTGACCAAGTGTTAACGATGCTGATGGATTCTTCATAACAAAAAACGGTTGCGTTAAAGGAATCCCTAAGGTTTGCGAACCATCATCATTAACCACAATTCCAAATTGTTTTTCCATGACTTCAAGTTCTAATTCTTTAACCAATCGAACAAATTTACCAGCCTGAGTATAAATGCCACCAACATGTTTGCCGGAAACTTTATCAGTGCCTATATCAAAGAAAAGATACAGCATTCCATCAGCAGGATTACCGCTGAGTGGTGAAACATGAACATAGTTTTGTTTTATTGAATTGTATTTTAATAATCCATAAGGTGCTGGCAACCCTTGCATTCCTGCAGGTGTTAATTCTTGAATCATTTGCACAACTTCTGATGGCAATAAATATTTTGGCGACTGAATTGAATTTAAAATTGAATTCAATGCTTCTTGTTCATCTGCTTCTGCACTCAATCGTTGCGTCATTGCTTCTTGCAAATCAGTTACCGTGTTTTTCAACCAAGTACCCCAACTATCAACCAATGCATCCGTTTGTTGCAGCACTGCCGCCGATGGTAATCGTGAAATAATATTACCATTGTCATCATACAAATTACCTGAAATTAAACTCATAACGTAGGTTGTTTGATTATTAAATTCAACAGGCATAGTTAATTGAGGGAATGTTCCTTGACATGCCACAAACACATCAGTTGGTGAAAAATCTTCGTTTTGCATATTGTGAGCTGGGAAATAAACATAATTTCCAATTGCTTGATCCCCTGCAAAAATTCCAAGATTTAAAGAACCAAAACTATACGGTCCCATTGGTCGATGCATTTGTTCTTCATAATCTTGAGCCCAATCATGATATTTTGAAACAAAATTTTGATTTGCAATGGTTCCAGCAAAATCAAACTTTGAAGTCATTGCTGCATAAATTTGCCCCGTAATCGTTTGCACTTTGTTCATAGATCCTTTCATGGTTGTTGCTGACTCAACAGCTGTTGCAACACGAACCGGAACAGAACCATTCATCACTTGCTTGCCTTGCATATCAAACACAAAACCAGTTATTAAACTAACAGCATATGTTGAAGCAACAACTGCATTTTCTGCATTAATTGGCGATGTTAAATTGCTTATTGTTGGCGCAGAACTTGTTGTTAAAATAAATAAATCATTATCACAATATGCTTCAGAAAGATTTGGAACAATTTCATACACAAACGCTTCATCTGCAAGTGCTGCTTTTGTTTTAAATTCAGGAGGCAAACTGCAGGTTAATGCACCAAGTTTAATTCCTTGTTTTTGTCCTGATACATCAAAATTTGCAATCCAGTTTTTACGCTGTGATGTTACATAAGCATCTAAGGCTGTTGAAATATAGGAAGTCACTCCTGATGGTAATGGATACATTGATTCAAGACTTGATTCTAAAAGTTGATCTAAAACATTATATGTTGATAAAGCATTTAAGTTTTTATGTAAACTGTATGTCACTGGAGTTGTTGGCAACTGTTGCAATAATGCAGCTTCCGAAAAATCTGATGGTGTTAAACTATTGCTCACCACTTTATAACCAACATCAGTAATCAAACTATAAAACGTTGCAACGCTTGGATTTGGCAAGGTTAAATAATTATTATTTGCATCAAGCGCAACAAGTAAATCATCTTCAAAAGAACCAAAACAACTTGAACCTTGATACAAAGGAACTACCGCTTGTGGTGCTGCACCTGATGCAGTACCTGGGACCGTTAAATTATAATCACTCAACGTCAATGAAACATTTCCAAACATAAATGGACCATTTTCAACTTTATACTGCATTGCCGCTTGATGTGTTAAGAATTGTGCATATAAATTAGGAAATGATTGCGACAAATCATTAATTGCGCTTGCAATAATTCCTTTTGCTCCAGCAAGTGTTGCATCTGCATACGCTGACCCATCAAGATCATACTTTAGTGCATTTCCTGTTGTCGGATCTTCAAATCCTGCAATTGGAGC
>DALYET010000003.1:90990-112754 GCA_031972395.1 Candidatus Chromulinivoraceae bacterium
ACTGTCAAATGATGCAAGACTTGTCCAATATTTTATGTCGGGATTTTGTGCAAGCACAGTATGGGTTCCATAACTTGTTGCAGTTGTTGCTGACTTTGATGCCACGTTTACCGCAGACGGTTGATATTGTTGTTGTACAGGAACCATTAACGGCACTTGTTCATTTTGTTCATTTAAAAATATAATGTAATCAACATACGAACCTAATACTGAATGTTGACTTTGACTATTGCCACAAACTGCTTGAGCAAATGGAGTACTTGCAGATAAATACACCCAACAACCAAGAAGTGCATGATTTGTTGTTGAATTTGCATACTGTGCAGTTTCTGATCCTGATTTTGCAATTTTAAATGATGTTGCTTGCGAAGTTGCAGAATATCCAGGAAATTTTATTTGATTAATCAAAATTGGACCTTGCTTTAACCCCCAACCAACTAATGGATGAACAGAGCCCAATAAATTTGAATCGAAGGAACAACCAGATGTATAGGCTTGCACCACTTGATTCATAGCACAACTACCCGTTGCGCACGGTTCAGAACTTTCTGGATTTAAACATGAACAATCAAAAGCTGCTTGAAGTGCTTGAGAACCAGTAGCTCCTGCAGCGCCAGAACCTACCGTTGAATATTCTACATATTTTACATCATCACCAGACAATGCCATACGACTGTTCATGGTTGCATAAAAATCTTTCATGTTGTCAGGAATCAACGGTGACTGCGGTGGTTGCGCATGCCAATCAAGTGGAGTTTGTAAAGGATATGCATCATAACCATTAATTCCTGTCGCACTAATTTGGTTACTTGATCCATCAATAATCACACCATTGCTATCAATCACCTGACCTGAACTAAACTGACTGCTTGTTAAAGCAATTGAACCCCACTGAGGATAATTATTTGCAAAATATGCAAGCACAATTCCTGGATTTTGAGCAAGGTATCCAGCTTCATTGGTAACATATCGTTTTGGTCGAGCGGTCATGTTACCACCAAACGAAGCTATCGTTGCGCCAACTGAATGAATTGCTGCAGAAATTGGATTTGCTGTTGTTGGTGATGATACATCTTGATTAAAATGAGCAGCCATTTGAGATGAGATTGGATCATCAACGTTTTCAACAGGGATACGAACATAAATTGGAAGCGTTGCTGAAGGATTTGAAAAATTAAAACAAGAATCTGGAATTTGAAAAACCCAATCACCAAATTTAATCGGACTTGCAAGGGTTTGAAGCTCAGATTGTCGTTGCTTTTGTGCTAAAAATGCTGATTGGAAAATATTTGGAATCATAAACATGACACCAGAAACAAGCATTTTTGCCCCTTCTGCTGCAAGATCAAACACTTTACCGCCAACACTTTTAATTTTTTTTCCAACAGAACAAAAGCCATCTGCAATATCATCACGAGTGATCGATTTTAATGAAGTACCAAGTTTTTCAAACTGATCGCCAATCGCACCACTACGATACCAAAGACCTCCCATGCGTCGTCCTGCAAAACCTACTTTTTGACCAAGTTGATCAATTTTAGTTTCAAGCTCACTTTGTAAAGATTTTAGTTCCGCACCAGAACTTGATTCAATTTGCGTTTTTATTTTATTTAATGCTGCATCAAGTTTACTCATTTTCATATCAGCACCCTGAGCATCTTTTGCAACCACTCCAGCATCATCTGTAAGTTCATCTACCTTTAAATCTTTTACAGCCAAATCAACATCCTTCACTTGTTGCTCAAGCACAGCATTACATTTTTCTTCATAGCCGCCAAGACCATTTTTTGCATCATTAGCAATGCTTTTTTGCAAATCTCCAGCACCCTTAAGCGCATCGGTTACTGCAATATCTTTTGCAGTTGCAAAAATTTCATCCATTATAGCTTTTTGCGCTACAGAACCAACAGCTTTATCATAATCTGCATACAATGTTTTTAATTTTGATTGCATGCTGTCTTTATACTCTTTTCCAATATTTTTAATGTCTTCAATACTCGCATCACTCAAATATAACTTTTGACGCAACACTTGAACTCTACCTACAGCTTCATCATCCATTGAAGATGCCATGCGATCATATTTATCTAAAAAATCTACTTTAATAGTAGAACCTTTTAATGACATTTTTCCTTCAGCTACAGCTTTTGCATCTTCTGAAAGAGTTTTTAAATTGGAAGCCAAATTTTTTTGAATACTATTAGCATTACTTTCTAATCGATCAGCAACATTTTCTGCACGATTCATACCTTTTAAGGTGTTAATATCAGCAATTTTATTTGTCAAATCATCTCCTGCTAATTTTGCATCTTTTAAATTTTTAAGAGCCTTTTCAACCGCTGCATTTTGTGTTTCAAAAGCTTTCGCTTCAGGAGAATCAGCTGCTAAAAATTTGTCTTCAGAAATATCAAAATGCTCACCCAAGTCTTCAAGATCTTTAAATGTACCAGCCTCAATTGATTCCCTAATCGCATTAATTTCACCTTCTGTTTTTCCTGAAAGATCGATCATGTCTCCCGACTCTTTATCTAAAATTCCCACAGCTTCACCTTTTGCATCTTCCATAACTTCAAAAGCGCTCGCTTGCAATTGCAACGACCAGGAAAAGTTTAAAAATAAAAATCCAGCAAAGAATATGCTTAAAAAACGATTGTGCTTCATAGTATCCCTTTTTTATTTTTTTTATCGCTTCGTTGTTTACCATACAACAAAAATAATTATTGATGCAAGTTAAAAAAAATCACAAAAAAAATCTCGCAATTTTGCGAGATTTTTTATTCCCAGAAAAATTATAAATTAACAATCATAATTCCAACCAAGACCATAAGGATACACACCCCAGCGTGAATACGGATAACATCCATACGGCATCCAAGGATACGGTGGATTAACCCATGGTGAAGTTGCATATTGATAATAACTTGCAATGCGCTCTTCACGATTCAATCGTTCATCTTCTTTTCGATCGGCCACTAAATCATCAAGCTGATTTCCAATGTTTTTATCTAAAAATCTGATAATATCTGATGTGGTTTGAGGATGCATCGTTGATGATCCAATCATTTTTCCATCTTGAAATACGATGCATGATGGAAATTTAAAAATTTTATATTCTTTTGATAAATCTTGTAATTTTTTTGATGAACTATCAACCATCAAAAATCCAATATCTTTTCGCAGCAATTTAAAATCATCACGCTTTGATGCAGCAATCATACGATTTTTTAAATTTACGAAATCTTCTTTTTCTTCACCACTTGACGGTGCAAAACAAACTAAAGAAAATTGGTACTGATTGAGTAATCGATCAAATTCTGCATCATTGTGCACCATTTGATATTTTGCAACAACCATGGTTGGCAGCATCACAACAAATAACAAGTTTTTTAAAATTTGCTTCATGATTCCCCCTAATTTTTACCCAATCATCCACAAGCATTGTGAATTTCAACTCGATCATCTCGAATTTTTTCTGCAACTCTAAAATCTTTTTTAAGCACAGCATTAATAAATTTATTAATTTTATAAGCATACAACTCTGGTTGCGCCAAACATGATCCACAATGCTTTAACCCTCGCGTAATCCATAAACGTTTGAATGGTGATTGCACCGTTTCATACAATCTCATGACTGAATCAACCTGAACACTTTTATCCCGTTCGCAAGAAATGAAAAAACAAGGAATGGAAATATTTGCAGCATGTTCAATAGGAATTACCGGTACAAACTTTGTTGGAACAATGTAAGGATTCATGCCTGATGCCCATCTGAAAAACTTTTTAACCAACGGACTCATTTTTTCATTGTACAACATTTTCATGATAACCGTTTTGCCTGGAAATTTTCGCTCTTTGCCAAATAATTGAAAGGTTAACATACGATCAATGTTTTGCTCCATACATGCACTGCTTGAATCAAAAGGACTATCCAAAATTAAAAGATCAAACAAATCTTTATGTTTGGCTTGAGCTTGCAACAATGAAACAGCCCCCATAGAAAATCCAAAACCAATGATTGGTTTTCCCACAGAACATGGTAATGATTTTACAAATTGCGCAGCTCCTAAAACATCAAAAACTTCATCACGACCAATCGTTGAAAACTGACCTTTCTCAATCAATTCTCCATGCGCTCGAAAATCAAACGCCACAACATTAAAATGAGAAAACAATATTTTTAAAAAAAACGCTTCATGCTTAGACTGGGTATAACCATGACAAATAATGACGGTGCCTAATGCTTCAGGTCGAATAGCTAAAAAACCTTTTCGTTCAAAAGTCTGAGAAGATGTATCGTTTTTTTTCACAGAAAAAGAAATAGCTTGAATTTCAAGACCACTCAGCGCCTGTTTGCTTGCATGCAAATATTGCTGATAAGCTTGAATTGAAGCTTGAAAAGCTTCAGAAGATTCTAACGGTTCAGATAAAAAATAACCAGGGATAACCAAAAACCCTAAAAAAACATACGCTTGAAATTTATAACGCATGTTGCAACCTCCAAAACACCTAAAAACGGGTCAAAAACCTTTATTTATAACACTTTTAGTGTAACAAACAATGATTTTAGTTTGCAACTTTTTTATAAGATTTTTATAAAAACTTCTGTAAATATTCCATTAATTGAGGTTTTGACATGATTTTTGTGTTCAAATCTTGTAGTTTTCCATCTTTAAAAATGAGCATTGCTGGTATTTTTAAGACTTTAATATCATGTTTGAGCCAAAGCTCTCTAAAAATTGTTTGTTTTACTTTTCGATAGTTTGTTTTAATAATTGTTACTTTACCAGCTAATTTTGACGCTATGGCCTCTAAAACAGGCAACATTTGCATACAACCAGGGCAATCTGTTGAGAAAAAGTCTAAAATGACTAACCCTGAAGATTCATTTAAAACTAAATCATTAAGTTCTGAATTTTCAGTAATTTCTTTCAATTCAAGCTTTACATCTGAAAAATGCTCAAAAAAGTTTTGATCTAATTGTTTACCAATTTCAGCATTAAACCCAATTCCATATAAAAAGCTGGTTGCGTCCAAAGCTGCTTTTACCCCTTCTCCTGCTGCCACGATTGCTTGTCGGTAGACAGGATCTTGAATCTCTCCTGCGGCAAACACTCCTGGCGTTAAAGTTTCCTGGCTACGACCATCCATTTTTACATAACCATGCTCATCCAAGGCAATGCCACCTTGAAGCATTTGATTATTTGGATCATGGCCAATCGCTAAAAAAACGCCATCAATAGCACGGCGTTCTGTTATTTTGGTCTTATTATCATACACATCAATTGAGGTCACACCTTGACCATCACCATAAATTCCCGCAATTTCTTTATGAAATTCAATCACAGCGTTTTTATGTTCAAATACTTTTTTTTGCATAGCCGCAGCAGCTCGCATAGCACCTTTTCTTACCAAAATAGTCACTTTTTTAACATACGGTGCAAGCTCAAACACCATTTCTGCGGCACTATCGCCACCACCAGAGATAACAACTTCTTTGTCTTTAAAAAATGGTGCGTCACAAACAGCACATGTAGTAACACCCTTACCCCAATATTCAGATTCTCCAACAACGTTTAATCTTCTTGGCTGAGCTCCAGTAGCTAAAATAACCGCCATAACTTTAAATTTTTTACCATCTTCAGTTTCAAGAGCAAACGGCCAAGAAGAAAAATCAATATTTGTCACCGTGTCATGAATAATGGTGGCACCAAAACTTTCTGCCTGTTTTTTTATGTCATACATTAAATCAATACCCAAAACACGCTTACTACCAGGCCAATTTTCAATAAAGGTAGTTTGCGTTAACTGTCCACAAGGTATAGGGCCTGCAAACACAAAGGCTTTCATACCAGCCCGAGCAACATACAATGATGCACTCAAACCAGCAGGACCTGATCCTATGATAGCAACAGGCACAACATTTTCCTGTGCAAGCGCCCTTGAAATTTCATAATTAAGTTGAGGCTTTTTTTCATCTTTTGATTGTTTTAAGCATGCAACAAGACAGATTAAAGGTAGTATCAATAAGAAGAATTTTACTGTTTGACGCATTATAAAACTCCTTGGAATCGGCTAATTTGGCTAATTTTGTACTTCTTTTTATACTTTGAATTTATAAATTGAGCAATAAAAACTCAATAATTACGTTAGAAATAGCTTAAATTTGACAACCATGCAAGCATTGTTTAAAATATTTTTATGTATGTCTAAGCTAAAAAACACCTCCCCTGACAAATAAAAAATTTAAAAATGCCAAACTGAACAAATCAAACACTTGCTCAGTTTTAACATCATAGGAATCTCTAAAATGTTAAAAACTTTTCAATGCTTTTGTTCTATAACACTTTTATTAATATTCTGTCCACCTATTTTTACAAAATCTTCAGATGTTGCTGAACAAACGGTTTCAGCGCAACAATTACAAGAAGAACATGAGATATTTCAACACTTTATGTCACAAGCTCGCAATCAAACACAAACGATTGGTTGGAGCATTCAACAACTCTTTCAAACAATCAATACTGGAAAATTAAAATTAACATCTGAGCAAAAAAAGCACATTATTAAAGAACTCAGCGAAATTCAAGAATTTACAAACTTGATGCTTGATCAATTATTCGTTCAAACAACTCAAGAAGCATTATGCCAAGCCATTTTACTCAATAATATTATTATTGAATATTTAATTCACGCTTTAACCACTGACATAACCAAAATTCAAGCTTCAGCAATTCAAACTCAATTGAATAAACGCAGTAAATCAACTATTGCCCAACAATCAATTTTAGGACTTGCACAAATCAATGAGCAAAAAATTGATGATTTAATAGCGCTAACAGAACATGCAGGACTGAACTGGTACAACCACTTTTATCGTGGTCTTAAAAAATATAATGCTTATTTAATTGCTAAAGGAGTTGGAATTGCAGCAATTACTGCAACGGTAGCTCTTGTGGCAACATGCATCGCAACTCAAATTATGGATCAACCAACCATTGAATATTTTGTGGGAGCGTATCCTTTTAAAGTAAAAGGTGAACATGGATATTGGGTTCCAAAAAGAAATGATTCAGGAAATTTGATCTATGATATCGAAACTGGAAAGCCTCAATACGAACCTTTAAAAATTTGCAATCAAACGCTTGCTCAAAAATTACTTATTGGCCAAGAATCTTTAATGGGTGCTGGCTTACTGGCAACCGGAGCTATGATCTCTTTAAATTATAAAGATTTATTTTCATGGATGTACAGCGATTCGTATGCATGGATCAAAGAAAAAAGCAGCAAAACATTGCATGATTATGATCAAAAACTGCAAGGAACTGCTCAACCGAATATCAGCAAAAACGGTTACGAAAAAGTTTATTTTAAAGACATGGTCGGCTGCGAAGAACTTGAAACTTTAGCAAAAAAAATTGCAAACTTCATGAAACATCCTGAACGCTATGAGCGCGCACAAATTGAAGAACATCGCGGAATTCTTTTATTCGGACCTCCACAAACTGGAAAAACATTATTTGCAAAAGCTTTACGAACACTCATTGAAGATGAATTTGGGAACGAAAAAAATCTTCATTTCATTGATGCAAAAGCATTGCGTGATATTCATGGATGGACTATTGAATATATTTTCTGGTATGCATCATTTTATGCACCATGCATTATTTTCTTTGATGAAATTGATTTGATTGGTACGAATCGTGACAAATCTCCAGAGCAAACAGCACAGCTGTTAACTTGCATGCAAGGGATTGATATGGCAACCAAACAAATGATTGTCATTGGCGCAACCAACAGACCTGAACAACTTGATAAAGCATTGCTTGTTGATGGACGATTTGGAAAAATTATTCACATTGAATATCCAAAATATAAAGATCGTAAAATATATTTTGAAAAACAATTAGCAAAACGTTGCATTCACTTAGAACCTGAATTTATTGATTATATTGCGCAAGAAACTGAAGGCTGCTCATACAACAATTTAAAGCGAATCATTACTGAAGCTTACATTCTTTCTTCTATTGAAACTCGTCAAGTAACACAAGCAGACTTTGAAAAAACATTAGATTCTGAAGTTCGAAAAATTCAACCTTCAACCGCAATGTCTGACTCTGAACGAAAAATTACAGCAATCTATCAAGCTGGAAAAGCAGCAGCTCGACATATTTTACAAACGACTCAAGAAGTTGTAAAAATCACGATTAATCCTGTAATTAAAGAAATTCAAACTACCAACGTTGGACTTGTTATTGACTCAAAAGCTGAAAAAACTTCTGAAAATGACAAATTAATCGATCATAAAAAAGAACAACGACTCAAATTGGGTGAAGTATTTACAAAATCTAACACCTCACATCAAGAACTTTTGAGTAACGCTGAACAAGAAAAAGAATGCATGGCGCTTCTTGCAGGTAGCGCAGCACTCCAGCTTCTTTTAAATGATTCTTATGCTCAATGCAACAAACACGATCGCGCTGAAGCAATGCACATCATTTATAGCATGATCAGCAATGGTGAAAAAGTTGATGATAAATTAAAAGCTCAAGCAATTGCAATCAAAGATCAATACGAAAAACAAATTTTTGAATTACTCAAACAACATCAAGATCTTCTTGAAAAAATTGTTGCTGAATTAATACAAAATACAACTATTGATCGATACACTTGGAAAAGTTTAATTCATTAAATTGTAAAAAAGGCTCGCACATTTGCGAGCCTTTTTTTTATGCATGCCTTGAATACACAATACCTTTCCACACCATAGCATCAGAATCAAAAATTGGAGATTTGATGCGAAGCGTTACGGTATATTTTTTAAACGGATCAAAAATTTGTTTACCATGTTTATCTTGAGCTGCAAAACGAACTAAATACGTTGAATTGAATTGATTTAAACGCATTCCAAAAAAATTTCTATATTCCATAGGTAAATCAACAAACCGTACCGACTCTGGAACATACGTTTTATTTCCAACAATCATTGAAACACTCCAGGCAGAATCTTTTGCGCCTAAAAAATCTGGAAATTTTTTATATACTCCCGTAAACAAAGCTTTACCAGAATCATACAAATGTTCTTTTTGATTACCAATCAAATAAAACGAAACAAAATATTTATTTTCATTGATCAGTCGTTGCTTTAAAAGAGCTGTTTGCTCTTCACTAATATCATGAAAAATTTTATGATAGTCAGCATACAACATGCGCATTTGATCAGTTAAAAAAATGGCATCAAACGTTGCTGCCATCGTAAATTCTGTATAAACAAATGTTGATCGTAAAAATGCTTGAGCAGCTTTTTCGTATTCTTGAGAATAACGTTTTGTTTGTTCAAAATTCTTCTGTCCCCAATCAATTAATTTGTTACAGCCACTTAAAAATACTATAGATTGAACAAGAATTACTATTTTTAACCATTGGTGTACAGATCGAATCTTCATACCAAACTCCATCCTGTTTTTAACTTTTTCATTGTGATAAAATACATGCATAACGTATATGAAAGAAAAATAATTGACAAGAGAATTTGATGCGTAAAAATTTTTTACATTTAGCATTTCGTTACTTGTTCACGAAACATCATGAAGCAACTATAAAACTCATGATTAAAATATGTTTTATCGGAATTTTAATTGCAACTTGCTGCCTAGCTTTAGTCGTTTCAATTATGAATGGATTTGAACAAGCAACGCACAAAAAAATGCAATCAATTTATCCAGATTTAATTTTAAACATGCACGATCAAACAATGGATGAAAAACAGATTCAAGAAATACTGCTTGATCCAAAATTGCACATTGCACACACAGCACCTGAAAAATACCATCAAGCACTTTTATGTAATCCAGAACTTGATCAAACGCCGTGCATGCTCATGATTCGTTCAATGATTCCTCAAGATGCAACACATGTCAGCAACATTTCACAAAAAATTATTAGCCCAAAAAATAGCAAACTTGAAGATTTAATACAAGGTTCTCAGATTCTTTTAGGATCAAACATTGCTGAAAATCTAGAAATTTGCCTTGATGATGAAATTTTTATTTTATGCCCCAAGGAATCATCATTAAATCTATGCATGACATTTTCACATCACATTGCAACGGTAGCCGGAATTTTTAAAACAGGCATTGAAGACCTTGATAATTCTATGCTTTTTTGTCATCAAGATTTTTTTGATCAAATATTTTCCAATCATCCAATTGATCAACTACACATCAAATTGAAAAATTTAAAACATGAGCAAAAGGCGCTTCAAACATTAAAAACAATATTTAAAGAGGATATTTATTCATGGAAAGATTTATATCCAACACTTCTTTCAGCCTTAAAATTAGAAAAATATGCCATGATCTTAATTTTGATGCTTATTGTTTTTGTAGCAAGTATGAACATTATGTCACTGATCAGCATGTACATTACACAAAAAAAACGAGACATAGCAATTCTTCTTTGTTTTGGCATGAAGCAACAAGCAATAAAAAAAATATTTTTAAGCATGAGTATGATCATTGCATCAATTGCAAGTCTTTTTGGTCTTTTGATCGCGTGGTTTTTTGGGATCATGTTGCAACGTTATCCTTTTATAAAATTACCTGATAATATTTACGATTCTGAGTATTTACCAATTCAACTTGATCTGTTTATTTTTTGTGTTATTTTTATGCTAACAATTTTGATAAGCATAGTTGCTTGCTGGTTTGCAACAAAAAACATTTCAAAAATTAAAATTATTGAAACCTTAAAAAGCTCTTAAAAAAGGATTTAAAAATGAATAAAAAAATAACAACGATTTCAATACTTTTTGCAGGATTTTTTATCATGATTCTTTCAGGATGCGATTGGTGCGGATGCTGCAAAAAAGATTCTTGTGCAACTCAAACCATTGAAAAAAAGAAAAATTCTACTCCAGAACATACAGATGCCATGCCAACTCACGCTGAAGAACCAGAAGCTATTCATTCAGTCGCACCTCATGTTGCACCAATGCCAATTCATGAAGTTGAACCCAAAGCTGTATCACCAATACAACCTGTTGAACCAAAAATAGCCCCAATAATGCCAGTTGCCCGAGCACCAAAGGTAGCTTAAAAAATTAAGTTTTATTTGCTCTTTGTATGATGTCGAGCTTTAAAAGAATGACGATCGTGACGAACTGTTTTTTCCATTTGAGCAATTGATCGAGCGATCATTTTTTTGACTTTATTTTTAATACGAGCTGAAGCGTTTTTTTTCCCCATGATCCAGATTCTCCCCTTTTTTACAATATTTCTTCTATTTATAGAATATCGAATCTGATAGGGCTAAAACAAGATTTCTATTAAAAAATGGGACAAAATGAGAGCATATACAAAAATTGTAAGAAATGCTCATCACCCATACTAAAATCTTGTGGCTTTTGAAAAATCAAAACCCCCTGATTATCATGCTTCATTTTCCAAGTATGATACACTGGATCAGTTATTTCAAGCTGATCCGCAATCCCAAATATTCTTACCTGATCAGATTTTGCCCCATTTAAAACCAAAGCGTTATCTTGAACTAATCGAACTTTTTGATTAAAATGTGCATTTTTCATATGAGAGGTAAAAGCTTTTTGATTTGACCACAAGTCGCCAGACCTAAAAGATTCTTGACTATGATATCCAGCAACCCCTTTTAAACAGGTAAAATCAGGATTGTTAACCAAATATGCAGCTTTTGGAACCTGAAACTGATCCAATCCACAAACATCATGCAAAACAAATTCTGATAAGTTTTCAAGATGATGGTTTTGTGTCATGTTTTTAGAAAAATCACTGAACTTTATCAGCAACTTTTTGTGATTTTCGGCATTACGATTATCAACCATGTGCCCCATCCTTACGTACAATTATTAAGTTTTAACGCATGTTATTGATTTTCTAGCACACCAAGACAAACACAACAAAGAGTTCTTGTCAAAAATAAGCAAAAAAAGCGCTTCAATCGCCTTAACAAATAATCAAGCTCTATAAACGCTGCAATTTGCAGAAAACCAGAGGAAATGCTATACTGTAAGCATCTTTACGAAAGACAAAAACGGTATGAATAAAGCCCTGGCTCAAAAGACACATCTTTTTTTTCTCTTGTTTCTGCTCACTTCAAACATAAGTCAAAGTCGCAATCCTCGAAGACCAGAAGATATCACTATTCCAAACATCATAGTATCGTCAACTGATCCTGAATATGCTCAAACCTGGATTTCAGCAAAAAGCTATAAATCATTAAAAAAACAAAAAAAAGTAAAAAAACATTATCATTTAAAGCAAGGGCAGTCTTATTTGCGACTCAACCCTATTAAAAATGGTTTTAATCAGCAATATTTCAATCAGCATTTGCTACCTGAAGAAGTTATTCAATTTCGTAATGGAACCGGTAGCGTTTCTGGAACAACATTATCAAAACTAGCTCAAGAATTTGTTGAAGAAATCAAAGTTGGTCAAAAAAAATTCACTCATTTTAAAATACTAAAAGACCAAGATTTCAGCTACAAAACATTATCAGGATTAATTATCGTAAAGTATAAAAATTATCCGTTTGTTTTAAAACTTTCGATAGAACATCCTCACACCATAGTTCAACCATTTACATCAAAAAGCATTGAAGCTATGGGTCGATTTGTCGTTGGTGGAAATTTACGACATTTATCAAATTTTACCCGCATTCCAAATTTAGAACGCATCAAAAACATGCTCAGCTATAATCCTTTTTACCTAAAATCTTTACAATTCCCACGAAAATGGTTTTGGAAGCCGCGTAAAAATTATGATTTAAAAATTGAATGGAATTGTCATGGATGCCAAGAAACAATGTATTTACCAAGTATTTATGCAACCATCTCAGATTTTATTGAAACAGAATCAAAACAACCTCAAGCAGAGCTCAATCGTCTTTCAATGAAAATTGCAACTGATACTGGATTTTTAATCGATCCACATTCTGGCAATATTGTCATTGAAAAAGGCACTCATAACTATGTACTGCTCGACACTGAAGATTTTCGATTAATGGTAGGGCTGAATCGAAGCATGAAAGCTAAAAAATATAGTGGCTGGATTTTAGAACTTGCCGGCAAAGGTTTTTGCAACATTGTGTATCGAAATAAAAAAGAAAGACTTGAACACGCAACGTTTTGTTAAAAGATTATCCAAGTTCTTCTTCAAGTGTTCTTAAAAAAAATGCTAACTTTTCATCGCAAGCCTTTAATGCTGTAATTTTTTGCACAGCATGAGTAATCGTTGTATGATCTTTTCGATCCAAAAATTCACCAATTTCTCGAAATGATTTATTTGTATACTGCTTCATCAAATACATAGCTAATTGTCGAGCATGATTTACACCTTTACTGCGATCTTTTGATCGAAGCATTGATAAATCATACGATAAATGTTTTTTGATAAGATTCACAATTGTTGCAAAATCAACTTGGCTTACAACCGATTTTTGTTCATACGAGGTACCCAAAACTTTACGCACTAAGTCAATAGTTATCAATTGACCCGTCAGTGATGCATAAGCAAGAACACGAATAAGTGCTCCTTCAAGCTCTCGAACACTGTAAATATTTTGCTGAGCAATAAATTGAGCAACTGATTCATCGAGCGATTCACCTTGTAAAAATGCTTTACGTTTTAAAATTGCAATTTTAGTTTCCAACTGAGGAATTTGCACATCTGCAATCAGTCCCCATTCAAGCCTAGATTTTAATCGATCAGCAAGTCCTCCAAGGTATCGAGGAAGTGTATCACACGACAGCACAATTTGTTTATTCGATTCATACAAATTATTAAAAATATGAAAAAATACTTCTTGCGTTTGCTCTTTATTCACCATGAATTGAATATCATCAACTAACAAAACATCAACTTCTTTATACGTTGCTTGAAATTTCGCAACACTGTCAAACCTGATTGCATGAATAAATTCTGAAATAAAACGATCGGCAGTTTGATATAAAACATTCATACCACTATGCGTCTGAAGAACTTGATTTCCAATAGCGTGCAGCAAATGAGTTTTGCCAAGCCCTGAACCTCCATATAAAAGTAAAGGATTATACAAACGACCAATTTTTCCAGCAACTGCTTGCGCTGAAGCATGAGCAAATTGATTATTATCCCCAACCACAAAAGTTTCAAAGGTATACATTGGATTTAATTTTGTACAAACAAATTGAGAATTATGAACTGCTTTTCTTACCAATTCATTCTTTTTTTTACGAACTGGTTCTTGAATTGCTGGTAATACTTTTGAAGATTCACTATGCTGCAAAATCGTTGGAATTGTACTATTTTGAACCGTAAAATGAATCGTCAATTGTTCAACACCTAACAATCTTTTTAAATGTTTAGAAAAAAGATCTTTATAATGAACTTCAACCCAATTTTTTACAAACATATTTGGCACGCAAACATATAAATTGCGATTAACAATATCAAAATGAGAAAAGGTTACGGCTTTAATCCATGTTTCAACAACACGAGATCCAACCTCTTCTTTAATAATTTTTAAAAAATCTTGCCAAACTTGTTCGTGAACAACATTCATAGGTTTTAAATTTCATTATTTTATTGGTACGACATGTACCTTTATCTATGCTACAAAAAAAAGATTGTGTAAACGTGCAGACAGTTTAACACAAAAAAGATCTTTGCCCATACCAAAACAAAGATCTTTTTTTTAAAAAAATAATAACTTATTTCACACTCACCATAAAATTTGCTTTATAGTCACCAACTGTTTGTAAAAGCAACTGACCAAAAAGCAAAACTTGCACATGATGCCCATCTTGCTGCACCGTTGCAAAATCATGATCTATCGTTTCGGATAACGTTGTATTGGGCAATAAATATCGATGAATTTGACGCTCTTGGCTTTCTGAAAAATTATCGGGTGCATACACCACAATTGGATTTTTTTGCGTGCATGAAAAAACTAATGTATAACTTGATGCGCTAGCAATTTCAGAAATATCAACAATTTCATTTTCATACTTTTTCATCGGTACCATTTCTGCTTGAATCAAAGTGCATGTTAAAATTTGGATCAACACAAAAGATTTTAAAAATTTCATTGCAACCTCCCATTTTTAGATTTATGAATTATCAAAATTTTTTACTTTAAATTTTTTAAATTGCTCTATGCTTCGAATCACTTTTCTTTGATACTCCGGCACATGAATGCCATGCTTTAAAAGCCATATTATTTTTTGTTCTTGCTGCTCTATAAAGTCATCTAATTTTTTTTGCAATGTTACAGGTTTGATGTTTTGTATCATCCATGCTGCCATTTGTTCTAAATTTTTTTGTCGATCGCAAGCATTTTGAGTGTTTGAAAATTTTTGAATATATTCTTGCCAAGCATTTTGATTCTGCCGAGCCATTGTTTTAAAAAAATATAAAAAAACTAACGGCTGTTCTTTTTTGCATAAAAAAACTTGTCTTTCTAATCGACGTTGCGCATCAACACGACGCGCAATTTCTTGATCAGAAAAAATACTTGGTAAAAAAATTGTTTGCACGGTATGCGAATAAAAAATAACACCAATCATAAATCGCTTCACAAAGCCCCCCTTCAGCGATAATTTCAATGTATAATCTACTCAAAACCACGATCAAATAACAAGAATTTAAAAAAATAAGATTTTAAGAACAAAAAAGCCTTCGTTTTAAAAACGAAGGCTTTTTTTAACATTTATAAACTTTTTTATTTTTTTAAAAAATTAATCAGGACAATTATCCGTATCAGCTCGATGATCAAATCCACCAGAAGGCACTTCTGCACTCTCTGGCCCAGCCAAAGGAAATCTTAGATGGACTGCAGGCCCAAGCAAACCTACTCGTCTGGGAGCTCTTTCTATATCCCGTTTTTTTTTAAGTTGCGCATCTAATTCTTGCAATGTTGTATTAGGTCTTCGCGGTGGGGTTTTAAATCCATCATTTCGATCTGAAGCCATATTGAAACCATACATCCCTACAACGATCAAAAAAAACATTATTTTTTTCATACGAAAAATTTCCATCATAATTTTTTTGTAATTAAATTTTCTAAGAAAAGTTTATCAGATTAAGATAAAATAACAAAAAACCTCAATTAAAATCAGAAGCTGAAACTAATTTTTTGGTCATGTACCACATTTTATACTCTGCTAACTTCAAACTATCTCCAATCAAAACAAAGCCTATTAAGGAATCATTTTGAATGTAAAAAGCCTGAGCAAATTTATCTTGAATTTTTTGAACTACTTGAACAGGAGCTTGAAATCCTGTTGTTTGTCCACAAGCATAAAAGTCAACTTCAAAAAAATATGAATCTTGCAATCCAACATATCCCGAATAAGCGCGAGGATTCTCACTCAAATTTGTTGCTGCACATAATCCCTGCAGCATAGCATCAGACCAGGTTGTACTTCGTTGTAATGTTTTTGAAGTCATATCAGGAACTGCACACAAATCTCCTGCGGCAAAAACATACTCAAAATTCGTTTTTAAATGATTATCCACGATGATTGACCTGTTGACCATCACAATGCCTGATTGTTCAAGCAAATCAGAATTTACCACTGACCCTGCAGCAATTATGATTATGTCAGCATCAACTTTCATACCATTATCCAAGATGACTGCTTGAACTTGATCATTTTCTTGAACACAATTCACAACTTTTTGCCCTAGCACCACCGTGACATTTTTTTGCTTCATTTTTTCAAGTAACCATCCGGAAATAGCTTGATCAACACGCCCTGGCAAAACCATTAAAGCTGCTTCCACAAGGGTAACTTCAATATTGAAATCCACCAAAGAACTTGCAGCTTCAATGCCATTTAAACCAGCACCAACAACCACTGCTGATTTGGGTTTATAGTCAGCAATATAATTTTGAATTTGATGAATATCTTGCAACGTATGAAAGGTAAATACACCTTGTGGACGAACATTTTGTAAAAAATTAGGAACCAATGGCCGACATCCCATGCCTAAAAAAAGATAATCAAAATCAAATGATACATCACCCACACAGACCTGTTTTTTTTGAAGGTTCATGCTGGTCACCCAAGTATTCAATCTCAAATCAACATTGTTTTTTTGAAAAAAATCTTCGGGTTTTAGCTGCAATTCTGTTTGATTTTGATCACCTGTTAAAAAATCTGCTAAAAAGCAACGATTATAGGGCAAAAAAGCTTCACCAGAAAAACAAACGATCTGGGAACTTTGATCAAAAGATCGCAATTTTGAAATGAAAGCAATTGATGCAGCCGAAGCACCAATAACAATGATTTTTTTCATATTTTTATCGTATATAAAACTGTTTTAAAATAATAGGTAACGTATCTTTTATTTTTTCACCTTGTTCATAGCGCATCAAAATTTCTTCAGGACTCATCCAAAACCATTCACAAATATCGTCACGATTCCAATGCAAAGGTTCTTGTTGCATGACGCATTCATAGACTGATGCAAAACAAAATGATTGATGTTGATGCGGTGTCAATTTACCTAAAAATTTATAAGAAATTCCCGTTAAATCATGACCAATTTCTTCAGAAGATTCGCGAATTAACGCTTGCTCATACGTTTCACCCGCTTGCACATGTCCCACCACAGATCCATCAAGATACCCTGGCAGTTGTGGTAGATTCCAACTTCTGCGAGGAATCCAAAACTGTCCTTGCTCATTTTTAATAATCAGCCAAATTGAACGCATTTGAGAACAAAGATTTTTTTCATAGACCACAGCTCGAGGCAAGGATTGAATAACTTGATCATTCAAATCAACAATATCTAACATTTCTTCAAAATGTTGCATGAATCCCCCTTCTTTTTACATACTTCATTTCATCCTGTGATTACAGTATCAAACCCCATAAAGTAAATAGTTTACAGAAATAGATTTTTTTGCATATTTTAAAAATTATCGATTTCAAAAAAGGAAAAATTATGTCAAACCTCAAACAAATTACATTATTTTTCATCACTGTTTTTCTACATTCAAAATGTATGAACCAACAATTAATGACCGTCATTCATCCTGTTGCAAATCTTTTATACCAACCTCAGACACAACCAAACATCAATCTTCCAACATCAGACGTCATCAACCCGCAACAAATCACTCAAATTCTTCTGGGTGAACATGTTATTGCTCATGAGCAATGTATTGATGACCAAAATCAACAATGGTATTTTGTAAGCACGATGCAACAAGCATTTTTTCAAGACTCTGTTGGTTGGCATGGATTTCCTGGCTGGATTCAGGCAAAAGATTTAATTGAGGTTTCAAATTTTTTGCCACACAATATTGTGATTCACAAAAAACTTGCACCGCTGTTTGATCAATACCACCAAAAAGTTATGACGCTTTCGCTGGGCACACGCTTGTATGCTGTTGAAAAAAAAGATGAGCAATTCAAAGTTATTCTACCCAATCAAAAAACAGCTTTTATCAATTGTGCTGACACCTATGAAATACATTCTGCAGTCCAGGAATCTGAAATGCAACTTCGAGCAAACATTCTTGCAACAGCTCAACAATTTATTGGCGATTGGTACTCTTGGGGCGGCAGAAGCAGCCAATGCGATGATTTTGAAATTTCAAGCGTTGATTGTTCTGCACTGGTTCATTTAAGCTTTTTAGCTCATGGACTTCAAATTCCTCGAATGTCGCATGAACAATTTTTAAAATCTGAAAAAATTTTACATTGTGCTGATCTGCAACCCTGTGATTTTATTTATTTTGTTTCAATCACGAAACATTCAACACGCATGGACCATGTAATGATTTACCTAGGCAATGATCAAATTTTAGAATCAACCTACGCTGATGATCATAAAGTTCGCATTGTTTCATTTCAAGAACGCATGGGAAAATCATGCAATTTTATTAAAAATGGTGATAAAATTATTTGGAATGATGAAGAATTTTTTGTTTATTTTGGATCACTGCTTGCAAATAAACCATTCATTCAACAATTACGAAATGATGCATTAAAAAATGTTTATTAAATATTGCAATATAACCTAAATATTTGTTTTAATAATTTTTAAAAAAATAAAGTCTTAAATCGCCTAAAATTAAAAATGGAAAGATTATGAAGTTACACTTAAATATTCAATATTCAATAATTTTTTGTTTTCTAATAAGTAATCAATCACTGGCCATGCACGCAAGCAAACCTCTTAGCATTAATCCCCGATTTTTAAAGGGAACACATAATGTTTTAGCAAATACCAATTATGCTCCATTCTGGGGTCTTGCAATTATAGAGAATGATTTAGCACAACAATGGTATACATTATCTGCAAAACAACAAAACAAAGAAAATATGCCAATTGTTCAGAATTCTAAAAAAAAGGCATTCATAAATTTAAATAAAGAACAACTTTTAAGCATGATGGCTGAACGAAAAAATGCGCCTATTCAAGATTTAGTATTACAAATGTTTCACATCGCAGGAGGAACTCTTACATTAACACGCGCTGTAAATAACCCTGTCAGTCAATTTACGCCAAAGATCATTGGACAAATTCTTCGCAAAGTTCATGATGCAAAAATATATGATGATGCATTTTTAAAATCAATGGAAGATTTTTTAGTCACATTACAGCTTAAAGATCCTTCAAATAAAGACTTTAAAGCAAAAGATTTTAGGCCTTTTGCAAAAGCTTTAACTGCATCTTTACAAGAATTTATTCAAAACCAAAAGGACCCATTATATATTACACAACAAGTACTTTTAGGCTTTATGCTTTGCAAAAGCACTACGAAAGCTGACTTAGAATTATACTTTACTGGATTTGAAGGAAAACCTGTAAAAATATCTGATGAAATGTTTACTCCTACCGATATTGCTATGATTCCTGAAATAGTCAATTTTACCATTGATAATACACCATTTTTAGAGTTTGCTGATTTTGTGTGTACTGCAATATATCAAAATAAATATGCTGCAAAATTACCCAAAATGGCAAGCAATGTCATGGTCAATTATAACACATATCGATTTGCAGATTGCATGGAAGCAACAATGCTTAACTTAGCAAATATTGCAACGTATGATGCAGTAAAAAACCATTTGGGAGCATCATTAAACAATATTTCGATAAGTCCTGAGCTTACAGCATTTTATCAAAAAAAATTAAACCATAATCCTGCAGAAGTAGATAATATTAATGTTCACGATGATTGGGTTGTTTTAGTTGAAAACATCGTTGGCGCCGCATACAACAATGTTGGCATCTCTCAAACAGGTATCTCAATTCCAATTACTGATGAATATGCAGGAGCAATCCCTGTACCATCATTTGATTCGCAATTGCCCATACAAGAAATTTTTATTAACAATCAATCCTACCAATGCAATGTGGTAAATATTGACAAAGAACAATATCTTTTAGTACCACAAAATTATAATTTAACATGCTTTGAATTGATGCCAACAATTTCAAACATTGTGGTTATTATGAATAATCTATTTAATTTAAATCTCATTAATACAACCCTAGATATTTTTCAATCAGATTTTGCCGTACAGCAATTTGAAAAACTTTGTGAAAAATTTTCATGGTCAATTAACACAGATTTAGAAATGATGAAGCACAATAAAACAATTAATTTAAAACTTTTCACAAAAGATCGAGCTCCCTTTACAATTGATTTATATCATAAACGCCATGCTTCCGTTTCCGTTGAACATAAAAGTTCAATAAAAAAAACAGATAGTTATTTTCTTAAGGATATAAATCAACTTGCAACATTGTTAAGTTGCGGATTAGCTTCTATTGATAAACCAAAAACCAACAATTATTACAGTAAATTATATTGGTATCATCCAGCTATAACAATGAATCAATGTTTTGAATGTTTACAAAAATTTGCACCAGCAACCCTTCTTTCTGAAAATCTTTCATTGCAATCATATATTGGCAGCATGATTATCAATATGGCGAATGCAGAAGATTCTCACTATCATGATATTCATATTACAGAAGAGATGCTCAATTTAAAAACAATGTCAAATTCCTTACTTACTATGGCATCTTTAATTTATCTTAAATATGGAGAGAGCCGCAAGATGATAGAATATATAAACATTTTTATAAATAATAAATTATTTAACAAAGGCGACGACATTAAAGTCCTAATTGAAGCAGTTTTAGACACTTCAATTTTTTTTGATAAATCCGCAATGTGGAAATATTTAAATGATAATTATCAAGATTTTGATAAAGAATTATTAAATAAATGGATTGACACAGCCTTTGATTCTGCACAATCATCTGGACACATCTACGCATTAAATATTATTTGCGATTTATGTTTCAAAATAAACAATTCTAATGAAATATGGGAAAAAATTAAAAAGCTTATGGAGACTATGGATGTAACCGAGGATCCTCGCCATACAGGTTTGTCTATTTTAGCATTTTCTTTGAAAAATTCTAAATTTAACGATGAAATTTTTAAAGATTTAGAAAAAATTGACCAAATGATGTTATGGTGCGAACAAGATGGAAAACGTATTGGCAATTTACTAATAACTTTTATTAACGAACTTATCAAAAGAGCTCCAAGGACTGCTGATCAAGCTCAAAAAATGATCGATTATACAAAAAACTTCTTACCATCCTCGAAAACTTCAGAATGGCAGCAACAATTAGATGAAAAAAATAAACTAAGTCAAACACATGAACAATCAATGCTTGATTTTGCACGACATGGCACAGGAGCTCTCCGCTCAACTG
>DALYET010000004.1:0-4370 GCA_031972395.1 Candidatus Chromulinivoraceae bacterium
TACTTTTATTTTAGGATACAGTATAGGTTTACTATAGGTCACAACTTGGGTTATTATTCAATACGTCACATGATAATGGCATAGGTGCAGCTTGCACTGGCTGACCATCTCTTGAAATAATTTTTACTGGTGATCGCTTTGGACCATTACCAACTGATGAATCTTCTGACGCTTTCAGACCAGCGGCACAAAGCATAAAGCTTAAAAACAATTTTTTCATAAAACCCCTAAAAATATGATTAGAATAATAAAAACCTACATTTAGAGTAACAAAAAATATTGAATTTGCAAAAAATGATTATCGTCGCGTCAACATTGCAGCTACGATACAACCAATTTTTGATTTTTTCAAATTTATAAATTGAATAACATTAAAAACCTTTTTTCTCTCTGAAGTTTTGACGAGCCGTGTTTTTGTTGTATATATATTTCAAATATATTTTAATTATAGGCCAACATTTTTTTACAGCGTTTCTTTGAGGTTCAGTGATATTGGGATTGCGTAAAAAAATTCCCGTTCTGTTTTTTGCAACATCCCATGGATGCCCACCAGTATTTTCACAAACAGCTTTTCGAACACAAATCTGAGCATTATATTCATGTTTTGAATATTCTTTTGAGTTGCTTACAAATGGCAGAAATGGTTTATTGCAATCTGGTTTAAAACCATCTACCACATCTTCAGGAATTGAACCAATACAAGACATTAAAGCCATAGAAAGCGCTAAACAAAGGCTCATAATAATCATACTCTGATTGCTATGACCTTTCACTTCTCTGCGAAATTGGTCATTTGGCAAAATTATAGGAAATTCTTCTCTTGAAAAAACAGGAAACGGTTCTGTTCTAGGAGTACTCACATTTGAACTATTATCAGCATCTGAAGAAAAACTAAAATTTGCACATAGCAAAAAACTCAAAACCAAAATTTTTCTCATAACAAGAACCTATAAATGTTTAATTTTTTATAACAAAAACTACTATGAAAGAGCACCAGTATAAATGATCGTGTAATTTTAAAATGTCATTCCTGCTTTAAACCATCCACCCCAAAAACAAAGAGCTGCATTATTTTGCGAAGCTTCAATGAACAAACCAAAATTTGCAAAACAATCGCGAGTATTCCCTTTGTTTCCAAAACCAACACTCATGTATGCACGATGTGTAATTGTTGGTTGTGCAGCGCATGACAATCGATCAAGATCAACAAGCCGCAAATAAACATTTTTTTGTGTAAACGTTGGTGTTGGACAGCAACTTGGTTCTCCATCAGGCGCCGCAACATAATTTATAGTACTGTTACTTGCAGTTTGTCCAATTTCGCCTGGCGCTAATGCTTCAACAGCTCCTGTTGTATTGTTAATTTTTGCAAGTTGACCAGCTGTGTTAATAAATGCAATACCGTATCGATCATCAACCCAATAATTACAGGTATCTTCATGATACTCTCCTTTACTTTCAGGAGTTATGACTTCAGCACCATGCGCCCATAATTCATAACCAATTTCACCAATTGATTCTTTATATTTCATGCGCAGCCCTGTTGCAAAATTAGTAACAACAAATGGTTCAACGCGCGACCGAAGCGTTAACGCATTCATTGCAGAAACTGTTTGATTGGTTGCACGGTCATACAATAACAAATATCGCGAAAATGGTTTATTGCGAATGTCATACGTACGAAGTTGATGATTTCTTGCTAAAAATATATTGTGCAAATCGAAGAAAAATAAAAGTTTTGAATTTGAATATTCATTTTTTTGACAAATTGGAAATTGAAATAATGCTGTTGTGTCAAAACCAAAGTGAGAATTAAATCCTTGTACCGGTTGAAAAATAGAACCATTACAATCTTGTTCAACCAAAGGCACAATCACACCGGTTGTTGAAATAACATGCGTGTCAGGTTCTCCGGTGTACCGAGTTCCCAAAGAAATTGCAACTTGTGTTAATCGAACTGAATCCATAGTTCCTGGTGTCATTTTAACAAACGTAAAATTTTGACTGTTCATTGCATCAATAGCTGCCTTATCACCACGAATTCCTAAATTATTTTCAATCCATGTAATAGGAACAGAAATATTGATAAACCAATTTTGAAAAACACTAATATCTGAAAACTTATGAAGATCTTGACTGAATTCTGCCAAAACACACGCTGTGCGCTGTGAAGGCTCAAGCGTCATATTCACTCCTGATCCAACAGATGTTGACGGAGCGGCAGTCAATGCATCAATGCCAACCCATTGGCCCAAAATATCTCGATTAAACGACGGAACATACATTTGCCCTTGTGCGGCACTTGAAGGATTTACTTGTGGCTGCGCAACAGCAGGAGTCGTTCCTGGCATTTGAAATGTTGAAGTTGTTCCAGCTTGAATGGTAATTTGATTTAAACCATTAAAGAAAAAATATGCCGGATTATTTAAATTTGGATAACTTTGTTGCAAAATAGGATAAATTTGAAACGCAGATCCATGTTTTTGTTTATTAAAAACAATGTTATTCCAAGATGATTGTTGAATGCCAATTGAATCAAAAACTGGTCGCACAAACATGTAAGTATGATTCGTGTAATCATCAAGTGGTGTAATCGTGGTATGTGCGATAACGGCGCAAAAAATAGCAAATTTTATATACTTCATTGACACGTTCCTTAACATTCCTTTACCAAAGTTGTTTGAGGTACCATACCACATAACTTTATGTTTGATAATGTGAAAAATCAATCTGTTTTCAAAGAACTATTTTTATAAGTAAGATATTATCGTTGTTTTTACTCTCTTTTTATATTATTTTTAAAACAAGCAGTTTTTTAAATTTCACCTTACTTCATGAAAGTTTTATATGACTGATTTTTTTGAAAAACAAACAAATATTTTCAAACTTTTGTTTTTTTGTTTCACAATTTTTTTACATGCAAACATTTTTACAAAAAAAAATATTCCTGAAGAATCATCAACAAAAAAATCTTTCGATCTAAAAACAGATCATGTAACTATTTCTACCAGCTCTTTACAATCTTTAATACAAGATTACCCAAAACTTACCCTTACAGCTTTCAGTGCAACGCTTTGGTATTATTTATATCCTGATCACATAGAATCTTTAAAAAAACAAGCAGAACATTATCGCCATATTATTTTTGGATCAAGCCTTGCTGCTTTAGCTTTAGCGTATTACAAAAAAGATGCTATTTTCAATTATTTTAATCCAGAAGAAAATGATGAAGACAGTCAGGCACAACAAGAATCTGGAGGACTTTATTCTCAATTTTCAAAATCTAAAGTAAGAATTTATGCTCCTTCCGAAATTAAAACAACCTTTGAAGATGTTGCAGGTCTTGAATCTGCAAAAGAAGATCTTTTAGATATTTTAGATTTTTTGAAAAATCCTGAAAAGTTTTTTGCTATTGGAGCTCACGCTCCTAAAGGAGTATTGCTTTCAGGGCCTCCAGGAAATGGAAAAACATTGCTTGCTCGTGCTGTTGCAGGTGAAGCACAATGTCCATTTTTATACATTAGCGCATCTGAAATCATGGAAGCAATTTGTGGTATTGGTGCTGCCAGATTACGACATATGTTTGCAATTGCAAAAGAACTTGCACCATGCATTATTTTTATTGATGAAATTGATACCATTGGCAGCAAACGAACGGCTTCCGTTCTTGGTAATGATTCCGAGCGAACACAAACGCTCAATCAATTGCTTGCAGAAATGGATGGTTTTGAACAACAAGAAAATCCTATCATCATCATTGGCGCGACCAATCGTGCAAATATTTTAGATGAAGCACTTTTAAGACCTGGACGTTTTGATCGAAGCGTAGAAATCAGAAAGCCATTCATTAAAGATCGTGCAAAAATCTTACAAGTACATTTTAAAAATGTACAAACAGCAGACGATATTGATATTGAAAAAATTGCTTGCGCAACATCAGATTTTTCTGGCGCAGAACTTGCAAATCTTGTCAACGAAGCTGCAATTTTGGCAATTCGCGCAGGAGACACAACAGTAAACATGGATCACGTTGATCAAGCTTGGGAATACATGCTTTTAGGTCGTGAAACAAAAGGCATGGATGCAACCGAAGATGAATTTTGGAAAACTGCAGTTCATGAATCTGGTCATGCGCTTGCTCGAGTGTTTCAACCTGATGCAACGCCCCTGTACAAAGTTACCATCACACCACGAGGTCATGCACTCGGCTTAACCTACGCTGTTGATAACAAAGAATATTATTCATATCATGAACAAGAACTACGCGCAGAAATTATTGTTGCCCTTGCTGGAAGTGTTGCTGAAGAATTAATTTTGCATCGTCGTGGTGTTGGTGCAAGCTGCGATTTAATGAAAGCACGACAATTGGC
>DALYET010000004.1:4380-11175 GCA_031972395.1 Candidatus Chromulinivoraceae bacterium
ATGGAGAAATTAATGATGACGAAATTCGTAATGTTGGCAACAGCTATGGTGATGCACTATGGAATGACCCAAGAATTTAAAGACGTTTCATTCGCAGAATTTATTGATAATCAAGTCCATTTACCTGACGCAATTGCAACAAAGCTACACACAGAAATTACAAAAATTATTAACGAATGTCGTGACGCTGCAATTCAAATTATTACCAAACATGAACCAGAACTTCTTGCTTTAAGTGAAATGCTCATGCAGAAAAAAACAGTACGCGGTGACGATGTTTACAAACTTTGTGGCATTGAAATACCCGCAATTCAATTCAGTTTAAAACAGTAACCGGATCAAATGTATTTAAAATTTATAACCAACATCAATTGCAAGACAATAATTATTTTTATTTTGAGTACCATTTAAATTTTGATACACCACCCATGATACTCCTGCTTGAAACGTAAAATGCTCTGTTGAGAACCAACATGAAGGCCCTAAAAGAATTTGATTGCCGCCTGAATTATGATCAATCACTCCACTATTTTCATTTTTTTCTTTAAAGGTGCCATCAAATTCAAGCATGATATTAAAAATATATTTGTCTGGAGCTGAAGAAATATTTCGATTGAGTCCAGCTTGATACAAAATTTGATTTCCTAATTTTGTATCTTGACCTTTCGTTGTAATTTGAGTTCCTAAAGAAACAAACGGATACCACTTGGTATTCATATGGCTGATGGTTGTTCCTAAAAAAAATGTCATTGCATGAAAATTAAATGATCCAAAATTTTGCTGATGAATACTTGGCTCTGATCCGGTAGGAAACGTAACATTTCCTACCAAGGTTACTTGCGTAGTTGTATCATACGAAATTTTATCAACCACGGCATACTCAAGTTGCACTAAAATATCTTGCAATCCTTGATAGGTTTCATCATTCACTTGAAATGCGCAAGCAATTGGTAATTCAAACAAAACAGAAAAATTATCACGAATTCCGTACAAAAATTCAGGAATAATTGATGTTAAATTTTTATTTTCACCAACCAAATCAGTGCTATAACAAAAAAATTGTAAATTATGCTGATCAAGCATATTTTGGCCAAAGCTCAGCAACGGTCCTGGTTGCTGTGAAGATGGCAATGCAAAATTCCCACTTTTTATTTGCTCAATTTTTGGTTTTTCCATGCGCGCATCAACACAATGATGCAAAAAAAACATGTTTAATAAAAAAAATAGTCTTATTTTTTGCTTCCTACTCATTTGCACGTTAATCCTTTTTTTATTTAAATATTTGACCTGGTATGTGCAACTGCAGCTTCACCATCATCGTCATCACCTGCAACCACTCCGACTAAAGAAGCGTAACACATTCGTTTTAAATAAGTGTTGTAGCTTGCAAGACTTTGAATGTCATTTTTTGGTGGATTATATTTTGCCATTGATCGAATCCATTGTCCTGAAGAATGCATTAACATGGTAACCAAGTATGAATTTTCACTACCACCGTTTGCTAAATCTTGCAAAATACATGGTGATTGCACAACACTGAGTCCATATTTGCAAAGTGCTGGACGTGATGCTTGAATGATTGCTTGAAAATCTGCATAACTGCTTTTAAAAAATGGATTTTTTTGATTTTTTCCAGCAATATTCATTTCTGCTTGAGCTTTTGCAAGCGCTGTTGCAAGTTGATCAATTTCTGCTGACATTAAATCATTGTGATTGCTCATAAATATTTCCTAACAAACCCCAAAATTTTACTATGCAAAACAGTTTACAAAATCTTTGAAAAATAACATAAAAAATCATATATAGATTCTTTCCATTGTAAAAATAAAAAAAAGATTGTAGAAAACAATAAAGTCGTCAAGCCTAAAAAAGGAGTGCCTTGTGAAACGATTGTTATTATTTTTATCTATCTTTACGTCATACATAACAACCATTGATGAGACATTCAAAAATCCAATTGACCAAGACTCAGAAAACAATGATCTTGAGCAGCAAATTAAAATTCAAGAAGAGCGTTTAGCATCATTAAGAGCCAAACGCAAACCACGAATACTTGATAGCAACGAGATATTAACAGATCGTCAAAGCTCAAAAACATCTCGACTGGATTTTACTGAATATAATCGAGAAGATACCCTTGAATTGCAAAAACGAACAACTTATGACAAAACTTTAAAAGAAAACTGGGGAAAAGAAGATAAATTCGCTCAAGAAATTCGAGATAATGAAGGCTTTTGGGTTCGATTAACAAAAAAAACAACTGCTGATTCTGCAACAGACTCAGAAATAGAACAAACTCGAAACAAAAGAATTCTTGAATTAAATCGCGAAAGAATTTTTAAAGATTTTGAAACAAAAGCGAAAAGATTTGAAGATTTAAAAAACACATATCCAGAGTTTTGCGAAAAAAAACCTTGGAACAGTTTGCTTGAACTTGGCGATATGAACAAATTTATGACCATGTCACCTAGCGATCGCGAAAATTTAATTCGAAGAATTGAAGAACAAACACAATCTATACTTCAAGAACATTTTACAATCAACAATGACGATGTACCAGCACTTCAAGATATGATGCGACTGAGCAATTCAAGTCAACTGCCTGAACCATCTCAAGATTTATTTAAAGAAACGTTAACGGCAGAATTTTCTGAAAAAACTTCCGATGAACAAAAAGAAATTGTTAATCAATTAAAAAAAATGTTACAAGCATCACTTCATGAATCTATAGAACAATTAAAAAAATATAACACTGCAATGGAAGCAATAAAGCATGATATTAACAGCCTTGATCATGCACGAACCATGAAAAATGTTGGCAATGCTGCATTTTGGATTTTAGGAACAGCTGCTGGCGTCTGTATGCTAGGACATGGAGCTATGGTGGTTGAAGGTGTTTCCATCACTATGGAAAAATTTGCCATTGGTGCAAAAGCAGGACTTGCTGCAGGACACATTGGTGCTCACACAGAAGCAGAATTATCAAAACATATTCAAACGCAATTTAAAAACATCATAGAACCTTTACTGCCAAAAACAACCACACTTTTAGAAACAATAACTTATAAAAATCAAGCAAAAAGCTTAACTGAACGCCTGAGAGAAAAAATATCAAAAATGAGCGATGCTGCAAAAAATAAAATTAGTATGGAAACACGAAATAATATCAGCAATAAACTTAATGCAATAAAAGACTCTATTTCAAAGACCATCAAATCCGGGCGCGAAAGTTCTTTAAATAAAACGCTCAATCAAGGATTTGACAAAGTTTCAGATCAGGCAAGAAAAGGTTTGAAAGCAACCAAAGATGCTGCGCACACTGTTCATGAAAAAATTACAACCAGCAACTCTTACCAACAATTAATGGCTTCTTTAAATAATGTCAAAAAAGCACTCAGCAAAAACTCAGACACAAATTCAGACGATGACAACAGTTCAAAATCAGAAGAGGCGCTTAAAAAATATCAGGAATTTAATCCAGCTCTTGGTTACAGCACAAAAGAACAAAATTAATGAAATTGAATATTTTCATATTTTTTTGCATAGGATTAGTTTTATTGAATGATGCCCTCATGGCATTATCGCTTGTGTACAGTTTTCGTGTTGCACAAATTACACAACGACCAATTGTACAGGAAAAAGATAATAAACCTGACAGCTTAGCTCCACTGATTTTTGACTATTTTCAAAAATCAAAGAATTTTAATATTCGTGAAAATTATGCTGGCGGGTTTGTTACCTACAATCATAATTACACAAAAAATTTCTTTCGTGCTGATTTTGCAGTTGCTCATGTTGGTCAAACCGTTGATTGCAAAAAAACTGTTGATGTGATTGAACCTGATGACATTTTGTTTACGGTTGGACGAAATATTTTTCATAATGAAAGATCAAGTATGACGGTTTCTGGACTTTTAGGTCTTCCAACACATGCCATTAACACATTAGAACGTGTTGGATTTGGAAACGGACAAGTTGGCGTTGGAGTACAACTTGATGGCGTATTCAAACTGCAAAGTTGTAATTTTATTTGGGGGAGTCGTTATAACTATTTTATTCCACGAACGGCATACGATAAAAACCAAAATAAATACAATTTTACCGTCGGAAGCATTGCAGATGTTTTAGTAGCTGTGGAATCAAAAAACATTCTTGGCCATGGAGGCGAAGCTGGATATGGAGGTCGCTGGGGATTTGGCGCAGAAGCCACTCCAACCATTGCAATTTTAGATCGACTCAGTTACATGCGCAACACTTTTTATGGTGTGTATCATTATACTTTTTTAACACCACAATGTGCACACAGACTTTTATTAAGTTTGTCCTATGGCTTTGATAGCAAACCAAAACGTTTTGCATACGATGCTTGGATGGTTTTAGGATCATGGGGTATCGCGTTTTAAATCAATGACCATATCGCCAACATTCAACAATATGATCTTGTACCAATCCTACAGCTTGCATGTAAGCATACATGATAGTTGATCCAACAAATTTCATACCACGTTTTTTTAAATCTTTTGATAATGCATCACTTATTGCGTTAAAAGTAGGAATATCTGACAATTTTTCAAAATGATTTACTATTGAAGCATTCTCTACAAAACCCCATAAATAAATATCAAAAGAACCAAACTCTTTTTGAATTTTTAAAAAAACTTGAGCATTTTGACGCACACTGTAAATTTTTAATCGATTTTTAATAATCTCAGGATTTTCACATAATTTTTCTAATTGTTCATCAGACATTTTTGAAACTTGCACAACATCAAAATTATAAAATGCTTTACGATATCCATCACGTCGTTTCAAAATAGTTTCCCAACTTAATCCAGCTTGCGCACCCTCAAGAATAAGCATTTCAAAAAGATATTGATCATCATGCACTGGCACACCCCACTCTTGATCATGATAAGCAGCATAAAATTCTTTTCCTGGTGCATTGCCAAAACAGCGTTTTTTAAGCATAAAATCCTCAATTAATCTTTTTAACAAAATTGCAAATGCTTTAGTATCCGTACAGTTAAAAAATTTTTGATCATAAAAGCGAAACTGATTATAAAAATGGTTGAGGATTTAGCGAAAAGGCCACCCCCAACCATTGCAATTTTAAATTGAATCAGTTACATGCGCAACTTTTTTTTATGATGTTTATCATGATACTTTTTGCATAAAATGCATGGATGGCTTCAAGATCATGAGGCATAACGTTTACTTATTAAAATTTGTTGCATGTCTAAGCGCTTTTAAAACATCTACAACTTTAAAAATTGATTCTGTTTTTGAATTTTCTTTTTGGTTGTTTTTATTAACCCAATTTTCTTCTTTTTTATCTTTTTTGACGCCTGATTCAGATTGAAGCGCTTTCAAAACATCTACAAGCTTGGCAATTGATGTTGTTTTTAATTTTTTTGACTGTTTATTCTTTTGTTTATATTTTTTTATCAATAATTCTAAAGCTTTTTCTCCTGTATATCTGTCTTGATTTTTCAAAATATTGAGTCCAATTTTTTCATCTTCTTGCAACGAATCAATATTTAAATTTCCAATCATTTTTCCATTTTCTACTAAAAATTTTGAAAATAAAAATGCTTGACGGTAAGGATCTCGCGTTACTAAAAAAATTCCATAGGGATCTTTAATAATATCTGTATACTCCTCACCAGTAACAATACCAATTATTGGTGCATCATGTTTTGATTTATCTAATGTTACCGGTTTACTGCGAGGATGAAACCATACTCCAACACCAAAAAGAGCCATTTCTATGGTCAATCCAGGTATTAAAAAAAGATTTGAATTATAATTATCAATATATTGAAATTTATCTATAAAAAGAGCATATCCACCAAACTCTGTTAAATATGCATAAGCCATAGCGTCTATATAAAAAAACGCACCTGCAAATAACGATACACCAAAAGACATGGAAAATAATCCCTGATTTTTTAATGTAACGTCCGCACGTTGAGTAGTTCCTATAATTTCTAAAGATCCATTTGGTTTAATAACATCAGAACCCCTCAACAATAATCCTTTATTAGTTTTTTCAGCTTCATATTCTATATCAATTGCTTTTTGAAGAATGTGATTGTTTTCTTCTTGTTGCAGAAATTCTATAATTTGTGTTAATCCATACCGTGAAGAATATAAAGAATCTGAGTCATCAATATCTGATTCACCTGATGGATGAGTAATCCAATCATAAAAAAGTGGATAATTTTTTTGAATATTTGAATCCTTTGATATCTTTTTTTGTAATGTTATTAAATTCTGAATTAACATATTTTTAATATCTTTACTGTTTTCAAATATGAATGTTTCTATATCAAGTATACCTTTAAAAGTCTGCTGGTTGCTCACGCTCAGAAAGATTTTTTGATGCAGATTTAATACGTTGAGATATCCATAAGCATCGTTTTGATCAAATAATTTTTCATTACAGTTCTGAGATAATTCATTAATTTGTTGTTTAACATATTGAACTGGAGATAATTTTATTCCAGTATTTTTGATTTCTTGCTGAACAGTCGATTTATCTTGATTTAAAATGTCTTCTATATCTTCTAGAATGTTTGGAATGTTTTGTTCTATATATTCAGGATTCGTTAAATATTCTCCTGCTGTTTTTGCTTCACACTTGTATTTTATTTCATTCAAATAAGAATTGATGTAAAAAAGTTCGTACAAAGTTGTTGGCAGGAATATAACATCTAAATTTTTATTTATTGTTTGTAATTTTTTTCTAACAAAATTTTGTTCTGCCCCTTGCACAGGAGCTAAAAGTTTGCTTTT
>DALYET010000004.1:11185-73305 GCA_031972395.1 Candidatus Chromulinivoraceae bacterium
ATCATCAGATAAATCATACGCTATGCATGATGGCCAAGTATAATGCACCAAAACATTCAATATTTCATCATTATACTTTTCAATATTTTGATTACTTAATGGCTCCAAAACCCCTTTATTATTTTTTTGCACAACTAACAACTGCGCATGAACATAAAAATCGAAACTTAATAATAAAAAAATTAAAATCTTCTTCATGTTACTCCTCAAAAAATACAAATTTTTCCAAAGATAACACTTAAAAAATTAAAAAATCAATAGGATTTTTAACTTTCGTTATTTTTTAAAATCACTCAAGATTTAACCATGATCAACTTCTTGATTGTCAATACCCTGACGAAAGCCGACTTACCAAATTTTACTATTTTAAACATCTCAATATATTTTAGTCGCAACGGGACAAATTTAAAAAAATCAATTGAAGAATGTGCCCCATCCATTGCTTCGCAATGTAGGGCAAGCTGCTTTTTTTAAGGACTACTTTTTATTACGTCTATTTGGGACCTAATAATTCTGTCGTAAAACGACTTAAAAAAACAAATCATTTGAAAAGAGTGGCTTGCCAGGCATTTGCTCAAAGCGAATGACTGGTGTGCCCGATTGGATTCGAACCAATGACCTACGGATTAGAAATCCGTTGCTCTATCCAACTGAGCTACGGGCACATATCGTAAATACGTATCTGAACAGATACAAAATCATTATAACATAGCAGTCTATTTACACAATAACTCATCCAACAGTATTTTAAACAGAAAACCAAAAAATTGGGGCAATCTATGAAAAACTATTTTATTTTTACCGGGTTTTTACTATTTTTTAATGTAATTTTTACAGAAATGGCAGATCCTGTATTTTTAGAAACTCCAGCATCATTTCATGAAAAAGAACAACAAAACCAATTTGAACAACAACTACGCCAAAAAGCAGAAGAAAATTATAAAAACAAACTATTGCTCGTTGATGCACGCAAAGAAAAATATGTAAAAAATGCTAAAAATTTATCATTAGAAACACAACGACTTTTAGTCAGCCCCCAAGATCATCAATTTAGCACTCAAGCAGACATTGATCGAATTGATCAAGAAATTGCCCGTGAAAAAAATCGATCAAGCAAATTATGGTTCAACAGCGATAAAAGCGGCACGCTCATTCACGATTTGGAGGTTTTACAAAAAAACTGAAAAAACAACAAGGATCAAACAGTAGCCAATCATTTACTCAAAAATCAGATTCAACAGGAAATTTAGACAAAAAACTTGAACAACCAGCAACAACCTATTTTGAATCTGAAGACGTTGGTTCAAAAATTGAAGATAATCCTTTAAGCCCAAAGCAACATTTTGACTATGATCAATGGAAAAAAGAACTTTTAGAAAAACAAAAATTACTTGAAGATGAACAAAAACAAATCACCAAAACTATGAATCAATTAAAAAAACAAAATGATTATCAACAAAACCTTCTTTTCGGTATTCAAGATCAACAAAATGAAATTATAAAAAAATATTCAAAAAAATCACTTTCGCCTGAGCACATTGATTATATTTCAACAGAACTTGTTCATACTCAAGCGGAAGTGAAAAAACTTGAAGAGCAGCGATCAGAAAGCATTTTATTTAAAACATTGGGCAACCATGAAAACAATGAAAAAATTCAAGAGTTAAACAAAACAATCAATACTTGGAAAGATGAAATTACAGCATATGACCAATTAGCACAACTTAAAGAACAAGAATCTGCAATTCTTGCAAAGATTAAAGATATTCGAGATAAACAAAGCGAGCATACCAAAAATTTACATGTCCTTGATGAAAAATTTCATGATTTGCAAAGTTCAATCAAAAATGCAGATTTTCATTTAAAACGAATTGATAAATATTTAAACGAGTTATAATTATTCTTGTTTTTTAAACAACTGTGCAAACTCTAAGGTTGCAACTTTTAATTTTTCAGCAGTTGCATCGGTAATGTCTTTTGTTTTTGCAATTTCTTCATACACCAAAGGATAAACATCCTGAACATAACTGGTACATTGTGCAATAAACATCGACATATTTTTCAGCGCAATACTGTCTAAAATATTTTGTCTGAGCATAAATAAAATAATTGCTTCATCCACAAAAGAGTAATGAACATATTGATTTTGTTTTAAAATTTCAACTGCTACAGCACCACGATTCAAATGTCGTTGTGAAATTTCATCAAGCTCTGTACCAAATTGTGCAAAACTTAACAATTCATTGTACTGTGCAAGCTCCAAGCGTAAAGCTTTTGACATTTTTTTAACTGCTGCCGTTTGTGCAGCACCACCAACGCGAGACACTGACGTTTCAACACTCACCGCCGGACGAATACCTTGTTTGAAAAGTTGCGCATCCAAAACTAATTGACCATCAGTAATTGAAATTAAATTTGTTGGAATGTATGCCGTCACATCATCTTCTTGAATTTGAATAATTGGAAGACATGTTATAGAACCACCTTGTTTTAAGCATGCAGAACGCTCTAAAAGTCTGGAATGGAGATAAAAAACATCTCCAGGATATGCTTCACGTCCTGGCGCTCGACGCATTAAAAGTGACATTTCACGATATGCAACCGCATGATTAGTCAAATCGTCATACACAATTAAAACATCTTTTCCTTGATACATAAAATGCTCTGCAAGAGCTGTGCCCGCGTATGGAGCAAGATATTGATTTAAGACAGCCTCGCTTGAATCTGCACTCATCACAACAGTATATTCCAAAGCACCATATTCTTCCAACTTGCTGACCAAGCGCGCTAAATTTCCTTGACGCTGACCAATCGATACGTAAACACAAATAACATTTTTATCTTTTTGATTTAAAATAATATCGACAGCAAGAGCAGTTTTTCCGGTATTTCGATTCCCAACAATCAATTCTCGTTGCCCTTTTCCAATCGGAACTAACGCATCAATTGCCAAAATTCCTGTTTGCAAAGGTTCTGAAATAGGAGTTCTTTGAATAATGGTTGGACAATCTTGTTCAACATATCGAAACTCTGAAGTTGCAATATCCCCCAAACCATCAATCGGTTCGCCAAGCGCATTAATCACACGACCAAGCATGCTTGCGCCAACAGGAATTTTTAACGCTTCACCAGTACGTTTAACCACTTCACCTTCAGTCACATGAATTGATTGCGACAAAACAAAAATCGATACAAAATCTTCACTCATGTTTAAAATAATTCCCTTGTTGCCACCTTCAAAAGCAACAAGTTCACCATATACTGCATCAGTTAATCCATAAATTTTACAAATTCCATCACCCACTTGAACCACAATTCCAATTTGATCAAGTTGTCGTGCTGGTTTATCTTGCAACTCTTTTTGCAGCAAAGAAACTAATTCTATATCTCGAGTATTCATTTTATCCTTCAATCAACATTTTTTGGCGTAAACTACGCAAGCGAGCAGCAATGGAATATTCCCATAAAAACAAATCTGATTGCATCCGAACGCCTGCAATCAAAGATGGTTCAAGCACAACAGTGCTCACAATGGTTTTGCCAGAAATTTTTTTAAAAAAACTTTCAAATTTTTCAAATTCATGATTTTCAAGCGGTGTCGCTGTAAAAATAGTCAACTCTAAGATGTTTTTTATTTGAAAATATAAACAGCAAATATCAATCAAAACATCTGAAAGCAATATTAATCGCTTATGGGTAATTAAAACATCAATCAATTTTTTTAAACTTAATGGTAATGAAAAATGATCAAATAATTCATCAATCACCACATTTTTTGTTTTTTCAGGATCAACCAGCAAATTTAAAAGTGATATAAATGTATGATGTCTTTTAAAAAAACGAATCGTTAATTTTATTGATTCAATATCAGACAATTGCAATTGATCAACAAATTCTTTCAGGTACGCCTGTGCATATTTTTTTGCAATAATTGATTGTGAATATCTCATAATTATTGCAACTTTTCGAGCGCATCAAGCACTTTTGTTTGATATTTTTTACTCAAATTGATATCACCATAAAAATGATTTTGTAATTTTTTTTCCACTTGATCAAGTAAATCAGGAACTTCAATTTCAATACATTTTTGACGTTGCAAATATTTTATTTTTTTTAAATTTGCAATTTCTATGTTTTTTTGTTGTTTCAAAGATTTTTCCACTTCTTCAGCTTTTTTTAAATCTTGCTGCTGATTCCAAATTTTAAATTTTGACTGAAGAACAGAAAAGATTTTTTGGTCATGTTTCATCTGCGACTCAATATTTTTACAAGATTCTTGAACTTGTGCATGCTGTTGCTGCAAATATTGCAAATCTTGCTTTTCATGAATCATTGATTGAGTAACGCTTTTAATAACATACTTTTTAACAAGATAAATAAAAATTCCAATGCGAGCAGCAAGGTTGATCATATTAAAAAAAGTATCAACAGCAATAATCATAATTTTACATCCGATAGCTGATCACAAAGTTTTTCAACCAAAGCTTTTTTTTCTTGAGATGACAAGACAGACGGTTCTAATAATTTTTGTTCTGTCGATTGTTGATTAATCAAAGACATTCGTGAAAATTTTGGAATAAGCGAACACAATAATTCTTTTGCTTTTTGCCAAGATGCTTTCTGTTCAATTAATATTTTATGCTGTTCTGCTTTTGCGTCTGCAACATTTTGTTCTAATGATTTTTTATACAAGTCTTGCTTTTGAATAATTTGAAGCACCGGAGCAAATATTAATGTGCGCATGATGAAATATGCGATCGTAAAATTTGCTATTTGCAAAATCAGCGTAACATCTGGCAAATTCATGATTATCTCAAATTTTACTTTTTTTATTTATAAATGATAAGTAATGCAATAATTAAAACATAAATAGCACACGACTCAACAAGACCCATAGAAATAATCATCATTGTGCGAATTTTTGAGTATGACTCAGGATATTTTCCTGCATTTTCACAAGCTTTTGCGCCAATCATTCCTTGTGCAATTGAAGGTCCAACAGTCCCAATACCCATTGCTATGGCAGCACCTACATACACTGCAGCTTGTGCATATGCACTTATATTTGCATCCATGTTTTTTATCCCTTAGTTTTTCAATTTGAATCAATTTTGAAATTAGCCTAAATCATTTCCTATGATAAGATCAATATTCCCACGAATCTTTAAAAAATCAAGAATTTGTCGTATAAAATCTGTTTGCACAGCCACATCATCCTTAAAATTTAAGCTTCCATCTAAAACCAAAACTGAAAAATTTGCAACCTTGTCATCCATCATTTTTTCAATCAAAAGTTTTTCGTGGCATTCATGCAGTTTTTGTAAATATTCAAGCGGCACCCCTGCCTCTTCTGAACGATTACGCTCTTTGAGTCGATTCAAACAAATTTCTGGAGATACTTGCAAATAAATAAACCCTAATGGTAAATCAGTATTGCGCATGTACCAATCCCACATTTGTTCATACACAGCCCAACCCAAGTGATCAATTTTTCCAGAATCATGCAGCATCTGAGCAAAACAATATCGATCAGAAAACCAAGAACGCTCCATCATATGAACTATTTGAGCGCAAGCGCTATCTTTTTGCTGCTTTCGAATGCGAGTCATGCTGGCATAAATTTGAAATAACAAGCCCCAACAAACAGGATCTTTATAAAATTCATGCAAAAGATTATAATTTTGCACATTTTGCCATTCATCACACGGCTCTAAAGAAATAATAAGATTTGGTAAATATTTTTGCAGAATTTTAACAAATGTTGATTTTCCAGCTCCAATATTTCCTTCAATAAAGACAATAGGCGGTTGCGCATGAGCAAAAAATGCAAACAATATTATCAAAATGCCTATTTTTTTATTCATAAAAATCCTTATCATCGCTTATTTTAATTTTGTTAAAAATATTTTAATCGGACTTAAATATTGTTCTTGCATCCGTTGGTTTTCTGATAAATCATCAGTAAAATCTAAAACCAACACTGGGATATTTGCTATTTTTGCATCAATTCCTTCTTTTTTTATAAACCAATTTTCATATTTTTCTTCTATACGCTTTAAATAATCAAGCGTAATTGGTTTTTCTTCAAAACGACCTCTTTGCTCAATGCGCTTTAAACAAATTTGTGCTGATGCTTTTAAATAAATAAATCCTGATGGAACTTGATCAACTTTTGCAATTTCACGATCCCATAATTTTTTATACAAAGACCATTCCAAATCATTCATCAGTCCAATTTCTTTTGCAACTTGAGCAAAACAATATCGACCAGAATACACAGAACGCTCAATCAAGCAAGATTCTTTTTTTAAATCGCAAATTTGCGCAAGAATTTGATCAATTCTGGTCATCAAAATATACGTTTGACAAGTATACGCCCATCGTTTTTGATTTAAAAAAAATTGCTCAAGCAAATTGTAACCATCAACATTTTGCCATAACTGATTTGGTTCAAACACAACATCAATATTTAAATGCTGATGCAAATAATTTAAAAAAGTAGATTTGCCAACACCAACATTTCCTTCAACAATAATCATTGGTACATTTTCAGGCGCTTGCTTCATTTTTTCTCCTGCATATTTTTATATAAAACTATTGCCGAAAGCATACTACGCGACTACCCAATCAGCAACCGTTTTGCCTTACGGTAAAAAATATAGTAAGGTAAACATTGAAAATGAATGTGTTGTATTAAGCAAAATGGTGAATATGACGGCCAAAAAACTACATAATCAAATTTCAAAAATTCTAAAAACTAGTTTTTTTTGTATGATGACGCTCAATGTTTTTAACATGCAATCATACACATTTGATGATGATGAATTTGATAACTTGCTCAGCAACGTTTCAGATGAAGAGCTACAAATACTTCGTACCTGCGAACCTGGCGAAGCAGCAACTTGGAACACGCTACTGACAGCTGCAGGAATTCCTCAAGCTTTAAATAATCAATTTTACATTAAAACATCACTTCCAAGAACCAGAAACATTATCAATTTTCCAGAATTTCAACTTTGTTCATATCAAGATATGGACAGCAAAAGTCAATTAACATTTCATTTATTTTATAACCAAACAAGCAGAAAAAATTTCACTCAATCAGTCAACAATATTGATGGTACTCGTATCGGTTCTTATTTAAATATTGAAGATAAAAATTTTATTAGCTTGCTTGATGCAGCATTAAGATCTCCAACCCTTCCTGCTGACCTTGTACCACTTCGAGGCTTAAATTATCCAGTCTTGCTCAACGATCTTGCCAATGCCAGACTTGAAGAACGTCGTTTAGGATTTTTAACGCATTATTATCATAAAATTGATAAATATACCTACTTTGAACTTAAAGTTCCCGTTTTATACATGATTAAAAATTTAAATTTCACCAAACAAGAAAAAAATACATTTCGTCGTCAATTTGTTGCTTTTGATGGTTTTTCCGGATCATTTAATGAAAATGATTTTGCAAAACAACATTTAATTTTTGACGTTGTAGGGCTTGGTGATACCGAACTTAGTTTATCAACCAGAATTTACACTCATGCATCAAAGCACAAACATTTAGATGGCGGAATTTTTATGTTTGTTCCAACCGATTGGCAATTTGCACGCGGACTGTATGGAACATATATTGATCCAACCAATCAATTTCCAATTCTTGATTTATGTGAACTGGTAAAAGGAATTCCATTTGGCCCAGTCAAAAATCCACAACTTGGTGCAATTTTAAATGATTATTTTTTCTCGGCTATCGATCACTTATCTTCAGACCTTTTGCAATGCCCTCTTGGGTACTATCAAACATTAATGATTGGTTTCAAAGTTTCACCCTATTGGCAAATTAAAGAAAATTTAGAATTTAACGGACTGTATACTTTAGAATGTATATTTCCCTATGAACAAAAACGTTTTTTTGATGTAAAAGATCTAGGTGTTTTTTCTGAAGAATATGCCGCACTTCCAACCGTAACCGATGCTGACCAAGAAGCAAAATTGTTATTTCTTGAAACTAGACTTTCAGAACTATTATTTCCTCGAGTATTTACCACGCGCGTTTCTCCTGGATTTGTTTTTACTTCTGCATCAAATTTGCAAACATCTTATAAATCTTGGGACTTTACTGCTGGCTATAGCGCTTGGTATCAATTTGCAGAAAATTTCACATTTGTTGCTCTTCCAAAAAACACAAAACTTGAAGATTTTGACATTGATCGTTCAATGTCGCAAGATGCTTATCAAGTAAAACTCTTTGGTAAAGCTCATCATGAAATTCATGCCCCTACGTATGATTTATCGTTCACCATGTGGGCAGATGTAAGTATTTTTGGCAACAACCTTGGTAATGATTTTACCCTTGGTTTTACCTTTGACAGAAAATTCTAATCAAAAATTAGGAATATAAAATTATGAAAAAGAAATTATTTTTATCATTAACTTTTTTGTGCTTTGCTTTGTCACTTCATTCGTTTCAATTGTTAAACCAATTGCTCAAAACTGCAGATAGTGCAGGATTTTTTGATCGAGCAATTATTGATATTTTACAAGTACGACAAAAAATTAAAGAATTGGTCATTGGAAAATTTATGTGGCGTGGCGCTTCATGCACATTAACGCTCTTTAACTCTAAAAAACACAAACTTGATTTTCAACTCAACACCATCATCAAACGCCCTGAAGCATTGTTCGGAGCAACTTTTATTATTATTAATCCTGAACATCCAGATTTATTTTTGATGATTGACAGTGCACACAAAGACAACGTCATACGCTTCATTGCAAAAACACATCAAAAAAGCCTGCTTGATCGTTATGAACATCCTGATTTTTCAATTATTGAAACTGGAATATTTGCGCAACATCCAATGACAAAAGAACTTATTCCAGTATTTGTTGGTGATTATTGCCTTGAAGGTTATGATAATCGCGTAACCCATGCACACATCGCAATTCCAGCTCATGATGTAAAAGATTTTCATGTTGCACAAAACAACAAATTACCAATTAAATTAGTTATTACCTCACCTGATGAAACAAAAACAACCTCAAGCCCTCAAATAAACAAAACAACCAAACAACTGATTGCTGCATACCCTGGCGAATATGCAGATTGCCTTGTCGTTAACAGTGAATTTTTAAATGGCAACATCAAAACATCTGCTGACAAAGCAATTGCATTTTTGCAAAGTCAAAAAATTGGCACTGAATATAAAGAACCTGTTTTGTATCATTTTATGAACAAAATGTGTTCTATCAATGATTTGCAAGCAATTGAAACATTGCTCGCTCAAGAAAATAAAGTTTTATCAGCACATCAAAAAGAAATAATGCACATTTTAATGATGCAAGTTCAATCAGATTTTTTAAGCATTGTTGAACAATTTTTAATCAATGCAAAAGATTCAAAAGAATTAATGATTGAATTAATTGAAGAATCATGCACGCTGCGAAACAATAAAGATGCTTATTTACTCTATTGGGCACATTTAAATACGAACGAATCTGAAAAAAACATTTTCAAGCGTGACATAAATTCATTTTATAAACTATGCAAATTTTGTGCAGAACTTATTGATTTTTTAGGTGACTTTGGATCAAGTTGTACTCATGCATTAGCAAATTTAAAAAAAATACAAAATAAATGAACACTGATCAAATATCTGGCGTTATCGATCGAATCCTGTTTTCAAACCAAGAAACAGGATTTTCGGTTTTTATAGTACACAGCAAAAAATTAGAACCAACCACCGTCACAGGATCTTTTACCAATATTCAAGCTGGTCAAGAAATTCATTTGCAAGGATCTTGGGGTTTTCATGCAAAATTTGGGAAACAATTTCAAGCAACCAGTTTTACCACAGCGCTTCCCACCTCAACGCTTGGCATTCAAAAATATTTAGGTTCTGGATTTATTAAAGGTATTGGAAAAGTTTATGCAGAAAAAATTGTGCAACAATTTGGTGAAAAAACATTAACAATCATTGATACTCGCCCTGATGATTTATTGTTAGTTTCTGGATTAGGTCAAAAACGAGTTGAGCGCATCAAACAATCATGGATCGATCAAAAGTACATTGCAAAAATCATGGTGTTTTTGCAAGAAAAAGGAGCCTCTGCTACCTACGCAACTAAAATTTATAAAAAATATGGTCATGACGCGATTGCAAAACTTTCTCAAGATCCTTATCGATTAACTGATGATGTGTGGGGTATTGGATTTAAAACCGCAGACAAAATTGCACAAAATATGGGATTTGCTACCGGATCTGTTCAGCGCATTCAAGCTGGAATTTTATTTTCACTCAAGCAAGCATCAAATCATGGTCACGTTTATCAAAATGTTGAAACATTAAAGGAAACAACATTTCAACTCCTGGAAATTGATCCAGCGCTTCACCAATCTGAAATGAAACGATCGCTCATCAACCTATATCAAAATGACAAAATAAAATTAATCAGCCATCAAGAACAACATTTTGTCGGACTAGCTGCAATGTATGGATGCGAAAAAGGAATTGCTCAAAAAATTTTGCAAATGATTGAAGCGCCCATCCAACACAAAATTTCTAATGCAACCTTGTATCAATCATTACAAACAAATATGGATATTGAACTCAACGACGACCAACAACGTGCAATCATGGCATGTTTTTCAAGCAAAATATCAATTATTACCGGTGGCCCTGGTACCGGAAAAACAACGCTGATCAAAACGCTGTTAAAACTTTTAAATCAACACAACTTTGAATACAAACTTGCTGCTCCAACGGGTCGTGCCGCAAAGCGACTTATGGAAAGCACAAAACAACATGCAACAACCATTCACAGATTGCTTGAATTTGATCCAGCATCAATGAAATTTACACATCATGAACAAAATGCTTTAAAAACAGATTTTTTAATTGTTGACGAAACATCCATGATCGATATTTTTTTAGGACATTCACTCTTGAAAGCAATATCACTTGCGTCTCATGTTGTTTTTTTAGGAGATGTTGACCAACTTCCATCAGTTGGTCCTGGCAATGTTTTAAAAGATTGCATCAACAGTCAAAAAATTTCTTGCACAAAGTTAACACAAATTTTTCGACAAGCACAAAATAGCATGATCATTCAAAATGCGCACAAAATTAATCATGGTGAATTTTTTTCAAGCACGCTGCCTGATTGCAAAAAAGATTTTTATTTTATCAAAGAAGAAAATGTAGAAAACGCATTCAATATTATCACTAAAATTCTTCACACAACAATTCCCGCTCACAACATTGATGCAAGCAATGTCAGCATTTTAACTCCTATGAATCGTGGCGCAACTGGCACGCAAAAATTAAATCATGATTTGCAACAATTAATCAATCCTGACAAGCAAGGACCACAAGCAACATCAATGGGAACAATCTATCGAATCAAAGATCGCGTCATGCAAATTCGAAACAATTATGATAAAAAAATATTTAACGGGGATATTGGAACCATTATTGCCATCGACATAGATGAACAAATTCTTATGGTTGATTTTGATGGATTTCATGTTTCCTACAGCTTTGACGAAATAAACGAACTTGTTTTGGCTTACGCAATCACAATTCACAAAAGCCAAGGCAGTGAATATGATGCCGTTATCATACCTATTTTTATGCAACATTTTATGCTACTTCAAAGAAATTTAATGTATACTGCTATTACCCGGGCGAAAAAACTATGTATTTTTATTGGACAGACTAAAGCAATTGCCATGGGTATTAAAAATGCAAAACAAGAACAACGAATAACATTTCTTTCTCAATTTTTAACAGAATCATTATCATGTCGATAAAATTTTTCAAAGTAGCATTTTTTGCAATAATACTATGTTTTTCAACAATGATTCCACAACAAATCACCATCATGCTTGATCCTGCTGGCGATGCACAATCCGCCGGAAGAGAAATTCAAGACAGTTTTGAACGAGGATTAACACTACAGTTCGTTCAAGAACTCAAAAATGAAATCATTCAACATTATCCTAACGTTCGCGTTATTCTCACGCGCACACCAGGCGAAACTATTCAGCCAATGCATAATGCTTTGTTTGCAAACAGACTACAACCTGATTTATATCTTCGTATTGGATTTTACTTTCAACCTGAGATTCCAACACATGTAACACTTTTTTATGCATGCAATCATCCCAATGATTTTTGGCAAAAAATAAATTCTTTACAATTTTTTCATATTGATCAATCACACTTACTTCATTTACCAACAACTAAAAAATTAGCCCATGATTTTTTAAAAATTTTACAAAATCAACAACGCAACTTTATGACACATGGGGCTTTTGCAATTCCTTTCAAACCTTTTGTTGGCATTCAAGTTCCTGCAATTTATCTTGAAGCTGGACTTGCAAATCCAACAGATTGGAATCATCTTATCAGACCAGTACTTAATTTTATAAATTCTTTGACCTGTAAACTATCATGAATATTATAAAATTAACCTTACTCAGTATTATTTTATTGTTTATTGGGGTGTTGTTTTTTTTGTATCAAGAGTCATGGATCATGATCAGCTTGCCTGCACATACAACAACATTACAAAACACTTCAATGCTTGCTCAAACCAAAGAAACACCACTATGGATTTTTAAAAATGGCACTTTAAAAAAAGAGCCTTCAGAAATCATCATAAACAATGATCTGACAGAAACAATTAAGCAACTGGTCAACAATTGGTTAAAAACGCTTGAAGAAGAAAACATTATCGATAAACAGATCATGGTGCAGTCAGTCATTTTGTCACCTTCAGGACAGGATGCATTTATTTGTTTTCAAGAGAATTTTTTAAATAAACAGTCAAGTTCTTTTGTAAAAATGATGATTCTTGAAAGTATGCTCAAAACATTGCATGATGCAAAATTAAATATCAACAATGTTCAAATTCTGGTGCATCATCAACCAATGCGTGACGATCATTTTAATTTTGATATTTCTTGGCCCACGACAGGCTTTCAATTTTAAAAACTTGAACATATTCTATTTTTTTTCTATGGTCTGAATCATAAGCTTTGTTTATTCTTTAAAAGGAGAGAATATGTTTCATATATTTTTTAAAACACTATCACCAGTTCAACAAGGTTTTCTTGCTTTAGTTCTTGGTTTTATTTTAGTTTTTGGAGCTTTGGGCAAATTAGGATTTTTACAAGAATTTTTAAACATTATCATGGTTTTAATTGGTATTTATTTGCTTGTTTTTGGTCTTGATAAAAGCAACATTTGGAAAAAAATTAATTTTTTAAAAAAATAATACTGCATAACCGGCGATTTCGCCGGTTATTTTTATCACCCAAAAATTCAAAGAGATTTTTATGAAATTTTTAAAAAATAGACTATTACAAAGTATGTGTCTATGCCTGATAGCCATACCTTTAATTGCTCGTCATAAAAAAGATGATGCAACTCAAATGCTTCTTGACTCTGTTAATCAACACGAACCTGGAAAAATTGCTTATGAGAATATTATCAATCCAACCGTTGTTGGACTCAGCAACCCAGAAGAATTAGAAAAACCACGAAAAGCACTATCTCATGATGAAAAAGTGGAAAAATATAAAACCGACAAAGAATTACAAAATATTTTTCATCGCGATGCGAATCATTTAACGGAAGGACAACTGCTTACATCACGCCAAGCTTTAAACTTTTTTAATCTTGATATTCATGAACAATTAGCACAAATCAAAAAATGGCTGAAAAATCACAACGTTCATCAAAATAATGAACTAAAAAACGCTTCAAAAGAATATCGTGAAGAAATTAAAAATTTTAAAGGTTCAACACAGCATGAAACATTAAAAAATGTTGCAAAAATTCAAAGAGCTATGCAAGATCGCGACGATCAAATTCAAAATCTCAAAAAGCAAATTGCAAAAGGTAATTTGTCAGAATCAGATCAACATCAAAAACAACAAGAAATAAATCGTTTAGTCAAACAAAATCAAGTAGACGATGATAGCATTCAACAACAATTAAAAGCGGTACTCAATAAACTTCAAACAATTGACGCAGAATTTAAACAATCTTGCGATCAGGTACTGCTTAACTATCAAGAAAAAAATCATAATTTTCTGGATACCGTTAACAACATTGTTACTTCAAAAAAACAAATTTTCAGTTTCAAAATAGATGACAAACATCTACCAGCAGCTGATTCATCAGAATTATCAAAAATCAATAATTTAAAAATTGCCACAACGCCAGTAAATGGTCACTCTGTAATTTTATCAGAATCAATGGCAACACTGATCAAAAATCCAATTCTTGATAAAATTATACAACGCCATGAACAAGATTTAATGAACATGAAAAAAAATAGCCCTGATTACAAAATTATGAAAGAAGAATTAAAGCGATTAAAACTTGCTCGAAATTTACGCGATATTCAAGGCACTTCAATTTCTCAATAAAATAAAAAACCCTGCCGTTAAAGGCAGGGTTTTTTACACAATACTTTTAATCTTTAATCACAAAATTAATCATCCTGTCTTGAACAAAAATAATTTTAACAACTATTTTATTTTCCAGCCATTTTGCAATGTTTTCACGAGCAAGTTTCTCAACAGTTTCTCGCGCTTCATTTTTTAATGCTGACAGTGTTGATCGCAACTTTCCATTCACTTGAATTGCATACACTACTTGATCATCTTGCACCATTTCTGGGTCAAATGTTGGCCAAGTACATTGAGTTAAATCTTTTTTCAAAATTGTTTGAAGCATTTCACATGCACCATGTGGCGCAAAAATTGAATAAAGAACCAAAACAGACTCTAAAGATTTTTCATCTAACTGCATGTTGCCCGCCATAGCATCATTCACCCATTGCATGAAAGCCGACAATGCAGTATTCGGTTTAAACATCGCTAAGCGCTGTGTAATTTCTTGAATCAATTTATGCAAACGTTTGGTTACGACTAAACTTTGTGTTTGACCTGAAGCAAGCAACGTCTCAGGTTTACTTAAAAAAGTAATCAAACGTTGTGAAAATCTTTTAATTCCTTCAATGCTTGCATCTTGCCATTCACAATCAAGCTCAGGCGGCCCCATAAATAACATATACATACGCAAAACATCTGAGCCATACATCTGCACAATTTCATCAGGATTAACAACGTTACCTTTTGATTTTGACATTTTTTCAACAGCGCCTGAAATTTGTGAAAGCTTGCAGACCATCCCTTGATTAAAAAGATGCGTAAACGGTTCATCAAACGGCAAGTATCCAATTTCATGTAAAAAATGAACATAAAAACGAGAATACAACAAATGCAAAATTGCATGTTCAACACCACCAACATACAAATCAACCGGCAACCAATATTTTACATCATTTTTATCAAATGGTTCTGTGCTCAAATCTGGATTTGGATAACGCAAGAAATACCAACACGATCCTGCCCACTGAGGCATTGTGTTTGTTTCTCGCTTTGCTGGAGCTTTACACTTTGGACATGTCGTATTCACCCAAGAATCAATTGCTGCAAGTGGAGATTCACCGGTTCCAGTTGGTTCATATTTTTTTACATCAGGCAAAAGAACAGGTAATTGATTTTCAGGCACTGGAACAACACCACAAGCCGTACAATGAATTAAAGGAATTGGTTCACCCCAGTATCGCTGACGAGAGAAAACCCAATCACGCAATCGATATGAAATTTTTTCTTGAGCCAATTTATTTTTAACCATGTACGCAACAAATTCTTCACGAATGTCAGCGCATTTTTTACCCACAAACGCTACAGGCGTGGTCAAAATTCCATTGACCATGTCAGAAAAACAAACTTCTTGATTTGCAACTTGGTCTTGATATTTTTGATCTTCTGGCGTTACAACAGGTGGCAACATCCCAATTTTTAAAGGAATCTTATATTTCTTTGCAAAAGCAAAATCACGCGGATCATGCGCAGAACATTTAACAATTCCGGTACCATAATCAGCTAAAGCATAATTTGCAATCCAAATTGGCAAATCACCATTACCCAAAGGATCAACAATATATCTTCCCGTAAAAATACCTTCTACTTCACCATCTTCATATTTTTTTTCTAAACGCTTTTGAATAATTTTTTGACAAGTTTGCTCAATCTCAGATCGATTCGGTATCCCCTGCAACAGTTTTTCAAGCAATGGATGATCAGGAGCAATCACGACAAAAGTATCTGCAAAACAAGCTTCAAAATGAGCTGAAAAAGTTTGAATATCAAAATTTAAATCTTTAACAGGAGACGTAAAAAGCAACCCTGAACTTTTTCCAATCCAGTTTTTTTGCATCAACTTTACTTTTTCAGGCCACTCAAGTTTGTCTAAATTATTCAATAATGATTCTGCATATTTTGTAATCTTTAAAACCCATTGACGAACTTTTCGAGGCTGCACTTTAGAACCACATCGTTCACAACCGCCATTGACCACTTCTTCATTTGCAAGACCTGTCAAACATGACGGACACCAATTGATAGGCATCATTGATTCATAGGCAAGACCATGTTCAAACATTTTTAAAAAAATCCACTGAGTCCATTTGTAATAATTCGGATCAGTCGTATTAACTTCTTTGGTCCAATCGTAAATTGCACCAATTGCTTGTAATTGTTTTTTAAACGTAGCGATGTTTCGATCAGTTGCAATTTTTGGATGCGATCCTTCTTTAATTGCAGCATTTTCTGCTGGCAAACCAAAAGCATCCCAACCCATAGGATGCAAAACGTTGTAACCTTGAAGAACTTTCATGCGAGCATACACATCAGACAGAACATAACCGCGCCAGTGACCAACATGCAGTCCAGACCCTGAAGGATACGGAAACATATCAAGACAGTAATATTTTTTACCTTTATTTTTTGGATCAACCACCCCGTAAGGATGCATACTCCAATGCTGCTGCCATTTTTTTTCAACATCTTTAAAATTATACGACATGTCAGACCTTTGCGGTTCTTATAAGGATTTTTGCAACATTTTTAGTATACAATAAATTTTACAAACCAGAAAATGATTGATTTTTTTTCTGTAATTTTTTAAGGTATGACAGTCTTTTAAACGCGATGGAAAAAAAAGAGCAGTAATGTGCGTGAACTCTCACGACATTTTATCAGGATATCCCATGCAAAACCCTCAACAACAATCAAATAACCTACACCAAAAAAATTACGACGAAGAAATTTTAGTTGTCCGATGCAACACATTATTTCAAAATAATCCAGCTTGGCATGGAATTCATCCAGAAATTTCAAAGTTTATTCCAGCAATCACCACGCAAGGCTGCTTTATGCCTCGTGCGCATGCAGAAACTGATCCGGCATTCAAACAAATTATTCCATACATGCTGTTTATGTTTGAAAAAAAATTATTTGTAATGCAACGCAAAAGCAGCGCTTCAGAACAACGCCTTGCAAGTAAATTTTCGCTTGGAATTGGTGGCCACATTCGCCAAGAAGACATTGCAAACAATAATATTATTGATTGGGCAAATCGAGAATTTGAAGAAGAAGTTACCTATCACGGATCAAAAAAGTTTGAAACCATTGGTATTTTAAACGATGATTCAAATCCAGTTGGTCAAGTTCATCTTGGATTTATTATTTTAATTCATGCAGATTCTGATCAAATTTCAATTAACGACGAACACAAAAGCGGAGTACTTTTAACGCGCGATGAATGCATTGCTTTAATGCCACAAATGGAAAGCTGGAGTCAAATTTGTTTTCAGTTTTTACTGGATCAAAATATTTTGTAACAAAAAAATACGGGGGTTTTTTAACCCCCGTTATTTTTATCGGCAACAAGAATCTTTGCGACGATGCATCAATTTACAGCCAATCCATAAAATTAAAACGACAACAAGACCAAAAACAATCATTTTATGAAGTGATGACATTGACGACCAATACAGCATCAATTTTGTTTTCCAGCTTAAATTTGAAATCATTTCGTTTGCTGCAGAAGTTACACCTTCCATAGCATCAGCAATTTGTTCACCAACTGATTCCATTTCTTCTTCTGCTTGAACAAGCCATGAGATTGATGACAATGCAAATAATAATTTTTTCATAAACTCACCTTTGTAAAAAAAAATAAACTACGTTTATTCTATTCATGAAAAATGAGTTCTGTCAAAATCAGATCTTTATTCTAAAAATTTAATATCTTCATACGCCACTAATCGATAATCACCTTTTTGACCAATTCGTACCCCAATTGCTCCAACGCTGCCTTTTTTAATGATGTATCGAATATGAGTTTTGTTTACTTCAGAAACATTGGGTTGTTGCAACCACATTGAAATTAAAAATGGACCTTCAAATCCATCTTCTGCTTGACCACTAGCAACGCCACCATCCTGAATAAAAACTGGCAAATATGAACCTTTAACACACTTGATTGCTAAAATATTTCGAGCAGCCAGTCCAATTTCTTTTCCTGCAGGAAAATGAAACGTTGTTTGAGGGAATACAAAGGCACTTACACCATCAAATCCATAAAAAATTTGAAACTCCATACGTTCAGTTTCATTTTCTACGGCTTTTAATTTAATTTTAAACGTTTCATCGGGAACATAACCAGCTGTCAAAAGCTGTGATTGCTTTGCATGCACATCAAGCACACAACCCATAAAGCAAATTAAAAAAAATATGACAATTGAAACAATAAATTTTGGCGTGATCAATTTGTTTTTCATAAAAAATCCCCCTTTGAAATCATGCTTGCCCTAGCAAACACTGTAACAAAGGGAGATTGTTTTTTTCAATTATTAAACGATTTTATCAATCTTTTTTTCGACGCAACCACAATTCTTGAAGTTTATTTTTAACACGTACAATCACATCTTTCATTTTCTTGATTGCTCGCGATGTTGGACAATGACGACAACCCTGCTGCCGATCAATCAATGGACGCATGCCACTTTGTCTCCAATCACTCATACTTCCCCCTTATCTTGCATGGTATGCAAAGTTTTTATACTCAATAAAATATCAAATTTCATGCTATAAAAACAAGAGTTCAAAACTTAACGGGAAGCAGGAAAAACAACACTATGTGCAATTGTTTCATTATAACCTGGCAACACAACCCTACGACCATTATGCATTGCAGGATTCACAACTGGTTGCACTGGGTAATAGCTCCAAGCATTTGTATGCGGATCAAAGTAAACAGGACAGCCATTATGATACCAATTTCCATGTTCATCTTGAGTCCAAAAATTTCCTAACTTATCTGAATGATTCGAATTTTGCTCAACTTCACGATAATTTGCATCATCATCACGATGATCATCAGGCTTTATTAAAGATGCTTCATACGGATTATGAACAAATCTTGTGGGTAATAAATCTTGGGGAACATTGCCCTCTGGCTTTAAAGGCAATTTTTTATTGCTCATGAAAGATAATCGAGGAACCAAAGGCGACCTAACAAGTTGAGCATCATTTTCTAACTGCATCGTTTGCAAATTTTCAAGCCTTTGATTTTTTTTAATGTTTTCGATTTCATTTTTTGCATTGCGCGATCGATTCAGCACCAATCCCATAAATTTTTGAACGGTAGACAACGATGTGCGTTGTTTTTCATGAGTGCTTGCCACAGCTTTACAGTTTTGTTCTTCTTTTTGAATTGCATTTAATTCTGCCTCCCGCTCAAAAATTAAATTTTCAGACGCTGATTCATGAAGCGAGGTTAAAAGTAAATCTTTTGAAAAGCGTTGCGATGCTTGCAATTGCCTTACTGCACGCCGACGCTCAATAACTTCTTGAATCAAACGATTGCTTTCACAAACTTGTTGCAATTGATCATCTTGTTTTAATTTTAAAATAAAATCATTTTCGCAATCTTCTACTTTTTTTAAATATTCTGCCCATAATCGATAACAATCTTGCACCACTTGATGAGCAGTCTGCGAAACTTTTTGTTCTCTTCGTTTTTGAATTTTTTCTTGAACACTCAACAGTTCTTTTTGAAAATTTTCAAAAATATCGTTCCATTTTTTTTGCTCAAGGGTTAACAATTCTTGCTGGGCACGAGAACAATTTTTTTTCATTGTTTCAAATTTTTCTAAAATTTTTGTATGCTCTGCACGCTCTATTTCAAAACATAACGTTGCTGATTCTAATGCATGTAAAGCTTGTTCATACTCTTTATCAAAACTTTTTTCTAACTGTTCATGTTCTTTTTGCCACTCAAGAAAACGCCCTTCCATTTTTTCTTTTGGATCAAAAATGTTTAAATCGTCAGAGGGATTCACTCGATCAACGGATTGCCGCAATAATCTTGCTTGCATTACGGACTTTAACTCCAATGCGTGAACAAGATGTACAATGTCAGGAAGAACTTTTTCAGCCACTTTAGAATTCGCCTCAAAATCAATCATTTTTTCAGTTTTAATAACTTTATAAAAACCCTGCAATCGATTGTTTTGCAATAAATGTTGCAAAACTGCTAAAAATCTATCTAAGGCTTCAACTTCATTTGCATTATTATTCGATACAATTTTTAACTGAAAAAAATTAAGAAATTCTGTATAAATTTTAATTATTGCTGATTGTTTTATAAAATCAGTTGGAAAATGACTTTTGTGATCCAAAGGCATAGAATCAAAAAGACATGATGCAAAAGATAACAATTGATCAGCAAACGGATTTTTTGGAAGACCAGTTTTTATATTATTTATTAATATTTGATAATATGGCGATGGCGTTAAATGAAACGGTGAAATGTTATAATTTAATATTCCATCTTGCACTTCTTTTGCTTGTTGTTGGGTTTCATGTTGCAATTGAAGGCCGAAATCTGAAACTATACCTTGCCGATCTTCTTGATAATATTGCATAACAACTTTGATACCACGTCCAATAACTTTTTTTTCAAAATTATTTTTAACGCATTCTTGAAAAAATTTAAACTCTACACCTTCAGGGCAGACGCAGTTTTCTTTATAAAATTCCCTGATTTCTACAATATGAGGCATAATCAATAAACCTGCAACATTCCCAGCTGCATCTTCCAAATATTTCTGAAATTTTGCTTTTACTTCTTCAAATAAACTGCCAGATGTAAATATTTGAGAGGCAAAAGTTAATACAACAAAAAAAATATAAAAAGATCGTTGATAATTCATGCAATTCCTACTGTTATTACTTTTTTGTGAAATTTAAAAATTGGCGTGGAGGTTTTTGCAATCCTTGAGCAATTCGTTCTCGCTTCTCAGCCATTTTTTGGTTAGCTTCTTGAACTTTTTTATTAAGCTCATGAATTCTTTTTAATTCTTCAATGGTTGAAATGGGCCATCCGTTAGCACGAGCCTGCTGCAACTCTTCTTCTTCTGTCTGTAGTGTTAAATTATCTTGAGCGTCAGTTACTGATTTCCATTTTTGTAAGGAAGTATCCCAAAAATATTTATAACCTTGATCATCCTGAGCATGCAAAACATCATCAGGCCCTCTCCAATAAAAATATTTCGAATTTACAACAGAAGCGTTTACTTCATTGTATTCTTGATTATCAAAAGGCTCGCCATAAGGATTATTTTGTCTGATCTGCGGCAACTGCTCAGGTTGCTGTTGTTGCAATAATCTTTTATTTTTTTGTTCTTGCGCAAACGTTAACAATCGTTGAAAAAAAGAAGCCGTAAAAATTTTGTTTGATTTTTGTGCCTGATTATCAGCCATTAGTTTTAAAACATCATTTTGATGTTCATCAAGAAACGATTTTAAACAAGTTTGATACTCATGTAGATGCTTCCTTGCTGAAGATGTCCACTCCTGAAACGATTGAGCACATTCTTTTTTTTGTTGATCGATTATTTTTTGCTGTAAAAATCTTTGAACTAATACAATGGCTTTTTGCCATTGATCAAATTCTTGATCAAATTGATTTAATTCTGCATAAAATCCAGACATCATTGATCGCCACTCTGCAGATGATTTTTGAAATTTTTTTCGATGATCATTTTGCAAAGCCTTTTCTGCAGGATCTCTTTCTGCTTTTTTTTCAAGCAATTTTTTAAAATGCAAAGCATTATTCAATTGCATTTTACGAAAATCTTTTAATTTTTTATCAGCCAATTCTTTTTCTAAAGAACTTATGATTTTTCGTTCACATAATTCATAGAATTTATTAAATTGCATCTCAAATTGACTGGATATTTCTTTTATATCATGAATCGTTGATTCGAATTTTTTTTCTAACATTAATTTTTTAAAATCTTCGATCATTTTCAATCGTTCTAACTTTTCTTTGTTGAGCAATGATTGACTACATTGATCAATAAATTTTTCAAACGTTATTTGCGTTTTAAAGTCTTTAAATTTTTTATCAGACAGTATATCAGACAATTCACTGAAATTTTTATTTTGAAGTACTGCTCGCTTATTTGTTTCTTCAAGGCATACACGATTTAAACAATAATCTTGATAATGCTTTTCATGCAATTCTTGCCCAATGATTTCTATTAAATTTCGTTTTTTTTCTTCTTCTTGATTAATTTGATCTGCAGCATCTAACAACAGATTTTGTGATTCAATCAATTTGAGCATATTGTCAGACAAAAACCCAATGGTAGCTTCTTGATCAAACCCAGATTCTAATACTTTTTCTAATAATCTTTGCAATTCGTCTTCTGGAAAATTTAACCACGATTCCTTTAAATCTTCAAATGCAGCTTGCGTGACGGCTTGAGACGAAACAACTTTTACTATATTTTCACCAAAAAATAAAAATTCATGCAAACCACCGTAAAACACTTGGAGATCTTTACTGCGAAACTGATGGCATTTGTCCGACCATGAAGGATTTTTATTACTGATGGCATTTAAAACTTTTTGAAATTTCATTGTTATGCCGTAAGCAAACTCAGGAGCTGTAATCACCCTTAAAGAATTTTGCTCTGCAGACCCTGCAATATTTCTAACAGCAAAAAAAATAAACATACAAATGTTTATTATTCTCATAAAAAGTCCCTAATTTTATTAAAAACGTTGATCACTATTTGTTTTTTATTTTTTTGTTAAACTGATGATATACAATATCATGAAAAAAATAATTCTCTACCAATATTTCTTATGCAAACAATAAATCTTTTACATCATCATGCACATTTATGGCTTGGCAGTACTCAAACACTTGAAGACCAAATAATACAATCCTTGCAAAAAATTGTATGCCCTGCTCAAGGCTGTCGAAAATGCATCACCTGCAAACAAATTGAACAACAAGAACATGCATGGATACACTGGTTAAAACCAGAAGGATCCTATGCTATTGATCAAATTGATGAAATTTTACAGCTCGTTCGTTTTAAGCTTGCACCACAAGAGCATCGTTTCATTATTTTTTCTCATGCAGAAGAACTCACTTCAAATTGTAACAATCGACTTTTAAAAGCTATTGAAGAACCACATCCTGGATACATTTTTATTTTTTTAGCATCTCGCACTGAAAACATTTTACCAACACTTCAATCTCGTTGTTTTTTGCAAGAATTTAGCCAAACTCAAAATAATTATTCTTATCAAGAAATTTTACAACCTTTTTTGCAAAATAAATTTGAAAAACCACAAGAATTTATGAAAAACATTGATTCCTTTGAAATTAAAGAACGTGAAACAAAAGAAATTATTGATTTTTTAATCACTGCTTTTTATACACAATTAAAATCTGTCGACATGCATGCAACCAATCATCAAAGCAGAATGATTCAAATTACAGAAAAAATAGTACTTTTAAAACAAGCACTACTGCAACTTCCTGTGCAAGGTTCTGCAAAAATGTTTTGGAAAAATTTATATCTCAAATTTCATCAGCAACAGTAAATTTGCACAAGAAAAAATTATGCTTAAAAAAACAATCAACATTGCAACCAATTATTTGGCAAATTTTTTAGAACTACAATTGGTCATTACACTCATGTCACTACCCATTTTAATTGCATGGGGACTTCCAATTTCATACATGAGCCCACTATCAAATTTAATTTTTACACCATTGTTAATTTTATTTTTATGGATTTCTTGTATTTTTACCATCTGCGCTCTTTTGCATATTCCTTGTTCAACATTTGCAACAATGCTTGATCAACTGGCAAAATTTTGGATTTGGATTTTGTCATTTTCAAAGCCAGAGTGGCTTTTAGGATTTAGTATGCAAGCTTTTTGGTATTCCATAATCATTTGCTGCTTGGTTATTGCTTTGTATCATTTTAAAAAACTTTCAACACAAAAAATTCTTATCATTTTAATATCTTTTTGTTTTTTCATGATTATTGTTCGGCATTGCAACATGAAAAACATGTATAAAAACATTGGTAATTTACCGATGATTGCCATCAGATTGAATCAAAAAAATTATGTTATTGATTATGGAGCTTTGTGCAGCAAGCAAAATTTTTATAACAATATTGATTACACCATCATTCCAGGACTCATAAAACATGCAGGAATTACCAACATTGACACGTTAGTTTTATGCAAACCAAGCAAACGATTAACCAAAGTTGTTTTACAATTTTGCAAACAAACCAATGTAAAAAAAATTATAGCAACCACACATAGTGGTTGCTATAAAACGTTACAGGTCGGATTAAAAAATAGCAGCGTTATCGTGCTACCTTTAGTCAAAAAAAATTATTCTGCAATTAATTCACGAAAACTATCTTGAACCATATTTAATTTTTTAAGAACTTTATCTTTATAAATCTTTGCTAAATGGATTTTTTCATTCTTCTCTGCACTTGGCCAAGTTATTTCCAGCCAAGTCATTACTTGTCGTTGAATTTCTGGTGGCAATTGTTCGTAATCTTTCCAATTTACCATAATTAGATCAACAACATCTTGCAATGTTGGCATTGATCTTCGCAAAGGATTGCTCAATGTGTCCAAATCTTCTTGCATATGCTTAACACCTTCAGCCATTAAAATATGATCAATGTCTGCAACACTTTTTGATAATAATTTTTTAACATTTTCTAGATACATTTGACCGCCACCCCCGCCAGAATCCATAACATACAATTGAATTTCGCAATTGTTATGATCAGATAATTTAACTGCTACAAACCCAACCCAATGAACTCCACCCATGGCACGCACATCATGCCGCACTCCAGCATTCCAAACAATACCAAGCATTCCTTTTGGTTGCGCAACAAATTGCCGAACCGCTTTTAAAATTGTTTCATGAAATTCAAATCCCCGGACTGGCACATTTTCAACAATCAAAATATTTTTACGATGAACTTCTGATATTAAATTGCGCAAATACTCTAATTCTTCTCCATTAAGCCAACTTAAATCACCACCATGACGATATTTTTGATCAATAGCTGAAGCATTTTTCTGCATAAATTGTTGATAAACTTCAAAATCATCTAAAAGTGTTACTATTTCATAATCATCAGACGTCAAAAATCGAGCATTGCCCAAAATATTCATCAATTCTTCAACATTTTTTAAAGCATGATAACCACAATGCCCACCTTCACCTTGAGCAACTCTATTCCACGATAAACCAAAACGAATATCACCCTGAGGCCAATTATGTACTGTTTGTTGCAATACATGAATTTCAATTACTTTAATAAAACATTGTTGAACTGCTCGAGCTTCCCTTTCTTGAATGTATTGTTTAATATCAGCCAAAGGAATGTTTACAGCCCGTGTCATGAAATTTTCTTCTGCCAATCTGTTTTGTTTTTTTTCATAAGATGATGCAGATTTTGAATATTTTTCTTGTTTATCACCAATTTGCGATGGTTTTATTGGCGCTCCAAAATAATCCGCATATTGATATTGAGCTGATAGTTTTCCCAAAAAAGGGTTACCACTACTTTCTGTAAACTCTTCCTCGCGATATTGCTTTGGCGCTGGAAAATACTGCCGAACTGATTTTAAATTTTTTACAACTTCAACCAAGTTAACTAATCTGCCAACTGCATTACTGCATTGTACTGATGCTGTAAACAACAAAAAATATGTTGTTATTGTTAACGCTTTGAAACGCTTCATACTTTATCCTTTTTTTATATTCACTTACTTCAATATTTTTAATTTTTTATTTAAAAGTTCTAAACGAATCCGAAGTCTTTTCATTTCTTCTGGGGATGCCAAATCTTGCAATATTTTATCTGACACTTTTTTTCTTTCTGCGATTATTTTTAATTTAAAAAAACCAAACGGTTTCGTATTTTGCAGTAATGCTTCAATATCGTTTTGTTCTTGCTGACGCAATCCTTCATCCTGATCAAGCCGCTGTGAAACTTTGTTATAATTTTCAATTGTTGCAATTTCTTGCAAAATCAATTCTTTATATTGTTGCCATTCTAGTTGCTTTGCCCAACTTTCTTCACTTCCTAAAGCATATTCTGCAGCTTCTAAAAGAAGTTCAAAAATTTCTGAATTGTTTTTTTCAGGATAGATCATTGAATAATTTGCAAAATCATCATCAATGCGCTGTTGTGGTGTCAACACTTTAGGAGCCAATGGCGGTTTGCCTAAATCTTTTGGAATAATCAAAAGATCTGACGCTTCAAGCACAAAGGCTATCAAGCAAATCGCTGCACTCACAAAAAAAATTTTTTTCATAAACCCCCCTTATAAAAATTTGTGCCCAAGGTAAAATCCTTGAGCACATTCATATTGTTATCTTTTATTTTTTACCATTCTAAAGAACCACCTGTTTGATACTCAGTCACACGTGTTTCAAAGAAGTTTTTTTCTTTACTCAAATCTGTTGCTTCCGACATCCATAAAAATGGATTTTCTTTATCATACATTTTCGGTAACCCTAAACGCAACAATCGACGATCAGCAATATAACAAACATAATCACAAAACTGTTTGCTTGTGATTCCTAAAAGACCATCAGGACATGCTTGAATTGCATACGTCATTTCAAGTTCAACTGCTTTTTGAATCAAAGTTACAATTTCTTTTTGAAATTCTTGGGTCCATATTTCAGGATTTTCTTTAACAATCGTGGTAATCAAATCACAACCAAAAGCAAGATGCAAACTTTCATCACGCATGATGTATTCAAACTGTTCACCAATTCCAACCATTTTTTTATGACGTTTGAGTGAAAGCATCATGGCAAAACCAGCATAGAAAAAAATGCCTTCCATGATTACATAAAAACCGATTAAATCACGAACAAACATTTGCATAGTTTTTGCATCAGTAATTTCAAAGTTTTTATCCATGAGCGACTGAGTTAAGTTTACGACAAAATCATCCTTTTCCTTAATTATATCAACGTTTTGATACATCGTATAAATATAATCAGGATCCAAACCTAACGTGTCACAACAATAAATAAAAGTATCGGTATGAATTGCTTCTTCAAATGCTTGACGCAATAAATATTGACGACATTCAGGATTTGTTACATGTTTGTACACCGCAAGCACAATATTATTTGCTGTCAATGATTCAGCTGTGGAAAAAAAACCAAGATTAAGCAAAACTAATTCTCGTTCTTTATCAGAAATTACTCCTAGCGTTTTCCACTGCTCCACATCACGCTGCATTGAAACTTCTTCAGGAGTCCAATTGTTTGCAACGCCACTTTTATAGTAAGAACGCGCCCAAAGATATTTCATAGGCAAAATTTTATTAGGATCTGTTTTACTATCACGAATAATTGACATATTTTTCCTTACTGACAGGATTCGCAATCTGGATTTTCCAAACTACATGATTTTAAAGTAATAATATCTGCAGCATCATCTTTAATGATTGGTTTTACAAGATTTTCTTGTACATTTTCATGTGGTTCTCCAACCGATGCTTGCTGCATCTCTTGATCATACGATCTCAATTGAGTAAATCCATATTTTTGTGCATCAAGGGTTGATTTTTCAATTTGACTTGCACCCATCGTTCGCAAATAATACATAGTCTTGACACCACATTGCCAAGCGTACATATAAATTTCATGAAGCAGTTTTCCAGAAGTTCCTTGCATAAAAACATTGTGCGATTGGCTTTGATCTATAAATTTTCCTCGTGATGCTGTCATAGCAACCATCCACATTGGATCAAGCTCAAATGATGTTTTATATTTTTCTTTTAAATGTTTTGGAATTCCAGAAATCATTTGCAAGCTGCCATCATAATATTTTAATTGATCTCGCACCTGCTCATTCCACATACCAATTTTTTTCAAATCTTCAATCAAATAACTGTTTGCAACCGTAAAATCACCACCAAAATTTGATTTAACATACAAATTTTTATAAATCGGTTCAATACACGGAAAACATCCTGAAATATTTGAAATCGTTGCCGTTGGCGCAACTGCCATAGTGTTTGAATTTCGCATTCCATATTTTTTAATATGATCTCGAACAATTGACCAATCTTTTGTAATTTTGCCAAATCGAGTAACGGGTAATCCTCGTTCTTTTTCCAAAAGTTCAATCGTATCCATCGGTAAAATATTACGATCCCACTTAGAACCTTTGTAAGAAGAATAAGTTCCACGCTCTTTTGCAAGTTTTGATGATGCTAAAATTGCAGCATGCGCTACAGATTCTGTAAGTTTATCAGAAATTTCAAGCGCTTGCTGTGATGAAAAAGCAACATCAAATTTATACAACGCATCTTGAAGCCCCATTAATCCTAAACCAACCGGACGATGACGAAAGTTTGAAGTTTGTCCTTCTTTAGTTGGATAAAAGTTAATATCAATCACATTATCAAGCATGCGCATTGCAACGTCAACCGTGCGTTCAAGCAATGTTTCATTCAGTATTTTATTTTCTACAAACTGCCCTAAGTTAATTGATCCAAGGTTACATACCGCAGTTTCTTCACGACTCGTATTTAAAGTAATTTCTGTGCATAAATTTGATGAATGAACCACGCCTGCATGATCCTGTGGAGAACGAACATTGCACGCATCTTTAAACGTTGGCCAAGGATGTCCTGTTTCAAATAAACGAGTTAAATGTTTACGCCATAAACTTTTTGCAGAAATTGTTTTAAATAATCGAATGTGTCCAGCTTGTGCTAACTGTTCATACTCAACATATTTTTTTTCAAATGCTTGACCATACAACTCATGAAGCTCTGGCGTTTCTTCAGGAGAAAACAATGTCCAATGTTCGTCAGCTTGCACACGTTTCATAAATAAATCAGGAATCCACGCAGCAGTATTCATGTCATGAGTGCGTCGCCTATCATCACCAGTATTTCTTCGCAAATCTAAAAATTCTTCAAAATCATAATGCCATGATTCCATATAGCCAACCACAGCACCACGACGACTACCGCTACGATTAATTGCTGCAGTTGTATCATTTGCAACTTTCATAAAAGGAATCGTTCCTTGACTCGGAATATCAATCGATTTAACAAGTGCACCTGTTGCACGAAGCGATGTCCAATCATTTGCTACACCACCCGACCATTTTGACATTTGTGCATTATCACCCATACATTTGAAAATATGGGTCAAATCATCATCAATAAATGTTAAATAACAAGAACTCAACTGCGCACGTTTTAACCCAGAATGCAAAAGTGTCGGCGTTGAAGGAACAAACAATAATTTTGAAATAATTTCATAAAATTCAACAGCTTTTTGGTTTTTATCTTTTTCCAAAATCGCAAGACCCATAGCAACACGCATCCAAAAATTTTGCGGTAATTCATACAAAATACCATTATGTCGTTTTAAATAACGACCTTTTAATGTTTTCAGTCCAAGGTATGCAAACAAATGATCACGAGATAAATCTAAATGCTGCGCTAAATATTTTAAATCAAAATCAAGAAGTCGATTATCAAATTTTTCAACGCGCACTCCAAGTTGAATGCCTTTAATAAAGGCTTGCTGATAATCTGCATTTTGTAACGTTTCTGGCCAATATCCAACAACTTCATGATACATTTGTCGAAGCAACAAACGACAAGCTACAAAACTATATGCTGTGTCATGTTCAATAAATTGAACAGCAGAAAGAATTAAAATTTCTTCTAATTCCTTCATGGTCATTCCAGTAAAAAAACTTTTTTGTGCATGTTCAAAAATTTTATCCAAAGAAACTTCATCGATTGCAAATCCTTGAAGTGACGGGATCATCATCTGACGAATATCAAATAATGAATATTCTTTTATTGTTCCATCAATATTTTTGATTACATAGAATAAATTATGTATAAACTCTGGGCTATTACCCAAAGAATGCAATGTCTGATTATCCACATCAAACTCCCGTTATATTTCACATAGAATTACAAAATAACAATAATTATAAAGACCTGCTTCTTCTCCTTTTTTACAGCAAAGAAATAAATGAGCGCGTAAAAAACATTACAGATATAGTTTTTCACACAAATTGTTTTGATAGCGTAACATACCGTCTTGGATAATCAAGCAAAAAATTTTATATATTTTTTTTAAAAATTATTGCTTTTTTTCAAAAATATGCAGCCCTTGATTATTTCTATCTGAAACAATACATGGTGCTTTTTTATAATTCCATCCTTGCCTGATCATTGCTTGTTTAAGGCTGCAAGAACTGTGGATGTATTGACAATAGGAAAACAAAACTGATAAATTATGAGTAAGAAACTTTAAAAAATGGGGGTTTTTATGAAGTTTTCTCACAAATCACGTATATTCCTATTTGTCACAATTTTGATCAAGCATGATCCACGGTTACTTGCCCATCCAACAGTGCCGCCACACCAAGTAGAAGAAGTCACCATGATGGATGAACTTTTTAAACATTTATCCAGTCAAAAACCAACAGTTATCATGGGTTTTATGAATCACTGCTCACATTGTAAAACCGTCAGCAAATTTTTTGAAACACTGCCACAGAAATACAATAAAATAAATTTTGTTGTTGTTAATGGTCCAAAATTAAGTTTACACAAAGAAGTTGCAAAACTTTCTGAAAATAATTTTAAAATTCCAGGATATCCATCTTTAGTTTTTATTAAAAATGGAAAAATTTCTGATGTGCAAATTGGTGGAAATCCAAAAGCAATAGAAGAAAAAATTAAAACATTATTGAAAAAATAAAAAATAAAAAGGGCTGTGTTTTTCACAGCCCTTTTTGCATTATCGAGAAACTAAAATTAATGCCACAATCGACATCAGCTTTACTAAAATATTGAGCGCTGGTCCTGAAGTATCTTTAAATGGATCGCCAACCATATCGCCAACAACTGCAGCTTTATGAGTGTCTGAACCTTTACCACCCAAATTACCTTTTTCAATATATTTTTTTGCATTATCCCATGCGCCGCCACCATTAGCCATCATGAGTGCCAAAAGAATTCCAACAACCGTTGATCCTACAAGCATTCCGCCAAGTGCAAACACACCAAGCGAATAAAACACTACAACCGGAGTAACAATTGCCAAAATTCCAGGAAGCATCATTTCTTTGAGTGCTGCTTTTGTTGCAATTGCAATACATTGTTCATAATCAGGATCTGCTTCTCCTGCCATCAAACCAGGAATTGTTGCAAATTGGCGTCGAACTTCAAACACCATTTTTAATGCAGCTTGACTTACAGAGCGCATGGTGAATGATGAAACTAAAAATGGAACAATGCCTCCAATAAATACACCTACTAAAACAAAAGGATCAAGCACATTAATCATTGAAATTTGTGCAGATTCTGCAAACGCACTAAACAACGCAACCGCTGTCATCATCGCAGAACCAATTGCAAATCCTTTTCCAATAGCTGCCGTTGTATTTCCAAGTGCATCTAAACCATCAGTAATTTTTCGTACATTTTCCCCGAAGTGAGACATTTCTGCAATTCCGCCTGCATTATCTGCAATTGGACCATATGCATCAACAGTCATGGTAATTCCAACCGTTGCCATCATTGCAACTGCGGCAAGAGCAATTCCATACAAGCCACCGCCATACACAAATGAAAGTAAAATTGCACTGCAAATTAAAATTGCTGGAAGCGCTGTTGATTCCATACCAACAGAAAGACCATAAATAACGTTTGTTGCTGCACCTGATTGTGCACTTTCTGCAACTTTTCGAACTGGTCTGCAGCTTGTGTAATATTCAGTAACAGCACCAATCACAACACCTGCAAAACATCCAATAATTGATGTGATAAAAAATTGCATTGGCACATCAAACATATTCATAAAAACATACGTTCCTGCTAAAAATACTGCAATTGCAACATACGTTGAATTACGAAGCAATGCTGCAGGAGATTGAGGAACAACAAGTCCTAAAGCGATTCCAAAAATTGAAGCCACCAAACCAATAGCACATAAAATGAGTGGTAAAAAAATATATGAAACACCCATGTTTCCTGAAATTGCAAGTAAAATACATGAAATCATACCACCAATGTATGATTCATAAATATCTGCACCCATACCTGCAGTATCACCCACACAATCACCAACGTTATCTGCAATAACCGCAGGATTTCGAGGATCATCTTCAGGAATATTTGCTTCAATTTTTCCAACAAGGTCTGCACCAACGTCAGCAGATTTTGTATAAATTCCACCGCCAACGCGTGCAAAAAACGCAACCAAACTTGTTCCTGCTGCAAAAGCAGTCACAATTTGAGCAAAATTTGAATAACTTAAAAAGAAATATAATAAAGCTGTAACACCAATCAAACCAAAACTTGCAACAGCAAATCCCATGATTCCGCCACCAAAAAAAGCAACAAGCAATGCTGATCGTTCACCACTATCTTTTGCTGCACATGCTGTGCGAACGTTTGCATCTGTTGCTGCACACATTCCCAAAAATCCTGCAACCATTGAAAGCATTGCGCTGCTCATAAACACCAGGGGAATAATAAAATCTTTCGTGAAGAAATAAAGAATCAAACTTGCAAAACCTGCAGCTGCGACAATCAACTTATATTCTTCAATCAAAAAAGTCATTGCACCGCGACGAATGTATGATGCAATCAAACCCGCACGATCATCAGTTATTTTTTGTGATTTAATTTTTGCTTGAAGCGCCATGATAACCAGTAAGCCTAATCCCGCCACGACGGCAAAGACAGCATAGATCATTGCAATTGACATAGAAAAATACCTTTTGATTAAAAGAATTTTTGAATTTTATAACTAAAATAGTATACGTTAAGAACGTGAATTTTTCAACTCACGACGAGTTTCTCGGGCAATATCGCGCTCTTTTAAAAGCTCTTTTTTGTTGTGTGCTTTTCGATGTTTACCAACACCAAGCTCAACTTTAATCAATCCTTTTTCATTCAGATAGATTTTGAGCGGTAAAATAGTCATGCCTTTTTTTGAAACATCACCAATCAATCGATTCATTTCCTTACGGTGTAACAATAATTTACGAGTGCGTGTAGCATGATCATCGGTTTTTTCATAAGCATGAGAATAGGTTGAAACATTACAATTGAGTAAAAAAAGCTCATCATCTTTAACCGTTGCAAAGGCACCATTTAAAGATACATGATTTGCTCGAATAGATTTAACTTCATCACCAGTTAAAACGATTCCTGCTTCGATTTTATAAGAAATTTCGTAATCGAATAATGCTTTTTTATTTTGAACAATAATTTTCATAAAGAATTTATTTAATACATTTTTACAAATTTATCAGTTAGTATATCATAACAATCAAACAACGCGAATTCTTAATTTTTAGGGAACCGTTATGCTACAAAAAACAATGTTAATTTTTTACATGATGACAACATTAGTTTCAGCCTTTGAACTTAATACTCCAGAAACAAAACTTTTTTCAGGATCAATTGAATTTCCACACACAATGACTTACGATTTATGTCTTTTTTACAATGGACAAAAATTAGATTTTGAAGGCAACAATACGAACAAATTTTTACAATTTTCATTTTTAGACTACTCAAAAACACAACTGGTTTATTTCATTATTACCAACGGTCTTTCATGCTGCACTTCTGAAAGTAACAATGTTGATTGTTTGTCTATTCTTGATGAAAGTTCTTACATTTGTTACAAAATGCAAGCAAAACGAGAACTTGACCCTAATGATCAGCAAATTTTAACGTGGGAAATTTTACCACATCAATTAACCAACGGACAAATTCCACACAATAGTTTAATTTTTTTATTTGATCCCACATTGATTGCAGGACTCAAAGTGCAATCATGGAAACCTGAAAACATTTTCAGAATTATTCCAACTTTGTTAATTCATCCAAGTGCAAGCGCAGAGCAACTGCAACGCGCTATGATTATTGCACGCCTTGCAGCACTTGATATTGACGCTTTGCACAGCAAAACATCTTTCAACAATCCAGCACATGCTGTTCTTACATCTATGCATTAATCATGAATAAAAAACAATTTACTATTCTTGGTATCGAATCTTCATGCGATGAAACTGCGGCTGCTGTGTTTACCACCAATGATGGACTTTTATCCAACGAACTATTTTCTCAAATTCAATCACACGCACATACAGGTGGTGTAATTCCAGAACAGGCTTCACGCGAACACATGGAAAAAATTATCACCATCGTCCACGATGCTTTAATCAAAGCAAATAAAACATTTGACGACATTGACACCATTGCCGTTACTCACAAACCTGGACTTCCTGGAGCGCTCATGGTTGGTGTTGCTTTTGCAAAAGGATTAGCATTTGCTGGCAATAAAAAATTAATTGGCATTGATCACCTGGAAGGACATGTTTTTTCTGCATGCATTGAAAATAACGTTTCATTTCCATTTGTTAGCCTAACTGTTTCCGGCGGACATTCAGCGTTATATTTAGTTCATGATTTTGGAAATTACGAAATTTTAGGAAGCACGCTTGATGATGCTGCAGGTGAAGCATTTGATAAAATTGCAAAACTTATGAATTTGCCATATCCTGGCGGCCCTGTGATTGAAAAATTAGCCGCTCAAGTTCAATTTCAAGATTTTTTTTCATACCCTCGCGGCAACTTAAAAGATTTCAATTTCAGTTTTTCAGGACTCAAAACTGCTGTGCTGTATCATTTAATCAAAGCTCAAGCATATAATCCAGAAAAAAAAACTTTTTTAAAAAATGATGACATAACTTTTCAACAGCAAGTTGCAAGTTCACTTTTAGTTTGCATTGGCGACATATTTGAAGAAAAAATAATTCGTTTATTTAAAAAATATCCAGAAATTCAATCATTATGTTTTGTTGGTGGCGTTGCATGCAACAAATATTTACGGCAACGATTGCAAACTGTTTGCAACAATCACAATAAAAACCTTTTTTATCCAAGCAATAAATTATGCACCGACAATGCTGGCATGATTGCATTTGTTGGCCATTTTAAAGCACAAAACAATGAATTTTCAAAACTAGATTTACCAGTTTTTTAATTTGAAAGAAATTTTATGAAAAAAGTTATCACGTTAAGCATCATGTTGTTTTCATCCACCATGTTTGCACCGGGAAATCCATTAGAAGAATCTGCACAGGATGTTCAAGGAGCTCGTTGCTGCATGAATGGATATTGCACAGCTTGTGCTTTATGCTGCCTATATTGCTGCTACAACAATCACAACAATAATAATCAGAAAATTCCTGATAGAATTTTACCAGAAACTAGAACTGATCATAAAAAAATGATCTAATTGGGCTTAAAACATTTTTAATAATCAAAATATTAACCCTACAAAAATGAAACCAATGAAAAAACATATCACCCTTTGTGCAATATTTTTATGCTTTAATGCAAATATACAATACGCCGTGCATCATAAAAGAACTCCAAGCCCAAGTGAACACAGAATAGTAGAAATACAATCAGAAACATTAAGAAATGCACGCGCAAAAGCACGCGCAGAGTTTGAACAACAAGGTGACAATGCTGCTTGTGGTCTTTGTATAGGTTGTGGAGCAATTGCAATATTCACAGCATGCCCTATCCTGTTGATACAATTTGTAACATGGATCAACCAACAACCCCAACATTCACAAATACCTAAACATGAAAGAATGAGATAAAATTTCATATAAAAAATAAAAAAGCGCTTCGTAAATTGAAGCGCTTTTTTTATATCAAATAATAAATTTTAGAACGTTAGTGATTGTCACCATTGCTGTAATGATTACCATTTCCGTTGCCATTACCATTACTGCCTGGATTTCCAGCAGCACTGCTACCACCAGATTTTTTCAAGCTTTCAAACAATTCTTCATTCGTTTTGTATTGTTTCATTTTGTTAATGATAAACTCCATTCCTTCAACCACATTCATGGTAGAAAGCAATCGATGCAAGATCCATGCTTGATTTAATTCATCTTCAGACATTAATAAATCATCACGACGCGTGCTTGAAGATAAAATGTCAAATGCTGGGAATGTTCGACGATTCGAAAGTTTGCGAGTCAAATGAAGTTCCATGTTACCGGTACCTTTAAACTCTTCATAAATAACTTCATCCATACGCGAACCAGTTTCAACCATAGCTGATGCAATAATGGTTAATGAACCTGCTTCTTCAGTTTTTCGAGCTGCACCAAAAAATCTTTTTGGTCTTTGCAGCGCATGAGCATCAATTCCACCAGTCAAAACTTTTCCTGATGTTGGCGCTGTTGTGTTGTAAGCACGAGCAAGGCGAGTAATTGAATCAAGTAAAATTACAACATCTTTTCCATACTCAACCAAACGTTTTGCTTTTTCTAAAACAATTTCTGCAACTTGCACGTGACGCTCTGCAGCTTCATCAAACGTTGAACTCACAATTTCAACATTTGAACCTTTAATCGTGCGTTTCATATCAGAAACTTCTTCAGGACGTTCATCAATTAAAAGAACAATTAAGTGAACATCTTTATGATTTGCAAGCAAACTTAAAGCGATTTCTTTTAAAAGCATGGTTTTACCAACTTTTGGAGGCGCTACGATTAATCCTCGCTGCCCTTTACCAATTGGCGTAAAAACATTCATAATTCGAGTTGCAATAAAGTTTGAATTTGTTTCAAGATTAAAACGTTTATCAGGATGCAAAGGAGTTAACCGATCGAAATTCAAGCGCGATGTAATGTCATCAAGCGGCCGACTATTTACTTTTTCAATAGTTTGAAGTGCAAAATATTTTTCGCCTTCTTTTGGCTTTCGAATTGATCCGTAAACTGCATCACCCGTGCGCAAACTGTATTTTCGAATAAATGATGGAGAAACATACACATCATCAGGACCTGAAATGTAATCGTACTCTGCAAAACGTAAAAATCCAAAACCATCAGGAAGTTTTTCCAAAATTCCTTCAACAAAAATATCTACTTCTGGCTTATCTTGATATTCCAAAACCATTTTGATTAAAGAATCACGAGAAAGTAAGCTCGAACCAATAATTCCTAAACGTTTTGCTACAAACATTAATTCATTTGTTTGCATATCAGCAAGATCAGATTCTGTCATTAAACGACTATTTGGTCGTTTCACATTTGATGATTGATGATAATTTCGTTGAGGTTTCATATCAGGCCCACCGGTGCGATGTTTGCTATCCCGAACCGTTGTTTCTTTTGCAGAAACTGGTTTTGATACAGAACTCACATCTTTTGATGTTGATATTTTTGAAGAAGCAGAAGAATTACTTTGATCTGCAGATTCAGATGAATTTTCAGAAGCTGTCTCAGCTTTGTTTGTTTCAACACGAGCGGTTGATTGCTGCTTATCCTCTGCAATATCTTTTGTTATTTCTTTTGCTGTAGGATCTTTAGGCTTTTGCAAACGATTCTCCATATACATTAAGGATCATAAATTTTGAAATTTTAAGATTTAAACACATGCGTAAAGATTTTATTTTTCAATCAAAAAATTAAGCATTTTTTTTCGCAAAAAGCATCATAATTGGACTTGCAATATAAATTGACGAGAATGTTCCAAATACAATACCAAGCAAAATTACCAAAGAAAAGTCTCGAATAGTATCGCCACCAAAAACAAACATCGACATAACGACAAGTGCTGTTGCAAAACTGGTTAAAATAGTACGACGCAAACGCTCATTAATGCTCAAATTAACAATGTCATACATTGATTGACCGTGCATTTTTTTCATATTATGACGAATTCGAGAAAATACGATAATGGTATCATTAATAGAATATCCAAGCACTGCCATAATTGCACCAATGAAATCAATTGAGATTTCTTTATCCATTAAAACAAAACATGCAAGCACAATAAGCGCATCATGCGCAAGCGCAATAACTGCACCAAGTGCAAATGCAAATTTAAAACTAATTGAAAGATAAAGAACCAAAAGAAACAAAGAAAGCAAAATAAGCTTTAACCATTTTGACCATAAATTATCACTAATCGTACGGCTAATACTATTAACTTGCAAAACTTTTCCAGGATTTCCAATGGACGCTTCATTGATAGCGCTTATCAATTTTTTATCAAGGTCGCTGACAACATCTGGAGTTTGTGGAACTCGAACCATTAATTCTAACGCTCCCACAACGCTATGCACTGTACCTTGCCATTGTTCATGAATAACTTTTTTGACTGCTTGCGTATCCACCGGTTGATCAAATCGAACTCGAACTTCAGTTCCGCCAACAAAATCAACGCTGTACCTAAAACCACCCTTCATAACATAAGCTGCAACACCTGCGCCTATAATAATCAAAGTAAATAAAACACTTGGTACGCTATATTTCAAAAAATTGTACTTGTACATAACACACTCTCTTTATGGATTGTCGAACAAAAATGATTTTTATAAATTTATTTTTGCAGAATTTAAAAATAACCGATGAAGTTGTTTACAACTCTGGCACAATTGATACAAATTGTCTATTTTTAAAACCGCGATGAAATTTAACATATCCAGCACTGAGCGCAAAGAGCGTATCATCGCCACCTTTACCAACTAATTTTCCTGGATGATATTTCGTGCCACGTTGTCTGATGATAATTTCACCACCATGAACTACTTGACCTTCGTAAAGTTTGACTCCAAGTCGTTTACTTATACTATCCCGGCCGTTCGACGTTGAACCGCCGGATTTACTGGTTGCCATACGAATTCCTTAGAATTTTGTGTATTTGAATAAGATTTCACTTAAATACTAGATAAAAGCAGACTACTAACACTTTTTTATACTTTATTAGTGTGCACAGGTTCGCTCAAAATGTCAACACCTACTACCTGGCTTTCTGCTCAAACAGCTCAAGAAATGCCTTATCCTCAAAGTCGATTAATTGCTTGATTTACAGACCAAAAGACCATTTTTATTCAAAGATATTGCAAAAGTATTATTTTTTAAAAATTTAGATTTATGCAAAGCAAGCGCCATGCTTCCATCTTTTAATTTCGTCGTAATCAAAGGATGACCCGCCCCTTTTGGTATTTGCCGCACACGCAAAAACTCTAAAGAAAGTTCCAATTTGTATGCCTCACCGTGATATTTTAAAGCCGGCTCAAAATCAATCACTATAGCGTCTCCACGCTTCAAAATTGGCTCCTGGCAATAAAAACGACCTGTTTGCACGTCTTTAAGATTCCAACGAACTGCCAAATCATATTTTGAATTATTAACAAAAGTTTTAGGATGATTCATCAAATCTGCAGGCTCTACATCAAATCGACCAACCAATGTAGCATCACTTTTTGACTCAGCAATGCCAGATTGAGCAAGCAACAACGACAAAACAGCACTTATTTTTATATGCATGGCAGGCTCCTTTTTTACAATTACCCATTATTTACTAACCGCTCTCCAATTTTTTCCTGATCGAATGGAAACTTCAAGCGGAATGTCCCAAGATACTGCATCAATTAAAGATTTTTCTAAAAGTTTTGCAGTTTTTTCAACTTGATCATCAGGACACGTTACCAAAAGTTCATCATGAATTTGAAGTAAAATTTTTCCATCTAGCTTATGATCATGTAATGCTTTAAAAAAATTAATCATGCCAATTTTAGTAACTTCAGCAGCCGTCCCTTGAGCTGGAGTATTAATTGCCATGCGACGAGCAAGCTCAAACAAATTTTTATTTTTTTCATAAATTCCTGGCAAATACCGTCGACGACCATACAAAGTTTTGGTGTATCCTGTTTTTTTTACAAACTCAACCACCTGTTCCATCCATGATTGCACACCAGGATACTGCTGAAAATAAAGCTCTATATATTTTTTTGCATCTGCATACGACACTGCCATATCACGAGAAAGCCCGTACGCAGTAAGCCCATACAAAATACTAAAATTAATTCGCTTGCCCATTGATCGCTGCTGCGATGTTACTTGTGATTCTGGCACATCAAACATTTTTGCAGCAATTTGAGCATGAATATCTTTATTGTGCAAAAACGCATCTATTAATGTTTTATCTTTTGAAAGTTGCGCAAGCACGCGCAGTTCAATTTGAGAATAGTCTGCAGAAATAAATGACCAACCTCGTTTTGCTTTGAAAGCAGAACGAACATCTACATCATATTCTTTTCCAAACTCAAGACCATCTTTGGGAATATTTTGCATGTTTGGATTTGAACTTGAAAGACGACCCGTTGCCACCAAAGTTTGATTCCACGAAGTATGAATTTTTTCAGTTTTTGGATTAATATATTCTGGTAATGCATCAATGTAAGTGCTTTTTAATTTATATAATTCTCGATAGGCTAAAAGCATTAAAGGAATTTCATGCTCTTTGGCAAGAATCATCAGCACTTGCGCATCGGTTGAATACACCTCTCCTGTTCCGCTTTTTTTCTGCGGCGTTAATTGCAATGTATCAAACAAAAGCTCTCGCACTTGCTTTGGTGAATTTAAATTAATTTCTTTACCTGCAGCTTTATGAATTTTTGATTCAATGTTTTTCAAATCATGATTAACTTGCTTGCTTAAATGAAGCAAAACATCTTTATCACAAACAATTCCTTCCTTTTGCATAGCAACCAAAACATCATTAACCGGAAGTTCAATGCCATAAAAAAGCTCTTCCATTTCTTGTTTTTTCAACTCTTGTGTAAAAACTGAAACCAATTTTAAAGTTTGATGCGCATCAGCCGCAGCATATTTTGTTGCCACATCAGTAGGAATTTGTGAAAAATCTTTTGCTTTATGTTCTTTGACCATATCTTGATAGGTCAACATTGTTTCATCAAAAAACTGTTGCGACAACTCCTTCAATCCATTTTTTTCCCATTCTTTTGTCACTAAACTTGCTGCAATCATCGTATCAAATGCAACCCCATGAATTTCAAATCCTGCTTGTTCAAGCACCAATTGATCAAACTTTGCATGATGCATGTATTTTTTAATTGCACTATTTTTTAATATTGGTCCAAAATATTTTTCAAAAATTTTCACATCAAGTTGATTTCCTGTTGCATGCGCCAACGGAATGTAAAAAGCTTTACCAACATTGATTGCAACAGAAACTCCAACAAGTTTTGCTTGCATTGGATCCAAACTGTCAGTTTCTGTATCAATTGCAAAAAATTCTGCTTTTTTTATTTCATCGCATAGATTTTGCAAATTTTGTTCATCAAAGACACAAACAAAATCATATTTTTGTGAAAGCTCATCTTGATTTGATTGTTGCGAAGAAAATAAAGATTTTTGGGTGTGAAATTTTTGTTCAATATCTTTGATTAAACTTTTAAATTCTAATTTTTGAAAAAAAGATAAAGCTTTTTGCCAATTTTGTTCATCAAATTTTGTATCTTTAATATCCAAATCAATTGCATACTCATGAAGCAGAAATAATTTATAGCTCAAATAAGCTTCATGCTTTGAAGCTTTTAAAAGTTCTTTAGTCCGTTCTTTTTTAATTATGTCTAAATTTTGATACAAATCATCCAAGTCTTGAAATTGCTGTACCAGCTCTGTTGCGCCCTTATCACCAATGCCTTTAACTCCTGGAATGCTATCAGAACTATCACCAACAATTGCAAAATAAAATGGAATTTTTTTTACATCAAATTCATAACGCTCAAGCGCATCATGCTCATCCATCACAACATTTTTAAACGGATCAAAAATTAAAATATCAGTCGTCAATGCTTGGCGCATGTCTTTATCAGATGTTACAAAAATTGCTTGATACCCAGATTTGTTACATTTTAAAGCAGCAGAATACAATAAATCATCTGCCTCTTTGCCTGATTTGCTCAATTGTGCAATCCCCACCAAATCTGCAAATTCTTGAATCAGCTCTTTTTGCTCAAAAATATCACTCGGCGGTTCCTGCCGTGTTGCTTTGTAAGCAGGATACATTTCATGACGATCAGTCTTACCTTTACTGTCCCAAACAATAACAATGTGCTCAATTTCAAAATCATCAATCAATTTTTTAATCATCCGACAAAAACCATACACAGCATGAACAGTCTGTCCCTTGCTGGTATGCAAGGGTCGCAAACCATAGTACGCTCGATATAAAAATGAAGATCCATCAATAAGAAATACTGATTTTTTTGAAATTCTATGCGTCATGCATTTTCCTGGGTTTATTGTTCGCCCCATTCAGCATAATTTATCAAAATCTTTTGGCAAGCTTGAAAATGAACGATCAAAGTATGTATAATTTTTATATTCAGGGGGAGAACAAATGGTCAAAATCCAAACTTTTTTTGTACTTTGTTGCGTCATAACGTCAAACATGCATGGTTCAATCACCAAAGATAGAGAGCAAGGTTGGAAGATTGTATACAATCCTGAACTTATCATTAAAGTTCAAGCATATAGCCATGGTACTTATTTGATAGCAGAAAAAGGAACCATCTGCGACGCTGCACAAAACCGACAAAACATGTCAGTTCTTTCAAGGCTTGTTATTGCACAAAGCATAGAACAAGAAAGACTTTCAAATAACAAAACTGCTTTTTTAATAACGACAGGATTGTCCAGCTATCTTGCTTTAATTTTTAATCCAGAGATTTCAAATTCAATAGATTTTTTTGATATCAACCAACCAAGAAAAATTTTTCCATGCGATCAAAGCGAAATTCAAGAACTTAAACGATTGATCATCCTTACAAAAACAAATGATCATCGCTGACTTGAACCAATTTCTCAACTGCTAATTGTTCAACAACTTTTACAACATCATGCTGATTGTTTGGCAATTCTTGAGCAACCAATGCAACTAAATCATCAAACGAAACTTTACCAATTTTTGTCAAAATTCGAACAACTGCACCACGAACTTGACGCTTTGATCCCACAAACCTTGATTGACGCGAATAATGCTTACTGTTTTTATTTGTTGCTTTCAATTTTTTTTTCAAATAAACACCATAATCCATTAATGCATAGTACCATTCTCGTGGGTTTTGAGCGTCCATATATTTTTCAATCAATGGCAACAACTCGCGATCTGAAACTTGTGCTTGCCCTAAAAAGAATTCATGCAAAAATGCCGTTCGAATGTTAGTTTCAATAAAAACTACCGGAATGTTGAAAGCAAAAGTACAAATTGACCCTGCAGTGTTAGGTCCAATACCCGGAAATGTTTGCAAAATTACAGGATCTTCAGGAAGTTTTTTAAAAAATTCTTGTACAATTTTTTTTGCTGAGGCATGAACAGCCAAACCACGTCGATTGTAACCAAGGCCTTGCCATGCAGACAAAACTTCATGCTGACTAGCTTGTGCTAATGTTTGGAAATCTGGAAACTTTTGAATCCATGCTTCAAATTTTGGAACAACGCGCGCGGTTTGCGTTTGCTGAAGCATCACTTCTGAAATAAAAATTTTATAAGAAGTTATGTTTTCACGCCAAACAAAATTGCGTTTATTTTTTTTATAAAAATCATAAATTTTTTGTTGAAAAATATCTATTTTACGACCATCTTTCTTCATTAATTACCCGACTTTGCTGCAAAAGTGCGCCAATCACAACTGATGAATGCAATTGATTTCCAAATATAACATCATAAGGCTCAAAAATAGATTTTAATTCATTAACCCTAATTTTTTTCAAATAAAATAATGAAAGTTTTTGCTCTAACAATTCAAGCTCATCTTCCGTAAAATCAAGACCCGTTGACGCAATATAGGTTAAAAGGATAGGATCTGCTTTATCTTTTGATAAAAAAGTATAAGCACAAGGATAAGATTCTTTCATTATCTCATTCACAAGATGTAACATTGATTTTTGACCAAGAATATAAGTATTGAAAGGTTCATTTTGTTTGAGCAACAACAACGCAATAAGCAATTGATCTGAGTTGTAATACCCCGTTGCTAATTTAATCGCACCATTAGAACGATAACCATTCAAGCAAAGTATTTTTTCCAAAACTCTTTTATTTGGCAATTGATAAACAGGCTTAAAAAAACATTTTTGAAAATCTTGCTCATCGACTGTCAAGTCTTTGCGATTTTGCAAATCTTTTACCACAAGCAAACCTTTTAATTTTTTGCGCAAATTTATTTCTGAAGAACAAAAACAATCCACAAAAAACAAATTCAACAAAAATAAAATTCCATAGAATGGTTTCACCTAAACACCCCCACAAATTATTCATTTTCGGCAATAAATGGTCGTATAATCGATCGCTCTTTAAATGGAAATGTCAATCCACCAACAATTTGATACTCATCACGACCTTTACCCAAAATTGCAACAATACTTCCAGGTTTTGTTAATTCATACCCAAGCTCAATTGCTTTAACTCGATTTAATTCTTTATAAAATTCAAACGAAATGTTTTTTTCAAACCCAACTTCAACATCTTTTGCAATTTCAATCGGATTTTCATCGCGAGGATTATCTGATGTTAAAATAACCACATCACAATATTTTTGAGCAATAGAACCCATGATAGGACGTTTTTGTTTATCACGATTTCCTGCAGACCCAAAAACAACAATCAAATGCGAAGTCATAGTTCGAAGTGTTGATAAAACAGCTTCAAATGATGATGGATTATGAGCATAATCAATAAAACAACGTGATCCATTTTTTAAATGATACTGCTCCATACGACCAGGAACGTACGGTAATGTTTTCAAACCCCATTTCGCATCATGCAAATTAATTTTTAATGCATACAACAAACCAACAACACCAAGCAAATTATAAATATTAAAAACACCAAGAAGTGGTAAAAATATTTCATACGTTTGTTGATCAATTTTGACTTGAACAATATTTTCATCAGACTTTTGATCAACGCTGCCATAAATGGTTGCAAATTGATCTTGCAGGGCAAATGATGAACAATTTGAAAATTCGCGCATCAAAATTTCACCATGAGCGTCATCAACATTAATAAACATGTTTTCTGAATTTTTAATTTTTGAAACCAAAAGTTTTTTTGCTGCAAAATATTCAGGCAAATCTTTATAAAACTCTAAATGCTCATGTGAAAAATTTGTAAAAACTCCAGCTTCAAATTCAATGCCTTCAACTCGTTGCAAAGTTAAAGCCTGAGCAGAAACTTCCATCACCACAAATTCAATGCCACGCTGTACACATTCATATAAAAACATCTGTATTTGATCGGGAAGCGGAGTGGTTAACGAAACATTAACTAAATCTAAACCAATTCTTTTTTCCACTGTGCTAATCAATGCAACTTTTTTACCCAAAGCTTGAAGCATATGATAAGCCATATAACATGTTGATGTTTTACCTTTTGTTCCCGTGACAGCAACAATTTTTAATTTTTTTGCAGGAAAGTTTAAGGCTTGCGCAGACATTTCAGACAAAGCTTTTCGGCAATCAGAAACATATTCCAACTCTGCTTGATAGCTTAAAATCAAGATTTTAAGATCGGGTGATACCACTGTATCACCCTGAATTACTATTTTTTTTGCACCTTTTTGCAAAGCTAACGGAATAAAATCTAAACCATTTAGCTTTGTTCCAGAGATTGCAACAAACGTTGTTCCTTCTCCTACAAAATCAGTATGTCCTGTAACCGGATAAACCGAAGGAAGATTAATTGAATTATGCATGTTTTTTGCGGTATGAATTTAAGCCAGTTTTAATAATTTTTACAAACCAGAACAATGCAATGACGTTAATCACAAAAAGTCCTGCTGCTGCAATACCACATGCACCAATTAATTTTTTAGCATTCATAACCGTTCCGCCAAACGCGCATACGGTATAAAAAATTGGAAAAGCAAAGCTTAACTGTTTTGGAAACAATGCATCCCAACATGCTTTTGCAATAAACGCAAATGCTACAACAGCGCTTGTTGCAAAAATGACAACCAAGCTACTGACAATCCATCCAGCCATAAAACCAAACACCGTTTCATACGCAGAAATTAAAAGCATGATACTTGTTTCGCCATTGTTCCACACACCGCTGGCAACAACTGACAATGCAACCAAAAAGCATACAACGTGAGTGTTGATAAACACTGAAAGCATTGACATGATTCCATTTTTTACAGGATCTTGACCTTTGCCAGTTCCAAACGCAATCGCTGCAGTTCCAAGTCCTGATTCACCAGCATTTGATCCAACCAAAAAGCCCCATTTAATAACTTGCTGCATTGCAAATGCAAAAGTTCCACCCAAAATTGCCTGCGGCTGTATTGCAGAACCAACCATAACATACAACGCTAAAGGAACTGTTTTCCAATGATATGCCAGCACAATCAACGCAGAAATTAAAAATCCAAAAACTTTAACCGGAACTAACTTATCTAAAAATTTAACAATACGTCCTGATCCACCAAGCACAATGTATCCAACAAGTGCAAAAATAACACCTGCAGTAATATTGACATCAATGTTCCATGAACGAGCAAGCGCTCCACCCACAGCGTTGCATTGTACCATGTTTCCACCAATAATCATGAAGGCAAATCCAAAAATTGAAAACAAGGATGCCAAAATTGCACCAGCTGGAAGTAAGCTAATGTAATACATCGGGCCAGATTTTTGCGGGGTTGATTTATCACTAAAATGAGTTGCTAAAAAAACTTCAGAAAACCGAAGTGAAATCGCAAATGTTGACATAACCAAAAGCCAAACAATTGCACCGGGACCACCAGCCGCAATCGCAACAGGAATTCCTGACAAACTGCCATTTCCAATATTTCCACCCAAAGTATTCATAAATGCTTGAAATGGAGAAAGTTGTCCAGAAGAAACAGAACCTGATCCAGCTTGCGGTTTAAAAACTAAACGAATTGATTCTAAAAAATAACGAAATTGAACAAATCCAAGTTGCAAAGTCATAAAGACACAAGAACCAAAGAAAAAAATTAAAAATGGCATGCTCCAAATTTGAGCATCAACTTGAGCAAGAATTTGTGAAATATCCATAAATTTTCCTTTTTATTTCACATCATGATTATTTGCTATCTTAACGTAAAAACGTTATAAATTAATGTATCATAAATTTTAAAAAATGAACAAAAAGGATAACTTTAAAAATGAAAGTTATTGCACTAGATCTTGGCGATGTTTGGGTCGGAACAGCATTAAGTGATTCTTTAAAAATGCTTGCAAAACCTTACAAAACAATTAAAGCGCCAGAAATTTTTTCATTTCTTTCAGATCTTTTTATCAAAGAACAAATAGACACAATGGTCATTGGATATCCGCGTACCATGAAAGGTACAGAAAGCGCACAAACCAAAAAAGTTCTTGATCAAAAAGAACAGATTGAACAACAATTTCCACAGATAAAAATTATTTTATGGGATGAGCGACTTTCAAGCAAAACCGCACGAACCATTCAAGGCAAAAAAGCACGAACTCAAGGACAAAACGAACACTCAATTGCAGCTGCCGTAATTTTGCAAACATACCTACAATCTTTAGGATAAGCTGAACCAAAAGCCCAATTTGAAATAAATGAGTTTTTTAAAACAGAGTCCCCGCCTGCGCGAGGACTGAGAGATCAAATTTTTTACAAAAATTCGATCTCTTGACTTTCAACAAGCATTCATCATAACATACAAAAGTCGACTTCACTTTAAGCGGAGACGTTGTATGCAATGTAGAAAATGTTCAGGACTCATGATTCAGCAACTGTTCTTTGATCATTTTCTCAATTTTGAAGGTTGGAAATGCCTTAATTGCGGCAAAGTAACTTTAAAAAAAGAGAAAGTTTTAGAGTATGATTACTTTGGAATATATTTACAACAACAAAAACCAAGAAAAAAATAAATTTTCATGCAACATTATCTGATTTTACAATATCCTTACGAAACCATAGAAATTGCACTCTGTTACAATGGAAAAATAATTCAAAAAATTGCGGAACATAAACACAATGCAGTTCGCGCAACAATCCCAAATATTCAAACATTGCTTAATCAAAACGATTTAACATTACAAGATATTGCTTGCTTTGGCGTCAATGTTGGCCCAGGCCCTTACAACACACTTCGCGCACTTTTAACTATGGCAAACGGAATTCACTTCGCACAAAAAACACCATTAATCAATCTGTCAGCACTGCAACTTTTAGAACAAGAAGTTCAAGCAAAAAATGTATTAATTATTTTACATGCATTTCTAGGTCATGTTTTTTATCGTATGAAAATTGACGAAACAATCATTCAGGGTGGATGCGAAATGGATGAATTAACAAAATTAATAAATTCACAAAAATTATCATCGCCACTGATAACGGTTGGCAATGGAGCAATCATGCACAAACAATTTTTAATTGACGCTTGTGGAAAAAACTTGTTATTTTCTGAAAACATTCCAGCATTTAATAGTTTACAAACTTTAGCTCAAGCGACCCTTACAAAATTACAACAAAACGATTTTGACAAAAATTATGTTCAACCAATCTATTTTGATAATGTAGCAAAAAAATAAGAGCTTGTTTTTCACAAACCCTTACCTGTTAACAACAAAATAATTTTTTATTTTTTATCTTCAATAACTTTCAAAGCGCTTGATGCTATCTGTTGCTGCTTAAGGCTGTGTATATAACTTTTTAACATATTTAAAGCGTTACCCACACCTGTACGCATAGCATCAATCACAACCTGTTCTGGATTTTGTATTGATAACTGACGCAATTCTGCAAGAATACTATTTAAAGTTTCTACGGTCTTAGGGTCAATATTTGATGTTATTTGTTGAAATAAACGAGAAGCTGGTTGTGCAAATTGTTGAAATTTTGTGCTGAATTTTGTGCTGAAAGGAAGACTATTATAACGTTCAGCTTTTTTTTGCCTATCCGATTCTTCTCTTTGCGTTAAATTGACCATGCTTGGAGTTACTTCAACAAATCCTTCTTCTGCAAGTGTTAATCTGGCTGCATGCCTTTGAATCAAATCATTGTAATCATCTGCTAAATTATTAAGGAATGTATGATAATCAGGCGAACCAGGCTTATAACCTCTTTGCTTCAACATTCCTTCAACAGCTTGCACTTGATGTTTTGGATTAGCTTTGCGCTTTTCTGTTCGCAAACCTTGCTCGCTTACTTTATTCCCTAACGTTGCCTCTGTCATAATTAAATGAATCAAATAGTCAGGCAATATAGAATTAAACTCTTCATGCCCCCAATTACTCGATGCTTCATCCAAAGGTTGCTCTGGCAAAGCGACAGTCAAATTTTCTGATGAATAAATCGATCCAAAGAAGAAAACGTATATCAAAAATATGCTTTTTTTCATAAAACCCCCATTCATATTTTTTTAAATATTTTATACAAGATATCAAAAAAAACCCTTTAAAATCAACACTTTAGGCTCAAAAAGATTTTCTTTGTATTTCCCCATGTTCAAATTCATCACATGTGTTAAAATAGCTTATATTCATAAAACTCAAGCAAAATCGTTAATCTATGAACTTTAAAACATTCAAACAAAACAAATTAGTTCGTGATAAAATTGTGCAAATCATGCAAGAACATGGTTCAAAAATGTATTGGATCAAACTTGAAGATAAAGATTTTATCAAACAACTCAAAATCAAACTTGTTGAAGAGGCAACTGAAATTGCTCACACGCAAAACAACGATGAACTTGCAGAAGAAATAGCTGACCTCGTGGAAGTACTTCAAACATTAATGCAAGTTTGCAATATTTCACAAAAAGAAATTACAGCTCTTCAAAAGAAAAAACGAGATGAAAAAGGCGGATTTAAATCTCGAACCTTTTTAACCTTTGCAGAACATCCCAAAGATAGCCCACAAGAACGTTACTGCTTAGCAAATTCAACAAAATATCCAGAAATAAAACAATAATTTATTGTAATCGAAAAAGCCCCGCTCCAAGTGCTACTGCTTGCACTGCAGTCAAAATGGTTGGAGTCAAAGCGCATGAAACAAATTCATTTTTTTTAACCAACTCTAACTCTTGCTCGGTCAAGCCACCTTCAGGACCAACCAGCAAAGAAAAAGACAAGGTCGACGATGACTGGAAAAATTTTTCACGCAAATCAAAAAATGAAGCTCCTGCAGGATCAAAAACAACATTGAAATGTTGCACGCAAGCATTGAAACTTTCTGATAATTTTTGAGGCCTCAAAAGCTGTGAAAAACTATAATTTTTAGATTGCTCTGCTGCTGCAATCACAATATTTTGCAATCGAAGAAACTCTTTTTCATGAAGCAAGCTTTGTCGTGATTTTTGTGTTACTACTAATTGAATTTTGTTCACCCCAAGCTCGCACAAAGAATATACTGCCTGCTCAAGCGCTTCTTTTTTTAACAGTGGCAGTAAAAAAGTAACCTGTGGAAGCAACTGATGATGCTTTTGAATGTTTTGAACACATACTTTAATATTTTTTTTAGACACTTCTTGAATCAGAACATGCACCACGCATTGTTGATTAAAAAAAACAACGTGATCGCCCGATACAAATCTTAAAACCGAAACTAAACGATGGATTAAATCAACATCTGTGACAATGATTACTTGCTCAATTAACCAAGAATTTAATGATAAATTTGGCGTAAATAATGAAAAAATATGAGTGTTTCGATGCTGCATAACGTTCATCTTTTAATGCGCAAACCAAGAACTAATATTGTTCACTGCTCGTTTTACTTTTCCATACTGCAACAACATATAAATTTCTGCATACAACTTACATTTGTCTAAAAACGAAATTGAATCGTGCTGATCTGATAATGATTTCTCCAAAGATTCTGCATTAACATTATCAACCAACAAAGATAAATCATCAGAGGATGCATCAAATTCATAAAACGAATGATGATTTTGCTCGAATTTATCATTTTGAGCAACCGACAATGTTAAAACATCAAATGGATTTTCTTCTAAAAAAGAATCTTTAACAATCAAAATACGCAAAATTCGAACACTAGAATTAAGTTCAAAGTGCAAAATTATAACATCTTGTTGCAAAATCTGCTCAGAATTTGTCAAATCAACAACATTTGCAAAACTTTCAGCTTCTTGAATTGTTGTAATTTCTAGTTCTTGTTGAGCAATTGTACGAAATTTTGATTGATTATCAACAAAGCATTTTCCAATGTGTTGTTGACCTAAATCATCAACCATATACACCATTAAAGAAGAATTTTGGCCAAGTAATGCCTGCGGCACTTGAATGGTAAATGTTGAAGCAAAAATTGAAGCTCCATATGAATACAGCAAACAACATATCAAGGCAATGATTTTTTTCATGTTTTAATCCTTTCAATATTCTTTATTTATGATTGAAGATTATTCAATCATAAACAGTATACCACAAATGCAAAAGCACGTTGTGATCGATCTTAATTTCAATAGTTAAAACCATTGAGCGATTTTATAGCTTATTCCAAGACATCCAAACACCAATTTCATCAGTTTCTATAATTTTAAACCCACATTTTTTATACATTGTTTGTGCTTTAAAATTATTGCTACGAGTAAACAATATAACTTTTAACGCCCCACGCTTCACACAATCAGACACCCCATAATGCACCAATTGTTTTGCAATTCCCTGCTTTCGATAATCTTGATCAACAATAACATACAAAATTCTGTAAACATGTTTTGAAATTTTAAAATATGCTAAAAATCCAACAAGTTTATCATCCAAAAATGCCGATTTTAAAATTAAATCATGGCGTTTTTCAGATTGCGACGAACTTGCATGCTCAAGCATAAATTTTACAGAATAATTTGGATTCCCTGCAATCATCCAATAAAAATTGTCACCCTTATGAAATAACGCGTCAATAGCATCGCCGTCGCGTTCAAAATTTGTATCAACAACTTTTAATGAATTTTGTTCATGCTGTTTTGATTGCCAAGCAAAATAACCAACACCAACGACTAAGATAAACAACGCAAAAATAATAATTTTTTTAATGCTTGGTTGCATCAAATCCCCCACGCTTTGCATATTCAATCCTTTCTAATATTAATCCTTTTGCGGGAGCATTTGGAAGAGTATGGCAAGGATTCGTCTGCTTAAAGACTGAAATAAGATGATTCAAAGATAAATGTTTACGCGATGCAATCTCCAAACAAGCACCAACAATTCTTCGCACCATGTATCGCAAAAAACTTTTTCCTTTAATCTCGATTCGATAGGCATTCCAATCCGCAACATAAAAAACATCAACACTATCAATCGTTTTTACCGTATCCTGCAAATCATCTCCAGAACAAAATGATCGAAAATCGTGAGTTCCCACAAAAACATTTAACGCTGAACGTAAAACATCAAGATCAATAGGCCTGTGTATAAACCATCCATATCGTTGCACAAATGGCATCGGTCGTTCTGTAAAAAAATGATAAATATATGTTTTTTGAATCACGCCATCATGTGGATGAATTAATGAATTTAATTTTTCAACACTTTTAATGACAATATCTGAAGGTAAAGCTTTTGACCAAGCACGACGCAAAATAACAGCATCAATATGAATTGGTGATTGAACAATGGCCACTTGACCATACGCATGCACTCCCGTATCAGTTCGAGAGGCACCCAAAATTGAAACTTTTTTAAAAAAAACGGCAGAAAAAGCATCTGCCAAGACTTGAGAAACTGTTGTTGCATTTGGCTGGAACTGCCAACCATGGTAGTTCGTTCCATCATATGCAACAACAATTTTATAATACGTCATCAACGCACGCTAGAGTTTAGTACTCAGTTGCGCAGAATGGCAACAATGCCATAATTCTTGCTTTTTTAATTTCTGCAGAAAGCAAACGTTGATATTTGCTTGAATTTCCAGAAATACGAGAAGGTAAAATTTTGCCACGCTCAGTTAAAAACTTCAACAATAAATCGATGTTTTTATAATCTAAGTCTGCTGCCATTGCAGGATTATTGGTAAAACGACACTGTTTTTTTGATCCGGCAGCTTTTTTGCGAAATTTCTTTTTTAAAAGACGAGCGCTGATTTTTAATTTAATTTTTTTTGTCATGATATTTCTTTTTAAGTTTTAAATTTTTATTCTGATTTTTCAGATTCTGATTCTTCATAATCAGCAACAATTTCTACATCCGCTGATCTGCTCTTAAAATCTGCAGGCTTGCGAGCTGGCCCCTTTTTAATCAATCCTTCCATTTCATTTCTTTTTAAAAAAGAATCAATGTCTTGTGGATTGTCTTCTAAGGATGCTGGTCGCTTATATTCAGCAGGAGCATTAACGCCTAAACGAACAACAATATGTTTAGGAATTAACGTATTAAATTTAAATACAAAAATTTCTTTGATTGATGCAAGCAAAGCTTCTTTGTTTGCGCTATCAACTTCAAAACGAGTTAAAAAATAAACGCCATAATCATTATGATTAACAGGATATGCAAGACGGTACTTACCCCAACGATCAAATGATAACAATGTGCCTTTGTGTGCACGAATAACTTTGGTAAAATGAGCCTTGATTGCCTCTGACTCATCTTTTGTGATTTCTGGAACTGTTAAAAACAGCACTTCGTAACGAAACATGTATAAACACCCTATGTGGATTAATATATTGATTATAACTTCAACCAATATAATAGGTTATAAAAATAAAACACTTTTTTAGTGTAACAAAACCATAAAAAAGGTCTAGTTTTGCAAAATTTAAATCAAATTTTGAATTCTTTGAACAACGCGTCCAATGTTTCTAAAATAGTCTTTTCCTCGAATTAAAACAACAGGAGAATCTTTTTGATTCAATGGTGAAAGTAAAATAAAATCATCAGCATACGTAATTTTCATGATTGCTTTTTTTGTTATGTCATTGCCATACTCGACAGCTCCGATTTCTCCCGTACGAGTCCAAACCTCAGGAGAAATCAACAAAATATCATTTTTGTAAAACACTGGCGCCATATGATTTGAATCAACCACAAGTGCAAACATTGACCCGTCCGCAGCATTCAGCGTTGGAATAAATACATCTTTATATCCCGTGGTTGTTTGCATAAGTTGATTGGTAAATGGTGATGGGTTTGATGGAATATCCCCAACAACAGGCACTATTCCCAAATGTAACGCAACATCTGCTTTATCAGGCAAGCTCACGTTGTTATCAATATTGTCAGTGCGGTTACGACGCTGCATAAAAAGATCAACCGGATTTACTTCAAAAGCATTTGCCAACTTTCTGAGTGAATCCTCGTTCCAACGACGTGTTCCATTTTTAATATGGGTTAAATAACTTTCAGACATTCCTGTTTTTTCTGCCAAAACTTTTGTTGTCCAACCCTTTTCTCTGAGAAGTTCCTTCACCCGAAGCTCTGTTGAAAGAGACATAGTCACTCCTTAATTTTTTGAATTTTTATTGATATGGTAGTATGATTACATCGCAAGAAAGATAATATCCAAAACTAGCACTCTGTCAATCAATCGCACAGAAAAAGCAGTTTAACAAATTTAATTTTTTCAAAAAATGATTTTACAAAATTTATATCAACTTGAACATGAATATTGGTCAAAAAAGCGCTTGGTGTGTGGCGTTGATGAAGTTGGACGAGGATGCCTTGCAGGACCCGTTGTAACAGCAGCTGCCATGCTGCATCAAAATGTATTTCATGATTTACTGATCGATTCAAAAAAACTTTCACCAAAAAATTTATTGTTCATGTATGATTGGCTCATGCATCATTGTTCTTTTAGTGTTGCCATAGCAAGTAACGCAATCATTGATCAGCACAATATTTATAAAACAACTCAAATGATGATGAAACAAGCACTACTCAATATTTTAACCAAAGAAAAAAAAAGCCCTGATTTAATTATTATTGACGCGATGCCTCTTTCGCTTGAAAATACAGGATTTGAAAATATTGCAATTCAATCATTCACCCAAGCAGAATCAAAATCAGCCAGCGTTGCCGCAGCTTCAATTATTGCAAAGGTAACTCGAGATGCCATCATTACTCGCTTGGCATCAAGTTTTGCATGTTATGGGTTTGAAAAACACAAAGGATACGCAACAGCGATGCATCAACAAAGCTTAGAAAAATTTAAACCAAGCATTATGCATCGACAAACATTTTTAAAAAATTTTTTAACTGAAAAAGATCATGAACAACAATCAATTTTTTGCTGAAATCATTCAAGGAAATCTTTCTGAATGGACAGCTCAATGCTGGCAATGGGATAAAATTCCTCAATTTGGCTCTCTAGTTGCCACAAAACATGATAACTTCGATATTTTTGGAATCGTGCACACAATCACTACAGGATCTTCAGACCCCATTCGTACCATCACCGCTTATCAAAAAACAGAAGAAGAACTTTTGCGCGATCAACCACAAATTTTTGAATTTTTGCAAACAAATTTTACATGCACTACTGTTGGCTACCAAGAAAAAAATAAATTATTTTATCATCTGCCAGACAAGCCCCCAAAAATTCATGCCTTTGTCAGCAACGCAACAACTGAACAGTATCAACATTTTTTTTCAAGCGACCAGTTTTTACATCTGTTATTCAACGCACCCACACAAACTATGAATTTAGACGAACTTCTTTTAGCACTATTAAAACAATTACATGCAAAAAAAATACTTGATAAACCAAAATTTTATGATTTTATAGAAACGTTTTCAATGCTGTACAAACACGATTATCAAAAATTAAAAATATTTTTAAAACGAACGCATCATGCTTTTGAGCAACATTAAGCTTTTTCTTCTTTTTTTCGGTCAAGAGATTTTAAGGCCAAAGCTGTAAACATCGATCCACCAAAAGCCCCCTGCCAAAATCTTTTCTTACTAAATTCACGAGCCCATTCGTCTGATTTTTGACCACCATGCCAATGAAACAATCCATAGTTATGCTGAGAGCTATTGTTTTGCTGAGCATACACATTTGAAAATCGTGACGACCAATATGATTGTTTTGATCCATCAGCCGCAGAAGATGTCCATGCCGACGAATCTTTTTGCGCAGTATAAACAATAGTTGTTTGCGAAGATTCAGTTCTGCGAATTGTTGGATTTTTTACCCGATTTTTGAAAGCTGTCAAAACACCCGCCAAATTTGACCAATTTTGCAAAGCTGCACCCTTTGCTTCTATAGCGCAACGCTTAATTGCTGAAAGCGAACCTGGGGCAAATTTAACCACCGCCTGAGGCATTTTAAAGTCAGGCAACGCAGGCCTTGAAGAACCTTTGTATTTTGACCAAGCAAAGCGAGCAACGGTTTGAACTGGCTTGCTTCGCACGCAAGCAACAAAGCCTACAACCGCAAACAATTCTGTAAAGAATGGTTGATTTTCAATAGAAAAAAGAAGCATCGATAAAAATATGATTTTTTTAAACATTTCCCTAAGTCCCTATAAAATTTTAAAACATCCCTAAAAAAAGAATATCAAAACATTGAAAAATAAGCTATCGACTGCTGTTTTTTGTAAAAAATACAAATTTGTGGAATACTAAAAACACACTTCAAAATAAGGACGCGCCATGCTCAATGCACTAAAAGAAAAATTACACAAAATTTACTCAAGCCTTACCTTACAATTTCAATCAATTTTTACCACAAAAACCATTGATCAAAAGACTATTGATCAAGTACAAGAACTTTTAATCAAAGCTGATACTGGCTTTACAACTACTAAAAAAATTATAACGCACCTTCAACAAGCTCACGGCCACGGAACCATCAAACAGGGTCCAGATCTTTCAACTTTTTTGCATGAAGAATTATGCAAACTTTTAGCGACAAAACAACTATTAAATATCAACCAAGCAACTGTTTTTTTAATGATTGGAATTAATGGCAGCGGAAAAACAACATTTACTGGCAAACTAGCTCACTTTTTTGCCCGTCAAAATAAAAAATGTTTCATTGCTGCAGCCGATACCTTTCGCGCTGCTGCGCAGCAACAACTTGAATTATGGAGCAAGCACGCAGAAGCAACATTAATTTCAGGAAAGCCAAATCAAGATGCAGCATCAGTTGTGTTTGATGCCTGTGACGAATTTAAAAAACAAAATGCCGATATTTTAATTATCGACACTGCAGGAAGGCTTCAAACCAAAGAACACTTAATGCGCGAACTTGAGAAAATAAAACGCATCATCATCAAACAACTTCCAAATCATACTGTTTGCACTCTTTTAACCATTGATAGCATGCTGGGACAAAACTCTTTAGAACAAGCAAAAATATTTCACGAAGTCTGCACTATTGACGGTATCGTGCTCACCAAAATGGATGGAACTGGCAAAGGCGGAACTGTTTTTGCAATTGTTGATGCAATTCAAACTCCGATTGCTTTTGTATCTTGGGGTGAAAAAATTGAAGACATGGCACCATTCAAAGCTGAACAATACGTTGATCATTTACTTGGAATATCAAATCTAAAAAGCAATAATCAATGATTCAAAAGTATCGCAATCATCTCCAAAAAAAAACAAATCTGTCTGATCAGGAAACTTGGTGGCTACTACAACACATTACCAAGAAATCACAGGCTGAACTTTTACTTATTGATCAACTCACCAAACAAGAAATTTTAGACCTTGAAGATGCAATCATTCAAATTAAAACCAATCACAAGCCGCTTGCTTACATCATTGGTTTTGTCCCGTTTTTAGATTTAAAAATTAAAGTTAAAGCACCCATTTTAATTCCTCGAGTCGAAACTGAAGAATGGGTACACAAAATTATTCAAGATTTTGCACCACACCAAGATCAGATTAAAAATATTTGCGACATGGGAACTGGTTCTGGATGCATTGCTTTAGCTCTTGCAAAGCATTTTCCAAATGCTCACGTTACCGCAGTCGATATCAACGATCAAGCTTTGAGCCTTGCGCAACAAAACGCAACATTAAACAACATTAAAAATATAACATTTGTACATTCCAACTTGTTTTCTCAATTACTATCAAACATTCAATTTGACCTAATTGTTTCCAATCCTCCCTACATTGATTTTAAACATCATGCAACCATGAAGCCTCAAGTTATCAAGTGGGAAGATGCTCAAGCACTTTTTGCACAAGATCAAGGGCTTGCAATCATCACAACCATTTTGCAAAATAGTTTAAAATTTTTGAAAAAAAATAATGCTCTTTCAGCACAATTAATTCTTGAAATTGATCATGATCAACATGAACAAGTTATCACAATCGCAGAATCTTTGGGTTGGAATGCTCAAGCGGTGCCAGACAGTTTTTTAAAATGGCGCACTATTTGGTGCAAAATAAAATAGTGCCAACCTTTCGATTGACACTATCATTTTTAAATTTCACTGATCAATTATGCTCGAGCAGCTATTCCACTGCGACGATGACGACGATGTTTTTTCAATACTACAGACTGCGCTGGTTGCTGCACAACAACATTTTCTTGATCTTGAAGTTGTGATTGTGGTTGCGGCTGTAACTTAGCAACTTGATTATGTGCATAAGCCTGAGCACCACCAAAAATTGACAATATCAACATAATTTTTTGAATTTTTGAAAGCACTGTGTCAGACCATCCATCAAATTTTACAACGCTTCTCCATGCTTTTCCATACCATGTTGATGATCTTGCATCTGCTGCATCAGCTACCGCCTGTACAACGAAAGGAAGCTGAAGCACTGGTTTTATAGCCCCAGTCAAAGCGTCTATTTTTGAATTGACTCCAGTCAAATCAACCTGTGAAGCCTGCGGATGCAAATATCCATGAGCATCATACATAACTTGGCCAACAAGCGCTGGCAATGCTGCTTTTCGCAAAAAACTACCAGCTTTTGCTGCAAATCCAGCCGCTGCTGCAGCTGCACCTTGAGCAGAAGAACCCGCCAATCCAACGATTGCAAGGGCCGTTAACAATAATTTTTTCATAAAAACCTCCTGACTTCATCTGGCACTCCGATAAACTGGTGCCATTTTTATCCATTTTTTACTTACTAAAAAGGGTATCAAATGCCTTCTGTATCGTCAAAAGGACCCCTATCTTTTTAAAGTCACCTCAAAACAAAGATTTTATTTTTTTAAAAAAAAATAGTATGAATGATCAAAATTGCTCAAAATCAGCAAAAAGGAACCTTATGATCACAAAAAAAAATCATACTTCGCTTATCATCAGTATTTTTATCATTTCATCATGTTCACTGATCTATGGCTCTGAAGGCAAAAAATCTGGAATGCTTAATGGAATTAAATTTACAAGAAATCAAGAACCATCGCTCACTCTACCACAACCTGCTTGCATGGACGGCAATCCATCAACTGAATTACCAAATCAATCGATGGCAAAGGTCAGCACAAACACACCTGCTGCAGCATTAACAGATCAACAACTAGCAGAAGCTGCTAAAATAACTGCTTATTTGGCAGAAAGAAACACAGAAGCAAATGGATTTGATGCATTGACAGATTTTACACCAACATCATCCAATAAATTAGGTGACCCATACCCTCAAGCAATACTGCCACCGCAAGAATCAACCATTCGGTTATCAGGCAGACGTTGGTTAGAAACTGACTTTGCACACCTGTTACGATTAATTCAAGATGGGCAATTTCAACAAGCTCTTAGCTCAAACCCACAGGTATTTGAATTGCTTGGCCAAGCACTTAAAAGTTTTGCAATTGATTTTTTAACAAAACAAGAAGAACAAAAAAAACAAACTCTTACAACCTTAGAACAGCAAAGGCCTGATTTTAAAAAAACAACTGAAAATATTGATTTAATAACAAAAGCAAGCTTAACACTATGCAAACCTGGTTCAATGATACCACTAAGAATAGAAGAAACTTTAACAATACTCAAAACAGCTCAGCGCCAATTAGAAGAAGAAACTAAATTAGCTCTTCAAGAATCAAAAGAACGAGAAGAACGAATCAAAGATTTAAGAACTGACATTCGAAAGTTACACCCTACAGCTAATGAATTGCCTCCAATATCTCCAAAAAGAAAAATTACTTTTCAACAACCAAAATAAATCATGAATTATTGTATGAAAAAATATATTTTATTTTTCACGCTTTGCATCGCTTTCGATAGCGTTGCTAGCGATAAACCCGTTACAACACATTCGAAAGCCAAAAAACGAGGGCAACAGTCGCCTACAAAGGCTCCTTCATCAATAAAAGACCCACACGAAGAAATAGCTACAACCAATGATACATCAACCCCAACTCATTTAGCAAAAAAATTGGATAATCCAAATCCAACTCTAGATAATAGTGAATTAGAAAAGTCATTATCATCAAACAGCCATCAACCTGAAAAACAATCTCTTGACCATGGTGACTGGGTTGAAACAGTTCCAGGCGAAGTAACAAGTGCAGAATCTACGCCCTACACTGATGCATTCAGAAGCCTTTGTTTACTTTTAAGAACTGCAAATGAATCATTGTTTGTCCAACAACTATGGCTTTTTTTTAAAGAAAAAAAGGCTTATGAAGTTCTTTTAGAAGATTTGACAGAAATAAAACCTCAACACTTAAAACAAGAAATGTTTAATCAAAGGATTAAAGAACTAAATGCATTGCATCCAACAAAACCAAGGCAAGGATTTGAAATCATTAGTCAAGCCATAGAACAAGCAAAAGCTGACGGCCGTACAACAATATTGCACGAATTAACAAAATTATCTCTGCAATGGCGAGAACAATTGCCAAGAATAAGTATGATAATACCTCGAGATTGTTTAAAAGCCCAAAATAAATCTGAAGAAGAAGCTTTAATAGAAGAAACTTTCGAAGCTCTTCTAAAATGTTACGAAAATGAGAGAACAATAAGCAGTGTTGATAGATACACAGAATCGCCCTTAGGCGATCTTTCTGACGAACAAAAGAAATTTGTTCATCAACAACTCCTAGAAACAGCACGACATACCATACACACAGCATTCGATGCCACAAAAGATCCGCAATATTTGCGTCTTAAAGCTCCCAAAGAATAATAACACTCACAAAATAAAGGCTGCAAAATGCAGCCTTTATTATTTTAAATTGCAATGATTGTGGTATTATAACGACACTATGAATTTACAAAAAATCAAAATTTTAGATCCATCAGAAGCCATAAAAATTGCTGCTGGTGAAGTGATTGAACGACCCGCACACATCATTAAAGAATTGATTGAAAACAGCATTGATGCTGGCGCAAAAAATATTACCCTGCATCTGCAAAGCGCTGGCAAAGATTTTATCAAAATTACTGATGATGGATGCGGCATGTCACCTGATGATGCAAAACTCTGCTTTGCGCATCACGCAACCAGCAAAATTTGCACAGTTCATGATTTAACCTCAATTGCAACCTATGGTTTTCGCGGTGAAGCTTTAAGCAGCATTGCAAGCGTGAGCAATATTGTGCTCATAACCAAAACTGAACATGAAAAAATTGCAACCGAAATTAAACTTGAACATGGAACAATCATTCAAACAGGTCAAACCAGTCATGCAACCGGAACAACTTTAATTATTTCCCATCTTTTTGACAATGTTCCTGCTCGCAAAAAATTTTTAAAATCTGATGATACCGAATGGAACTTGATCACAACCATCATTCAAGCTTTTTGTTTGCGCTACCCTTACATCCATTTTAAAATTTTTCACAATGACGCAATGGCATACAACTGCTGTGCAACAGAAAAATTAACCACGCGCTGTGCACAACTGTGGAACAATAATTTGCATGATCAATTACTTGAGCTTGAACAAACCACAACACACAACGTAACTGTTACTGGCGCAATTTCCAATCAAGCCTACCATCGGTTTAATCGAGGGCAAATTTTTATTTTTGTAAACAACCGATGGGTCAAAAATTCAGAACTTTTAAAAGCGATACTCAAAGGTTATGATG
>DALYET010000004.1:73350-87543 GCA_031972395.1 Candidatus Chromulinivoraceae bacterium
TTATTTTTATTGAAATTGATCCTGAACAAGTGGATATCAACATTCATCCAAAAAAAGAAGAAGTAAAATTTTTACATCCTGGAATTGTGCAAAAAACAATTGAAACAGCGGTAAAAAATCGCCTTGAATCTGAAATAAAAAAAACTTTAGAAAGCCTGAATTCCCGCCCTCACAAAGATGATGGAAAGGTTCATTTGAATCAATCAAATCCTTCAAAGTTTTTAACCAACAACTTTAAACTTCCTGAACCACTTAAAGTGACCATGCCTCTTAATTTCAAACCAATTCCAACGATTGCAACTCACATTTCAGAGTTTAATTCTTCATCTTCTGATGTCACTGCCGACTTTGATCAGGAATCAAACGCCTCAAGCGATTTTGCAACACAAAATACACAAACTAACTCTTCTTTGCTTGATCAAGAGACATACAGCATCATTGGGCAATTTAACAAAACATACATCATGATTGAAAAATCAGAAAAACTAATCATGGTTGATCAACATGCAGCACATGAGCGAATTTTGTATGAACGATTTCAAAAAAACAAAGGCGAAGTAGCAACGGTACAACTTTTATTTCCTCATATTGTTAAACTAACAGTTGAAGAAATTTTAATACTTGAACAATATCAAAATATTTTACAACAACATGGTATTGTGTTTGATCGATTTTCAGACCATGAAATCATCATTCAAGAAACACCGATTGAAACTTCAGGACATGCTGCACAAGAAATTGCGCAAACATTAATAACCTGGGTTGATCAAAATCAGCTTACAACAGAGCAAGACTTGATAACCCAACTGCATGAAAAAATCTTAGCAGAAAAAGCATGCAAGGCTGCATGTAAAGCTGGCGACACTTTAAACGAAGAACAAATGCAAAATTTAATCAAAGAACTTATGAACACAGAGCGAAATTTTTGCTGTCCACATGGCCGACCGACCATGTGGACACTGCAATTAAAAGAAATTGAAAAACATTTTAAACGAGATTACGTTTCCGCAAAAACAAGATGGTAATTATTTGCCGCTCATTTGGCGATATACATTGGCTTCAACTTGATTGTGAAGTGGAATGAAAAATAATGCTGAAATAACAAGCAAATTACCCAAAGAACTAAGAATAATTGAAATGAATGAAAATCCACAAAGTTGTAGCACTGAATCTTGTGTTAATGCCCAACTTGCTTGAATTGCTTTAACAATTCCCAAATTTTTATCGATTACAAAATATTTTGCAAAACGTAAACGTTGATACACAAAAATTCCAGGAAATACAAACAACATAAATCCTGCAAGTGTTATAACTCCCACAATCAAACTCACCACAAAAACACGCGGCACTAAATAATAATAATCAAATAAATAACGAAATGTTACTGGTTTATTTGCATTTAAATCAAGTGCAATTTTTGTCCAGCCAACAGAAATCATATCGATGACTAATTTAACAATCAACATTGTTGGAATCATGACTGAAAATAAATATGCCTGTTCATAGCTATTAACATCAACAGAAACCATATCGCGACCAATGGTTTGTTGTGCAATATCAGGAGCCAAATATGGCTGCAATGATTCTTGAATCGTTGTGCCACCATAATGCAAAGCACCTGTTGCAGTATGAATAATATGATTAAACATATTTAAAAGTGGCGTTACATGATAACGAAGAGCATAAAAATCAATTACCCCTAAAAACGCAAGTGCTGCTGCGCATGTTAACATGCCAATCAAAATAGCCAGCATAAAAAACATAAAATAATTTAAAACGGTACGAGCAGCTTGCCCGTAAGCAGTTTCTAAAGAAAATTTTTTGGTAAACATAAAGCTCCTTTTTTGATTACCTAAACATTAAAAAATCAAAAACAATGTACAATTATTTTTTTTATCATGTCAATTTTGCAATGTTACGTTGTCGTTAAAACAACATAATTCACCATCACTTTAATAGTACTTGATCCGCCTCCTGTAAATGCTGCTCCAGGATTTGATACTTGAACTGCGACAGCTTCAACACTTGTTGCTGCAACACTAACTTGTCCTCCGCAAATTCCACCCATAACTCGATTTGAACCAACTGTTACAAATGCATTTGAGCCCAGACCGGTAATAATTGGATCAGAAGAAAGGCCGCTATAAATTAAATCAATCGTACCGCCTGCTGCAAACGCTGTGGTCACATGCGTTAAACGCAATGCCGCGTTAATAACATAAATCATTTTTCCAGCTGCAGGAGCTGCAATAATTTGAATTGGAGTTGTATTTAAAGCAAGAACTTGAGCTTGCGTTAATGTTACCGTTGCTGTTTGAATAATATTGTCTGCCCAGGTTGGTAAAGCTCCAGCACCATTTGAAGTTAATACTTGATTTGCTGTACCTTGACTTGTTACAGCACCAAGTTTACTTGCACTATCAATAAGCATGACCGTTGCAGATGTTGCAGGAGTTACTCCATAGACACCACGCAAGTAAGCAACAGCCGTTGAAGCATTTCCAATAATTGTTGTTGCAGTATCGGTCACCGCAGTAATTGGCGCAACGCCTGATCCAATAAAAATATTATTGCTTCCAGTGGTTGCCGTTGAACCAGCATTATACCCAATGTAAACATTATCAGTTCCTGTGGTTACAGCACCAGCACCACTTCCAAGCGCTGTATTTTGAGCAGCGTTTACTCCAGCTAAAGCATCGGTTCCAATAGCAGTATTATTACTTCCAGTGATATTAACACCCAAAGCATTAAATCCAACCGCGGTATTGCTCGCACCACTGGTAATTTCATTTGCACATCGAGAACCAACCGCAGTATTTTGAATTCCAGTACTTACCAATAATGCTTGATATCCAACAGCTGTACAATCTGCACCTGACGCCGCAGCTAATGCAGAACGACCAATCGCAGTATTATTTCCAGTAGTTAATGCTAAACCAGCATTCATTCCTACCGCAGTATTATTATCAGCTGTTGAGGTAGCACCAAGCGCATTAAATCCAACAGCAGTGTTCGTAGTTCCACTCGTATTTGCATCTAATGCTCCTGAACCAACTGCTGTATTTTGTGCTGCCGTATTTACCAACAATGCATTGTAACCAACTGCTGTACAGTCTGCTCCACTTGCTGCTGCAAGTGCACTGGTACCAACTGCAGTATTATTTCCAGTGAGCACTGCAAGCCCTGCACTTGCTCCAACGGCAGTATTATTTGCTCCTGAAATATTTGCTCCTAAGGCATTAAATCCAACCGCTGTATTTGGAGTTCCGCTCGTGTTTGCATCCAATGCTCCTGAACCAACGGCTGTGTTACTTGCACCCGTGTTGACTAACAATGCATTATAACCAACTGCTGTTGAGTCTGCTCCACTTGCTGCTGCAAGAGCACTTCTTCCAACAGCTGTGTTATTTCCGGTGAGCACTGCCAATGCAGCATTTGCACCAATCGCAGTATTGTTTGCTCCTGAAATATTTGCTCCTAAGGCATTAAATCCAACTGCTGTATTTGGTGTGCCTGTTGTGTTTGCATCCAATGCTCCTGATCCAACTGCAGTATTTTGAGCCCCTGTATTTACCGCTAAAGAACGATATCCAACAGCTGTACTATCAGCACCACTTGCCGCATTTAACGCTTGAAATCCAGCTGCTGTATTATTAGCAGTGGTTACACTCGCTGCTGCCTGATACCCCAAGGCAACAAGTCCAACTGCTGACCCATAGTTTAATCCAGCTTCATAACCAACAGCTGTTAAGTTACTTCCAGAAGCGTTAACAAGCGCTTGATAACCAATAGCTACGGTATTACCACCTGTTGAATTTGTCCAATAGGCTTCACGTCCAATCGCAATATTTCTTTGACCTGAACCATTTTGATACATAGCTTGACGCCCTATTGCAACATTTGCTGTACCGGTTGTACTTCTTAAAGCGTCCATTCCAATAGCAACGTTTTCAGATGCAGATGTTCCCGCAGCACCCAAAGCACTAACACCAATAGCAACGTTTTCATTACCTGAAGTTTTTGTAGAAAATGCATTAGCACCAATAGCAACGTTGTTGTTCCCAGAAATGTTTGCCCCCATTGCATTAAATCCAACGGCAGTGTTCGGAGTTCCACTTGTGTTTGCATCCAATGCTCCTGAACCAACTGCCGTGTTGCTTGCACCGGTGTTTACTAACAATGCATTGTAACCAACTGCTGTACAGTCTGCTCCACTTGCTGCTGCAAGCGCACTGGTACCAACAGCTGTGTTATTTCCAGTGAGCACTGCAAGCCCTGCACTTGCTCCAACAGCTGTATTATTGTTACCTGAAATATTTGCTCCTAAGGCATTCAAGCCAACGGCCGTGTTAGGAGTTCCTGTTGTGTTTGCATCCAATGCTCCTGCTCCAACGGCAGTATTGCTTGCCCCTGTGTTGACCAGCAATGCATTATAACCAACTGCGGTGCTATTTGCACCCGATGCTGCTGCAAGTGCACTGGTACCCACAGCGGTATTGTTACTGGTCAGCACCGACAATGCTGCATCTGCTCCAATAGCAACGTTATTTGAACCTGCAGTATTTGAAAGTAATGATCGGTAGCCAGCAGTTGTATTTAAAGTTCCTGAAATATTAGCGGACATTGCTTGTGAACCTAATGCTGTATTTTGAGAGCTAGTACCAAATTGCAATGCATTATACCCCATCGCAACATTTTCAGATCCTGTTTCATTCGTAAACAATGCTCGATATCCAACAATAGTGTTTTTATCTCCTGTAGACGTTTGCTGTCCAGCGTTGCCTCCAACTCCTGTATTATTTGAACCAGTACTAAAATAAAAACAGTGATTTCCGACGGCAACATTTAAATTTCCTGAGTTATTGGTTAAAAGAGCACCATAACCCATTGCAGTGTTATTGCTATTCGTATTGTTAAACAAACTTTGATAGCCAACCGCAACATTATTAACACCAGTAATATTTGAACCTAACGCTTGATAACCAACGGCAACATTGGGAGTTCCTGATGTATTTGCAGCCAAAGCTCCTGAACCAACCGCTGTATTTTGAGCTCCTGTATTAACCGCTAAAGCTTGATATCCAACTGCTGTACTATCAGCTCCACTTGCAGCTGCAAGAGCACTTCGACCAACAGCAGTATTATTTCCTCCTGAACTAATAGCAGCTCCCGCTCCAGCTCCAATTGCTGTATTGTTACTTCCAGAACTTAACAATGCCAAAGCTCCTGATCCTACAGCTGTTGATGCTGTACCGCTCAGCGTATAATTTCCCGCCCCAGAACCCACAAAACTATTATTTGTTCCAAATGAATGCACAAAACGTGTTGAGTTTACATTAATCACACCATCTGCTCCTGCCGCAGCAGTACTTGGTAAATTAATATTTCCTGAAGTAACATTTAAATCACCAGTTGTCAGCGTCAAGCTTGGTGATCCTGTTGCAACAGCAGACAAATCTCCAAGCGTTAAAGTATTATTCACTGCAGTTGTAATTGTATTTCCAGCGCCTGAAGTATTAATGCCATGCGATCCTAAAAGATTAATATTTCCAGCAACAGGAGATATTGCACCTCCGGTATCACCAGTTAAAGTAGTAAGAGCGCCAGCAGATGCAACACTTTGAAAACTTGGAACCGCTGCTGCGCCATTTGAAGTTAAAACAAATCCTGAACTTGCAAGACCTGTTGATGCAACTTGCAATGGACCAGTTGCTGTTGTACCTGCGCACACTGGAGCATAGGCTGTAGTCATTGTTGTTACACCAGTACCACCACCTGCAACAACTGCTGTTGTGTAAGCAGGATCAGCAGCTAAACCTTGAGAAACTAAAGGAATCCCAGTTGTGGCTATGGGCGCAACAGCTTGAATTGGCGTATTAACTCCACGACCAACCAAAACACCAAAGTTTGTTGCATTTTTACCCCATTCATCAATAGTATCAAGCGCTGCCTGTACATTCGTATCAGCTGCAGACAAAATTCCATCAAATAATGAAGTATCAACTAAAACAAGCGATGCATTATTCGTTCCACCTGACGTGGTTGCAGATTTTAATGTTGATTTTTGAATTTGCACAGCAACAATAGAACTTGAAGCTTGCGAATAAATAATGTAACCAAGTTGAGCAAGATCAATGCCTGCTAATTCTAATGTTGCCTTGGCAACAGTTCCTGCAGAAATTGCAGCGGTTGCAGCAACTTGAGAAGCATATTGAGCAACATCCAAGACTGCAAAATATTGAGGCGATGAACTATTTAAATTATCTTTCCCAACATACAAAGTATAGACAGCAAATTGTCCAGCAGAAAGCGCCGTGACCGTACCTAAATTATTCCATCGACCGGTAAATGTATCTGATGCTGTAAATGTTGCCCACTTACCTAAAGCATTGGTAAACATTTGATTCCAAGTTACACCAACTCCACCACTACTCGGAATCGTTGTTAATAATCCTGAATCATCTAAAACATCAGCACCATTAATCTGAATTTTTTGAGTACCATTTAAAACAATATTGGCACCATCATTATCATTTTGAATAACAGGGCCAACATTACTATTTAAATAATCATAAGTCGCAACAGGCATTGCAAATGAATTATTTTCTTTAACAACATATTGAATGTTTGTTGGAGATGTTGAATCTCGAAGAACTTGAAACAATACAATGTTATCTTGACGAAGCGCTGCAGAATCTGTTGTTGTTTTTTGAAGCGTTCCATTTTCATCAATGTAAATATAATAAGTGTTTCCCGCAACAAGCCCCGTCACCGTTTGAGGCACTGTCCAACCAACAGCAACACCATTAAGATATCCAACAGGAGTTGTATTAATGTATCCTGTACCAGCAGTTAACAGTGTAAAGCTACCAAGCGTTGATGCATCAAAATATGGACCACCCGTTAACCATTGTTCAAATCCTGTTTGAATGCGCAACGATGCATTAACATCAATATCTAATGCTCCAACACCTTGTGTAATATCAATCGTTTCTAAAGGACTATCAATCACTGGCGATGTAGCCGTTGTATGAAGACTTGCGGTATTATTATACGTATGAGTACCGTAATAACTTGTTGAACCTGTGGGCGAACCTGAGCCAAAACTATGCATTGAATGTAACATTACACAAACACATAGCAATAAACTCTTTATTTTATTGTTATACAACATAACCACTCTCAATTTTTTTAAATAAAATAAAATTTATACTCTATAAAAATTTCAAATTTATACTTTAGGATTCAATGTACAATTAAAACAAAAAATGTGTCAAATTAAAAAATCTCGAATTTGTTAATCAACAAGCTCGAGATTTTATTTAAAAAAATTATTAAAATATCAGTAAAATTAACATTTATAAATCACAAAATTTTTTCATTGAAATTTTCATATTACACCACATTAATCTGTTACAGCCGCGCGCAATTAAGATAAACCCAAAAATAATTGCCAAAAGTTGCAACATCAATTTCCCACCAACAAAAATTAATAAAAAAGAACCTAAAAGGATGCTGAAAAGCGCTGAAAGTTTTTCAAAAAACATAGAACAAACCTTTATTTTTTAAAATCTAATACGATATGAGCAACTGTTTGATCTTTAATCATGTAATTTACCTGTTCAATCATTTTTGGTACATAGCCAAAAATTGATCGATATCGACCATGCCCAATTGGTTTTGAATTTACCAACAACTGCACTTGCACAACACGATCTGTTGATAAAAAAGTTCTTTGTGAAAAAAATGGAGCAGATTCAGGACAATCTTTATGCATTTTTTGAATATCTATTTTTTGAACCCAATCAGATGTTGAATAAAAAGAATAGGCTCGAGAAACATAAGAATTATTAATAAAATTTCGAGTTTCTTCTTGAATTGGAGTACCTAATAAAATAACTTCAACTTCAATATTTTCTGCAGAAAATGGCAACCATTGCAACATATTTAAAATAACGTTACCACCGTGAGAACTACCAATAAATCGAATTTTTATATTTTTATAATCCTGCGCAACATATTTTTGAACTTGATCAGAAACAGCTTGATATAATTTTTTGCCTTCTTGATATCGATTTGCCGGTCTTAAATTGCTTGAATTCCATCCATACGTGAAATAATGATCTTTGCAATAACCATGACTATCAAATCGCTCACACATCGTTGCAGCCTTATGAAAATAATAATCAGATGGTAAATGCTTGACCAAATGAAGTCCAGGTTCTGCATAGATCCAAGAGCGAAATGGTGATTTTTTGTGAGCTAACAATTTTAATGCAGGATAACTTCCATGCACAAACACCGTCATGCAAACATCAGAAGCGCCTGCAGATATTATTAAAAAATTGAAAAGAATAATTAAAAACAATTTCATTGTTTTCCCTTTCATGCGCTATTTTTTAAATGGAGCCAAAATTGCTAAAATGTCTCGCAAAGAGATTTTATAAGCAACGTTACCAGCCTGCTGTTTCATTGCATTCATCACATAATGCATTTTTAAAGTATCAATTAATTTTTTTAAATCAGCTGGAGAATATCCTTCAGCCCTATTTGCAACAAGTTGCCAATCAATCGTTTGACAAAAAATTTCCGGATATGATTGTGTCAAAAATTTTAAAAAATTATATCGTTCTTGAGCGCTTGGCAAGTTAAATTTAACATGATGCTCAAATCGTCCACTTCTTAAAAATGCAGCATCAAGACCACTGATATTATTGGTTGCTGCAACAACAATAATATTATTATTAATCTCTGCGCCAATTTCTTTAAGCATAGAACCAATCAATTGTAACGTACCCTCACTTACATAATTATTTCTTGAGCCTATCACCGTATCAATTTCATCAAGAAACATCACAACCGGTCGACCTGTTAGATCTCTTCTATTTCGAGCTTTTTTAAACAATTCCGCAGGCTTTCGAACGCCAGCTCCTTGCCATTGATCCAGCAATTCATTTCCCTGCACATACATAAATTCTGCACCAATTTTTTGTGCAAAAATCGAAGCTATGTATGTTTTTCCAGTTCCAGGAGGCCCATAAAAAATAAAATTTGAAGTTTTAAATAACCCAAATTTGGCAAACTCATGCTTGTTGTTCATCATGGCAACGGCTGCTTGTAATTCTTCTGGCAATTCACCACAAAAATCATTCATATTGACCATGTATTGTTTTTGATTGTCCCAGTATGGATCGGATGATTGCTTATGAGATTTTGAAGAAAATTTTGATGATTTATTTTCATCATCAACAGATGGACAGTCGCGTGCTGCAAGCATCAAAGAAATGAGATAAAATAATAACATATTTTCCCTATAATTTAAAAGTAACCAACCCTTAAATTATAGCATCAATAAGCCAAAAACTCAAACAAGCAACCTTGTTGCAAATGGTTCTTTTTTAGCTTTTAAAAAATTGCTGCAAACATGCAATCAAGAAGTCAATTTCTTGTTGAGTGTTGTATACCGCAATGCTGACACGAACAGAAGAAAGCCCTTGCGCATGAGCATCATGATAAGGCTGAACACAATGGTAGCCCGCCCGCACGGCAATTCCCTGTTCATTTAAAAATTCTGCCACATCATAGGCATGACATCGATTCGTTGTAAAAGTGACTAAATTGTTATGCTGATCCTGTGCAGGAATGGGACTTAACAGTTTAATTTCTGGAATTTTTTTAAGTTCGCGCCCTAAATATCGAGCTAAATTTGTTTCATACTCTTGAGCTTGTGCAAAGTTGATATTTTTTTGAATAAAATCGATTGCTGCGCCAAGGCCAATCACTTGAGCAATTGCTTGAGTTCCAGGCTCCAAGCAATGTGGAAATGACTTAAATTTAGTATCTTCATGAGTTACTTCAAGCACAGCACCACCTCCAAAATTGTGCAACAAACATTGATCATGCAATGCTTGTTTTATAAAAAGCACCCCAGTACCTGTTGGCCCGTACAATTTATGACCAGAAAACACTAAAAAATCACAATCAAGCTGCTGAACGTTAATTTTTTGATGTGCAATAGATTGCGCAGCATCTACCAAAACTTTTGCTCCAACAGTGTGTGCAATTTTTACAATGGAAGCAATGTCGTTACTGGTTCCCAAAATATTTGACTGATGAGTTATGGCAACCATCTTTGTTTTGTTTGATATCGTATTTTGCAACACAGCCAAATCAAGGACGCCTTGATCGGTTAACGGAACAATTTTTAAAAGAGCACCACTGCGAAAAATTAATTGCTGCCAAGGAATAAAATTTGCATTATGTTCAACTTCAGAAATGATGACTTCATCACCAGGCTGCAGATGATGCTGCGCCCAAATTTGCACCACCAAATTAATTCCTGCCGTAGCGCCTGACGTGAAAATAATTTCTTCTTTTTTTGCGCCAATAAATTGCGCAATTTTAAAACGAGCCGTTTCAAATTCATGTGTTGCTTGCTCTGCAAAATCATACAATCCACGCCCGACATTTGATTTGTACTCTTGATAATATTTTACCATTGCATCAACAACTTGCTGCGGCATTTGAGCTGTTGCGGCAGAATCAAAAAAAATAAAGGGATGATTATGAACCTGACATTGTAAAATAGGAAAAAAACTTCTAATTTTTTCAAAATCCATGAAACGATTGTTCCAATAATCAGGACCGTAACTTTCATCAAGAACTATTGGGCACCCGCAAGCAGCTATAACACCTGGCCGATCACTACTGCGCTCAAAACTTGAAAACATTCCGCCAGCAACGCCAGGAATGCGATAGCAATATTCACCACCATCATGCATCCCAACTTCAACGGGCTTATCAGCCCTGCAAAAAACAAAATTCAAAATTAATAAAAAAAATTGAGCATTTTGAATTTTTTTCACAAACTTCCTTTTTTTTTAAACATTTTTACAAAATCAATAACGCAAAATTTGAAAAAAAGCAAAACATCCCTGTCCAATGGCAAGGATGTTTTTTAATCAATTTATGAATTAAATTCAATAATATTTGAAACTGGCATAGCCAAGTAATTATTTAACATGTCATTTGACCCATTCTCTTTTTATTGATTGAATCATCTCTTCTAATGCCTGTAAAAAAGAAGAACGTTTTTGTTTGGAAAACGTTGAATTATAACTTTGAGCTTCTCCCGTTTCACGCAAATAAGCACGAAGTTCACGCATTGCTTTGGTAGCGCCTATATTTTTATCAGTAAATACTTTTCCCGTGGAACTTATTGCGCGAGCACCCTTTTTCAGGCAACGATCTGCAAGTAAAATGTCCCCCGTAATCACAATGTCTGCATTCTCTATACGTTCAACAATCCAATTGTCCACAGCATCAAAATCAGCACTAACTTGTATTTTATGTACATTTTTATCAACATTCATCCTCAAGCGACTATTACTTACTAAGTAAACCTGCAACTCATGTCGCGCAGCCACTTTAAAAATATCCTCTTTTGCCGGGCAAGCATCACCATCTACGTAAATAATTAACATTCATAGCCTTTCCAATTTCAAGATACAAAAACCATACGTTTTATTCATTTTTGCAATTTTTAATCTTGAAGTATTGTAATTCTTTTTTCACAACAATATTCATAACTCTTAAAATTTGTAAATTTACAGCATAAAAAATCCACCCAGCGAATTGAGTGGATTTTAATTTTTTATTTTTAATTTTGCGCCAAAAGCGCTAAGAAAAAAAGTTTATTTTACGATTCAGTACGAATAACAAGCCAGCCCCAAACAAGATCGCAACCGATAGTATTTTGTTACAAGCCAAACATTTAATTTTGGCTTGTTCAACTTTTTTTATATCTATGATAAATGCCGCAAAACAGTAAAATCGAACAAATTCTTTCACGCAAAAGTAATATCGATACAATTCAAGTCTGGCTTGCTCAGAAGTCAATTTTCAAACATACAGGATATGTAATTTTTTTAATATTTAAAGCCGAAATAAGTCCACCTTTATTGTGCCTTGAATCAATCCCCACTTTGTGAATTGATAGATCATTGACCCAACCCAAAAAATATCCGTCCAAAAATAAACTATTGCTTCTGATTTTGTCATAATGTATTTGCATTTTGAACAGATGATAGCCATAAATATTCCATTACTCACGAAAACATTTAATTTTAAATGGCATAAGTATAAAAATAACTATTAATGAGTGTCAAGAAAGAGTCGCGCCTTAATCAGTGAATTTTCATATAAGCACTTAGTTCGCACAACCTAATTAGTTATTGCCTTGAGCATTCTAAACTTTGGAAATATTTTTTCATATCTGGCCAAGGACAAATTGTCTGAACCCATGTCAAAACTGTATACCCAGATACATCAATTAAATTAATATCAGCACCATGTTCTACTAAATATTTTACCATTGGCAAATTATTACTTTGCACAGCCAGCATTAAAGGCGTCTCTCCCTGTGTGCCCGGACTACAACGTCTGTTAATATCAGCACCATGCTTTATTAAATATTGCACGATGGCCATATGCTTATAGAAAACCGCACTTGCCAACATGGGCATTCCCATTCTATCAGACGCATTAACATCTCCCCCTTGCTTTAGGAAATTTTGTACCCATGACAAATTACCGTGTTTTAGAGCTGTATCAATATCCTTAGGCCTTGAAGCCTCAATGTCCTCAGAAGTTGGGCCAGTTGGCTTCCAATCATTCTGCTCTCGAGCAAATAAATTCACAATGTTTAAAAAACAGACACTCATCAATAAAAGCTTTTTTTTCATATATTTACTTTTCAATTAGGATTTTCAATGCTTAATTAAATCAGTTTTTACTAAAATTTTAGAAAGGATAACCTCAACAAACTTTTTTCTAAATTATATACTAAAATACAAAAATTTGAAGTGATGCATTATGTAATAACGCGAGCCATACGTAGCTTATTACGAAATAACACAAAGGCTGGCGCCCCTAATGGGATTTAAACCCATGTTTCCACCGTGAAAGGGTGATGTCCTAGACGGGACTAGACGATAGGGACGTATAATTTCAACGAAAAATTTTTTAATGAAAATTCTGTTACAATGTCACGTAATACAAAAAGTTTATTCTACGATTCACTACGAATAACAAGCATTTAAAGAAATGGTTTGCCATTCATTTGTAGTACAAATAAATGGCAGACCGCACAAGACTATTTTAGAATTGTTGACTTATGGTTTAAATAATAAAATATTTTTTATTATTTTCATACAACAATCGCATTCTAAAGTATTATTTTATTTTGGTAAATTAACCCCTGCTGCAGCTAAGCCGCTAGCAAAAACATGTGAACATAGATCACAACCATCCCACTGTGGGCGTAAAACATACTCACCTGGCTGACGACCGCCAACAGATTTATAAATCAACCAACGAGCCACAACCTTAACGGTATACTTTTGACCCAGTTCTGGATCCTGGCAATCTTCATGTAAAAACAACCCTTCGAATATTACATCTGCGTTTTCAGGAAGTTCGCCCACCTGAACCAACTGATCTTTGATAAAGCTTTCCAACCTCTCTGTGTCTTTTGGAGTTAAAGGAATAACTCGAAGAGAACCCAAATCCGGTTCTTCATTGTCCATCGGGCAAGTAGTATTTGAAATTAAACAAAAAACTATCAATAAAAATGATTGAAACTTATATGTATTTTTCATAAAAACCCCTATATAAAAATTTTGATTATTTCGTGATTTCATTCTAACAGAAAGCAAAACCAGTACAACAAAACCTACTGGCTTTTACATGTTTTTTAATTATTTTAAATATTGTTGTGACAACGGGACGCAATAAAAAAAGTTTATTCTGCGTTTCACTACGAATAACAGGCATTTATTTTTTAATGATTTTTATATTTCGAAGCTTTGCTTCAATAATATTTTGTGACAAAGTCACGTAATAAAAAAAAGAGTCATTTTAAAAAAGGCGCCTGCGCCACTTTTTGCTAACAAAAAGTGGCGTCCCTAATGGGATTTGAACCCATGTTTCCACCGTGAAAGGGTGATGTCCTAGACCGGGCTAGACGATAGGGACGTATAATTTCAACGAAAAATTTTTTAATGAAAACTCTGTCCCAACGGGACGTAATAAAAAAGTCATTTAAAAAAATGACCTGCCATTCAGTTGCGTTGTAACTGAATGGTGAGCCGCGTTGGAATCGAACCAACGACCCACAGCTTAAAAGGCTGTTGC
>DALYET010000005.1:0-24052 GCA_031972395.1 Candidatus Chromulinivoraceae bacterium
AATTTTTCCAACACGCATGTCAACTTTTACAAAGTCATCAATTGAAATAAGGGTTTCTTGAGCTATCGTCTGTTGAACTACTTGATCGTTTTTATTTTCCATAGGCTTTTCATATTTTTGAAATAAGGTTTCAATTTTTTTTATTTTAATTTCATCAGTCCATGCAATTTGTTCAAACAAATCATGCATTGATGCTTTTAATGGAAGTTGATAATCAAGACTTGCTAAAAGTTCTTCCATTTTTTTTGGCATCACGGGCCAAAGCAAAACTCCAATGCAACGTATACTGTATCCCGTAGCCGCAATAATTTCTTGAAAAAGCATCGGATTAGTTTTTGCTAATTTCCACGGTTCATGATTATGAAAATAAGCATTCGTCAAAGCAATAAATTCCCAAATTCTCTGCACAGCTCGATAGAAAAAACCTTGCTCAACTAACAACAAAACATCTGTTTTCATTTTTTCAGATTCTTTTTGCAACTCTAAGCTTTGTTTTGACCATTGCTCAGGCGCTTGAATTTTAGTGTAGTTAAATTTTTCTGCCAAAGTGCTGCAACGATTCAGCAAATTCCCTAAATCATCTGCAAGTTCAGAATTAATGCATTGCTCAATGTCGGCAACGCTAAATTGTGAATCTTGGGTAATTGCCATTTTTGATGTTAAATAATATCGAATTTGATCAACGCCATAATGATCTGCCAAATTTTTTGGATCAACAGCATTGCCCAAAGATTTTGACATTTTTTGTTCACCAATTTTAATCCAACCATGCACCAAAAGTTTTTTTGGCATTGCCAGCCCTGATGCCATTAAAAATGCTGGCCAATAAATTGCATGAAAGCGCAAAATATCTTTACCCAAAATTTGTAAATCCGCAGGCCACCATTGATGCAACTGCTGCTCATCAGTACCGTACCCAATAGCTGTAATATAATTATTTAATGCATCTGCCCAAACATAGGTTACATGTTTGTTATCGCCAGGAAATGGAATTCCCCAGCTTACCGTTGTGCGCGAAATACTTAAATCTTTTAATCCATCTTTGACAAATGAAATCACTTCGTTTGCACGTTCTTTTGGTGTAATAAAATCTGGATTATTTTGTAAAAATTCAAGCAATCGATCTTGATATGCAGAAAGTTTAAAATAATAACATTCTTCTGAAATTTCATTGCACGGACGAAGACATGTTGGACAGGTTACTTCTTTTGCATCAGCAACTTGATCTTTTTCTGTAACAAAGGTTTCGCATGGAGTACAATACCAACCGGTATACACCCCTTTGTAAATATCACCCTGTTCAATTAATTTTGAAAGCCATGCTTGCACCGATTGCACATGATATGAATCAGTTGTTCGAATAAATTTTGTATACTCAATGTTGTACATTTTCCACATATTTTCATACACAGGAATAAACTGATCAACAAATTCTTTTGGATTCTTTGCTACTTTTTTTGCAGATTCTGCAATTTTTTGACCATGTTCATCAGTACCCGTAAGAAAAAAAACTTTTTTCCCCATTAAGCGATGATAACGCGCAGCAACATCTGCCAACAATGTTGAATACAACGACCCTAAATGCGGCGCTGCATTTACATAATAAATGGGCGTTGTCACATAAAATTTATTTTTTGACATGGCAATTTCCTATGCAGCTTTAAAACGAATCCAAAAATCATTAATTTCTTTTTGCGAAAGTCCCAAATTAAAAGTCACCAACGTATTAAATTCAGCACTTCCTGGATACAAATTTTGCACCCCAATATATTTTTCATCTAAATCTTGAAAAACTTCTCTGCTGGTTGGCAAAATACAATATTTTTCACAATGACTAAGTAACACATCATATGAAAATAAAAATTCTAAAAATTGATAAATTAAATCATCTTTTTTTGTTGCAGCATTCATAACAATGCTATCAATACGAAGCATCGATCCTGCAGGCAACATTGCAAATTTCACAAAATCATTTTTAAGCATTTGTCTGCAAATAATTTCACGATCGGATGCTGCAATTGCAAACGTTTCTGTTCCTAAAAAATATCCTTGTTGAGAATCGCTGTACGCTCCAACCCATGATTTTTGCATGCGAAGAACTTGACGAATTTTTTTCAAATCAAACGATGTTAAATGATTCAGATCAAGACCTAAATATTGAGCTGTTAAAAATATAGCTTCACGAGGTTCATCAGTCATACCAACTTCTTGACCAATAATTGCATTTTTATCAAATAACAAACGCAAATCAATCTGATTTTTCGCTATGATATTTGCATTATATCCAATACCAAAAATATCCCAGTACAATGGAACCGAATATTCATTATTTGGATCAACATCATTGTGTAAAAATTGAGAATATATTTTTTTCATAAACGAACAACGTGATCGATCTAATTTTTTAATAAGACCTGCATCAATCATTCGAGCAATCACATAATTTGATGGAAGCATGATGTCACAATCAAGCGATGGCATAACTTCCAATTTTGTTAAAAGCTCTTCAACACTTTCATAATAATTTAAATAAACTTTAATTCCTGTTTTTTGCTCAAAATCTTGCAAAACTGATTCATCAATTCGATTTGCCCAAGTATAAATTCGTAATGTTTTTGCATCCTGTTCTTTATTTTTAAAAAGAAACGGAAGCATTAAAAAACCATAAATTAATCCTACAAAGCCGAATAAAATACCTAAGCGAATACAATATTTAAAAAACATGCAACCTCAATCATTAAACAAATTTTTCTGAAACATCATCATAATAAAAAGCAAGAAACAACTGATTAAAAGCAGTAATGTAGACAAAGCATTCACAATCGGAGAAATTCCAGAACGTATCATAGAAAAAATGTACAACGATAATGTTTGCACTGATGATCCTGAACAAAAAAATGAAATTAAAAAATCATCAAACGAAATAATAACTGCAAGCAAAAATGCAACCAAAATTGCAGGATACAAAAAAGGAATAATTACATGAAAAAAAGTATATCGCATTGATGCGCCCAAATCTAAGGAAGCCTCAATAAGCGTTTTATCCAATTCATCATAACGACTTTTAATAATAGGCATTGCAAATCCCAAACCTAACAACGTATGTCCTGCAATCAACGTAGTCAATCCAAGCGGAATCATCAAATACGAAAACAATGTTAACATGCCAACAGCAAGCACAATATCAGGAATCAAAGCATTGCTATAAAAAATTGAAGTAATATCGCGAGTATAATGCCGCATGCCATGCACAAACATAATCGACATACTCACACTTAAAAGTGAAGAACAACTTGCAACAATGACTGAATTTTGAAAAGCTCGCCAAATTTCAATTGATGAAAAAAGATCATGATACCAATGCAATGAAAATCCTTGCCAAACATCAGGAAATCCACCTTGATTAAAAGAATACAAAACTAAAACAATAATCGGCGTGTATAAAAAAAGATAAATGCCCAAAACAAAGAATGTTAACATAGATTTTGTCATATTCATGATGCTACACCCTTTGCAATCGTTGAACTATTTTATCCAGCAATGATTGATACGCCACAATCGTTCCAATAAAAAGCACTGAACTAAAAAATGTAAATGCTGCGCCAACATGCCAATCTTTTCCAATAAAAAAATACTCCGAAATCATCGTCCCTACAAAATAATTTTTTTGTCCTGCAATCAACGATGGAATTGCATATTCACCAAACGAGGTAACATACACCAAGAAAAATCCAGTTTTGATTCCTTGAATAGTCAATGGTAAAACAACGCGACAAAATGTTTGAAAATAAGACGCACCAAGATCAAGCGATGCCTCAAGCAATCGAATATTAATTTTTTCAAGCGTTGAGTACAAAGGCATAATCATAAACGGCAAATAGACGTGAAACATGACCAAGTACATTGCAAATTGCGTATTGAGCAAATTACCAACATCAATACCAACAAAATATAAAAACTTATTCAAAATTCCATTTTTTTCTAAAATAAAAAACCATGCATACACTTGCACAAGCAAATTTGTTAAAAATGGCAAAACTATTAAAAATATAAGAAAAGATTTAATGCGAGATGGAGCAAATAATGCAACATAATATGCAACGGGATATCCAATAAACAAACAACAAGTTGCTGTCACGCTTGCAAGAAAAAATGATCGAAACATCACAAAAAAGTGAGATGCTTTTGCCACTTGAAAAAAATATTGCAGCGTTACATTTTGAAATAAACTAGAGCAAAAACCTAATTGCACAACAAACAATAATGGCAAAAAACAAAAACATATTTGCCATGCAAGCGCTGGAGCCATAAAAAAAAATGGTTTTTCACTTTTAAATAAATTTTTTAAATATTGCACAACAGCACCCCTCCGGCTGATTATTTATTCTTCAATAACACCACATTTTCTTTTTGCCAATAAACATACACATGATCATCGTAATCAATAACTTCACGAACAAAATGTTCTTCATTTTGCTCAAACACTTGCAGCGTATATCCATTTTGCAATCGAACATTGTATTGCGTAAATCGACCCTGATAGACGATTGATTGAACAATCCCTGATAAATTATTTGAAAATCCTGTCAGCATACTTTTACTAATCAAAATTTTTTCTGGACGAATGCCAATACAAGCATCTTCACCAACCTGAATGTTTGTTTCATCAGGAACTTTAATCGCAATGCAAATCATTTTGTCCACATCAAGGTACCAATCATCAGAATGTTTGATCAAAACACCTTGGATAATGTTGGTTGTTCCAACAAAGTTTGCAACAAAAACTGATTTTGGATGTTCATAAATTTCTTTTGGTGTTCCAACTTGATCAATTTGACCGTTTTGATTCATAATCGCCATCTGATCTGCAACAGTTAAAGCTTCAGTTTGATCATGAGTAATGTAAACAAACGTTGTTCCTAAATGATCTTGAAGCTCAATTAGCTCCAACAAAACTTTTTCACGCAACCGTAAATCAAGTGCCGCAAGAGGCTCATCAAACAATAAAACTTCAGGTTCATTGATCACCGCGCGAGCAATTGCAACACGCTGTTGTTGACCGCCAGAAAGTTGACTAATTTGCTTGTAAAGATGCGATTCAAGATGAAACATCTTAATAACTTTTTCAACTTTTTGTTGAATAGTTTCACTGCTCATACCACGAACGCGAAGGCTGTATGCAATATTGTCATACACATTTAAATGAGGAAAAAGTGCATAGCTTTGAAAAACGGTGTTAACGCCCCGCTTATTAACCGGAACATGCGTAATATCTTGATCACCCAAGAAAACCGAGCCCGAATCTGGAATTTCCAAACCTGCAATCATGCGCAAAATAGTTGTTTTTCCACAACCACTTGGTCCAATAAGCGCAAAAAATTTACCTGCAGGAATTTTTAAATTTAAATTATCAAGAATTACATCAGATCCGTAAGATTTTGTAATTCCTTGTAAAACAATACCCTTCATTTTTTCTGCACCATTCGTGCCCATATAACAGGAACCACCACATCAGAAAGTGTGCATGGAATGACTACCGCTACAAGCATTAACATGAAAAACATACCAAAATAAGCATAAAAATCTGGCAACCCATGACCAATTGCATAAAAAATAGAGGCCATTGCTGAAATAAATGTATGAAAAAAGTGAAGTGATACAGAATGAGCATCAGCATGCTCTTCTTTGCCACGAGAAATAATCAACCCGTTCATCACACCAACAATTAAAAATGGCAAAATATTGGAAAGTTCTGAGCTAAAACAAATATGCAAATCCATCTCAACGCCCAAAAGAGTACCCGCTGCATACGGAAGCAAAATGTCAGAAAGCGTACAAAACACAACTGAAGATGCTATTCCAATAACAACGCCCGCAGCGACATTTTTTGAATAACGATAAAAAGTGACCATTGCGCCACTGGCTGCAAACAAAATATGCGTAAAGTGAAAACTATGAAATAAAATATCCATTCCGGAACTTAAACCACACGAACCATCATGTGCATGATCATGAGCATGATGCGCCAAAGAAGAAGCGTCATGCGAAACAAAAAATACTGAAACCATCGACAAAAGCATCAACGCGCAGGCAACAGATAAAGTTCCATAAGGCAAATGATGCATTAATTCATGTGAAAAAATATCCCAAATTGACTTGCGCGAAACGTGATGCGCATCCAAACAACTATTATTAACTTCAAGTGACATAATTAATCCCCAAAAACTATTACAGAATCGTTGTTTTATAGTATAACAGCGCTTAAACTTTTTACTATAAAAATTCACACTCAAAATCACTGTACTTTATTTTTTAAAAAAAAGAAAAAGTTTAAATATAGGCCCTTGACCGAATCTCCAAGCTGTGCTAACGTGATAGTACAGAGTGACAGTTTTTATTTAAATAAAAAGAAAGAATTAAATATGAGCGAAAATGATAAAAAATCATCTCCAGATAATACAATTCAAGAACTTTACCAAGCACTACTTTTGTTAAAAACTCCACAAGAAGTTAATCGCTTTTTAAAAGATTTATGCACACCGCAAGAAATTCAAGACATGGCTGAACGATGGAAAATTTGTAAAATTTTAAATGAAGAAAAATTATCTTATCGAGAAATAAATGCGCAAACAGGGGTAAGTTTAGCTACAATTGGCAGAATTGCACGATTTTTAAATAATGAACCCCACCAAGGATACCAATTAATTTTAGACAGATTGAACCGCAAACGATAAAAAAAGATACAACATGAAAATTACAAAAATAATTCTAACGATCATCATAACAACAATTCTAACCTACATATTTTTTTACTTACCAGCATCATCAAAAAATGACAACGAATTCATCGTTGGCACCTCCGCTGGCTATGCTCCCTGGGTTAGCATTAACCCTGAAGGAGAATACGAAGGATTTGATATCGATTTTGCCAATAAACTTGCTCAAGAAATAAACAAAAAATTAATCCTTAAAGACCTTGGCAACATGACCTCGCTTTTTACAGCGCTTGATCAAGGAAAAATAGATGCCATAATTTGGGGCATGGCAATCACCAAGGATCGCTTAAAAAAAGTAGCTATGGTTAACTATCAAGGCGAACTGATCAGTTCGTATCCTTTAATTTTTTGGAAAACTATTCCTCAAGAAATTAAAAACATTAAAGACCTCGCAGGAAAAACTGTTTGCGCAGAGCCAACGTCACATCAAGAAGAAATTTTACAAAAATACTGCACAAGCGTTATTTCATTACCAACTGATAAAATTGATGATGCTCTTTTGAATATTCAATACGCTAAGGCTGATGCTGCAATTGTTGAACCTGCTATTGCAAAAAAATTTAAAACTAAATATCCAGAAATTCAAATTTTAAACGTTGACCTAGACCCTCAAGATCAAATTTCAGGTGTTGGAGTCATCATTAAAAAAAATAACGAATCATTAATTAATCAAGTTTCTCAAGCTATTGAAGTACTTAAAAAAAATAATTTCATCAAACAACTTGAACAAAAATGGAACATGATATCATGAAAATCATGACATATCTGCCACTTTTGCTCAACGCAAGTTTAATCACATTGCAATGTTGGATCACTGCTGGCTTGGTTAGTTTGGCTATTGGTACCTGCGCAGGAATTTTAAGCTGTAATAAACTTACAAATCCATTCCGTAAAAAATGCATCTTCTTATATACTTTTATTGCAAAATCAATTCCTGCGTACGTGCAAATTTTGATTGCTTATTTTGTTATTCCGACACTTTTAAACATAAACATTTCAAGCATGATTGCTGCAACAACAGCTCTTGCATTTTGCTCCAGCGGTTACGTTACCGAAATTATTCGTTCAGGCATTAATACGATTTCTCCGGGACAATGGGATGCATGTTTTGTTCTTGGTTATTCACTGCCACAAACACTACGTTCAGTCATTTTGCCGCAAACCTTTCGCAATATTTTACCAACTCTGGTTGGAGAGTTTGAACAGCTACTCAAAAGCACCTCGCTTTTGGCAACGATTGGAATTACAGAATTGATTCGAACAGGCATGAATATTATTTCTCGAGAATTAAATCCAATTCCCGTCTATATAATTATCGCTTGCATTTTTATGTTTTTTTCTGCCATTTTGCAAACATTGACTATTTTTTTAGAAAAAAGGATACGTCATGATCAACATTAAAAATTTATCTCTGACAATAAACAACAAAACAATTTTAAATTCTATTTCATGTAATTTATTGCCAGGCAAAATTACTACATTTATTGGCAAAAGTGGCGCAGGAAAAACAACAATATTCAAATCACTTGTTGGTTTATTCAAAAATTTTGATGGTTCTATTTTGATCGACAACCAAGAATTAAGCAACTTCAATGCGAAACAACGATCTGAAAAAATTGGATATGTTTTTCAAGATTTTAACCTTTTTCCGCATTTATCAATATTACAAAATTGCAGCACACCATTAAAAATTCACGGAATGTCGCATGACAAAGCAGATCAAAAAGCTTTAAAAGTTTTACAATCACTTGATATGCAAGATTTTGCAAATACATATCCTCAACAACTTTCAGGCGGTCAAAAACAACGCACTGCAATTGCTCGTGCATTATGCTTACAGCCAAAAGTTTTACTTCTTGATGAACCAACTGCATCACTTGATCCGTTCAATACGCAAATTTTAATTAATATTTTAAAACAATTAGCAACATCAAATTTAATCATTGGTATATCAAGTCAAGATATGAATTTTGTTTCAAAAATTTTCGATGAAGTTTATCTTGTACAAGATGGAAAAATTGTAGAATTTTGCGACAAAAAAGATAAGCTCAACACATGTCCATTGATTTCAAAATTTATCCAAAGCGCAAAGAACAACAACGTTTGACTTAAAGTCATCATTCTATTAACATTAATTTTAATATTTTACTTTTTAAATCAAAGGGTTTGCCATGAAAACGCAACTCATTCACACTTTAATCTATTCTGCTTCATCTCAACTTTCGTCTCGCCCTTGGCGTCGCAACTAATCTTTTCAACATATTGTTGAATTAATTTTTCATTCCCCAAATTTTAAACGTTACATTTACTTTTTATTCTATTTGATTTGTTAGTGCATTATATTGCCAAAAATCAAAAAATATCATTTTTTATAAGGAATTTTTCATGTTCACAAAAAAATCATTGTTACTTTTTATTGCATGCTCAGGCAGCAATCTTATTCAAACTATGCAGCAAATTAATCCAAGAAGTGGCTCAAGTGATGTGTTTTATAATAAAAATGAACGATTGAAAAGATTAAAGAAAACAAAAAAATGGGAAGTTACTCAAATTTCACCCAACAGTATCACCTATAGAGTTAAAACCCAACTCATAAATGAACCTATGAGCGATCAAGAGCTTTTAGACAATCAAGCTCGAATTTTAAAACAATATTTAAAATATTTTGCTCAGCAAAAGATAACTAAAAATAAATAATATCACCGGTATCTTTAAAAAATTGCAAGAGGGTGTTGCATTGCTACACCCTCTTGCTTAAAAGCAAAATTTATAATCTTAAAACGCTTGGCCTAAAGTTAAATACCAAACACAGCGAGATTCAAAATCAGAATATTGAATCTTCCATTTATACCCAACATCAAATCGAGCAGGACCAATCGGCGTATTGTAACGAAACCCAAAACCAGATCCTGCAAAACAACTATCTTTCCACGATCGGGCTTGATCATACAAACTATGCTTAAACAATGCCCCAACATCATTAAAAATGACCATGCCAAAATCTTTGTACAAATTTAATCGAACTTCAGCATTCAAATTAAATAAACTTCTGCCTCCTTGTGCAGCATAGCGCCAAATATTGTTAGCACATGGCGGCAATCCTGCATGCTGATCATAAATTGGCTTTGAAAGAACTCCGTACGGCGGGGTATAATCTCGCTCATAGCCACGAAGCGTTTGCGCTCCACCCAAATAAAATCGTTCAATCGGATTAATTTGATCAAAGCAACGATTAAACACGTGACCCAAACGAGCACGAAGAGCAAAAACAACTTTGTCAGCGCAAGGAATATATTGCGCATGCTCCAACAAAACTTTAAAAAAACTAGTCTTTGTATTTAAATCAAACATCGCCTTGCAGGAAAAAAAAGACATATGCCCACGGTGCGGATTTAATAAATTGTCCATTTTTTGCCAAACAACATTCGGCTCTAAAAATAAATATCCAATTTTTTTATCTAAAAGTTTTTTGTCATAATCAATAATCAAATCTAAATCAGGCTGCTCACATTCATACAACCCCATTGCTTCAAAACCCAAAGAACTGCTCAACACAAATTGCCCTAATTTTTTATTATCTTTTGTATGGGTCAGATTGCACAAAAAACCCTGCTGCGTTGCTTTGTACAAACAATCTTGACTACCAATATAAACTGGTTGCTCGTATGCATTGTCATACATTTTTAACTGACAACCAATTTTTTTACCAAACAACCACGGGAACAAATAATTTGCTGAAACATTGCGATAAAACTTAGTCATATCGGCTTGCACTAAAAACTGGTCTGCTTTTTGAAATGGATTATTCAAGCACAACGTTGCACCAGCTTGATAGGTAAAACCTCTACGAAGTTGCAAATTTCTTCCAACTTGTTGCAAACCAAATCGAGTTTTAATTTCATACCGATCATCTTCAATCAATTTTACTAAAATTGGCTTGTATAAGTTTTTATCATTTTGCTGCCCTGGATACATTTGCACTGAATCAAAAATCGGCAAACTTTTAAAATTTTGAAGCGTTGTTTCAAGATTTTTTTTATTCCACTCTTGTCCTTCTTGATGCGCAAGCTCTTGCATTAAAAGCCTATGAGGTATCGTACTATTTCCCAAAATGATTGTTTTTCCAACTTTAATACAAGATTCACAAATATCTACATTCCAGACAACATCAACAACACCATCATGCTCTTGCAAAGAATATGTTGCATCAACCTTTTGATATCCTTTTGCGCGCAAAAAACGAATAATATTATGCTTCTGTTCTGCTATCCATGCTAAGTCAAAACCAAATCCTTTATTTTTTTCATACAACAATTGCAGCTGGTCTTGCAATTCAGACTGATCAGCAACAATAACTGATCCTAATATTTTTTGCACTCCAGCATCCAATGTTAAAATTAATGCATGAGTTCCTGGTTTTTCACCCGCAATAAACTGTTCTTTTAAAATTTTTGCATTCCAAAAACCAGCTTGTTTGTAGATTTTTACAACATGATCAAGCATTTTTTTAAACAAATCTTGATCAAAATATCGAGCACGCAAAAACAATGCGCATGCTTGCTTTAAAAGGACATCTTGCTGAATTGGTTGATTATTTTTAAAGATAATCTTTGAAATGATTGCTCGTTTGCCTTCCTGAATAAAACAGTACACTCGATCTTTTTCTTCACGCACTGAAACTTGCACACTCCAAAAACCTTTACTTTTGTAAAATTGCTGCACTTCATCGACAATCAAAGAACTTGGAAAATGCCATGTTGATTTGCCATACAAAAGCAAATGATCAATAATTTGCTCTGGTTTAAAAAATGTTGCACCCCAAAAAATAAATTCTTTTTTTCGCTCTAAACGAACATGAACACACGCGTCAACCGCTTTTCGATCAGGAACAACTGTTTGATCAATGGTCACATCATAGCCAATACAACCATGATGCGACAAAACCCAATGTATTTTTTGCAAAAGATTTTCAAGAAGTTTTGAGCTGTAACACTTTTTTTGAATTTTTGAAATACATTGCATTTCAATTTTTTGTTGCAACTTTTTAATTTCTGAGGCACTAACAACACCAACATGATCAAACACAACATTAACCGTCTGAATTTTAAACTTTGATCCCTTTTTGATGTTACACTTCACCAAAACTTGATGCGTTATCGGATCAATAACAACCGTATCAAAAATTTGCGCTTGAAAATATCCAGCATTTTTTAAAAAATGAACCATTTGCTCAATACCATGATGATGCTTTTGATCATCAAAAGGATCACCAACATCAATTAAATAACTATTTTTTAATCGATCTTTACCTCTCGAAAAACCAGAAATTGCAAAACGATGCAAAATTTGTTGCTTTTCTAATGTAAAAACTAAAGAATAGTCATTCAATTTTGAAACAACTTCAAGATTAATAGCACTAAATTTTTGAGATTGTTTTAAGTAAAACAAGGCATTTGTAACATCTTTAACGGTCACGGTTGATTGAGCAGAAAGTCCCGTTAAATACTGCAGCTCATGCTCATCATAGCAGCCATTGACCAAATACCGCACATCAAACACAAAAAATTGACTTGGCAAATTTTCATGCACTTTTTGTTCACATTGTTCATCATGTGCAGAAACGAAGAAAGATTGCAAGCCTGCCAACATTGGGCTACAAAAAAATATTAAACAAAGAATGAAAAATCGATGAATCACAAGCACTATTCCATATGAAAACTTGAACCCAAAACCCTACAAAAACAGTATATCAAAATTAAAACAGTTGCCCAATGGCACCTTTTTTGTGCTACAATTTTGCACGTAAAAACAAAAAGGAGTTTTTATGTTAAAAAAATACTATTTTTTAATCTTTGCAACATGGACTTGCTCCATAACCGCAAGCCATCATCCTGAAAGAATTCAAGACACTCAAGAAATTCCAGCCCCTCAAGCATCATGGTTTAAAATCAAAAAAATAAGCGATCGCTACCGGCAAATCATCATCACCTGCCATCAAAAAGAAAACAATCACAATTTACCAGAACATGTTGTATTTCATCAAAACGAATCTGGTCATTTAATTGCTCGATTTAATAACCAAGTTCAAAACCTTCGTCATTTTCCAGACAAAACATTAAAAACTGAAGAAACTATGACTGAGTGGTACTATGACACAGAAAAAACTGTGCGCATTTTAATTCCATACTCCCCACAAAGATTAAAAAAACCTTCATGAAAACATGACTAAAGCTTTACCCTAAAAGGATTTTTTGATATCTTAGCGTTGAATATATCATATTTTTTATTTTTAAATTATGCATAAAAAAACACTATTTTTCTTATTATTTTTTTCTTTTTTTTACAGTATTTTTTTCTTTTTTTTACAGTTTGAGCAGTAATAATGCTCCGTTTAAATTTATTGCTTCTTGCACGCGTGAAAACACAATAACCTTGATTGGAAAAATAACTGATCCGACCATTAAAGATTTAACAAAATTTAAAATAACCATTACCGCAGACTGCGACAAAAACGACCTTGTTTTTTCACATGAAACGGGAGAGCAAAGAGTTTCTTATCCAACCGGTCGTTTAAGAGTTGCCCTTTTTGATTGGGGAAAAGCAGAAATTACAGTTACAGATCGACGAGAAATTTTCATAACAATTCCACGCAAAAAATAATTTTTTTTAAATTTTGATCTCAAACTCTACATTCTTTTCATTTTTGTTATACTTTTTTTAAATCGTTTCAATTTTATTTTTTAAATGTGTGAAAAATATGAACAAGGTACGCACCAGATTCGCTCCATCACCAACCGGCATCATGCACATTGGCAACGTGCGAGCAGCCCTTTTAAATTTTTTATTTGCTCATCAAAACAATGGCACATTTTTACTTCGCATTGAAGACACTGATCAACAAAGAAATATCGCTCATGGCACCAGCGCAATCATGAATCATTTAAACTGGCTCAGCTTAAAATTTAACGAAGGTCCTGAAGTTGGTGGCGACTTTGGCCCATATTTTCAATCACAACGAGCATCTTTTTATCAAGAACATCTCAACAAGCTTGCTGAAAAAAAACTAGTGTATCGTTGTTTTTGCACACCCGAAGAATTAGAGATTCGAAGAAATCGTCAAATTGCCATGAAGCGACCACCGCGCTACGAATCAACTTGTGCAAAACTTTCCGACAACGAAATTACTGAAAAATTAACTGCAAAAACTGCTCACATCTGGCGCATGAAAGTTGATATTTCAAAAAAAATCTTTTTCAAAGATATGGCTCGGGGCATTTTAGAATTTGATCTACAACACTTTTCAGATTTTGCCTTAACCCGTGAAGATGGCACATTTACCTTTATTTTTGCAAACTGCGTTGATGATATCGTAATGCAAATTTCACACGTGTTTCGGGGTGAAGAACATCTATCAAACACGGTAAGTCAAACAGTTTTATATCAAGCGCTTGATGCGAAACTTCCAACGTTTTGGCATTTGCCAATTTTGTGCAACCAAGAAGGCAAAAAACTTTCAAAACGAGACAAGGGGTTTTCGCTTGACGACGTACAAGAACAAGGGTTTTTACCTGAAGCTGTGTGTAACTATTTGGGAATTTTAGGAACTTCATTTGAAAAAGAGATCATGACACTTGATGAAATGGCTCAAAATTACAAATTTGATCATTTACATGGGATCAGCCAAATTCGTTATGATGTTGAAAAATTAACCTGGATAAATCATAAATGGATTGCTTCCTACAACCTTGAAACATTAACAAACTTGTGCAAACCATTCCTTGCAAAAAAATATGACCTTTCAAAAACTTCAGATCAAACAGTTCAAACGCTTATCAAATCAATTCAAAACGATATGCACACCTTGGTTGAATCCGTCAGCTTGCTTGATTTTTATTTCAATCAGCCAACAATCAACATTGCAAATCATGCAGACGCAGTAAACGCACAAGATTTTGAAAAAATTAAAACATTACTTCAAAATGAACCAATCACTGATTGGAACAGCTTTTTAAATTCTATGAAATTAAAAATTAAAGCTGAAGCAATTGCTGACAAATCATTGTATGCAACGCTGCGAATTCTTTTGACTGGTTCACCAAAAGGCATGCAACTACTTGATTTATTTTCTTGCTTAGGCGAAAAAGAATTTTTTGCTCGTTTGAAAAAGTAAAATTTAAATTTTATTTTCTACCATCATTCGATTTGGTAATTTTTCAAGCGTTAAAAAAACTTTATGTTCAAGCAATCGATGAGCAACCGATAAAAATTCTGCTTCCAAATCAGGTGCTACATAAAATTCAAAAATGCTGTTTTCTTTATCAACAGTTCGGTCAAACGCAACATGATCTAAATAACGAATCGTTGCCGTAACCATCCAACACAACTCTTTTTGAACGCAAGCTTGATAGTAAATTGAATATTGCATATAAAAACTTCACCAAAAATAGATTAAAACTTGTTTGTAAGAAAAAAGCATGTTATAACCTTACCATATCATTTTAATTTTGTAGAATTTCAGACCCGTAAGGATGAGCTCATATGATCTTGAATTTACGTCGCCTATGCGCCATCATCACAATCAGCAGTACATTAATATTTACTCCAATACTTGCCGAATTAACAACGATGCAACACTTTGATCCTGCGCCAAATTTTTCTGCAAATGACAGCATGATGCCACCAAACAGTCAGTTTTTGGATTTAATTCAAGCAAAAATGAAAAATGAAGTTCCCAACAAAACAAAACGCTTTGGCATCAACATTAGCGGATTTATCCAAGGTGCAAATCGCGCTATCGGATACGATGGAACAACAACATACGGCACCGTGGTTGGCGTGCCTGAAAATGGATTTGAACTTGGTGATTTTCGCGGAACTTTATACGCCATGGGTTTATTTTTAGGAGCTAATCCAAAGAATGGAAATTCAATTTGGGGAAGCGGTGAAGCTGGTGCTGATGCAGCAGAAATTGGAAATTCACAAACAATTTCTACAACGTTAATTGATGCTGTGCAATGGCCAGACTGTCTAACAGATGCAGCAAAAAATCTTTCTGGAACTTTAGTAAGCGGCACCCCTACCAATCCTCCAGCAAACTCCGCTCTTGTTTTTAATTCTGGTGCTACAGCATCAAACATTCCAAGTATTTTTAACGAAAGCCATCTTGCTCGAGACACAAAATATTTTGGCGCATTTTCAACACCAATTGAATACAAAAAACAAGGACTTCGTTTAGAATTTAATTTACAATGCAATGACAACATTGGTCTGACCATCCAAACAGGATTTGCAAACATTCAACAGTACTATACCAACACCATTGCAACGCAAACAACTTCTGCAACCAGCTGCTCTGCAATCGGACAAACATCCCCTGGACCATACAGCATTTCAAACGTTGCAACCATTTGTCAAACAGGTGCTTCTGGAAGCTCAGCTCCAATTTCAGCTTTGTACGCAAATTTAAATCAAACAGGAACAGGATTTGCAGCAGCACCAAATGCCGCCGCTCAAACATTATTTAACAAATACATTTCCAACAATTTAGATAATCTTTTATCAAGCGAATGCGGTATCAATCAAACAGCATGCGCTTTTGATGAATCAAGCGTTGAGGACGTTCGCATCATGCTCACACTGCAAAAACCATATGACCCCAACCGATTTAATCAAGACGATGAAGATGATGTCTGGCCTGACATGATTTTTACACCGTATGCTTGGGTTGGCGGTACATTTCCGGTAGCAAAAGAAATCGATTATTCAAATCTTTTAAGCCTTCCGTTTGGTAATAATGGACACGTTTCTGCTGGTGGTGGCGTTGGAATGACATTTGATTTTGCAGAATCTGTTGAAGTGGGCGTTGAAGGTGGCGTTACAGCTTTTTTTGCCAAAGATGAACACCGTCCGTTCCCAACTAGTCCTTTACAACGGGTTGTTTACCCTTTTTGGACCGATGTACATACAGAGCCTGGACTGAACTGGAACTTTAAAGTTTTATTAAATTCGTATCAATTCTTAAAACATGTTAATTTTTGGTTTTCATATGAACTCATACAGCATCGAAAAGACACCATTACCGTGTGTGATAAAGAACAAGCTCAGTACTTTTATCCCGAAGCAATTACCTGCAAATCCGACTGGCGCGGTCAATTTTTTAACGCTGCTGTTGTATTTGATATTCAACCTGGATTTCAAGCAAGCTTTGTTTGGCAACAACCCATCAGCCCTCGCAATGCCTACTATCCAGTCAGCATCATGGGCTCTTTAAACTTTATGTTCTAAAGACAGCCCCTAGACTTTTACTTAAAACCCGCGTATCCTAAAGATAAGTGTAAAATCTATAAATTTAATCTATAAATTTTTCGTAAGGCGGCTGTAAGCTATGTCCAAAAAAGCAAATATCAAAGTTCAAGTTACTTCAAATATCGATCGTGCACTTCGTCAACTTAAGAAAAAAATTGAACGTGAAGGCATTGTTCGCGACATGAAACGCGTTGTCTACTTTGAATCTCCAACTCAAAAAAAACGTAAACGCTTGATTCGTGCTATCAAACAAAATCTAATGCTTTTGGCAAGCCGCGGTGAGCTTTTAATCAAACGATAATGAACAATTCTTCCAACCTATCTCACATCAAACGATCCCAAAAAGAATCTTTACTCTTAAGAGAACTTTCAAAAATGCTTTTGCAAATTTCTTTGGATGATTCTGAATTGAATGGATTATTTATTAATCGCGTTGAACTTTCAAAAAATAAAGGCGTCTGTATCATTTATTTTTATGATCCAAACGGCCCTGAAATTTTTGAACAGAAAAAAAGACGCTTGATTTTGTATAAACCATCACTTCGCAAAGGAATTGCTGCAACACTTGATGGTCGTTATACACCGGAGTTAAAATTTGCATTTGACGAACAATTTGAAAAGCAACAACGGATTGAAAACATTCTTGAAACCGTCAAAAAAGATTTTGATAAAGCTGAGTAAAAAAAGTTTGTCATGATCAGCGCAACGATAATTCTTGCTCTTTTCTTTTTGATTTGGTCGATTGCAGTACGTAAAATTGCCGCATTTTTAGTTAAAGACTGCTCAGAAAAATCAATTAAACAGCCTGCCATTACTTTTATTGATATTATAGCCACCATTTGGTGGCTTTTTGCTGCTTACCAAGTTACTGAATTTTTACCAGCATATTTTATGTTGCTGAGTGCTCTTTGGGTTACCATTCATACTGATTTTTCACACATGCTCATTTCAAGATTTGTATCGCTATATCTTATCCCTGTTGGATTTTTATTGTCTGCGATTTATGTATTGCCAATCACGCTACTTGAAAGTTTTTTCGCCTCATTTCTTGGTTATGGTTTTTTTTGGACGGCAAACCAAATTTTTTATTGGTTTAAAAAACATGACGGCCTAGGCCAAGGAGATTTAGAACTGATCGCAATGATTGGATCATTCACTGGACTTATTGGTTGCTGGTTTACTATTTTTTTTGCATCAACGATTGGTACCTGTTTTGGATGTTTATATTTAATCATTGTTCGCAAAAAAATTAACATTTTGCCCTTTGGACCATTTTTAGCAATGGGTGCTATGATATATGTGCTGTTTCAAAAGACAATTATTTCTTTTTTAATCTGTTAAATTCTTTCAACAATTCCGTTGCTGCACACGCCACCTTCACCATGAAAAATTTGAATGGTCGGATAAACACCTTTCCCCATGGTTTGATTAATATCCAATTCAACAATCAATTTTGAAAAAATTCCTTTTGCATAACTTAACCATGCAACTTGCTTATCTTTATAGCTCTTCGAAATTCCTTTGTTATTTTTTGCCACAACCCGAGATAAATTAACCAAATATCCTGAGATTTCAACTTCATGCGGAATTACAGAAATATCTCTACCAAGCCAATGATTCAACCACTCGTCAGCAGATTTAAATTCTTTTGCGCCTTTTGTTTCAAACCAAAGATCATAAACCTGTTCAACTTTTGCATGATTAAAATGATAAGAATCATCAACGATCCATATTTTTTCACCAGTGAAAGGATCTTGATAATAAACAGGACGCAAAAGAATACTAGGTTTTCCCAACTCTAATAAAAATTCATGAGTAAAAGTACTATGAGCACTAATGACAACACCTCGATTGGACAAAGAGCAATCAGAAGAATCACTATGCTCTAAAATAACAAACCCAAAATCAGAATTATTAACAATTGATTGAATAACCGGCGCTGCATGCAAATGAACCATAAAAAGACTCACAATTGCAGCAACTTGAATACAAATGTGCAACCTCATTTCATTTCCCCCTTCATTAATTTTTCATTTACTTTAAGTTTAATGAAAACAAGAAAGCATAATCAATGGTTTTACTGATCAGAGATATGTTTTTTACGTTAAAAGATCTTGAAGTTTTTCAACACTAAAAGCACCAGATCGCAAAACTTGGATATCTCCGGTTGAACAATCAAGAATCGTTGACGGGCTTTTAGAATAACACTGCTGTTCTCGATCACTGCACACAACTGCAACCTGTTGAATAATGCTTGAATCAATTTGATCAATACAATTTGAAATAGGCTGTCCAGAAATATTTGCACTCGTTGAAAATAAGCCATCAAACGATTGCATCAATTCTAACAAGCCATCATGATCAGGCACTCGCAACGCTATGGTTCCCTGAGGGCTCACCATCCACGCCGGCAAATCTTTTCGAGCTTTAAAAACTAATGTTACCGGCCCTGGCCAACAAGTTTGAATAAGCATTTGCAATTTATCGTTTAAAGGCTGATCAATAAATTTTGGTAATAACGCTGAACTGGAAATGGTAATCAGATATGGCTTTTCATACCGAGTTTTAATGCGATTCATATTGTCAAATGCTTTTTCTGTCAAATTACCCCAAAGACCCAATACCGTATCGCCTGACGTCAATACAATTTCATCGCGACTTAAAGCTTTTTGTAATGTTAAAACAGCATCAGTATCATTCCAATAGATCATACAATATTTCCTTAAACCAGAGATTGACCTTATTTCACGCACAGGTATAGTTTATAACAATGCAAAATTTTGTGTAGCGCTGGATTTTTTACTATTAGAAAAAGCTTTTTTATGATTTCAATGTTATTGTTCACTATTCTTGCTGGTATTTTCTATGCATTATTTTTTGTTGAAAGCAAAAAAAGAAGCTTAATAAATCCTCAACCAATAATTGATGTTTTTATCACACTTCTTCGTTTAATTGTTCTTATTTTTATTATTTTTAAAATTGTACAAAATTGCCCAAGCAACTCTATACATCTTTTGATATTATTTGTATCATCATACCTGAGTACCATTGCACTTCTTGTTTTTAAACAAAAAAATTAAAGAGAATCGAATGCACAATCCAACAGTTGCTCATCATACCTGGCAGCCACTGGCTTTTTGGGGATTTGATACAAAATTTTGGACATTGCAAATGGACACTTTAATCAGCACCTGGATCATTTTAGGAATCATTACACTGCTCAGTATTTTTATTCGATACATCGTCGTTCAATACGTCAAAATATTTCAAGATCTTTTACAGCAATCAATTCAAGCATGCCCAGAAAATCATTTATCTATGATTGCATCTATTTTTTCTTTTATAGTCCTTTGTAACACGATTCAAATTATTCCATGGCTTGAAGAACCAACAAAAGATTTAAACACAACATTAGCACTTGGTTTAATTTCATTTTTGTATGTTCATAGCAACGCGATTAAAGCTAAAGGATTTAAACATTACATGGCTCATTATTTTGAACCATTTTTTCTAATGTTTCCACTTCATGTCATTGGAACGCTGTCATCAATCATTTCAATTTCATTTCGACTTTTTGGAAATATTTTTGGAGGATTTATCATCAGCTCCTTGTACACCAACATGTTGTCAGGATCAGCTATTCTTCAAACATTGGGATTAGCATCAGGTATGAATTTTGCAATGCTTTTAATTTTTGGAATTTTTGAAGGATTCATTCAAGCATTTGTGTTTACCATGCTCACTCTTACCTATCTTTCAATGCAAATTATGCCTGACGAAGAAGAAAGTGACTCAAATTTAACCGTACATTCATAAAAAGATGAAAGCCATGATAGACAGTTCTTACATTATACTTTCAACCATACCGGTCATTTTAAGCACCTTGGGCACAGGTATTGGACAAGGACTGATTGGCAAACAGGCTCTTCAAAGCATGATCAAACAACCATCAGCCTCAAATGCTTTATCAAAACTTTGCATCATTGGAACCGCTGTTACTGAAACTGCAGCAATTATGGGTGTTTTAATTTCTTTACTTTTAATCAACGACGCAAACAGCATTGAAAATATTTGGTCACATTATGCACTCATTGGCATTGCTTTTGCTATGGGAATTTCCGGTTTTTTTGCTGGCATAGCGTCATCATTTCCCGTGATTGCATCATGCCAAAGTTTAGCTCGCCAACCTTTTTTGCAAGGTAAAATTTTAAATATCATGTTGATCACCCAAACATTGATTATGACCCCGAACATTTTTGGGCTGTTGATTTCGCTTCTGATTAAAGGAAAAATGATAGAAACTGAAAGCTTTACTCAAGCTTTGCAGCTTTTAGCAAGTGGCTTGAGCATTGGACTGGGATGCATAGGACCTTCAATCGGACTCAGCCTGTTTGCTTTTGCCGCATGCTCTGCAATTGGAATCAACACAAAAGCGTACACAAAAATTTTAACATTTACTTTTATTTGCGAAGCAATTATTGAAACGCCTGTTATTTTTTCTTTACTCATTTCACTTCTGATTTTTACAACTACGATTAACCCAGAATCAATACTTCAAGGCTGGCAATTTTTAGCAGGAGCATTATGTATTGGACTTTCAACCATTTCACCTGGCATTAATTCAGGAAAAACTGCAGCAACAGCAGCAATTCAAATTGCACACAATCTTGAAATGTATTCAAATTTATCAAAACTTACTATGCTTGCACTTGCCATGATTGATTCATTTACCATTTATGGATTATTAATTTCTATGATTATGATTTTGCACTAAAGAAAGAACAACCTATGAAAACTTTACTTAATTCAATCGGAAATACTCCCCTAGTCAAAATTTTTTCACAATTCCCAACCAACATTTTTGCAAAACTTGAATATTTAAATCCGGGCGGCAGCATTAAAGATCGCTCTGCAAAATACATGGTTGAATGGGCAGAACAACAAGGACTTTTAAAACCAGGAATGACACTGATTGATGCATCGTCAGGAAATCACGGAATTGCGTTAGCCATGATTGGTTCAATCAAAGGATATAAAGTTATTATCTGTTCAATGGACAAACACAGCAAAGAAAAAATTAACACCATGAAAGCGTACGGTGCAACGGTATACACATTTCCAGGAACAACGGCTCTTGAAGATCCAAATAGCTATCACAGCCAAGCAGTAAAATTAGCACAGCAAACTCCAAATTCTCACATGCCAAATCAATACTGCAATCCTTTGAATGCAACAGCTCACTACCATGACATTGGACCTGAAATTTGGAAACAAACCAACGGAAAAATTACTCACTTGATTGCTGCAGCTGGAACTGGAGGAACTGTGAGTGGTGCTGGAAAATTTTTAAAAGAAATGAATCCCAACATTCAAATTATTGGCGTAGATGCAAAAAATTCCTATCGCTCAACAAAAGGAAACCCTAAACCTTATAAACTTGAAGGCATGGGCGTTGATTCTGAATCGATTGTTTTAGACAATAGCGTAATCGATCATTTTATTGAAGTGGATGACGAACAAGGTATCAACATGATGAAAACATTAGCACATCAACATGGATTTTTAGTCGGTCCAAGCAGTGGCGCTGTGGCACATGCCGCACACAGCTATGCAAAAAATTTAAAACCAACAGATCTTTGTGTCAGCATTTTTGGTGATTCCGGACGAGCGTATCTTTCAAAAAATTATTTTGAATAAGTTTTAAGAAACATCAACAATTTGATACACAACAGAGACAACAATCACATTATCATTGGAAGCATTTCCAGAAATTTCTGTTGCTGTTGAATTATACACAACAACGGCAGAATTTGTTGCAACAGAATTTCCACTATCTACAAATCCCGTGTTACTGTTAATAGTTGAAAATGCAGCACGATCTGCTGATGCAGTAATTGATGTGTTTGCTAAAGCTGTTGTAACAATAGCCGTGCCAGAAATCCCTATATAGCCCAACCGTAATACTTGCGAAGCTGATGCAACAAACGCATTACTTCCACCATATTTTAATTTTAAAAAGCAACCCAACACGCACACCACTTTATTTGCACCTGGTGCAGGAACAATCACCACTGGCTGCGCACGCAAAGATTTTATCTGCGATGACGTTAATTTCACTGTTGCAGTTCGCACGGGTAATGTTTGAAATATTGGAAGTTCTCCAGCACCATTTGATGTTAACACTTGACCTGCTGTACCAACTGATGCAATTGATTGCAATGGAGCAGTATTTGTTGCTCCACCACACAAAACTGCATAGGCTGTTACCGCTGCTGCACCCGTCCCACCAAGTGCCACACTGACTGGTGTTGATAAACCGTACTGCAAAGTTGTTGCATTTGAAGTCAGTGTTAATCCGGTTCCTACTGTTGGTGTAACAAATGATGGACTTGCTCCTGTTGATCCTACCAGCAACTGACCATTTGATCCAACACTCAGTGATGTCAAACTTCCTGATGCATTGCCAACTTGCACTGCGTTATTTGTTGTTCCTGAAATTGCAATGCTTGCAGAACTTCCAAGACTTACCGGTGACCCTGTAACTGAAATATTATTGCCATTATTTAATGTGATGGCACTGTTTGCAAGTGCTGCATTTGGTACTTGTCCAAAGCTTGGATCAGCATTCGTGTTTCCTAACAAAACAGTGTTTGTTGCTCCGACTGCTGTTGCTGCAATACCTGCTGCTGCTTGACCAAGCAACACTCCATGATTTGTTAAACTTGCTACACCCGTCCCACCGTGCGCGACGCTGACTGGTGTTGATAAACCGTACTGCAACGTTGTTGCATTTGAAGTCAGTGTTAATCCGGTTCCTACTGTTGGTGTCACAAATGATGGACTTGCTCCTGTTGATCCTACCAACAATTGACCACTGGTTCCAACACCAAGCGATGTCAAACTTCCTGATGCATTTCCAACTTGCACTGCGTTATTTGTTGTTCCTGAAATTGCAATGCTTGCAGAACTTC
>DALYET010000005.1:24152-66099 GCA_031972395.1 Candidatus Chromulinivoraceae bacterium
CTGGTGTTGATAAACCGTACTGCAACGTTGTTGCATTTGAAGTCAGTGTTAATCCATCTCCTGCTGTTGGTGTAATAAATGCAGGAACCACCTCTTCACCTTGACTGATTAATAACTGTCCAAAACTACCATTTGGAATTTGCCAAGTGATGTTCGATAAAGCTGTACCACCGAGCAGTAATTTATACGGTTCTGCTAAAAGTTTGTAATTGGTGCTGAAAAAACACAATACTAAAGATACATTTAAACACTTCATACTACGATTACCTTTTTAATTTTTATACATCTACATCACGCATCACCAGATCTTTTTTAACCATAACTTTTAAGCTTGGGCCAGCAATAGTAATTCCAGCTTTTGCCAATTTTGCAACCAAGGCAAAACGAATATTGCTTGCAATATCCCACTGACGAAGAGTATTTCCAGAACTTAAAAATCCACGAACCATAAAAACATAACCTTTATCCTCAAAATCCTGCAAACGAACAAACGGTTGTGGTACTTTTAAAACATCATGATCTTCTTCTAGCACTTTAAAACAAATTTCACGAACTAATTGAATGTCGGTACCAAAAGGCACACAAAACACAATATCATCAAAACCAATATAGTTTCGTGCATAGTTCCAATTGTACAATGAAGTTTTGAGCACTGTAGAATTTGGAACTACAATATTAACAGCGTTTTTTCTTCTCAAAATAACAGCGCGTGGACTAATTTTGCGAACAACACCCATAACTTCATCATCAATTTTAACATAATCACCAAGCTTTAATGGTCGTTGCACTAAAATAAAAAAATATGCCACAAAATCAGTAAACAAATCTTTAAATGACCAGCCAAATGTTGCAAGACCAACAAATGAAACATACGTTACTACAAATCCAAGCTTTGATTGAATACAAGCAATCATAATTGCAATAATAATGATTACATAACGCGAAATAATGGTTAAAGTATTTTGAATTCCAGGATCAACATACTGAATATCAAACAAACGCTTTAAAACAAACTTTTTAAATAAATATGCGATCAAAACACCTAAGCAAGCCATAAAAACAATGTACATCAAATTAATTAATCGAAATGATTCAGGAGTAACTTTACCTAAAGCATTAACCGTTTCAAATTTGACAAGTTCATACGTCGCAATTCTTTTAAATGTAGCATACGTAACACCATAACCCCACACATAAGCGCAGACAATCATTCCAACAACAGAACAAAACAACATCAACCCAATAACGTATATTGCATACCATGTTTTTGCATGTTCAAAACGCTCAAAAGATCCTGAAACAGTATCACTTTGCGAAAAGAAAAACATTTTTGAATATTGTTTAATGATGGTATGAATTAAAAACAAACCAACAAGAACACAAATAGTTAAAAATAAATTCCAAAACATATGCCACATCAAAGTTCCGTAACCACCAAGATACGGGTCACTAAGAACCAAAAGACTGAAAATTCCAAGTAAAAAAAGATAATAATAACGATCAAAAACTATGGCGAATCTTTGACCAAGTGATGTTTTTGGCAAAAACTGTAGCAATTCTTCTTTGTCTAAAGAAAAAATAATAGAAATAAAAATAACCACATGATACATTCTGAGCAAAATACTTGGTAACTCTGTTTGTTGATGCAGCATTACCACAATAAACATTTTGCGCAGAATTAAAATTACAATAGTTGCAATTGAAAAAAAAGAAAAAATAAATGAAAAACGTTCAATTAAACGTTTGCTTAAAAGGTCATAATCAAATCTTCGATTCATCACAATAAAATGAACCAAAATTCTTCTTGATGCATAAATCCAAAAAATAATCGAAAATGCATAAAATAAAATTAACAATGCTACAGGAACATCAAATAAAAATTCATACATTAAACATAAAGACCAAACATACAATGGCTTAAAGACTTCGATCAAAAAACCAATTAAAACAGCTAAAAGTTGACGTGATTTATATAATGGATCAAAAGATTCGTTACTTTTTGACAGTAAATTTTTATACACAGATGGCAGTAATGCTTGTAAAAACAAATATACAAAAAATAAAAAAAATAAAATAAAAAAGAGCCCTAGCAATCCTCCAAATCCAAGATTTGCTAAATTTTGAGCAATTTTATGAAGGGTTATTTTTGCAAAATAAGTCCAAATAATTCCAAAAAGACCTTTTAAAAATAGTAAAAAATTAGGAAAAATATTTTTAATACCTTCCCAAGTCACGGCACTCATTGATCGATGCCAAACGCCAATTACATTAAATTCGTGCAAAATCGTGTTCACATATTCTAAAGATTCTTCCTGAATACCAACAGCTTGTGTATATATTTCACTGTTATGCAACATAATTTCATGCTGCTCTTCTAACTGTTTTACTAATTGATCAAGCAACAATAATGTTTCTGCCCATTTTTTTTGCGTTGATCCTGAACTTGACGGTATTGATGTTTTTGCTTTTTCTTGTTGATTTTTTACATGAGCCAAAATATGTTGCAAATCTTTAACATGATGCTGCGCTGAAATAATTTCATCTTTTGATGATTGAATATCACGCATCAATGATTGATGCAATTGTTGATAGGCAATGCGTTCTTTTTCAAATGTTTCTGAATCTTTTACATGGCCTTGTAAAATTTCATACAACAACTTTACCATGTCTTTGGTAATTTTTGCTTGTAAAGCTTTTGCATCTTGCGCAAAAATATCTGCTTTAATTTTAAATAACATGCGATCATAGGTAACAACGGTTACGTATGCTTGAGCTAAGCTGTACATTGCAAAATTTTCAGAAACACCATGCGCTTGATATTCAATTTCTTCGATTTGTTTTAAACTTTGCATTTTCATTTTAAATCGCAATCGTAATCGATCTAAAACTTCTTGTGCTTGTAATTTTTTTTGAGCTATTTCATGGCGTAATTTGATTAAATCAGACTTTACAGATTCATATATTTTTTGTTGTTCTTGATTTTTTTGTTGATACAGCTGCACATCGGCAATATCAATATACAAACGATGCCGAACAACATCTGCTTGCTCTGCTAAAAAGTTAATACGTTCTTGCGCTATTGATTCTTTTGAATGTAAAAACTCAAGTTGTTTTTGATCAAAATTAAGCTGCAAAGACATCAGCTCTTTTTCTTTTGCAATCAACTCTTTTTCTAAATCAAGAAGCACAATATCGTCTTTATTGACTGCTTGTTGTTTTTTCTTATCTTCAATCAATTCAACAACATGACCAAACTCTTTTTCTTTGTTTGAAATCAAATGTTCTTCTTTTGAAATTAGGAAGGACAGCTCTTCTTTTTGGGCTAAAAGCTGTTGAACTTGTTCTTGCTGTAAAAAATATTTTGTTGTCATATTTTGAAAATCAATGAATGTATACAATGATTTTTCTTCTAAAATATTTGATTGATGCATTGACTGTGAAAAATATTTTTCCCAAAAATCAATATGTTGTGCTAAAAGTTCTAATGTTTTTTCTTTGATTTCTTTAATATTGGTTAAAACTAACAACAATTTTTGAAGTATATTGATTTTTTTTTGAACAATAAGCGCATTGTGCGTTCCAAGAGACTCTTGCAACTCATTGATTTGTCGCTCAATGTCTTGTAATTTTTCTTGAATAACTTCTGCAAAATCTTTCCACTGCTGCTGCAAAAATCCAAGCTCTTTTTGTAAGTTTTCAACATTTTTATGACGAGCTGTTGCATCAAGACCAAGAAGTATGCGCACTTTTGGCGTTACGATTTCATCTTTTATGGCACCGGTTAATTCAAGACTGTGCACAATTTGACTGATCAACAGCAGGTATAAAACTTTTTTAATACCCTGCATGGCTTTTCCTTGAACATAACAAAATTTGGTAGTATGGACTTAATTCTTTTTAAAACTACTCAATATCATAAAATCCATCAATCAATTTTTTCTATTTTTTGCAATGCATAAAAATTATTCCAACCTTGAGAAACATACGCTACAAGAAGATTGTTATCAACATGATCTGTTTTCATAGGATCAAGCGTTGCCATTTGATAAACATCTGGCTTTGCGTCAAGCAAATCAAGCATTAAAAATAGTCGCAACATGATAACTTTTAAAGCTTTGTCAGAAAATTGATCAAGGTGACCTTGCAAATACAACAAAAAATCAAACATTTCAGGTATTGCAATATTTTTTGGCAATTGATGCAAACACAATTTCATAATTTCATGCATAAGCGGTACATGCCGCACATTAATTTGTGTTTCAATATCAACATGCGTCAACGCATACACATTATTTTTTTTTTGAACACTACACCAAATTAAAGATCCTGACGTTAACAATGCAGCTTGATCATATTTTGAAAAAATTCCAATAATTTTTCCATATTTTTGATGCAATAAAACAACTTTGCAAGAATATGGAACATGATTTTTAATCACAAACGCAAGCGCTGTTGCTTCATAAAAAAGACTTGCTTTATCAAAAAAATCTTTCATAGTTACTTATTAATATCTTTCACAACAATTATATTTAAAAAATCATGCATTTATATTTTATCATCCTACTTTTTTTATCACTATTTTCAAAAAATATTACTCCATCAAATAGATCCTGGATTCCCGATGCAACAGCAACAACCCGTCAAGAACACATTCGCAAAAAAGCCGGTTTTTTAAGAATTGAAATTCCAAAAGAAGATGCAGGATGGCAAATGTATATTGAAAATAACTTTCACAAAAAACAATCTATACAGCATGCTGACGATTTAGATTGGTCTTTGGTTAAAATCATTTTAGTCACACTCGTCATTGGCACAGGTTGCAATCTTTATCAACTCTGTTTTTATCAACCTAAAGAACTAAAACGATAATTCTTCAAAAAAAGCTTTGCGATGAAACGGATGTCCTAAAAATCTTTTGATCATTTCATAGGCATTTCGCGAACCACCAGGACTCAAAATTTCGGTAACATACTGCATACCAACTTCATGATTCATGATTCCATGCTTATCAATATAAGCAAACAAATCAGCAGCTATCACATCTGACCACATATTAGTGTAGTACAAGGCTGCATGATCATTATCAGCAACAGGCAAAAAACTCATTTCAAAGTAATTTTCACCAACGTAAGCGCAATGTTTAAATATTTTTTTATGTAATTTTTCAATCACATGATGCATATTTTTTGTTGGATTTTCACATGCGTGCAATGCCACTAAACTTAAAAATAATTGTTTCATTGTTTTTGTTGCTCGGCCAAATTTTTCTCGAGCAATTAATTGTTCCATTTCAGCACGATTAAGCGCTATGCCAGTACGGCGATGATGACTTAATTCTTGAAGAATTTCAGGTTGCAAAATCCAATGTCTTAAAACTTTTGATGGAACCGTTGCAAAATCATAAGCAACTTGATTGCCTGAAAATTGTGAAAATCGCGTTGCTCCAAAAATATTATGTAAAGCATCACCCATTTGCACATATAAATTTTGAAGATCTTTAAATGTTAATAGCGTGGTTTGATTTTTTTCTTTTTTCCAATGAGCCACAACTGCACAAGCCCCCACACAGGGAATACTACAATCATCACGAATTGCAGGAATGATCATGAACTGCTCCATACCATCATTATGTTTTCCTTCGCGCTCATACAAATCAAAAAACAAATATCCCAAAACTCCTTGATGCTTCATAGAACGAATTCGATAGCATAAAACATCAGGAGCCCATGCATTTTCAAACTCTTGTTGTTCAAGTTCAATGTGAAAAAATCGACTTAATTGTTGCAACATGGTTGGCAAAACATGATACAAAGGAAAATATTCTGAAATTTGTTCATCATCAATTTTAAAATGTTTATTTTGATAATGTTTCATCACAAAATCATAATCCCAAGGCTGTAATTTTTTATCAGAAGTCAAAGCAACCGACGATGGAAGATAACGTATCATTGATGCAAATTCTGCATCATCATAAGGTTGCAAATCTTTAATCATGCTCCATAAAAAATGCTCTGCTTTTTTAGGTGTTTTAATCATTTGCAGATCAAGTTGAAATGCAGCAAAAGTATCAAATCCTAACTTTTGTGCAAATTCTTGACGCTTATTCTGTAAATCATAAAGTATTACTTCATTATGAGGGTACCCTTTTTGATAATACAACAAAAAGTACTCCCGACGAGTTTGAGCATTACGACAATCCTGCATCACTTGTTTAAAAGTTGCTGGATCTGTTGGCAAAATATAGTTCTCTTCATCATCTTTTGAAAGCGTTGATAAAAATTCTGCTGAAAATCCTGAAACATCATCAGGCGAAACGATTAAATGACGCTGATCGTGAAGAACATTGCTGCAAAATTTTCCAGCCAAATGATTCATTTCTTGTTCACACTCTACCAACATATTTCGATCAGGAATTGATACATTTAAACCTTGTCGCGCAAACTGTACAAAGCTACTATCTAAAAAAAAGGTGACTGGTTTAATGTGGCGATACGGATCTTTTCCATATTTTTCATATTCATCAAATGCTTGATGTAGTGTTACATTACGCGTTAATAAATCACGCACATGTTCATCAAGCTCTAACAAAGCTACATTTGCTGCCGTTTGAATACCACTATCCTCTGAAAGCTTTGCAAGCATTTGAAGTATTTTTTGATACGTTAAAAAATGAAAATATGCTTGTTCATAAACTAGCAAGGTATTTGCATAGCTTCGTTTTTCTGCTGTAACATGATCAATTTTTACAAACGCTTGTTTTAAAAGATCAATAGTTTGCGCAGATAAAGCATAAACTTCTTCTGATGTTTTTGGAATTAACGTCGTGATCTGTTCCAAGTCAACTCGAGAACACAAACGCTCTTGAACAACTTTTTTTCTTTTACACCCAGCAAAAATCATTAAAAAAACTAAAAACACACTTTTAAATCTTTTCATACCTTAAACCCTTCAAATTTTAACATCATTTGTATACGGCACTGCACAAATAATTGTAAGCCATAAGCCTAACACAGATTTTATCTGTTGAATATTTCCTATCATTTTTTAAAAAACTTAACAAAATCCTCAATTTGACAAAAAGATGAAACTTTTATTACGCTGCAAGAAATTCAAAGGAGAATTGTATGAAAAAAAATCTATTAATTTTATCTTGTTTCTTACTCTGTGCAAAAAATATATTTTCTGATAGACCAACAGAGATAATCAGTCGTATTGCTGATGTACTAAAATTTGCACGTCAAGCAAAAACAACAGATACAGAACAAAAAATTATGGCTACCATAAAGGAAAATTTTGTACAATTATCAAAACCTTTTGATGAACCTGCAATCAATGCAGACATTATAGCCACTCGAAAAAACATTAACACTACAGCTTCAAGAATTTTAGAATTAGCACAGCAAAATACCACAAAAGAAGCTATTCAAAAAACAGTTCAAACATTAATGCAAGATTGCTATCGTCACATTACAAAAGCATCGATCTATCCATTAATTTTTTCAAAAACAATAGAACTTCAATTAAATTCTTTTACGATTGATCAGGCCCAAGAAAAAAAATTACAATATCAGCTTTACGACATTTTAAATCGAATATTTCTTTTATGGCATATAACTGAATTAATTTTTAAATTTTCAAAAGATCATAAATTTACCCTGCAGTGGCCTACTGCAGAACTTACTATTTTAGAATGGCAAAATATAACACAAGCAGCTTCTGCAAAATTATGGGCATCTTTAGATCCTGCAGTAGAAATGGCAGCTGCAAAAAAAACGCAAGAAGAAAAAGACAAGCTTCAAGAACAAAAATTACAAAATTATCAAAAGCAATCATTTGTAAACCTGCAACCATCAGATCAACAATTGAAACAATTTGATCGCATGCTTAAGATATTTTTAGACGAATTAACAAACCAACAAAAAGCAGGTCATCATGACATTTTTACAAAATATGATTTTAATGAAAATCTTGGACTTGCCATAACATATTTAAAACTCATCAAACAAAAATTAAAAAATGAAGAACAATTACCAAAAGATAAAATCTTACAAGAAATTCAAGCATTGCAACAACATTTTCAAAATCAAATGAGCAAAATATATAGTCAGTATTTTAAAAAAGAATTGGGCGGCCATTTTGGTAATAATTTTTTAGTAATCAAGCATAAATTTGCTCCAAAAGCAGATGGAACAATCATCCCTGAAGTAAATGAGCAAGATGCTGTCATGCTTTTGACTGATTTAATTATTTTATGGGAACTTTATAACACCTTATTCCCTAAAGAAAATGAAGCTGCTACTATTTCTTATTTAAAGAAAACATTTCATATTTCTCGCTGGATATCAGAAACAGCAAATGCCGGATTTAATCAACCGGGACAATTTAGTGATGCATTAAAAAATACGCTTACAAGACTTCTTCCTGCTGAAGAAATAGACTATACAGGAAGCGTGCAACTGTCGAAAGCTTTTCAAAATGTAAAATCAGGAATCACAACTGTTGCATCAGCAGTTAAAGACACAGCACAAAAAACTAGTTCTGCAATCAAAGAAAAAGCTACAGCTACTAGTGGCTGGTTAAGTTCAGCATGGAACTCAATAAAGTCTTATGTCACACGCCGCGTTGAAGAAGAAATTGACGAACTTTAATTTTTTATACATCAGCTTTTAATTTTAACAATTGATCACGAAGTGCAATAGCCCGCTCAAAGTCTAACTCTTGAGCGGCTTTTTGCATTGCAATTTCAATATCAATGATCATTTTTTGCATTTGCTCAGGCGACATGGCCGTCATTGAAGTTTTTGATTTTGATTTTTTTGATTTTTTTTCAGGCCTTGTTAAATCAAGTGCTGCTTTTGAAATTGAAGTAACCACTTCACGAATAACCGTGGTTGGAGTAATGTTATGTTTTTCATTGTATTCTTGCTGAATTGCACGCCGACGCGTTGTTTCATTCATCGCTTGCTGCATAGACATGGTAATTTTATCTGCATACAATCTGACAAAACTTTGTGTATTTCGAGCGGCTCTTCCAATAATTTGGATTAATGATCTTTTATCTCGCAAAAATCCTTCAATGTCTGCATCCATAATTGCCACAAAAGCAACTTCAGGTAAATCAATTCCTTCACGCAGCAAATTTACACCGACAACGCAATCAAAAATTCCAAGTCGTAGTTTTTGCAAAATTTCAGTTCTTTGTGGCGTTTTTAAATCACTGTGCAGATAACAAACTTTAATGCCTTTTTCTTCTAAAAACAAAGCCAACTCTTCCGCCATTTTTTTTGTAAGCACGGTTACTAACGTTCTAAAATTTTTTGCTGTTGTTTTTTTAATTTGTTCAAGCAAATCATCAATTTGACCTTTACGCGGATGAATATCCAAAACAGGATCAAGCAACCCTGTTGGTCGAATAACCTGTTCCACCACCTGATCACTTTGCTTTTGTTCGTAGTCTCCAGGGGTTGCTGACACAAAAATAACATTGTTAAAAAATTTTTCAGTTTCTTCAAATTTTAAAGGTCGATTATCTGCAGCTGATGGTAAACGAAAACCAAAATCAATAAGATTTTTTTTACGCACACGATCACCATGATACATTCCACCAAGTTGCGGTATTGCAATGTGAGATTCATCAATGATCAGCAAAAAATCATCTTTTTTGAAAAAATCAAACAAACAAAATGGTGCCGAACCAGGTATTCGTCCATCAAAATATGCTGAATAATTTTCAATGCCCGTACAAAATCCAGTTTCTTCAATCATTTCTAAATCATTGGTCACACGACGACGCAAACGCTCTGCAAAAATTGGATTACTCATCGTTGGCAAATATTCTTCAAGCTCTTGCTTGATTGCGATTAACGCTTTATTTTTAACATCTTGCGATGTAACAAAGTTTTTTGCAGGAAAAATAACGGTATCTGAAATTTTTTCAACCACATGATTGTTATGCTTATCAACCCATGCCATATTTTCAACAACATCACCAAAAAGTTCAATCCGGAGTTTTTTATGTTTTTCATACGGCACACAAACTTCAATCACATTACCCTGCACGCCAAACGTACCACTTTTTTTATCAACATCGTTCCGCTGATACTGCATAAAAACTAAACGATGTAGCAAAGTTTTACGCGAAATTTGCTCATTAATTTTTAACGGCAATGCTTGTTCACGATAATCAACAGGGTTTCCTAAAGAATAAATGCATGACACTGAAGCAATGATGATCACATCACGACGCTGCATTAAACTGGCAAGCGCTTCCATTCGAAGTCGTTCAATTTCAGGATTAATTTTTGTTTCTTTGGGAATATACATGTCTTGCGCAGGAAGATATGATTCCGGTTGATAGTAATCATAGTAACTGACAAAATAACAAACTTTATTTTCAGGAAAAAATAAACTGAACTCTTCATAAAGTTGTGCTGCCAAAGTTTTATTGGGTGAAAGAACAATAACTGGCTTATCTTGCTTGGCAATAACGTTTGCAATAGTAAAAGTTTTTCCAGATCCTGTCACGCCAAGTAATGTTGATTTTTTGCCCGAATGATTTTGCAATTTTTCAATTGCAGCCTCTTGATCACCTGCTGGTTTGAACGGAAGATGTAATTTAAATAACGACATATTTTAAACCTTCAAACTTTACTTTGCTTTACAGATACAACAACATACCAAGGAATATATTTTTTTGAAAAATCATATTTTGTTGCAAACTTACGCATTTCATATAAAAGTTTTTTATTAAAAAAATGGGCAATTTGCACAGATCGATCATCAAACATTAATATATCACGATATTGATTATAAAATTGTTTTACTTGCAAACTCAATTCTTCAAATTGTGTTTTAATGAATGCATTGTTTGAAACAGAATTATCAAATCTTTTAATCAACAAAAACTCTTTTTCAAATTTTAAACATGCACGCCTTACATCGTTGCGATCTTGCTCAATTTCATCATCAATAGCACGACAATTTCGCTCAAGTTGTTCAATGTTGCTTACTTTAGCAAAAACCCTGATCATTCCACATAATTCTTTTTTCTTTGATTCTTTTACAATCAATCTGTTGAGCACTAAAATTTCTGGTGATGAAAAATTTCTGCGCTCTGCAAGTGAAGGATGAAATGGCTGGAAAGAACATGACACAATTTGACTTAAACTGATAAAAAATATTAACAGAATCAATGTTGATACCTTCTAATCATGCTACATGATATTAAATTGCTCCAACTGTAACAAAAACTGTAATTTCTACAAATTATTTACAGGTTTAATCTAACGTTATAATGACCTGCAACATTATTTATATGTTGATTTAATTTTAATTGGCTGTCTTTATCTGCCAACATTATTGAACCTTTTTTATACAGTTTTTTTAAAGCAATCAATAAATCATCTGGTGATAATAAATTTTCAAAAATTTTATGCTGTAAAATAATCAATTCATGAACAAGCATTTCAAATGCTTGCTTATCTAATGGATTAATTGAAGCCAACTGCTCATCACTTGGAATAAAAACAATCATAACAGGAGTATCGTCAAAATCTGAATCTATGTCTGATCCGTATAAACCCGAAAGGTTAAAACATGCGAATAAAAAATATAGTTTTTTCTTCATAAAACCCCTTTAAACGATCACCTAGGCCCTTTTGTTAAAAGTTACCATGTTTGATATACTAAAGTGAATAATTTTTACTTATTTTTAAAGAAAATTATCATGAAAAAACTTCTTTTTTTATTTGTAATGACTCATCTGCAAAGCTTATCGGCCGATTGGCATACTATTTATGCTCATGGCATTCTTGACAACAAATCACAAATCAACCGCTTTAAACAAGCTATTAGTACCAATGCAAGCGCCATAGAATTTACAGATGCTCAATCTGCAACGGATTGGAGCTTCAATCGATGCATTCAATCAATCTGCAGCTTGTTTTTAGATAAAACTATCAATCGAGCAAACATGCACATGGGTCAATTAAGCGATATCAATACTTTAGCTCAAAAATTACAGGCTGTTGATCAAAAAGATGATATCATTTTATATGGTTGCTCTCGAGGAGCTGCAACAATTTTAAACACACTGGCTGAATATAACCCGAAAAATGTACAAGCTCTTGTTTTAGACGCAACTCCTGCTGATATGCCGGCAACCATCAAACCATTTTTGGCAAAAATCGGTATCAATCCTTGCTACGCTTTAACCATTTTTCAAATGTTATTTCCAGCATATCCGACCAATTGTCAAACACCATTGCAAGCAATTGCAAACATTACCAACAAAAATCTTCCAATTTTATTACTCCATTCAACAACAGATACAAAGGTACCGGTGCAGCATAGCTATCAATTATACCAAGAATTTAAAAACCAAGGCTTTGTCAATGTTGAATTAGTAATTTTTTCCGAAGGCAATCACAGCTATCTTTTAAAAAATGAAACAATAAAACCATTATATTTGCATGCTGTTCACAGTTTTTATAAAAAATATAATCTACCATACGATGCAACCTGGACTCAACAAGATTTTGAATGGAAAAAATATCGTCCTGAAAATACTGAATCGCTCATTTTTGAATATGAAAAAAATCTTGAAAATATGTACCAACAAACTATCAAAAAATATATTACTGCTACATTGATTGCAACAACTATTACAACAGCATTACTACTTAATAAACACAACATATCCAAATTATAAAAGCCCTATTTTTTGAAAGCTTTTAATACGTCTATCAAGTTTGCAATATTTTCAATCTTTTTTTGCGATACTACAATTTGCGCCTTTGGCGCTGCTGCTTGTTTCTTATCTTTGATTTCATGAAAAATTTTATCTGTTTTAAATTTAAACATATTCCAATATCGCACATCACTAAAAATAAGATCTTTGTATTCTTGTTCAATATTTAATCGTCGCACTAAATTTCTTAATTCAAAGCCTTGATTTTCAAAAAATTGCACAATGTCTTTTTCAAAAATTTGCAATTTATTTTCAAAGTCATCCAACGTGGGCACAAATGGTTTATGAAACATAGGGAAAAACGGCTTATTCGGCGCAGATGCAAACGGATTATTAAATGGAGCTGCAACTGGTAAAGATTTTTTTTGCAACGGATTCAATAAAACTTTAAGCACTGAAGACATTGAAGATGATTTTTCATCACCAGCATGATATTCATTAGGTTGAGGATTTTGTTGATCCTGGGAACGATCTCGCATCATACCAAAACAAGAATCTGAAATTATTATTTTTTGATTTAACAAAACATTTGCCTCATTAACAACTTTTTCAGCAATCACCTCTACAGGTCTTAAGGAATTTTTAATAGCATTTTCAAGAACAGATCCTTTAACCCATGCAAACTGATTCGGTTCTGCACCAATGTGAAAAAAACGAAATCCATGAGTATGTAATATTTTTCGCTGTGCCTGTATTGCTTCAAGCAATCCTTGTTTATAAAAAGAAGTTATATCGCAGAAAAAAAGTGCAAATTGATTGCTTGGGGTAACAGAAACCTTTCCATTAACCCGTTGCTTAAACAAATAAATCATTCCCTGTTTGATAATTTCTGCATGCAATACATCAATAACTTTTTTTTCATAATCTTGATTGATATTTTTTATTTTAAAATCATACGGTTGTCCAGGTAAGTTTAACGTTGAATGGACAACAGGAGCAAATACCAATTCTTCTAGCGCTTCACGAATTGCACCTTTTAAAAAATCTTTTGGTTGCAAATTTGGATCCAAATTTGCAACGTCACAACCATCAACAGCATGATCACAAATACTTCCTGCTGGAAATTCAAAACCTTTTCGAAATGCGGCTGATTGATGCGGGTCCAAAGCCATTAAAAACAATAATTCATCCTGCTTGGTGTAACGATAAAAAATAACTCCAGCACCTATGGGCTTTATAGGTAAAAAATTTATTAAAAAAACAGTAATAAAAAATAGTTTATGAAAATTTTTCATATTTTTCTCTTGCCTCAACTATCAATAACATACAATGCAAGAATTATAAGCACATTCAACAACTTAAAAACAAGACTTACATTACATCAAAAAGATTATGTACTATGACTTGGCAATCATAGTACATAATCTTTTTAGTAATAATTTTTTTAAAGTAAGGTTTGCTCAAAGGGTTTGACTGCTTGCACTATAAATCGTTGACCAAAGTCAGACAACAATTCACCAAATTTCATAATTTTTAATTGTTTGCCAAGTAGTTGATTTTTCATATCCTGCCAAGATTGTTTTAACAATGTGATCGGCGCAGAAAAATCATCAAATCCTAAATGATAAGTACCCCAATGCATCGGAATAAACATTTTTGCTTTTAATTTTATAAAAGCTTGAACAGCCTCTTTTGCATCAATGTGAGAACTTTTCATCCATGATCGCGGTTCTCCTGGTGCTATGGGAAGTAAAGCAACGTCAATATTTTCAAATTCAGCACCAATTTGCTCAAAATGAGGACCCCAGCTCGTATCACCGGCAAAATATAATTTAAAATTTGCAACTTGAAGCATCCAACTGCCCCAAAGTGATCGATTTTTATCAAACAACGTTCGTTGCGACCAATGATTTGCCGGCAAAAAAGTAAACTTCAAATCTTGTTCAACAATTTCATCCCACCACATATGTTCTGAAACTTTTGGAAACAAATGACGATCAAACCATTCTTTATCACCCATCGGTACTAAAATTTTCATCAAAGGAAATTGCTGCTTCAGCTGCAACAAAGCTTGACTGTCCATGTGATCAAAATGATTGTGCGATATTAAAACATAATCAATAGGTGGCAAATCTTGAACTTTAACAACCGCTGGAATTAATCGACGAAAAATAAAAGACAATGATCCAAAAATAGGATCAGTTAAAATATTTTTACCCGCAACTTGAATTAAAAATGTAGAATGACCAATCCAAGTAATCACGGGAACTTCTGATCGAGTTTGAAATGTTGGTTTTTGAATCAAATCTGAAATGTTTTCTTTTATGTCAGAGCTGGAAAAAAAAGCTTTAACAGAATGAATAAATGTTTTCACAACCGGCATAAACCATTCGTGATTTAAACCATCACAACAAATAAATTTTCCATAACTACGCTCCGGATTCATTCGTTTCATCAAGAACCCTTATCAAAAAAAAATTAAAATAAAAACCCCCACCCAGATATGAAATATCACGGATAGGGGAAATGGAGGTTACGCTTATTTTTCAGTTATGTAGCGCCATGTAAGTGTACAATGGCACATTGATAAGATTAACCAAATACCCCACAAAAATCAAATTATTTTTAAGTTTTGCCAGTTTTATCATCACTAGAAAGCTTAATCACTTGTACAGGACATGTTGCAATTGCTTGATCGATTGCTTGAGCATGTTTTGCAATATTTGCATCATTTTTAACATGAGCAATATCAGTAACTTCAAACACCTCAGGCGCTATAAACTCACAACGTCCACAAGTAATGCATCCGGGAGCAATCCAAACTTTATTTTTGTTATTATCCATATAAAAAGTATACTGCAAAAACCAAAATTCATGAAATACTATTTTTTCTCAAACGCTAGCTCAGAGCAATATAAATAATCTAAAGGATTCACTCGCTTACCTTCTTTATTTAAAATTTCAAAATGCAAATGTGAAGGATCATTTTTTCCTCGAGTGTTTCCTGTAGCTCCAACAGTACCAATCATTTGACCTCGAGCTACTTTGTCACCATTTTCTACCAAAATTTCATCCAAATGAGCATAACGAGTAACCATTCCAGCTTTATGCAAAATTTCAACCACATTACCATACCCTGCAATGCCTTTTTCAGACTTAATCACTTTTCCCGGTGCTGCAGATTTTATGCTAGTACCCTGGTATGAAGCTAAATCAATGCCTCCATGATGTTTGGTAACTCCATGATGTGTTCGCATCCCAAACAAAGAACTGATCCAAAATTCACACAAATCAACAGGCCAATCAAAATGAACTTGACCAGATCCGATTAAATTTTTAGCAACGCAATACTGCACCGCTTGTTTGGTTGAAACGCCAACCACTTTTTCACGAAATTTAGCAACAGACTCGTTTGAATAGGCACAAATATGGCCAAGATCTGCTTGCATATTGCTAAAAAGAAACAAAATTCGAACAAACGCGTAAAGCGTAATTTTTGATATTTTCATAAGCACCTCCATTTACCCTGAATATACAAACCTTATGGCTCAAAAAGCAAGAGCCCAAAGGAATTATCTCTACTTTCAACAATTATATTTTTGCATAAACTCACTACACAGCTTACAACAACCAACACCTTCGCAAAATACTTGTTGTGGCGCCAATCTATTGCTTTGCAATCATAGTTTTTAGTATTTTATTAAAGCACAACATGCTATAAATTTTATTTAAGGGGTTTTATGAAACAAAAATATCTATTTTGTATCGCTTTTTTCATGGCAACAAATATCACGTTGACAACCAAAACATCTGGCCGGGATTTATTGAAAGCCGCTGAACATGGTAATACGGGTCAAGTTCAAGCTCTTTTAACTGCTGGCGCTAACGTTCATGCTGTAACTGAATATGGAGGGACTACAGCTTTAATGTCTGCTGCTAGCAGGGGGCACACAGAAACCGTTAAACTACTTTTAACTGCTGGCGCTAACGTTAATCATGCAGATAGGTATGATGGCCAGACGGCTTTAATACTTGCTGCTGAAGATGGTCACACAGAAATCGTTAAGCTACTTTTAACTGCTGGCGCTAACGTTAATTATGCAAATATGTTTGGCCAGACGGCTTTAATACTTGCTGCTCAATATGGTCGCATAGAAAGCGTTAAGCTACTTTTAACTGCTGGCGCTAACGTTAATCATGTAGATAGGTTTGGCCAGACGGCTTTAATGCTTGCTGTTGGACATGGTTACACAGAAATCGTTAAGCTATTTTTAAATGCTGGCGCTAACGTTAATCATACAATTATGCATGGCGAAACGGCTTTAATGCGTGCTGCTGCACTTGGTCGCACAGAAATCGTTAAGCTACTTTTAACTGCTGGCGCTAACGTTAATCATGCAAATATGCATGGCCAAACGGCTTTAAACTGTGCTATTAACAACAATAAACCAGAAATTGTTAAAATTCTTTTAAAAGCTGGAGCTAAAATTCCGAAATATTTCACCAATAACCCAACTATTTTGCAATTACAAGCTGAAATACGCGCAGAGGATGCAGTAGCATACATTCAAAGACGCTTAAAAAACAAGGGACAAAATGCCAGTTTTGATGCCAGATTAGCTAAAATAATACAAGAATATTTATAAGCAAAAAACTACACAGGTTACAACAACCAACACCCTTACAAAATACTTATTATGGTGCGAATCTATTGCTTTGCAATCATAGTTTTTAGTATTTTATTAAAGCACAACATGCTATAAATTTTATTTAAGGGGTTTTATGAAACAAAAATATCTATTTTGTATCGTTTTGTTCATGGCAATAAATATCACACTTATCATAAAAACATCTCAAGCCGATTTATTCGAGGCTGCTGAACATGGCAGCGCGGAACAAGTGATAGCTCTTGTAACCTCTGGCGCTGATGTTAATGCTGTCAATGCAGATGGCGTAACAGCTTTAATGCTTGCTGCTGCCCTCAATGAAAACACACAAACCGCTCATGCTCTTTTAGGGCTTAACGCTAACGTTAATCATGCAGATGCACTTGGAAACACAGCTTTAATAATAGCGACTTTTCGCGATAAAATTCAAGCGGTGAATTTGCTTTTATCTGCCAACGCTAATATTAATCATGCGAATTCATCTGGCTACACTGCTTTAATGTTTGCGGCTGAACTTGGTCACGTAGAAATCGTTAAGATGCTTTTAGATGCTAAAGCTAACGTTAATCATGCAAATTCAAATGGCGAAACAGCGTTAATCCTTGCAGCTAAAAAAGGTCACGCAGAAATTGTAAGGATGCTTTTATCTGCTAAAGCTAACGTTAATGCTACAGATTCAGATGGCGACACAGCTTTAATGTTTGCTGCTGGATATAATCACGCTCAAATCGTTAATATGCTTTTAGAGGCTGATGCTAACGTGAATCATGCAGATTCAGATGGCAACACAGCTTTAATGTTTGCTGCTACAAATGATAACCCCAAACTGATGTCAGCCCTTGTAAAATCTGGTGCTAATGTTAATGCTTTCAATGCAGAGGGCATAACAGCTTTAATGTCTGCTGCTTTTCAAGGTCACACAGAAATCATTAAGCTATTGTTAGCTGCTAACGGTAACGTTAATCATGTTAATCAAAATAATAAAACAGCTTTAATAATTGCTGCTGACGAAGGTCACTCTGAAACCGTTAAAATTCTTTTAAAAGCTGGTGCTACAATTCCAGCAAGGTTGATAAACAACCCAATTATTGTGCAAGCACAACGTAAAATACACAATGATCAAGTACGCGCAAGGCTGGCAGTAACAGGCGCTCAAACACGCTTAACAAAAAAAGGACAAGATACCGGTTTTCCTTTAGAATTAGCTAAAATAATAAACGAATATTTATAAGCAAAAAACTACACAGCTTACAACAACCAACACCTTCGCAAAATACTTATTATGGTGCGAATCTATTGCTTGTACACCATAGTTTTTAGTACTTTGCTAAAGCACAACATGCTATAAATTTTATTTAAGGGGTTTTATGAAACAAAAAAATCTATTTTTTGTTGCTTTTTTCATAGCAACAAATATCACGTTGACAACCAAAACATCTGAATCCGATTTATTCACGGCTGCTCACGATAACAACATTGAGCAAATTAAAACTCTTTTAGCTGATGGTATTAATGTTGAGGCTAGAACACCAAAAGAAGATACTGCTTTAATCATTGCCGCTGCATATGGAAGCACTCAAGCAGTTGAAGCTCTTTTAGCTGCTCAAGCAAACGTTCATGCTGCAAACAGATATGGAGCTACAGCTTTAATGGCTGCTGCCAAACTTGATAAAACTCAAATTGTTAAAATGGGTGCTGCCAAACTTGATACAACTCAAATTGTTAAGATGCTTTTAGCTGCTGGTGCTAACGTTAATGCTGCAGATTTAAGAAGAAACACACCTTTAATTTACGCTACTGCACAGGGCCATGCTCAAATCGTTCGCATTCTTTTAACTGCTGGCGCTAACGTTAATCATGCAGAGTTAAGGGGATTCACACCTTTAATGCTTACTGCTGGACATGGTAACCCCGAACTAGTGGCAGCTCTTGTAACCTCTGGTGCAAACGTTAATCATGCCGATGCAAATGGCGACACAGCCTTAATACATGCTGTTAACAAAGGTCACACAGAAATCGTTAAGCTACTTTTAGATGCTGGCGCTAACACGAATCATGCAAATTCAACTCGCAAAACAGCTTTAGTATTTGCTGCTGACCGCGGTGACCTTAAAAACGTTAAAGCTCTTTTAAAAGCTGGAGCTACAATTCCAGAAGATTTCATCAACAACCCAACTATTTTGCAAGCACAAAGTGAAATAGCTCATAATAATCAAGTACGCGCAGATGCAGCACAACGCATTCAAAGGTTTTTTAGGGAATCAAAGACAAAAAAACAGATCCTTTGATCCAAGACTGGCACAAAAAATAGAAAAATGTTTATAAACAAAAAACTACAAGAATTTTATGAAACGCAAACATTTATTTTTTATTTTATTATGTTTAACAAAAAATATAATTCAAACATCAACAGAAGCAAGCAAAAATACAGCTCGAACTGAAGCCCTAAAATTAATTCAAAAATTCCAAACTCAAGTTGTAACGCGAGAAGATCTGATACCACTGAAAAAGAGCTTAGAAGCAATAGATCCAGCGCATCAGACTTTCGAAGAAGGACAGCTTTGCCAAACTTTATCGTCAGTAATAAATTATAAAAAAAGCAACGAGATTCCTAGAATTTTTGATCAACAATTACCACATGATTTAAGCGCTTACAAAGGAACCTTCAATCGTTAAAGCAAGATTTTTTTACCTTAACGTGTTATTTTATAAATAAAAATAACACGTTATATTTTTGCATACATCAAAGAAACAAATCCTATGGCTAAAACACTGGCCACCGTCACTTGATAAAAAATATCTGGATACGCAGCATGCAACATCGATGGAACAAGTTGCATAATTTGACCAGTCATCATGATAATCCACATTAAATCACCATCATGACTCAAAAAATATTTATACATCACATACCACAACAATCCCAAACAAATTCCTGAAAAAATCCACACAGGCACATCAATCAATTGTGCAGAACTTGATAATGAAATTCCCGCAATCATAAAAATTAAAAAATGCAGCCAAGATCGATGCGAAAAATACTGGCTCACGGCACAGACCGCCATCATAATGATAGCACTTGATATCATTTGCAAAATTACATCTGAAAAAATACCAAATATCGGAATCATTTTTATGCTAAATCCATTATATGAACTATTCGGAACAAGACTTGGTTCAAAATTTTGTAAAAATGCTGAACAACCAAAAATTCCTAAACCTAATGCTGTACCAAGCAACAATCCTGAACCTATTTTTTTAGGCTGCACTCGAACTGCAAAATAAACAGAACTTAAAATAAACAATGTAAGCGCTGCTGCCTTAACAAGCATCTTTATAAAAGAATTTCCAATCAAATTACATAATTGATAGGACAATGGCTCTGATGTGTTAAAATTCGATAAAATTTCTGACCAATTATTTCCAAGCGTCATTCCATAAAAAACAACATAGCTCAGAGTCAAACTCATAAATAAAACAAAATAAGCAGCTTTAACTCCAAAACGAGCAATGGCCATTCCAGCAAAAATTGCACAACACAAAATAGAAAAAATCGCTAATATTATTTTAAGCAATTGCTGCTGCGTCATGCGACTTTGTTCTTCACGCAGCCACTGTTCCACAGGATGCACAAATCTTATAATTTTACTTAATGCCTTCCCGGACAAATCAACTTGAATGCGCGCTTGACCTTGATCGTATCCATAACTTTTTAAATCTTTAATAATAATAGACCAATCACGGCGATCACGATGTTTTACACTTTGACTTGAAACAATTTGCAAATCAACTTGATCAATGTGATATATTTTTGAAATCCATTCATACGCATGATCATGCGCTTGCGCTTCTGTCAAATCAGCACCTGCCCAAAATTCTGGCAATGCATGATGAAACCAACTTAAAGAACCATCAGCTTGAATCACAACTTCAAAAAATTCAGAACGTTCTTCAACGGGTCCTTGAAATTTTGTAAATTTAATCATATACGCAGGAGGCAAAATATAACTTCCCTGCAATGCTTGATACGCATTTTTTCCAAAAGTTTGCCAAATAAATTTACCTCCCAAAGAATCTATCGGACTTAAATATTCATAAGAAACCTTCCATGCATCACTCAATGATGACTGAGAAATATCTTCAATACTATTTCGCGCCTTTTTTTCAACATCAGCAAGACTGATGGTTATTTTTGATGTTTGAATATCAAAATCACAGGATTGACTCCACAACAATAAACCAATCAATCCAAACGCGTACCCTGCCAAACGAACGCGAACAGAAATTGGATCAGAAGTGCGTCGCTGTACGTTTACATTTTTTGCATTATTTTGCTCAACGGTAAGCGATTCATTCAAACAACTGATCGCCACATTTTTTAAGGTAAATTTTTGCAAAATCCATGCCACCAAAACAAAAAGCAACGGCAGGCCTATCATGACAACCGTTAAAATTTTTTGCCACAGCAACGTTGAAACAAAAATAGGAATAGACATTAACATTGCATCAAAAACAAAATGGGCAATAATACCCGGCAACAAACCAAAATAAAGATATAAAAGTCCAAAACATGTGCTATGAAAAATCAACTCTACAATTCGATAATACGCCGGCTGCTGTGGATAATTTGCATGAAGTGCACCAAAAATAACAATTTGCACAACAAAAATTACAGCTATCCACCATTTTTTATGTTTTGAATTTTGAGCCATCAATGCAATGCCAGCCAACGGCAAGGCTCTGCATAAAAACTCTTCCATAAACCCTGCACGAAATGCATTTACGATGGGCGAAAATGATGGAATTTTTGTTGCTAAAATATTTGGATCCATCAAATTACTGAGCGGAATCCACCAACCAAGGGTTTGTGAACACAAAGAAAAAGCTACAGCATAGCCCAACATGATTACCGCACATCCATAACCTATAACAACCTGCGTTAATCCTTGATAACTTCCCAAAACAGAAACACTACATAATTTAAAAAATTGTATCTGTTTCTTAAAGACTAACCGCCCTGCAGCTTCTGCAAGAAGCATAGTGCAACCAATCAACATCAATAAAAATAAAATACTTCCAAGAATTTCTGCAATCTTTTGAACCACAAATCCAAACATCGGCATATGCGTTGGATAATGATTCCAAATTAAATCCCATTCGTTGATAACACTTAAAACAAACAAAACTGCTAAAAAAGTTAAAAACTTTAAAACAGGCTTAATTAAAAAACCATTTTTTTTATGAAAGAAAAAAACAAAAATAAAAAGACCAAAGATGAAAAAATAGAGCATAAATCCTATGTTGCGAGCAAAACTTGCAATCATAGTATTTAAAGAAAACATTTGTTCATAACGACGATTAAATTCATTTGGAATTTTTACCATACGCTGCATTTCAGACAAAACATCACCCGAAACTTTCAACTTTATTCTGTAATGCGCTTTTTCAAGTGAAACATCTTGCCGCTGATACATAAACGTGTAATCAATTCTGCCACTTGGTAGCTCTTCTTTATTTGATTCAACAAGCTCATACGGTTTTAAATCAACATCCCACAAAGCTGCTTTTTGCAACGCAAGCTGATGAGCTTGCTCTTTTGATAATGCTTTACCTTGCAAAGTTTCTGGTAATTTCATAGCAAATTCATACGGCTTACCATTGGGAGTGAATGCAATAATAAGTTCTGAAACTTCTTTTTCTTTAAAAAATCGCACATGCCACGCGTACGGTTGAAAATAATCTTTTTCGATCATGTCAATAAATGCTTGCTTGCCACCACCTTCAAGCTCAACAAACGCTTGCAACTTTGGGCTATCGGTATACTTTGCAACAATCTGAAAATTCTTAAAATCCCAATCATTTTGATCCACAATTTCTTGAGCCTTGCTGCATGCTTGATCATAATCCATAGTGATTGCAACTTTTACAAACGGAATCGCTTTATCAAAATATTGATAAGCAAATACTGCGCAACCTATAACGACAAAAGTAAAAACGAACCATTGTTTATTTTGCATTAAAATTCCTTTATTTTTTTTTTAAAAGTTGCACACTTTTAAGCATTGATTAATTTTTATAATACAAAAAAAACAAAAAACTATGAATCACATAGGATCTCACGTAGCACAACTTCTGCAAGGATGCAGCCAAGAGCACTACTGGAAATTTTTACTCATGAGTCGTTGGGAAGAAATTGTTGGCAGCTTAGCCAGCAAAGTTTTTATTTACAAAATTCATCAAAAATCTTTGATACTCGGCGTTAGTGATTCAAGTTGGATGCAAGAACTACATCTACTTTCCGGACTAATTAAAGATAAAATTAACACAATTCTTGGATCGAGCCATATTGAAACCATCAAATTAAAATATATTGCTGAATCAAAAAAAATTATACAAAAAAAACAAAAAACAGTACCTTTAAATCATCCAACCAAAATATTAACCCCTCAAGAAATTCAAGCACTCAGCAATATTCAAGACAAAGAACTTTGCCAAGCTTTAGTAGGATTTTTACAAAAATGTCATCAGTTTTCTTAAACGCTGCATTTACCATATGTTTTGTTGCTGGAAAATCTGGCGGCCATTTATTGCCATGCATTACCCAAGCACAACAAATTTTAAATCAAAATCCCCAAGCAACATTGTATGTTTTTACTTCTGGATCAGAACTTGATAAAAAAATTTTACAAAAATATGATCACATTCAAGAATGCATTCCAACAACGCTGGATAATCCTCCCTATGATCAACCATGGCTTTATCCATGGTTTGCTCTCAAAACCTGTTGGTATTTTTTAAAAAGTTGCTACAAGCTGTACCAACTCAAGCCTGCAAAAGTTATCAGCTTTGGTGGATTCATTTGTATTCCAACCTGCCTTGCGGCCACAGTTTTAGGAATTCCTGTTGAACTGTATGAACTCAACGTTGAACCAGGTAAAGCAACAAAGCTTTTATCAAAATTAACGAAAAAAGTGTACACCTGCTTTGATAGCACCGCACAATATTTACCAAATATTGAATGCGTTCATTTTAACTACCCTGTTCGATTTACTCAAAAAGATTTAGTTTTTGATCGATTCGCGCTTTTAAAAAAATTTCAATTAAATCCACATAAAAAAACTATGCTTATCTTAGGTGGGTCACAAGGCTCCATCTTGCTCAATCAAACAGTTAAAGAGATGCTTGAAAAGCATCCAGAAATGATTCACAATCTTCAAATCATTCATCAAACAGGCATCTCAGACCCATTTGATTACGCTTCGTTTTACAGCAACCTTGACATCCCTTCTGTTGTTTTTGGTTTTTATGACAAACTTGCTGATTTTTACAACCTTGCAGACATCATTATTTCTCGCGCTGGAGCTGGCAGCTTATTTGAAATTAATTTTTTTAACAAACCATGCATTGTGATCCCCCACGAAACAGCACAAACGAATCATCAAATCAAAAATGTGCTCGAACTCACCAAAGAATTTCCAGATCAATTCAAAATCATCAAGCAATCAGATTTTAATCAAAATGCTTTGTTTGAATTTTTAAAAAAAGCTTTAAAATAAAGCTTTTTCATTCTTTGTTAATTGTGAAAAACAACCGGCATGATATACTCTTTAATGATATAGTTTCTTAGCTTTAGGGTTACATTTTCATGGGGCTTTTTATGAAAAAAAATCTTTTTCTTTCTGTTTTAATTCTTTTTTATGCAAGCAATCCAGCAACCATTCACACTAAGAGCAACAATGATCTTGATTCTATGGATAAAGGACTTTTGATCACGTACATGGTCGTGGCTGCTGCCTTTATGGGGCTAGGTGTTTATTCAATGTATCAAGAGCGCAAAAATGCTCAATCAAACACACTCTGGAGCACATTTCAACCTGGTCAAATATCAGAAAATTTTAATTCTGTTGCAGGGGCGCATGAAGCAAAACAAGCGCTTGACGAAATTGTTCAATTTTTAAAAAATCCTGAATACGCAAGTCGATTGGGCGCAAAAATGCCAACAGGAATTATTTTAACAGGAAATCCAGGAACAGGAAAAACGCTGCTTGCTCGCGCCGTTGCCGGGGAAGCAAATTGTACATTTATCAGTGTGAGCGGATCAATCTTTGAAGAAGTTTATACTGGACTTGGAGCTGCACGAGTTCGTGCTCTTTTTACTCAAGCAGAACAACTAGCAGGACCATGCATCATTTTCATTGACGAAATTGATGCAGTTGGATCAAAACGATCTCATTCGCACACTTTGCATCAAACATTAAACCAATTATTAACCTGCATGGATGGATTTAGCTCAAAAACCAGAAAACATCCAATCATCATCATTGGCGCAACAAATCATGAATCAATTCTTGACTCTGCACTGTTACGTCCAGGCAGATTTGACAGAATTATTAACGTTGCCCTTCCCGGACTGAGCGATCGCATTGAACTTTTAAAAATTCATTTAAAAAATATTATCTGCGCAGATGACTTAAATTTAGAAGTGATTGCAAAACAAACAGCAAGATTTTCAGGTGCTGATTTGGCGCAACTTGTTAATCAAGCAACACTGATTGCAACAAAAAATCATCAAGACGCTGTAACTATGAAAAACTTTGAAGATGCTATCAATATCATCACTCTTGGAATTCCAGACTCAAGCATAAAAATGAGCGCCCAAGAAAAAAGAATTACTGCTTATCATGAAGCTGGGCACACATTGCTGCATATTTTACAACCAGAAACGACAGCAGAATTTTACAGCGTAACCATTGTACCTCGAACAAAAGCTTTAGGTTTAACAGCATGGTTTTTTGAAGAAAACAAACACACATTAAACAAAAAGGAAGCTCTTGCAAAAATTTCTGTTTTACTGGCAGGACGAGCAGCTGAAGAGTTCATGTTTGGTGAAATTGGAGCAGGAGCACACAGTGATTTTGAGCAAGCTTCAAGCATCGCATTTCACATGATTTGTTCTTACGGAATGTCTAAACTGGGCAAACGCATTTATGATGTAAATTATATTTCTGATGTAACGCGTCAATTAATTGATCAAGAGATAAATATAATTCTAGAAGAGCAATATCAAAAAACTATGGACATTCTTAAAACGAACCAAGAAAAATTAACACTATTAGCAGAAAGACTTCTTGAAAAAGAAACATTGTATGCAGCAGAAGTGTATGAAATTTTAGAAATTTCTGAACTCAAGGCACAAGTAGCATAAGTAATTAAAAAAAGGAGCACTCAAATTTTGAGTGCTCCTTTTTTTATTGCACTACGATAGGAGTTGGCATGCTTTTTGGAGCTGTTGTTGAACCTGCAGAACTGATAAAAAGATTTTGAACCGTTGCGGTTGGAATCATAAGATTTTGACTGTTTGACTCTGATGGTTGTAAAATATAGTACATAGGACCAGAACCAACACCAACCGACATAAAAATGTCACCGCCTAGCAAATATCCAGTGACTCCATTAATTTCAACCGATCCTCCATTTAAACTTAAAACTCCTTGCGCTGCCTGCACCAAAAGATCTTGAGGTACCGATTTTTTTGTTACTCCTGGCTGTGCAGCATTTTTTATTTGCTGCAAACTTTGCTGATGATACGTTTGCAACATAGATTGACCAAGTGGTTGGGTAAAAAAGTTTTGTAAATATTGCTTTGCAAGTACATCATTACTGGTTGCAACATACACAAAATAAAGCCATAATTTTTTATTTGGCAAAGGACGCGTCATCGACCATTGTAATGCTTGACCAGGAGTTGCGCTTGCAATAATTTTAAAAGTATCTTCAACAGATACAATCCAAACTTTTCCCATCGTTAAATCAATAAAACCTGACACACCCGCACCCGCTTGAGCAACTGATTCATACCAAAATACAGATGTTACCGGAGTTATGTCACGCACATTGCCAATTGCTTGATCGTAATTGCCAGACATCAACCCTTGCAAATTCATACTTACTGATTTTTCTTGAGCGTCTTGGTAAATTTCCAAGGTGTAAGGCATTGATGCGCGACTTGGCAAAGTACAAAAAACATATGACGGCAGGCTGTACGTTTTAATTAATTTTTCTGATGCCGCATCAAAAAGACCGATGGTTCCAGGACTCAAACTGGTCATTGAAGAAGTTGTATTGAGTAATGCAAAAGAATTTTTAGCAACCAAACCATAAGCTGTACACATTTTCGGAGTCATTGATGAAGCTTTTGCTGTTGGCACAAATCCAACATAAAAATCATTTTGGCTACTGTTAAAAATAGTTAATGATGATAATACCGAGCCAATGGTAACATTTCCCGGATCTGATTTTGCATCATCAGCATTTTGATTAAAATATCCCAAACTTTCAGCATGTGGTTGATGAACATAAACACCATTTTGCAAATTTTTTCCCATAAATGTTCGAAAATAGTGAAGTTTTTGTGAATTTTTTTGCCCTTGCAGCGCTGTAACTTCTTGACGAAATAATACATCATCATGAGCAAGATAAGGCATATGGGATGAAAAATTTTTATCCGTTAATTTAATAAAAAGTTCAAAATAATAATCTTGATTGTTGATTAAATAATGATTAAACGGAGCAATTGCAGATGATTGAATCCATCCGTGTGGTTTTGGTAAATCACCACCCATCAATGACATAATTTCATTAACTGCAACATACACACTTTTATCAGCAATATCATTATAAACATCAAAGCTATAAACATATCCTGAAGGTGGTGCTCCAAAACTTTGACCCAAAGATTTAAAAAAACCTGCAAATTTTTTAGGGAAAGATTCAACAGAACTCCAAATTCCTTTCATGGTATCTAAAGCATTTGGATCAATCGATTGAAAATAGGCTGTTAAAAAAACAGCGATCATTATTTTTTGCTTCACAACAGTTCCTTTTTAATTTTTACAGTTCAAGCAACGTTACAACGTCAGGATTTGAAAAATCGCGACTGTCTTTTCCCGTTCTCCAATTTATAGTGTGTTCATGGAGTTTTGGATCATAATAAAAATTTGTTCCAGTTTTAGCAATTTTCTGATGAAATTGAAGCCAAATTGGAAATGCTGCTTGCGAACCAAAAACCGATTTTCCCAATGAATCATTATTATCGCAACCAATATAAATTGCTGTTGTTAACTCTGGTGTTGCACCACAAAAATAACAGGTTCTGCTATCATTTGTTGTTCCTGTTTTACCCAAAACTTGTCCAGAAAACCAATCAGCTTGAAATCTTTTTTTCAAGCGCTGCATACCAAAGGTTAAAACATGAGCAATCGATCCTGCTATTGCAGGATCAATCACTTGCTCTTGCATGAATTTTGATTTATAAATTTTTTGACCTAACTCATTTTTTACCCAAGAAATAAAATGAGGCTGTACATATTTTCCATGATTAACAATTACATTGAATGATCCAGCAACTTCCAACGTGTTTGCATCAATACAACCTAAAGCAATGGAAGGATAAGGTTTAATAACTGCAGAAATTTTACAACGTCGTGCTACATTTATTACAGCATCAACCCCAACTTGTAACAACGTTTTAATAGCAACAATATTATTTGAATGAGACAATGCATATGCTCGTGTCATAATTCCTAAAAATTGATCATTATGATTTCTAGGGGCCCACAATGTTCCATTGCAAACCCATTCACACGGTTCATCAATTTCAACATCACTTAACTTCAATCCTTTTTCAAGCGCTGCAGCAAAAACTAAAACTTTAAAAATTGATCCCATTTGTCGCTTTGCTTGTAAAGCTCGATTGTATTTTGATTTTTTAAAATCATAACCTCCAATCAATGCACGGATTTCACCCGTTTTCACATCCATAGCAATAAAACTTCCATCAATATTTGGATGCAATGATGATCGCAACATTGTTACATGTGACAAAAATGCTTGCTGACTTGCTTGTTGCATTGCACTATCGATAGTTGTTTGAATAACAAGCCCACCAGTATACAACATTTCTTTTCCAACCAAATTTTCCATAAAAACTCGAATAGTTTCTTTTAAATGTGGCGCAACATTGTTAATTTCTGGCTCTTGAATCATTAATGGCTGAGCTTGAGCTTGCAAAAATTCTTGTTTTGAAATCATCGCATGATCGCACATCATCCCCAAAATTAAATTACGACGAGAAAGAACATTTTTTGCAGCATGAATTGGAGAAAATTTTTGTGGCGACTTCATAACACTTGCAAGCACCGCTGCTTGATCAAGTGAAATTTCTGAAATATCTTTACCCCAAAATCGTTGTGCTGCTGCTTGCACCCCATAAACACCATAACCAAAATAAACATTATTCAAGTATGCTTCTAAAATTTGCTCTTTGCTCCATGACCTTTCAACAAGCACTGCATAAATTTGCTCTTTAATTTTTCTGGTTAATGTTTTATGAGCATTAAAAAACAACAATCTTACAAGCTGCTGAGTAATGGTACTCGCGCCTTGAACTTTTTTTCCAGAATAAACATTAACAATCATTGAACGCAAAATTCCGCGAAATGAAATACCAGGATGCTCAAAAAAAGATCGATCTTCAGTTACTAAAAATGCTTGAATTAAATGCTCAGGCATCGATTCAAGCAAAACATATTTTCGCTTATCAAGCTGAAATCTCCCCCATTCTTTTCCGTTACAATCAAGAAGAATTGATGATTTTGCGCAAGTATCTTGTTGCAAGCTTGAAAAATCGATCGTATGATTATGAAGAAAAAAAGAAGCAATGCCAAAACTCATGCATATCATTAAAAAAATAAAACTTATAAAAAACTTAAAGAATTTATGCATACAACATTATGATTAGATTTTAAGACCACAATAAAAAGATAAAAACATTGTATCAAAAATTAAAGAAATTTCATCATGAAACTTTATGTAACAGCAATCATTGCCACAATTATTATGATCATGCTCACAAGCTTACAATTTTGTTTATTTTCGTATCAAAATCATAGTCAATTCAGTCCAGCGCTCATAGGATACATCTATATTTTAATGACAAACTGTTCAATGACACTTTTAACAACATTTGCAATTATCTTAGATAGTATAACGTACTTGATCACCGGAGTTTTTGGACTTTCTATTTTATGTTTAGTCCCAATTTCTTGGTTAGCTTTAAAATTGAAAAATGACATGTACAATAAAATTGTTATTCCTGGTTGCATGTTTTTTTTATACACAATTTTTTATAATATTTTGTTAGCTTGGTACATTGCATATCCAATACACATTGGTCAAATCTTTTATGCAACATTTCAAAACTTTAGCATATTTTTAATTGTTTGGAGCATAACCAAACAACCATTTCATGATTAAATAAAAAAAGCCTCACAAAACTGTGAGGCTTTTTCAAATTCTTATAAGAAATTAGAAACTAAAAACCAGTTTCTTCATCTTCAGATTGTGCACAAGCATAATCAATTGCTTTAACAACAGCAACTGTCAATACTGCAACAGCTGCAGCTGATTTCCATGGATTTTCAGACATCCATTTTTCTGTTGCTGTTTTTGCATTAACAACACATGCTGGGCATGATGGCATATTAATATTAAACCATGATGAAGTTTCTGTTTTAGGTGCATCTGCTTTAGGTGCATCTTCTGCAACAACTGATGAAGCAGCAACAACAAAAACTGAAGCTAAAATAAATTTTTTCATTGTAATTCCTTATGTGAAAAATTTATGAATATTGTGTGATTTGAATGTTCACTGAGACCTGCGAAAAAGAATAACAAACAATTTCTATTTGTCAAACAAAAAGACTCTATTTTGTTCAACAAATAGATCTTTAAATGCGCACACCACTTTAATTTTAGGCCCGTATATGTTAAACTATTCATGAGTTTAAAAATTTGAAAAATTTGGCAGACAAGGCAATCGCGCAGGAATAAAATCCTTCGAGGAAAGTCCGGACTCCTATTAAGCATGATGCCTGAGAAGATTCGATCAGATCAGTCTGATCAACCTCAACTCAGGGCAATTTCTAACCTAAATTGACGGAACAGTGCCACAGAAAATGACCGCCTTCATCTTAAAACATGACGGGTAAGGGTGAAAATGTGTGGTAAAAGCACACGGATAGGTTTAGCAATAAATCTATCGGGCAAACCCCTTCAGGAGCAAGACAAAATAAGCAAGCAGAGCGCTTAGTCTCTTACTTGCGGGTATGTCGCACAGATAAATGGTTGCCACTGCAAAGCAATTTGCAGAACAGAATCCGGCTTATCGTCTGCCATTTTTTTTACTGAAAAAAGATACGCAATGAAAGCTCAGTTTAAAAATTACTTTTTTATCATTGTTCCATTCCTCTGTTTTATTCTTGGATACATGATTTCAAGCTTATTTATAGGAAATAAATCATATCCAACACCCAATTTAATTGGCATCACCCTGCATGACGCTCTTTTGCAAACATCTGCCTTTCATATCAACGTTCAACTGGCAGGACAAAAAGAATGCCCGGGAATTGCTCATGGAACCATTATCAGTCAAAAGCCTGCCGCTGGAAGACTCATAAAACCCCATCAATCAATTCTTGTGGTTACCTGCAAACACCCTCAAGCACAACTTACGCCAGATTTGATTGGAAAAACAGAAGCACAAGCCCAAGACATTTGTTCAGCTTCGCGTATGAAATTAAAAACATATCCTCAAGCATATCCTTTACCAACAGGTACTTGCATTGGCCAAACACCACAAAAAGGCCACGAAATTCCCGATAAAAAAATCATTGCCTACACTGCAGCAGAACAATCAAAAAACTATTTAATGCCGAATTTGCTCAATAAATCACTTGATCAAGTGATTGAATTTTTACAAAAATACACAACCAACATTTCTGTATTTTTGCATAATAAAAAAATATCTATACCCTATCCACAACCATGCAAAATAATTGGACAAAAACCATTGCCAGGTTCTTTTGTAAATTTAAAAAATGAATTAATCATTCAATTAGAAATTGAAACTATTTAAAAAAAAGGAAAAACACCATGAAAAAATTATTAATTCTCAGCTTGCTGTTTATTTCAACAACTTCTTTTTCAATGATGCGCAACACAGCACGAAAACTCACTAGCAACATTTTTAATGTTATATCACCAAATTCCGTATCAAATCCTTTTTTTCAAGAAAGATTTCAAGAATGTGCAAGCGAAGCTTCTACAATATTGATAGCAACGTATGTTTTTTGTCATCCAGAAATTATGATTTTTTTAAAAAAAGCTCACTTGCGAGGGGCTTATGTTTCATTATTTCTCGGCAATACGGATTATGGCTGCTTTGAAACAAACTCTGATGATTACAAAACAGAATTCAAAGCATTAGGTATTTCTTTTGAAGAATTTGCACACTGGAATCCTCGAAATCAAGGCTGTGGCTGTTATTTTAACAAAGGCCAAGAGAGCATTCTTTTACAATCAAGTTCAAATATCTCAACTTACGGATTAAATAATGACGCAATGTGTCAATTCACCAATGATCCAAAAGAGTTAAAAAGATTTATAGAAAATTTCGATGATGGCACGAATCGCAAATAAACTATTTTCCAAAATTTTTTTGAGACTGAAGACAATCTTGAACAGTTTGATCTAAAATTTCACGATTCAAATCAGGCCAGAGGCATGATAAAAAACGAATTTCAGAGTAAGCTGCTTGAAATAATAAAAAATTGCTTAAACGCTTTACGCCGCCAGTACGAATGATAATTTCTGGATCAGGAATATTTCCTATCCAGAAATTTTGTTTTAAAAGTTCCTTGGTCGCAAATTTTTCACCAGCATCAATCATTTTTTGAACTGATGCTAAAATTTCTTGCTGGCTTCCATAACAAAATAAAAAATTACAAACAAGTTTTGAACAATGCTTTGTAGCTTGTTGCATACTCATGCAAAGATCGTACACATCAGCTGGAATATTTGACAAATCTCCAACAAATTTTATTTGAACACCATTGTTAATAAATTCATCAATGCGCGATTGCGCTTCTTTGATTAATAAAAAAATATAGGAACGTTCTTGTTCCGGCCTATTGTGTAAATTTTCAAGTGAAAAAGTGTACAAAGAAAGATATGAAATTTTATTTTCGATACAATATTGAATCACCATTTCAACATTTTTTGCACCTTGTCGATGACCAAGCCATGCAAACATGCCATGGTTTTGTGCCCAACGACGATTTCCATCCATAATCATTGCAAGATGTGAAATCATGCCCATCCTAAAATTTTGCAAGCACGATTCCAAATTTGCAATTTAAATCCATAAACAATCAAAACGTCAATCATGACAATTCCGCCAGCCATCAACAATCGTTCGCAGGCAACCACAGGAATTAAAGCTATCCAAACTTTTGCAGGAATCATTTTTGTATACAGCCAAATTACTGACCCAACAGCATGCGCTACAAACGATGAAGACAATGCTCGCGTGACAGACACATTTGGACAAAAATATAAAATCATCGGAATTAACCAATATAAACTGTAACACCAAGCAACCGACCCGACTTCATGCATAACAAACAGCAACATGCATGTCGCAGGAATTAAAAATGATGTTAACCAATGACGCTGACGATAAGCATACGCAGAAAATAATAACGGAGTGCGGTGCAGCAAAGAAAACATCCATGATGCTGAAAATAATGTTTTTGAAATAAAAAATAACGAAATCCAGGCAAAACCATAATGTTTGACCAGTGCCGGAGCAAGCATCGTGGTCCAAGAAAATGTTGCATGATATGAACCAATAATCCAATTAAATGGAAGCATTTTTGCAACAAAAATCATGAATAAAACAGGAATATAAGATCGTTTTTTCATAAAGCTTTTACCCGCGTTTATGGTACACTATGTTGTAATAATAATCTTACTTGAATCATATATTATTGTACAGATTGACAAAAAAGGATTTACAATGAAATATAAAGCTATAATTTTTGATATGGATGGAACAATCATTAGTACGGACAGCACTTGGGAGCAAGCAACAAAACATATGCTTAAAACAAAAGGTTTTTTAAGCGATGAGGAATGTAAAAATATTATGCCTATGCTCAAGGGCGCATCTTTATATTCAACTTGTAATTTTATAAAAAAAACATTTAACACCCCAGAATCCTTAGAAGAACTCATCGAAGAAAAACAAAGACTCGCGTTTTCTAAATTTAAAAAAGAAGCTCAATTGATTGAAGGTTTTGATACTTTTCATAAAAAGCTGGTCAAGCTTAATTTAAAAACAGCCATCGCAACAAATTCAAATCAAAAAACGCTCAATCAAGTTATGCAACATCTTCCATTAGATACATTTTTCAAGCATCATATTTATTCAATCGACCAAGTAGGAAAAATTCCAAAACCAAATCCTGACATTTATCTTTTTGCAGCGGCTCAACTTGGAATAAATCCAAAGCTCTGCATTGCGATTGAAGATTCAAGACATGGAATTGCTGCGGCAAAAGCAGCAGGAATGTTTTGTATAGGCATAAACACCGGAAAAGATCGTCAAGCTCTTGCACAAGCCGATCATATTATAGATCATTATGATGAACTTGTTATTGAAAATTTATTATAAAATCATTCAACCAAACAGGACTGTAAGGGTTTATGATTAAAATTAATATCGATCTTTTTTATTACATGTTGTTTGGTCTTGTTATTTTGTACCTTGCTGTTGGCATTTGGGCGGCACGATCTGTCCGAACATTAGAAAACTATTTTTTAGCTCATAAAAATTTAGGAATTATCAAACTTACCTTTGTCATCATCGCAAGCCAACTTGGCGGCGGTATAATTCTGGGTACTGCATATCAAGCATATTTTATTGGATTTTGGAGTCTTTTATACACCATAGGTCTTTGCTGCGGTTTTCTTATTTTAGGATGTGGGATTGCCTCTCGTATGCAATCATTAAATATTGCAACAACTGCAGAAATTTTTGAAACACATTACAAATCAAGGCCACTGCGAATGCTTGCTGCAAGCTTATCAATTTTAAGCTTATGGGGAATTTTAGTAGCACAAATGGTAACATCAAAAGCCTTGTTTTCAGGACTTGCAATTTCAGATCCTTACATTTTTTTAAGCTGTTGGTTATTTATTATTGTGTACACCATGATTGGCGGACTTCAATCAGTTGTCCTTGTTGATCTTTTTCAAATTTTTTTTATTATCACTGTTTTTGTTTTTGCAAGCAAAATGCTGATTCCTGCAAAATTAAGTTTTTATTTAACTCCTGAAAAACTTGCCTATGTACAGCATCGCTTATTTAAAACCAATATTAATCTGTACAGTGTACTTTCAGCGCTATGCATTCCAATGTTATTTTCACTCATATCGCAAGACGTTGGTCAAAAGTTTTTTGCTGCAAAATCAAAAACAACCGCAACAATTTCTGCATTTTTGGCAGCAATATTTCTTATGATTCTTGCTTGTTTTCCACTATATTTTGGAATTTTAGCACGATTAAAAGCAATTAACATTGCGCACGGCAATCCTTTTGTCCTGGTTCTTGCAAAGATATGCCCAGAGTGGATGTTTATTGTCATCATTTGTGCAATATTTGCAGCAATCATGTCAACGGCAAGCTCACTTTTATGTGCTATCAATTCAAATATTGTGCAAGATTTTAGACAATATCTTAATCTTGAACATAACAAACTGTTCACGACAAAAGCTATTGCCTTTTGCGTTGGAATAAGTGCTTTAATTGCATCGTTTTTTGCATCAGATGATATTTTATACATCTTAGAACAAAGCTATCGAATTTCTGTTATTTGCTTATTTGTTCCAATTTTTGTTGCATATTTTAGCAAACCAGCCAACTCGCTTCCTGGATGGTTATCGGTCATTTTTGGACTGTTTGCTTATAATATTTTAAATTTCACGGCGATTGAATCTTGGACCAAAGATATAGGATCCTTATTGTTTTCGCTGCTTGGATTCATAATTGGATATATAATTTCACGGTATCAAAAAAAAGAATAATTTTTTGAAACATAGGCTGAACAATGAATATAAAAAAAATATTATTTTTAAAATGCTTGCTGTTGAGTTGTCAAATATCAACCTTACCAGCTCGCTGGATTACGGTCTTTATTCATGGATCATTTTCACTCAGACCACATCTGACAATTCGTAATATTATTAAAATGCTCAATGATACGATTGAAGAATCAGTTTACTATCGATCAACAGAAATCAATCGTCGCGATCCATTTTTTTATAAAAATCAAGCAATGTCAGGACTCGGTCTTCACAAAATTGATTTACACCATCCGCACAATAATGCAGCCGCTCCAATTCTTGCTGCTTCATTTGAAGAAATTTCTCGATTTGTAGGACATGAACCATCTGACCAATATTATACTTTTGGATGGAGCGGACTTGTCAGCAATAAACTTCGATATCTTGAATCAGCTTTTTTGCATCAAGATTTAGAAAAATTAATTCAACATGCTATCAAGCAAGGATTTGAACCCAAAATTCGACTTATTGGATACAGTCACGGAGGAAATTTAGCTTTACAACTTGGAGCGTTACACACAACAAAACCAATTTCAAAACAATTTTTCATCGATGAACTATGGCTGCTTGGAACTCCTATTCAAGTTGAAACTGATTATTTAATCAACAGCCCAATCTTTAAAAAAGTTTATAATTTTTATTCTCGAGCAGATAGCGTTCAAATGCTTGATTTTTTTTCATTCAAAAGATTTTTTTCACGCAAAAAGTTTTCAAAGCGCAATAATTTTAAATTGCCTGAAAAATTATATCAAGTTCGTTTGAAAATTACAGAATATGAGCCAACAAGCAATAATTACAAAATTGAACAAGCTCCATGCTTGGATGAAAAAACATTAAAAAAATATTTTAAACCGGTAAGTTATGACCCTGGTCATTTTGAGCTTTGGTTTATGGGATGGACAATTTTGACCTACCGTAAAACGTTCCCACTGTATCCTTTGCCAGTACTCACCTTTTTGCCAATCATTGTTCAATACCTGCAAGATCACCCTACAGCGCCTCATGATATCATTGCTCACTTAAAACCTGCATGCAATACTTTAGAAATTACGCCCTATCATGTTAAAAGAAAATCTTATCGCGACAATATATCATTTATGGATCCTGTACTGTTTCAGCACATGCGATATCATGCTGCAAAATTTGTACCTGATGATTACAACCTTGAAATGTACAATCAAAAAGTTTATGGAGCTATGGATATTGCCGAACATGAATGGAAAGAAATTAAAAATTTAATAAAGAAAGAAAAAAAAGGTCAAAATAAAGAAACTAAAATAAATCTGCACAAAAATGAGCAGCAAATCAAAGGTCATTTAACATCAAATTGACCAACACATTTTGCAATGTTAGATTAATTTCATGATAACTTTTTACCAAGCAAAGAAAAAAATCATGAAATCAAAAATTAGTCTTTTTTCACTCACAGCATTTCTTCTTTTTAATTTTTTTACACCGTTAAAATCAGAAACCACAGAACCTATGAAAACTCTGAATAGTTCAGGAAAAATTAAACTTTTTGTATACAATGGATGCCCTTGGTGCAACAAAGTAATTGCATACCTGAAACAAATTAATCAATTTGATAAAATAACACTGCTTGATCTTTCAAAAATTGAAAACATGCAAGAACTTAAAAAATTAAATCACGATAACACGCAAGCTCCATTTTTGTTTGATGAACAAAAAGGTGTTAGCATGCTTGAAAGCAGTGATATTATTCACTATTTTTCAACACGATTTTAAATAATACATCAAAGGAGATGAATTTTAAGTTAAACAAAAATTCATCTCCTTTTTTCAATCAACAATTATGACATTTAAAAACCTTACATCATTGCTCATAACTATTCTTCTTGTTTTGATAGGATTTTATTATATCCTGGTACAAAAAAAATCATTTGTTTGTAATAAACCTCTGGTTGTTTGCACAACCACCATCATTGCAGATGCAATTAAAAATATTGCAACCAACACCATTAACTTAAAAATTCTAATGGGCCCAGGTGTTGATCCACACACCTATAAACCGGTTGAACAAGACATTATCATGATTAGCAATGCTCAAATTATTTTTTATCATGGACTTCATCTGGAAGCTTGCATGGCTGATATTTTTACACATATGTCACCAAACAAAATAACAATTGCTGTAACAGCAGATATTGCAAAAGAAAAACTTATTTACTCTTCAGAATTTGATCACTATGCTGATCCGCATGTATGGTTTGAGCCAGAATTATGGATTTTGGCAGTGCAAACTATAACGAAACATCTACAAAAATTTGCTCCACAATATTATGATCTTTATGAAAACAATAAAAATACGTACATTCAAAAAATTTTAAAAACATACGATCAAACGAAAAATTTAATGTCAAAAATTCCAAAAGCTCAAAGAATTTTAATTACGGGGCACGATGCATTTTCTTATTTTGCACGTGCATACGATTGCAAGGTTATTAGCCTTCAAGGTATTAGCACCGCAAGCGAAGCAGGAACTGGCGATCTTTTAAATTTAATAAATTTCATTGTACATCACAAAATTAAAACTATTTTTCCAGAATCATGCATGCCTACACGAAGCATGCAAGCTCTCATACAAGGAGCACAATCTTTTGGTTGCAATGTGCAGCTTGGGCATGAACTTTTTTCAGACTCTTTGGGATCACCAGGCAGCATGCAAGAAAGTTATTGCGATATGCTTTCGTACAACGTGCAAAGTTTAAGTTTAGGACTTCTTTAACAAAGATGCTATACTAAAATATATAAGCAATACCTTAAAAAAACATAATGCTAAACACATCAGAACCAATCATTTCTGTTAAAGATCTAACAGTAATTTATCATAAAAAACCGGTTATTTGGGATTTAGATTTACATATTCCACAAGCAAGCATGTGTGGAATTGTCGGGCCTAACGGTAGTGGCAAAACAACACTTTTAAAATCAATTTTAGGCATCATCAAACCAATTACCGGAACCATTACAATTTTTAATGAACCATTAAATATTCACAAGCACAAAATTGCTTACGTGCCTCAAAAAAATTCTGTTGATTGGACATTTCCAGTTTCAGTACATGACGTAGTCATGATGGGTCGATACGGTACACTTTCCTGGTGGCAGCGCCCAACAAAAAAAGATTTTGAAATTACAGCGTGGGCACTTGAACAAGTACTCATGACACCGCTTCAAAATCAACACATAGGACAACTTTCAGGCGGACAACAGCAACGAGTTTTTTTAGCGCGAGCGCTTGCACAACAAGCTGATATTTTTATGCTTGATGAACCTTTTACCGGCATTGATATGATTACCGAACAATTCATTTTAAAGTTGCTGCAAACATTGCAAAACCAAGGCAAAACAATCGTGGTTGTTCATCATGACCTTGCCACAGTTCAGCAATATTTTGATTGGACATTTTTAATGAATGTAAAACACATTGCCTGCGGTCCGACCATGCAAACGCTAACACCAAACAATGTGGCAAAAACATTTCGAGCAACTCATGATGCAGTATGATCAAACCCTACTTTTCATTCTAACCACAACTGCCATTTTAGGTATTAATGCCGGCATGATTGGCACTTTTTTAGTTCTTTCAAAAAAAAGTCTGTTTGGCGACACTATGGCACACGCAACACTTCCAGGACTTACCGCAATATTTTTTTTTACTTTAAATAAAAACCCAATACTTTTATTACTTTGTGCAGCAATTTCTTCACTTGTTGCAGCAATAATTATTAATTATTTAGAAAACAGAACAACATTAAAAAAAGATACCATTTTAGGAATTATACTTGCTACTTCATTTGGACTTGGCACTGTTTTTTTAAGCAAAATTCAAACAATTCCAGATGCGCATCAAGCAGGACTGACAAAATATTTACTTGGTAACGCATCAACACTTTTATACCAAGATTTAACATTAATTACTTGCATCACGTTCATTTCAATAATTTTTATATTCACTTTTTATAGACAATACAAAGTCATGTTATTTGATAGCGAATTTGCCAAAACAAATGGTATTGCAGCACACATCATTGCAATAATTATGCTCATACTTACAACACTAACCATTGTTATTGGACTGCAAACTATTGGAGTAATTTTAATCAGCGCTCTTTTAATTGCGCCCGCTAATGCTGCACGCCAATGGAGCCAAAAATTTGAAACAGTGATTATTCTTGCTGCTTTTTTTGGCATGGCTGCAACTACGGCTGGCACCTTAATCAGCAGCAGCATCATGCACGTTCCTACAGGTCCAACCATCGTGATTACTGCAACCATGATAACATTTTTTTCAATACTATTTGCACCACAAGGAATTGTAATTGCTTGGTGGAAAAAACAAAGACAAATGCAACTGCTTAGCGAAAAAACCATGATGCATAATTTTTTATTATTTAATGAAGGGCTGCAAAATCCATTTCACGCGCATGATCTAAAAGCATTAGAAGCTCTTGGAAAAAAAAGCAGTAATAAAATCATGCAACGCTTGGCAGAAAAAGGTTTTATTTTTTCACCTAAAAAAAATTTTTGGCAATTGACTGCAAAAGGTCTTGAATTTTTAAAGGATAAACATATCCAATGATTTTTATTTATTTACAACTGCTCATCACTGCTTTGCTAACAGCTTCATGCTGTGCGCTACCGGGAACTTTTTTAGTGCTACGCGGCACCAGTTTCATGAGTGATGCGTTAGGTCATGCAATTTTGCTGGGGATTGTCATCTCATTTCTTATTATTCAAGAACTTCATCATCCTTTTATGTATATTGGAGCAACCATGTTCGGCCTGATTACGGTTGGTTTAATAGAACTTTTAATTAAAACAAAAAAGGTTCATCCCGATGGAGCTATTGGCCTTATGTTCCCATTGCTGTTTTCAGTAGCTATTGTTTTAATCAATCTTTTTGCAAGCTCGGTACATTTAGATCTTGATGCAATACTTTTAGGAGAATTAACCTTAACGCCACTCAAACAAGTCACTATTGGTAATGTTGATTGTGGCTCCTATGCAATTTGGACAATGAGTATTATTTTAATAACAAATATCATCACTATCGCTGCCAATTTTAAAGCGTTCAGCATTGCAACGTTTGATCACAACTTTGCATCTTTGCTAAATTTTAAGCCACACTTTATTCATTACATAATTATGATGATGACCTGTTGGACCATTGTTGCATCTTTTGAATGCGCTGGTGCAATTTTAGTGGTTGCATTTATGATTACAGCTCCCGCAACAGCTCAACTTATCACCAATCGATTAACACACATGCTCATTGTAAGTGTTTTAATAGGTACGATTGGCGCAGCGAGTGGTTGCATTATGGCTCATGTATGCAATGTTTCAATTGCAGGGTCAATTGCAACAATGAATGGAGTTTTATTTTTTACTGTTTTTTTATCACAAAAATTTAAATAACTCTGGTATTAAACACTTGTAATTTCCAATCATCTAATTTCTTTTGAACGACAAGGCGAGCATACGCATCAAAATTAAATCCAAAATCTTGACCATACAAAGAATCAGCACCAACATTAAATGTCCAGAC
>DALYET010000006.1:0-14236 GCA_031972395.1 Candidatus Chromulinivoraceae bacterium
CAAGCGCTTTCAGGAGTTTCAACCACTTTTAATACCTCAAGTAATACCGTACAAGCAGGAACAGGTGGAACTGCAGGATCAGGTGGAGGATCTGACGGATTGAATGGATCAGCATTGGGAACTAGCATTTTTTTACGTTCAAATTCTTCTTTAACATTAAGGGCAAACAATACGAATGATCTTTTAACCTTAGGTAATCAAGTTGCATTTGTTGATGACACTTCTTTTGGCGCAGGAGATACAAATGTTCATGTACGAGGTAATGGAACTGTAATTTACAATGGATCAACTACGTATCAAGGACGTGTAACAATTAATAATGCAAATTTAAAAGTAAATGGAACTATTAATTCAGCACATGTTTCTGTTTGCAGAGATATTGGATTTAGCACACAAAGAGGAACTTTAAGTGGTTCCGGAACATTAACCGGAAACGTATTTGTAAATTCAGGAACTATTTCACCTGATAATCACAATACACTCACCTTAGGAGCTTTAAGTTTAAGCTCTGCAAATTTGGGCGCTTTAGGCAGCTTAGTTCATATCAATATTGGTTCAGGAAGTACAACTTCATTAGTTGCAGTAACGGGAGCAGCATCACTTGCTGGTATTTTAGAACTGGATATAGATTCAAGTGCTGCAACAGGCAGTTATACTATTCTTACTGCATCAGGAATTACCGGCACCTTTAATTCAATTTCTTTTACAGGAGAAACACCAACATACACCCTTTCTTATTTACCAGTAGGAAGCCCTACGCGCGTGCAAATTGATTTTGGAGGATTTTTACAACCAGCATCAAATTTTAAAGGCAAACAAAAGAAAAATAATTTTGGACTTGAATATGAACTGTATAATCAATTATCATGGACCGCTAGCCCATCATCAACAGTTACCGGTTATTATCTGTATCGCGACGGCATCAAAATTGCAACACTTAATGCTTCTGATCGCAGCTATCAAGATCACAATCGGCCACGCGGTGTTTCTTTTGTGTATTCATTACAAGCTTTTGATGCAAATGACAACATAAGCACTTCAGTAACTGTTACCGTTCCAAAATAATAAAAGGTTGTGTATGTATAAAAAAATGGCATTACTTACTGTAACATTAAGCACATTCACAACAATTACTTCTGACGCAACTCCATGGATTGAAATAAAACCAAGTTATTTTACTTTTTCAAATTGCTTGATGAGTGAAATTTACGATAAAGGAGGATTTGAAATTCAAGCAAGTGGATCTGTTGCTGTATATAAACGTCTTGATATTTACACAAGCATTGGTTATCGCCAATCTTGGGGTCACGCCCTAAGCACTAGTGAAAAAACTAATTTAATAGTCATTCCATTTGATATTGGTTTAAAACCAGTATTTAATTTTAGCGATCATGCATATTATTTTTGTGCAGCTGGTCCACGTTTTTTCTTTTTTCATCAACATAACAAATCTGCTTACGTTAATTGCATCATTAATGACACCGGAATAGGATTATTTATAAACAGCGGATTTAACGTTTTACTGAAAGATCATTTTTTATTCGGTCTTTTTGCAGAATATTCATATGAACCAACCAATGTTTCTTCAACCAAACAAAATGTGTTTAGTAATGGTAATGTATCCATTGGTGGTTTTGCGGTTGGCGTCAATTTTGGTTATGCTTTTTAAAAAAATAACCATCAAAACTTAAAAGCTACAGCTTTCATCAACCACTTTACCTATTCATCCACAGCTTTAAAAAAACAGGACATTTTAGACAAGACAATAAAATTATTTTAAATTTCACAAAATTGCCTTTTCTGTTACGCATGTCGATTTTTTGCAACCAGTTTCATAATTGCTTTAATATCATCAAGCTTTGATGTAAACGCTGCATCAGTGGTATCAATTAATTTTTCTAAATCTTTTGATGCATATTTAAAATTCGTTGTGATGTATGGAAGTTTTGTTATATCAACCATCGTTGGGAAATATAACAACGTTGGTTTTTCTTTATCATATTTTCCATCGCGAGGATCATTAAACACGGTCATCGTTTGTGATTTTAAAACTTTTTCACTCACTTGTAATAAATCTGGCATCGACGCAGCATTATCTTTTTTGTAATAGGCTGCAGCATCATTGAAAAAGCCCATATCAACAGGATTTGAATCATACATAATAATTAAATCAACAGCTCTTTGCGGTCGATCTGACAGAAGCGGCAATGGAATATTAAATGCAATACCACCATCAACCAATTCAAACATGTCTTGTTTATATAAAACACTTTTTGAACTATCAACAGAATAATTTGCAAAAAGCGCATACAAACTATCACCGCGCTTAAATTTACCTTTTGGATCAAAAGATTCATCAAGCGTTGAACGAACCCACGTATCAATCGGCAATGTAATTTTTTGATCTTCAACAGTAAAACTCATGCTTGGAAGCACTTTGTTAATCACATCATTTAAATTAATCGCAAAAGCAGAACCACAAACTCCTAAAATAAAACTTAATGGATACGCCGGTCGCAACTGACCAGCAGACGTATCAAGCTTATTATTCACAAATGATGAACCTAAATAATCCAGAGGAATATATCCAATTTTTGTTCCACCAGTTTCAAATGGTGAAAATTCACACCATTCATACTCTTGTTTTGAAAGCCGATCTTCAGGAAGTACACCGTCAAAAACTGCTGAACACAATGGTAATGGAATTTCGCCATTTTTTAATGATTGTTTAATTGATGACCAAACAACTTTTAATCGATCTTCACCCGCCAAATTTAAGGCAAAATTTCCAACCATTGCACCATAAATATCAACCGCAGTAACTGGCATCCCGTAGGCTAATTGAAGTGCTACCTGAGAAGAAAAGTTTGAAGCTTGCTTGCCAGTTAAATTTGCCGGAGTATGAACTTTTGATCCAACTTTTACCATTTTTGAATCATTTAAAACAATTTTCCAATTATCAACCATTTGCTGTAAAGATGCTGAATAATCTTTTTTCAATTTGTTTTGCAAATACAAATAACTCCACGGTGCAATCATCCATGTTGAACCTGATAATCCTGCCATGTACAAACAACTGTGAAGTATTTTTGCACGAGCTGCTGCTTGAAAAATCCCCATGGTTCCAACCATAGCTCGAACGCCACCGCCGCTACAACAAACAGCCATACGCAATGGCTCATTAATATTAAATTCATTTTTTAAAACAGTGGAAATTTTTTTCATTCGATTTGACACTGCTTGTTGTTCAGCATCTGACAATGAAATATCAGTTTTAACCACCACTTCGCCATCAGGAGCTATCACTGGATTTGTTGTTCTAATAAATGCCTTAACTGCTCGAGCCGCAGGGCTTAAATTTTTAAAGAAATTTTCTAATGATTCTGTTTTTACCGTAATGCCAAATTTTGCAATCTGCGCTGATGCAGCTTCAGCAACTGGTTTAATAACTCCTGTTCCAATTTCACCAGCAACTTTTCCTCCAACATGTTCAATTGCTTTATTTGTTTGAACTGCCAATTCTTTTTTAAATTCTTTTGAAAAATCTGGCAATAAATCTTTTCCATATCCAGTCAATTCTTCCCACCAAGAACGTTGTAACCCTTCTTCATTAATTTTTAAGTTTTTTTCATATGTTTCATCATCAGCCAAATGTGCATTTTTTAAAGCGTCTTGCAAATGTTCAAATTTTTTATTTTTAAAGTTTTGAGAAGTCAGTTGCAACATAAACGCTCGCTGAAAAATAATTGCACTTTGCACAACTTTATCAATACCTTGTAGAAATTTTTTATCATTTTCAGTCAAATCACTTGGACTAAAAGAAGAGCTTTGATTCATTAAAAATGTAAAATAAGAATTTTTCGTAAATGTTTTTGCAGATTGTACTTCTTTGCAAAAAGCATCAAATTCATTTTGCAATGATGCTAAAAATGATTTTTGAGAAAAAGAAGAATAAGTACTTAAATTATTTAATTTTGCTTGAATTTTTGCTTGGAATTGTTGTTGGCTTTGCATAATTGAACTTTGTAATGTTTCATACAACAAAATCATGTGCGAAACATTTTTAGAATCTAAAGTTTTTGGTTGACCAGCATCTTTAATTTCATTAATTAAAGATGGTTCCGCTATCATTTCTTGAGCCCATGCTTCATAATTTTCAACATAATTTTTTTCTATGCTTTTAACAGAAATGCCTCGCATTTTTAAAACTTCAACATTATTTTTAAAATTAACAAGTTCTGCAGCAAACGATTCTTGTTCAGAAATTTCTAAATCATTATCATGCTGATAACGAGCAATCAAAGTGTTTAATTTTTCTGCTTGTTCATTTAAATTTTCGTATACATTTTCCAATGATAACGAATCTGATTGAACCCGAAAGCTCACTATGAAAAAAAGCATAACAAAAGAATGTTTAACTATTTTGACATACTTCATTTTTTTCCTTTTTAAAAAAAATTTTATTTGATAATGTATACACAAACATAAAAAAAGAATCCTGGCAACATTACAAAAACTCATGGTAAAAAAAAATGGCTCTGTTATTCTTCAATAGAGAACTTAATCAACAAAACAACCTTTATTGATAAGGAAAAATTCATGAAAAACATTTCAAAAAAATTATTTTTCACAAGTTTGCTTACCGTAGCTTCATTATCTTTTGCAAAGCTTTCAGAAGATGCAATTTCTGATTGTTTTAGCACACAACGTGATGGCGCAGCAAAATATTTAGAATTTCATTTTGTATTCCAGCCAAACAATAAACTGCAAGCAGCTCAAATGAATCTTGCTGTTGGCGTTGGATGTACTGCAGCTACAGCTTTGCTTGTTTCAAAAATTTCAAAAGTTCAAAAATACATCTTCAATGAAACTGACAAAGCAACAATTTCTGTTGACAATGCTACCTTGATTGCATCAGGCATGATTTGCATTGCTGCAGGATATGCTTACTACTGTTCATTTGAAAATAAAATCAAAGCAGAAACTTTAACAAATTTCTTAAAAAATTGGACCCATCATCGTCAATTTTTACCAGAAGATTTTACAACAGCATTTGATGAACTCTATGCATATAAACAAGATGGCAAAACATTTTCTACAGCTCAAGTTGATGAAATTTTTGAATTAGTTCTTCATTTCATTGAACACAGCTTTGAAAAACGTTATCCAAAAGAAAAGAAAAGCGCAGATTTACTTGCTTCTTTCAAAACAGTTACTGAAATTGGTAAAAATTTTGGTGGCGGAAAATAATTTATTTATTTTTGATCATAAAAAACCCTGGCATGAAAACCAGGGTTTTTTATTTATAGATCGTTTCAAATTTATCGTTTTTTCAATGTTGGAAATAATATCACATCTTTAATCGATGTTGTTCCCGTCATAAGCATAACCATACGATCAATACCAATTCCAAATCCAACGGTTGGTGGTAATGCATGTTCCAAAGCTAAAATATAATCTGCATCAAATAAATGCGCTTCTGCATCACCAGATTCACGAGATGCAACTTGTTGATGAAATCGAGCAGCTTGATCAAACGGATCATTCAACTCATCAAATAAATTTGCAAGTTCAAGTCCTGCCATAAAAAGCTCTGCACGCGCAGCCAATTCTGGATTATTTGCATCACGTTTTGCCAACGGTGACACGTCAACAGGAAATCCTGTTACAAACGTTGGTTGAATTAACTCTTTTTCAACAGTTTCTGCAAACAATAAATAAATTTTTTCTGCTAAATTCATGTTTGATTTTGGTAATGCAATTTTATGAGTTTTAAGTAACGCATCAATTTTTGCATCATGCAAATCAGCATCAGTTAATTTATGATATTTTTTAACAGCATCATACAAAGAAATTCTTTCAAATGTTTTTGAAAAATCAATTGAATGCTGTCCAAACTGAACTGATTCAGTTACACCAATTTTTTTTGCAACAGCTTGAAAAATCTTTTCAATCAAATCCATAGCATATGAAACATCATGATGCGCAGTATAACATTCAAGCATCGTAAATTCAGGATTGTGTTTAGTAGAAATTCCTTCATTTCTAAAATTTCTGTTAACTTCAAACACCCGGTCCAAACCACCAACAACCAATCGTTTCAAATAAAGTTCAGGTGCTATACGCAAATAAAAATCTTGGCCTAGTGCATTGTGATGTGTCATAAATGGTTTTGCTGCAGCTCCTCCAGGAATTGGATGAAGCATTGGAGTTTCAACTTCTAAATAATTTTTTGATGTTAAAAATTCACGAATAGTTTGAACAATCAATGAACGTTTCATCAAAAGTTGCTTGCTTGCATCGTTACAAATCAGATCAAGATAACGTTGACGATAGCGAACTTCAACATCATGCAAACCATGAAATTTTTCAGGAAGCGGATGTAAACACTTACTTTGCAAAGAAAAACTATGCACACGAAGTGAAATTTCACCACGTTGAGTTTTAAATAATGTTCCAGAAACCCATAGAATATCGCCCAAATCAATATCATGCTCTAAAAGATAAAATAATTCTGCACCAACAACATCTTCTTTAACATAAATTTGAATTTTGCCAGACATATCTTGAATATGAAGAAATGCAGCTTTTCCATGCAAACGCTTGGTCATCACACGACCAACCAAATCATATATTTTTGTGTCTTGTTCTGAAAAACTGCTTAAAAGCTCTTGAGCTAAAGCATTTGGAGTTTTGACTGCTGGCCAAGATTCAATACCTTTTTGAGCAAGTTTTTTTACCTTTGCAATCCGAATTTCATGCTCCTGCGAAACATGGCCTAAAAAATCTTGCATTTGATCTGATTTATGCTTTGGTTCCATAGTTTTAACGTCCATATTAAAGTAAATTTGATATGTTTTTAGCATACCCCAACTTTTAAAGTTTGACGAATTTTTAACAAGAACCAACAAATTATTGCGATTCAAAAAGCATTTTTGATATAATATCCTTAAAGAAGGAGAATCAAAATATGAAAAAAATAATGTATGGTGCAATATTTGCACTCATCGCATTTAATACGCACATTTCTCAAGCCTTAGTGTATGGACTTAATCCAGCAGAAATCATGATGCCACAAAACATTCAAATTCCTGCAAATCAAAAATTAACAGGCATGATTTTAAACCCAACATTTATCGATGAATACGCACAGCTTTTAGTTCCTACAAGCGTTGTGAAAAAAATTCAAACCACTTTACAAACATCACCAGTAAGCGTCACCGTTGAACTGATACAAAACAAAAATAATTATAATGTTATTTTGACTGCAAAAAATTCAAAAGATAAAACCATCGCATCAAAAACTTTCACCGCAATTACCAATAAAAATCGAGCAAAAATTGCAAGCGACACTCCATACGTTCATACCAATGTAAAATATCAAATGAACCATGGTGCCTTTACAGAAATTAAATTTATTACTCAAAATCCATTCACAATTCCTGTAAGCATTGCAAAGTAAAAATATAAACTATTAAGAAAAAAGAGTGCTGTTTTAAAGCACTCTTTTTATTTTAAAATTGAATCTGACCATAAACTCCATCATAACCTGGCTGCACCAAAATATCTCCAGTTCGAAGTCGACCAATTGCTTGCGCAATTTCTTTTGTTGATGCTTTTTCAATCTGATCAAGCGGTGCTTGCAACAATACAAAAAATTCATTGCCAACGTTTTGCAAAATTTTATGATACATTGCAATTAATTTCACACTCGTACTTGATAACCCTAACGTAATTTCCAAGATATCAAATAATGGCACAACGCAATGCCGGTTACGCATGACTTTTAAAGCTTGCAATGCTGACCGATCTGCAAGTTGTGCAACTCGATTCAAAACTCCAACCGTAACTGGTTTTTTGCAAACTTTGCATAATGCTGCACAATCAAAAGTTTCTTGCGGTGTTAAATAAACATTACATGCACGATGACCATCACCATAATATTTTCCACGTTCTGGAAAAAACTCAATGCCCGCCAGCATTCCTTTTGGATCATTTTTTTTCAATGTCTGCACGATGCCAGCATATGAAAGCGGGGCATGCATTACATTTGCTTCTCGTCCTAAATTTTGCACACTGTGCGCATCAGAGTTACAAAGAATTGCCATGTTATCAAGTTCTGAAATTTGAGCATTCATTAAAAAATTGGAAGACAATCCTTTTTCAACAGCGTAAACATGCGGCAACATATCACCAAAAGCTTCATGCAAACTACTAAATCCTGACTTTGAACCCAAAAGTCCATACCATGGGGTCCAAATGTGCGCAGGAATGAGCATTGAATCTGGTGACGCATCAAGCACAATTTTTAAAAGATCTACAACATCCAATCCTAAAATTGGCCGTCCATCAGAAATTATATTTCCAATACTTGATAACTTTTGCGTAATTTTTTCAACCGTTGCAAAATCAGGTGCTAAAATAATTGAATGCGTTCGATAGCACTTTCCATTACGTTTAAAAATTGTACTAATTTCACTGGAAAGCAAAAATCGCTGCCAATGTTTACAGCTTGCATACACTTTACTATCCACACTTTTTGCAAACTCAGGTTTAAGTTCAAACAACCCAGATTCAGCCTCTTGCAATTGATGCGTAAGTTCTGCTTGCCACAAAGGATGAGTGAAATCTCCTGTTCCCATCACCGCAATACCCTTCAGCTGACCCCACAAAGCCAGTGCCTGCAAATCCATAAATTTTGAAGTTGCATGAGAATATTTTGAATGAATGTGAAAATCTGCAATAAATTCTGTAAGCGCCATACAATGTTTTATTTTTTATTTTTTTCTTGGATTAATGCAGAGCTAAATCGAACTATAAATATCACTAAAGCGATGATAATCAAAGTTGTTAAAAAATTATCTTGCAACCCAAAAAATTGTATGACTTTACCTATCAATTCAAACAAAACAATATATCCAACAATTGTTACAAAAACAGATACTTCTGTACTTTTAACTGTATTTAAAAAAGCTTGTTTCCAATTCATAAAAAATCCTTATTTGTTTTAAAATTAACGACACTTCTAAATCTTTATTTTCCTATCACTTTTTTATAATTTTCTTCTACAAATTCCCAATTAACCACACTCCACCATGCCGAAATATAATCAGGTCTACGATTTTGATAGTGCAAATAATAAGCATGCTCCCATACATCAAGACCCAACAGCGGCAGATCATTTTTCATAATGACAGCATCTTGATTTGCTGTCGAATAAATTTCAAGATCACCTTTTGAATTTAAAACAAGCCATGCCCAGCCACTACCAAAACGAGTTTTTGCAGCATTGCCAAACTGTTCTTGAAAAGATTCTATTGAATTATATTTTTTTAAAATCTCTGCATGCAAAGAACCTTGCACCATTTTTGATTGCGGTGTCATCATTTCCCAAAACAAACTATGGTTAAAATGACCACCAGCATTATTTTGAACAGCTGCTTGAATTGATTCTGGCAATGTTTTCAAATTTTTCAAAAGATCGTCAAGTGAATATGTTTGCAACTCAGGAAATGGTTGCAATGCTTTATTTAAATTATCAATGTATGCTTGATGATGCTTGGTTACATGAATTTCCATCGTTTTCGCATCAATGTAGGGCATTAATGCATCATAAGCATAGGGCAATTTTGGCAGTGTAAACATGGTAAAAACCTTTCTGAAAGAAATTCAATTATAACGTTGCCGGTAAAATATAATCCTGATACCACGAACTGATAAACAAATTTAAAGGATCATATTTTTTCTTTTCTTCAACAAATTTTGGCAACATTGGATAGGATTGAAGCAATTGACACTTTGTTGCAAAACGTTGATACGGTAAATAAAATGAACCGCCAGTTTTTAAACAAGCATCAATTAAAGACTGACTATATTTTTTAATTTTTTTTACTTCATCTGGCTTTATGGAAAAATATAAAACAAAAGCAATGGTATCTTTTTGACCATATGACAAAAAACTTTCATGATCCTTTGGTGTCCAACGAAGCGTTACATTCATTAATCGAATTTCATATTGTTCAGATAAACTGCGCAGCTGATCGGTAAAATAAACAAATGATTCAACCGGAATAAAATATTCTTGCAATAAATCTGTAAATTTTTGAGATTTAGAATACAAACATTTTACATACGGTCGCATTGCATGATTCCGTGTTAAAGTATGAACTTTTTCCCAAGGAACTGAAACATTTTCTTCAAAAAACCAACGAATTTTATTAAAAACTTTTCCCCAAAATTGACGCGCCATATCAAATAATTTTTGATTTTTTTCAATGTTTTTTTCTGGCAACAATTCTGTTTTGGGTAATGCTTCATGAGTTTTAAAATATGTTAAACTTACCACTTTTTGCAAATAATTTTTTCCAGGAATATTGACCAAGCGAGCATAATGCAATTGAACAGAAGAATTTTTCAAAATCACATTACATAAATAATTTGGATAATCTTGATAAGCCATTGTTTTTTTATTTTTTCTGCAAACACAATTTTCAGCCACTTCTAACACAACTTCAATCACAACTCCAAATAACCCGTATCCACCAACAACTAAATCAAACAATTTTGCATCACTTTTTCGATCAAGCTCATGAATTTTTCCAAAACAATCAACCAAAGTGCATGATTTAATAGTTTCTATCATTGCGCCATAGAAAGGATCTCTGCCATGAACATTAACTGACAATGATCCTCCAATTGAAAAAATATTTGACGCTTGCATCACTTTTACTGATAAATCATGAGGATGCAACAAATCTTGTAACTGCTCCCAACTCATTCCTGCTTGCACCCGTACTAATTTTTTTTCAACATCTAAATCAATCAATTGATTCATGTGCGTCATATCAATATTTAAAGATCCTTTCGCATTTGTTTGACCTCCTTGAGAGTGCCGAACCCCTGCAATAGAAATTTTTAAGTCATGCTTTAAAGCATAGGCAATTGCTGCTTGTACTTCTTGAGTTGTTTTTGGATAAACAATGCTGCAAACCGTTGCCGGATATAAATTTCCAAAATCTGAAACTTTTTGCGCCTGAATTATGATAACGCTTATCAAACTTATGAATAATATTTTTCCAAATCGCATCATTTTCCCATAGTTTTAAAATAAACTATTTCATTATTTTTTTTCATCAACAGTCGCTGTCGTGCAATTTTTTCTTTTGCAAATTCTGTTTGATTTTGATTAATTTCACGTTTTAACGTTTCAATTTCTTGCTGAAGCGATTTAATATCTTGCTCTGTCTGCATTTTCAGACATTGAATGTCATGTAATGATTTTAAACTTTTTGGACCAAAACAATAGAGTAAAAAAAATATCGTGAATTCAAAAATTAAAAATAATTTTAAGCAACGCCGCACAAAAAACGTCATAGATTCTCCTTTTGATTGCAAGAGTACAAAGGCTTGCAACAATTGACAAGATTTTTAAATAACGATACCTTACTTGAATCCCGGAAATTTAACATTAACCAACCACAAAGGTTTAAATTATCGTGACTCGTAAAATTAAAAATCGTTTATACATTTCATTTATTACCGCATGCATTTTTATGTTTTTCTTCACTTTAACTTCAACCATGCAACCGCCAATATAAATTTTAAAAAAATCATAAAAAAATAGGCACCTGAAAAGGTGCCCATTTTTTTGAATTTTGTATAAATTCTTTATCTTTTTGTAAACTGAAATTTCGCACGAGCTGCTTTTTGACCGTATTTTTTACGCTCTTTAACACGAGAATCAACAGTCAAGAAACCATTTTTACGAAGTTCAGGTTTTAATTTTTCATCAAACGCAAGCAATGCTCGAGCAATTCCAAGTTGTGCTGCCACTGCTTGTGCTGCATAACCACCACCAGTAATGCTTACATCTGCCATCATGCCTGAAGTCATTGGAAACATGTTAAATGATGCTTGGCTTGCTGCAAGAGCAGTACCTACCGTAAAATACTCTTGAACTGGACGACCATTGATCACGATTTGGCCATTACCTTTTCGCAACAAAACTCGAGCAACAGATGCTTTACGACGACCAGTACCTTGAGCAAAAGGTTTATTTGCAATTTTTTTTGTTTTTTTCGGTGCAACTGTTTTTGACACAGCAGGCGCAGTCACTGCTTTTGCCGCAGATTTAACCGGCGCTTTTGCTGTTTTTTTTGTTGATGGAGCTTGTGCCATAAAAAGTAAGCCTTTCTTTGAGAGCAACTTAGGAAATAATTTTTTAATTTTTATATCAAACTATATTGCTTAGAATACAAAGAGTTTGCAAAAAAGTCAAAATGATCTAAAAGCTATTTTATGCTTATTAATAATAGCTTTTTCCATCATCATCCTCTGACAACGGTTTTACATCATCTCTTGACTGATCAACATTAAAAAACCCTATTCCAAGATCTTCTGCATCAGGATCTTGTTCCCAAGCGTCAGGGTCTTCATTTTCCCAAAAGTCTGGTCCATAAAGAACTTGACAGATACTGCATTTTGGATGAATTTTAAGCTCAAATTGCACAAAAAGATCAATGTTTGATTCTTGCTGATCAATCATAAAACCAAGATTTTCAAATAAATTAATCAAATTAACATGAAACAAAGGACATTTAATCCCTATTTCTTTCAATTTTGGCATTAATTGCAACAAAACAAATAGAAAATCTTTAACCAACCCGTCATCATATTTTTCAGGGTCAATCACTAATTGCTCAATAACCACACGATATTCAGATACCACCTGGCATGACATAAACCCAATAACTTCATCCAAAAAAGTCACTTGAACAAATAACCGATTCGAATCAATCTGCTCATGCGCTTGAATTTCAGACTCAAACGCATCAAAATATGATGCTTTATTTTTAACAAAACATTTTGAGTCAAAACCTTTATAAACAGCTTGACGGCCAGAACAAACAGAACAAGATTTTTCACCAAAAGTTTCAAATAACGATTGATAATTTGCAACCGTTGGACTGTAGACAAATTCCCAATTCAAATCACTTGAAACAATCAAAAAATTCCACAAGCCAAAGATAATAAAAAAATATTTTTGAATTTTCATCAGTTTACACTCCACCTTTTTCTGATTTTTCCTGACATGCAATGCATCGACGAGCATTTGGATTATATTTTAAACGAGTTTCTGAAATTTTTTCACCACATTCTTGGCAAATCCCATAACTACCATCGTCAATTGATTTTAGGGCTGCCACAATGTTGTTGTATTCTTGATATTCAGCGCCCTGTAAAGAATTACGCAATGCTTCCATGGTTATAGAAACGACCTGATCTCCATCATCTTGCGATTGCCCATCTACCATTTTTTCATTAGATAAATTTTGTAATTCTTGCTCTATCTCTTTTTTTCTTTGTTGTAACTCTTGCTTAATTCTTGCTAACTCCAATTTATTAATCATGCATTCAGCTCCTCTTTTTTTTAAAAAATAATTGTAATAACGTTTTTGATGGTTCGTGATGTAAAGATTCAAGCTTGGTTTTTAAATTTTTATAAATTCCTGTTTTGCAACCAAAATTATCAGCAGATGCTCCAAATTTTAAAGATTCAACTCCATACACAATTCTGTCAACTCTTGAAAGATACAATGCTCCCAAACACATCAAACAAGGTTGCACGGTAACATACAACGTTGTTCCAGACAATCTCCAATTCTTCATTTTTTTCAAAGATTTTGCAAGTACTTGCAACTCTGCATGTGCTAATTGACTCTGTTTTTTTTCCATTTGATTATAGGACTTTGCAATAATGTTACCTTGATCATTGACCAGAACCGCTCCAATCGGAACTTCATCAATTTTGTACGCCTTCAATGCTTGATCATACGCAAGCATCATAAAAAAAAGATCATTCACAAAAATCCCTTTCAATATCAAGCAAAATCACGCACCATTCGAAAAAGTTGGCATTTTTTCATTTATTTACTAGACTTGATTAAAACACGCAAAATAATTTATACATTGTATACGAATTAATTTTTTTTTCGAAGAAAAGTAAACGTTCTTTAAAAAAATATTCAGGGAATCCTTGTGGCAGATAAATCCGATAATCCGTCCAATAAAAAAGATACTGGTCAACAATACAGCGCTCAATCCATTAAAGTTATGGAAGGTCTTGAAGCCGTTCGCAAACGACCTGCAATGTACATTGGCAGCACCGGCCCTCAAGGACTCCATCATTTAGTGTATGAGGTAGTTGATAACTCAGTTGATGAAGCTCTTGCAGGAC
>DALYET010000006.1:14281-36772 GCA_031972395.1 Candidatus Chromulinivoraceae bacterium
AGTTATTTTACACACCAATGGTTCATGCTCCGTTGAAGATAACGGTCGCGGAATTCCCGTCGACATTCACCCAACTGAAAAAATTTCTGCAGCAGAAGTTGTACTCACAAAATTACACGCTGGTGGTAAATTTGATAAAGATTCATACAAATATTCCGGCGGACTTCACGGTGTTGGTATTTCAGTTGTTAACGCACTGTCAAAAGAACTTAATTTAGAAATTTACAAAAACGGAACTATCTACAAACAAACCTACAAAAAAGGCGATCCGGTTGCTTCACTCAAAGAAGCAGGATCAACAACAAAAAACGGAACAAAAGTTACCTTTTTTCCAGATCCAATAATTTTTCAAGAAACAGTAGAATTCAGTTTTGAAATTTTATCTGCTCGACTCCGCGAATTAGCATTTTTAAACAAAAATCTAAAAATCAGCATTACTGATCAACGAAGCAACAAAGAACATGTTTTCTTTTATGAAGGCGGCATTGTTTCATTTGTTGAATCGATTAATGCTAAAAAAACACCATTGTTTGATGACATCATTTTTATTCAACATGAAGATGACAAATACATTCTTGATTTAGCAATGCAATACAATGATGGTTACAGCGAACAAATTTTTTCTTTCGTTAACAACATTAATACGGTTGAAGGCGGAACTCATGTCAGCGGATTTAAATCTGCTTTGACCAAAGCATGTAATAAACGTGCTCAAATTTTAAAAATGATTAAAGACAATGACAGTTATTCCAGCGAAGATGTTCGCGAAGGTTTAGTTTGCGTCATCAGCATTAAAGTTCCTGAACCTCAGTTTGAAGGTCAAACAAAAACCAAACTTGGCAACAACGAAATTAAAGGTCTTGCAGATTCATGGATTTTTGCAAAACTTGATGAATATTTTGAAGAAAATCCAAACACTGCAAAAAAAATTCTACAAAAAGCCGAACTTTCACGCCGTGCACGCGAAGCTGCAAAAAGAGCTCGCGATATCACACGAAGAAAATCAGTTCTTGAAGGATCAGTACTTCCAGGAAAATTAGCTGATTGTTCAAACGAAGAACCCGAAAACTCTGAACTGTTTATTGTTGAGGGTGACTCTGCGGGTGGTTCTGCAAAACAAGCACGCGATCGTTTTGCACAAGCAATTTTACCACTTAAGGGTAAAATTTTAAACGTTGAAAAAGCTCGACTTGATAAAATGCTGGCAAATGAAGAAATTAAAAATTTAATCTCTGCTGTTGGCTGTCATCCGGACGCACAAGAATTTGATTGCAAAGAAGTTCGATATCATAAAATTATTTTAATGACCGATGCTGACGTTGACGGATCTCATATTCGTACACTTTTGTTAACGTTCTTTTTCCGTTACATGAAAACTTTGATTGAAAAAGGATACTTGTACATTGCGCAACCGCCACTGTACAAAGTTAAAATTGGCAAAATGTCAGAATATTTAAAAGATGATACACAACTTCGTGCATTTTTATTTAACTGGGCAAGCTCTGCCGTTGATTTTGTGATCAAAAAAGATAGTTACAGCCCTGAACAATTTAAAAAATTGTTAGCGCAACTTCTTGCTTATGAAAACAAAATTCATGAAATCAGTCTTCAATTCAAACTTGAATATCGTCACTGTCATGGTCTTGCATTGTGCATGATTCAAAATGAATTTAAAAACATTGACGACATTGATAACATCATTACAAAATTGCAACCATATTTCCCAGAATTTTCAATCAGTGTTGGCGCACATGCACAAGATGATGATGATATTATCGACATTCAAGATGAAAATGAATCTGAAGACGCCGAAGCAATTGTTGAATTAAATGATGAAGGCGAAGAAACTGAAACAACTTCAAAACGAAAATCAAAACAACCAAAACAAACATCCCAAGAAAGCAGCAAATTTGAATTAATTTTTGCAAAATCAAATTTCTCTTGGTCTGTGGCTCTTGATTTTTTTGTTGCTGAAGAAGTTGAAGAGCTTTTACAGCTGCTCAAACCTTTAATGCTGCTTGAAAAAGATGCATGGAATGTTTGCGAAAAAGATAAAACAATCACGGACAAAGGAATTATTAATTTAATTGTCGCGCTCATCAATTTATCAAAACCTCACATGAATATTCAACGGTACAAAGGCCTGGGTGAAATGAATCCTGACCAACTTTGGGAAACTGCAATGGATCCAAAAACTCGTTCATTGCTGCAAGTTTCAATTCAAGATGCACTTGAAGCTGACGCTTGGTTTTCAACACTGATGGGTGATGATGTGATTGGTCGTCGTAAATTTATTGAACGCAACGGTCGATTTGTTAAAAATTTAGATATTTAAATTTTAAAAAATTCAAAAAAATAAGGGCACCTGAAAAGATGCCCTTTAAGTTTTAAATCAAATTTTATTCTGATTTTTTTGATTTATCATTATTTTCTTTATCAAATTTTGCTTTTTCATCTAAGTACATTCGAACCACACACAAAGCAACTGCACTTGTTGCTAATGCTGCAAATTCTTTTCCAAAAAATTTATAAATTCCTGCAATGTTAAGCAAACCTAGTGAAATAGAAGCGCCTTCTTTTTTCAAAAATTGTTGCATAAAAGTAATCGATGATTTTGATACTTTTTCAATTTTAGGTTTTTCAGATTTTTCAGAATCTGCATAAAATGAACCTGTAGCTATCAACGAAATCAACATTATTTTCTTTGAAATAGACATAAGACCCCCAAAACTATGAATTTAATAATTTTTACTTCATAATTTCCCCAATCATACTCTCATTTTACAGCAATATGAATTGCCAGCAACAGCCCCCCAATAATTTTAAAACCATGAAAAACGCTATCCAATTGCCTTTTTTGGCAATTTTGATACTCTGATTATGAGGGTTAAAATAAGGATATTTGCCATGCTTAGGTACCGTAAACTTTTCACTAAAAAACAAAAAATTACAGGTTTAATTCTTGCAATTTTTGGAGCCTTTTTTTTCATAGCGGCAAAATATCAAAGCTCTCACCCCGTCGTTATTTCAGCTCAAAAATCTGCTTACAAAAGCATCATTTTCGACCTTGGCGATGTGCTGTTTACTTCCAATCCTTTAACTAAGCACAAATTAATCGCAACAACCCTTCTTTCAAACCCATCACTACTGTATTATTTGATCAACTTTGATTCAAAATCTGAATATTTTAAATTTTTACACACGATCCCAGCATCAAACAAATATCCTGTTTTTTATCACTCAGAGGCGATGCCTCCAATCATGGCTGATTGGCAATCAGGACTGATCTCAGGTGATCATGCTCTGCAAACCATTACATCTCATTTAAATCAAGCGCAACATCCAACTGCCATTAAAAATTTATTTAGCAGCATTGCATCATTCATGTTTAGCTCAGAACTTTTAGCACAATCCCAACAACCAATTGATTCGATGGTTCGATTGGCACAAGCTTTAAAAAATGCTGGTTACAAATTATACGCCCTTTCAAACTGGGATGAACAGTCTTTCGAGCAACTACACACAAAAAATTCTGAAATTTTTAACCTGTTTGATGGGATTGTGGTTTCCGGTCAAGAAAAAATGGCTAAACCAAATCTTGAATTTTTCAATTGTTTGCTGAATCGATACAACGTTCATCCAGCAACAACCATTTTTATTGATGATGAACCAAACAACATTGCAACCGCAAAAACATTAGGCATCACTTCAATTTTGTGTGACAAACCATCATCGGTTACTCGTGAATTAATCAATCTAGGAATTATTACTTTACAACCATGATCGACACTACAATCATTCAACAGCACATTCAGCCAAATTCAACTCTTGTTGTCGGCTTCTCTGGAGGTCCCGACTCTGTCTTTTTACTCACACTGTTACATGAACTTGCACCAAAATTACATTTAAAAATTATTGCTGCACACCTTGATCATCAATGGCGCAAAGAATCTGGCAAAGATAGCGCATGGTGCAAAAAGTTTTGCGACGATCGCAGTATTGCTGTTGAAATGGAACGTGCGTCAAATCTTGATTTTGACATCAAACACAACGGCTCTCAAGAAGAGATTGGCAGAAAGCTGCGACGTTTCTTTTTTGAACAATTAGCAACAAAACATCAAGCGGATCGCATTGTCCTTGCTCATCACGGTGACGATCAACTTGAAACTTTTTTCATTCGTCTGGCGCGTGGTGCATCCATTGCAGGGCTTTGTGGAATTAAAGAAAATGATGGATTATACCTACGACCATTGCTTTGCCTATCAAAACAAGAAATTTTAGATTATTTGCATCATCACAACATTGATTTTTTAACAGATTCAACCAATACTGATCCAAAATATTTACGCAATCGCATTCGAAACAGCTTGATTCCAACATTGCAGCAAATTGATTCACGATTTTTAAAAAACATTAGTCACGCTATGCATCATTTAGAAAAAACAGATGACTTTTTAAAGCAAAGCATGCATGACCTACTGCCAACAATCAAAAATTCAACAGGTATTCACATTCCTTCATTTTTAAAACTTCATGAAGTTATGCAACATCACATTTTCATGCATCTTTTTATTGAAGATAAAGTTTTTTTAACACCTAGCAGTGCCCTGTTTCAAGAAATTTTACGTTTTTTAAAAAACAATAAAACACAATCCCATCAACTACACCCTGAACTAATAATCATCAAACAAGGCGATTATTTTTATTTCAAATCTTTATAGCTTTTCAATCAACTTTTCATGTACACTAAGAAGCATAAAAGCAAGGGAGAACGTGCATGGATTATCAAAACAATTTTGATTCAAAACGTGAAGCTGTTCATCCAATCATCATTTGGATTATCGCTTCCATTCTTTTTCATCTACTTTTAGCCCTTGGAATTATAACCTTAAAAATCAGCTCTCTTCCGTTAACATCACCAAAAAAAAAGACAGAAGATACTGCAATTTTAATGATGGACGAACCTAAAAAACAGACACTTCCAACACCACAAAATCAACAATCAACACCTTCTCAATCACAAAAAGTAAAAAAACAAGAAGCAGAAAAACCAAAAGAAGAACCAAAATTAAAATGGTCCGATTATACTTTAATCCCTGGACGACAAGGCATCAATCAACAAAATATAAAAGATCCTTCAAATTTAAAAAATTTACCAAAGCCAGAAGAACAAAAAATAAAAACTGAAAAAAAAGCTAAAAATCTTGATGCACATGTAAAACCAGAAACGATTCATGTACAAAAAACAGAAAAAGAATTCACAGAACAAAACGATTTAAAAAGTTTGAATTCAGAACCAAAACCACAAAAAATAACAGAAAAGCCTTTAACTCAGTTTACCGATCATGAACAAAAAAAATCATCGATTAAAGAAAAATTAAAGAAAGAATTTAAAACTCCTATTGAACAACAAGATCCTTATGAATTCGTGCCTGAGCCAAGCAGAATTATTTCATTTCAAGATTTAAACTTAGGATTTGATAATCACTATGCAACCATTGGAAATAATGCAAACTTAATTCAACCAGGTATCACTTCTGCAGTTCCTGATGCAGCGTCATTAAAACATTTAACCTACTACAATCAATGCGCTGAAATGATGAAAAATGAAATTAGGACTCATCCACAAATTCGTTTATGTCAAAATGTTGCTGGCAAAAACCTTGTTTGTGCAGTAACCGTTGATCGACAAGGTCGCCAACTCGAATTTCGCATGCTTCAAGGATCTGGTAATGTTATTTTAGATCGCGTTATTCAAGAAAGCATTATGGCCGTTAAAATGTTTCCACCGGTTCCATCATTTATTCCTGATTCACCTTTTGTCATGCGTTGGAGATGGTATTTTTAACAATATTTATGCTATACTAAAACAAAATCGATACCCTTAAAAACTAATATTAAATTTATGAGCAAAAAAAATTATTACGATATTTTAGGCGTTAGCAAAACTGCAACGCTTGATGAAATCAAAAAAGCTTATCGCAAACTTGCGATGAAGCATCATCCTGATCGAAATCCTGGCAATGCAGAAGCTGAAGAACTTTTCAAACAAGCTGCTCAAGCTTATGAAGTTTTATCAGATGAAAAAAAACGTGCAGCATATGATCAGTACGGTCATGAAAATTATCAAAATATGGGTCAAGGTGGCCCTCAAATGGACATGAACGACATCTTTAAACATTTTGGAGATATGTTTGGCGGTGGCGGAGGCGATATTAATTTTGATGATCTATTTAATCAACGCTCAGGGCGTCGCAAAAAAACAGGACCAACGCCGCAGCGAGGTCATGATGTTATCCAAGAAGTAACCATAACACTTAAAGAAGCGTACCTTGGTTCAAAACATGAAATTGCATACTATCATGCTTTTGCTTGCAAAGATTGCAATCATCAAGGATTTAAAAATAAAACAGACCTTGAAACCTGCTCTCAATGTAAAGGCGCTGGTCAAGTTCGCTATCAACAAGGATTTTTTGCAGTTTCTCAAGCATGTTATGCTTGCCAAGGGCAAGGATTTCTCATTAAAAACCCATGCTCAAGCTGCAAAGGTCAATCAAGAAAACAAGAATTTGAACGATTCACCGTCAACATTCCTGCAGGGATTTTTGATGGAGCGGAACTGCGCATTGCACAAAAAGGTGATGCTGGAGTGTATGGTGGCACGAGCGGTGATTTATATTTAAAAATTAAAATCACTCAAGATAAAAAATTTCAACGTCAAGAAAATGATTTAGTTTGTCATTTGATGCTGACCTATCCTCAATTAGTTTTAGGTTGTCAGATGGAAATTGAAAACATTGATGGCACAAAAATTGCAATCAAAGTTCCAAAGAGTTGCTCTGTTGGAGAAAAAATTACCATCGCTGGTAAAGGTTTTGCAAAATTAAAAGGATATGGCACTGGAAATTTAGTGATTATTACTCAATGTCACATTCCAAAAAAATTAACATCGTTGCAAAAAGAAGCTGTTGATTTAGTTGCCGAACGTTTAGGTACCGACACTGCTGACAGCCAAGATGGATTTATTACTTCGTTTTTTAAAAAATTTTTAGGATAATTTTAAAATTATTAAAATAAAAGAGCCGCGATTTGTTCGCGGCTCTTTTATTTTAATTTTATTTTACTGGAGTTGTTGGATGGTTTGTTTTCATTCTTAAAAGAACTGCAAACCTCTGCTGTCGAGTTAAGCATTTTTTAGATCCTGGAGGCGTTGTTCCATGATCCGTTGGAGGAGTTGTTCCATGCTCAGTTAAAGGTGACCCGACAGTTAATTCCTCCATAGATCCTGTTGGCAATAATGATAAAGGATTTAGCGTTGTAGATATTGAATCAAATGATTCTCTTCGCCCTAACAAATCACTGCTTAACGAATCTGCTGGCAACAACTGAGGCTGTGGACTTGTTGCAGGAGTTGTTGCTTGCGACACTGTTCCATTTGAATCATTATCACTTTCTGCACAAGCTTTAGGCATTAAAGCTTCAGGAGTGTAACGTTCATACGGTTTAAAGGAAGAATGACGTTTATCATTTCTAAGACGTTTATCATTTCTAAATTGTTTAATTTGTGGAGGTTGTTGAGTGAAAGAATCATCATTTGAAAACAAATTCAAACTGTAAAGTAATATCCCGGCCATAACATGTAATCTCATGTGAGCTCCCTTGAAACGTTATAAAATTCATTTTTCAATAGTACGGTAAAGCTGAACTGACTTATTTGGACCTACTTTACATCCAAATTCAAAATAAAGCAATAACCCCTATGATTCGATTATCAGCAAGCTTAGCAATTCAATTTCACCTAAAAAAAGATTTTTAAAAAAAACAGATTTGTTCTCAATGCAAAAACAAATTCAGCATAAAAAATAAAAGTTATCATTCAACCTTTTTAAACAGGCACTAGTACTTTTTTTAAACTCTTTTTTGAAATTTGATACATTGATGCTTGTTGTTGTACTTTTTTTTGAATCATATGATAAAAAAAATCTCGATCTAAAGATTTTATAACCGCTTGTTCATGCGCTTCAAACAAACACACAGGATACCCTTGTCCTTTGCAAACTTGATCAAAAACAATACCACACACCTGATCAACCAATGTTACATCTTGTGCAATCCATGCAGGAAATTCAAGTCTGGCAATTTCAGACCCAACATGCACATAACAAAAATAAGGCTTTAAATGTTTTGAATACAAATAACTGACAACAGCTTTGCTTTCAAAAACAATTGAACGTTGCCCTGGCTGTAAAAACAATTTTGCAATATCCATATCGCTCAACGCTTGCAAACTTAAAAATTCTTCTTTTTTTTCATCAAATCCCGCAAGAACCAATTTTAAAATATTCACCAATTCTTTACTGCGCGGAAAACTAACATAGCCAGCATACAATATTTTTTGATCATATAATTTCTGAAAAGATTCCATCAATTTTACAAAATGTAGTTGTTTTTGATCAATGTGTCCGTCGGTCTGAAAAAAAATTAACGTTCCATCAAACAATGTCAAAAATGGAACCTGAGATGCTTTTATAATTTTTTGAGCACAATCTGCCGCATGAGCAAATTCATCCTGCTCTCGCATCAAATTTACAACCTCTGCACCCATACCTGTTGTATCATCTGCCCCCAACATGATCACACGAGGAGTTGATTCAAATTGAATCCTGCTTTGTTTTAAACCATAGGAAAAAAATACCGACCCAACATTGATTAAATAACACGCTGGTCCTTGATGACGATCATAGTAAATTTGTGAGCCATCAACGGCCAAAATTTCATAAGGATGAGGTTGAGATTCAATATCAAAGGTTTGCCCTAAAACTCCCTGCCAAAAAGGCACCAAGACCGACCATTTTTTTGATTGTAATGTTTCGGCTAAAAAAGAATCATTTTTAATCAAATTCCAGGCTTTTTGAGCCAAAACTATCTGCCCATCAGCCTGACAGAAAAAATTTTGATCCAAAAGATTAAGCTGTTTGAGCAATTTTTGTCGATCAAGCATTCCCAGGCTCTCCTGCAAAAGTGACAAATATATTTTTTTCTGATACGTTAAAAGTATATATTTTTTTACACAAAATGGTGGTGTTTTATGAAAAAAATAGCTCTCTTTTTAATCTGTGCAAGCTCTTTTTCAAGCATTTCACTGTACCCTGCAAAATTTACAGCTCTGTTTTTTGACGTGGAAGCAATTTTTCATACAAACTCAATGCGTGCATCAAGCTATATCGGCAAAATTGATTCACTTCGCTACCTTTCCAGCGTTGGTCATTTACCAAGCCAAGAAGATCTTTTCAAACAATTAAAGTCTGTTAAAGCACAATCAACCCAAGTTACTTACAACAAAAACTTAGCAATGCCTTTAATTTTTTCAGATTGGTTGGCAGCAGTTCAGCCAAATACAAAACTGAAAGACATTATTCAAAAATATTTCAATCACAAAAATATTTCAGACATTGAAAAAAAGGTTTTATATGCCATTGTCAGCATGATGATGACTCCACAACATTTAGCAGACACTCAAGAAGTGAGTTCAAAAATAGAAACTTTGCTGACAAAACTTAAAACTTGTAAAGTAAAATTATTTTTAGTTGGTAATTGGGCACACATCGGATCACTTCGATCTGAATTTCCAGAAATTTTTAAATTGTTTGATGGAGTATATGTTTCAGGCGATTTGCATCTTTTAAAACCAACTCAAGAATATTACAACCTGGTGCTTGCAAAATCTGGAATCATGGCTCAAGATGCTTTATGGATTGAAACAGAATCAAAATTTACAACATCAGCAAAAAGCTATGGCTTAAATGTGACAACATACAATGTTGATCATCATGATGAGCTGATTCGAACGCTGCGATCTTACGGATTATCAGTATAATTTTTTTAAGCACTGCAAAAAATATTCAACTTCTTGCATCGTATTGTACACTGCAAAGCTGACTCGAACTGACGCATTAATATTTCGATACTCATGAAACGGTTGCGTGCAATGATGTCCAGCACGCACACAAATACCAAATTGATCCAAATGTGCAGCAATGTCATGCGCATGATGATTCTTTGAAAAAAAGGTCAACATGCTGACTGATGGTTCATCTTTTTTTGATGGAACAAAACTGATAATTTCAATGTCTTGAAATGCTGCAAGACCTTCTGCTAATTTTTGCACAAGCGCTGTTTCATGATCCGCCACAACTGCAAAATCAATATTTTTTTGTACAAATTCAATTGCTGCTGCAAGGCCTATGACACCTGCAACATTGGGCGTTCCAGCTTCAAAACAATCAGGATACGATTTAAACTCTGTCTGCTCTTCAGTGACAGAATATACCATTCCTCCGCCAAATTTTTGCTGCTTCATTTCTTTCATCATCTGTTCAGTTGCATACAAAATACCAACACCTGTTGGTCCATACAGTTTATGCCCCGAAAAAACTAAAAAATCACATCCAATTTTTTGCACATCAATTGCTTGATGCACAACTGACTGTGCAGCATCAATTAAAATTTTTGCTCCTGCTTGATGAGCCATTTTGGTGATGGTAGCAACATCATGAGTACCACCCGTTACGTTTGAAGTATGAACAATGCTGACCAGTTTTGTTTGAGAAGTAAGATATTGTTTTAATACTTCAGGTTCAACAATTCCCCTTGCTCCAACAGGTACAATCACTAATTTTAATTTTTTTTGAAGCGCCAACTGTTGCCATACAACAAAATTTGAATGATGCTCAACCTGAGAAATAATAATTTCATCTCCAGCTTTAAGGTAAACCGCGGCCCATGAAGTTGCGACCACATGTATTGACTCTGTTGCACCAGATGTAAAAATAATTGACTTTGGTGAAGCATTAATAAATTGGGCAACGGTTTGACGCGCTTGTGCATACGCTAGTGTTGCTTGTTCTGCAAAATGATAAATTCCACGACCAACGTTTGCTTTAAATCGTGTGTAATAAGCATTCATTGCATCAAGTACCATTTTTGGAACTTGAGCAGTTGCAGCATTATCAAAATAAATTAAATCATGACCATTCACTTGATGTTTTAAAATCAAAAACTCTTTTTTTATATCATTTTTTTGCATAAAATCTCCATACATTCATTTTTATTTTCAAACGTTTGCACGATAGGGCTAAAAAAAGACTGTATCAACATTTGATGCGCAGATTGAAAATCAAAACCAAAGGACTGCAAATACCAAAGATGCTGTTTATCAAACTGACCTATCGCAGCACCATGAGAGCATTGCACATCATGATTTAAAACTTCAATGGATGGCTCTGAAACAACAGAGGCTTTTTGACTTAAAACAATATTTTTATTTTCTTGGACTGCTTGAGTTTTGCTTGCAAGCTTATCAATAAAAATTAATCCTTGAACATCTGCTCGAGCTTGATCCTTGAGCATTCCATGCAAAACAACGCTACTTTTTGTTTGAATACCATAGTGCTTTTGATACGTTTTAATTTTTAACGTTTGATTTTGATCCAAAGCATACAAACCTAACACCTCTGCCTGTGAAGCATTCGCATGCAAATACAAATAAATATTGAGTTCCAAATCACAAGCATTGATCAAACTGATAAAAAAATCTAATTTTGCATTTTTTTCAAACAAAATATGATACGAGACTGAACGCTTGCTTTGCAACGTTGAATCATCAAACAAATACAGTTGCAACGAACCATCAGATTCAATTTTTAAAAAAACAACATCATCAAGCTCTGCAATTTGATGATGCATAATCTGATAACCAGCAATAGTTGAAACATGTGACGACAAAAATAAAGACTGATAATGCATAAATCAATGATTTAAAATAGTATAATTCAACATCATGTTTATATTTTACGTTATTTTACTCGTAAACACAAAATTAAAACTTTTAAAAAATTATGATTTTTTCAAAAAAAAGATATCATAAAAATAATCTTTTTTCTTAACAACAATTTTTTTCAAAAGGATATACATGAAAAATATTACGACTATTGCATGCTTAAGCTTTATGCTTGTAACTTTTGCATGTGCGGAAGAAACACCAAAAACTTCTGGTATTTCCGCTCATGACAAGTTTAAACTCCGTCAAATGTATGAAGATTTTAAAAATGACCCAACAAAAGATTTCAGTTGTATTGTTCGCCCAAACGAAATTTGCTTTAGAAATAATTCACGCAATGAAGAAGTTTGTGTTCATACAGCAATTTTGGCAGAAATGATTTTAAAGGCTTATAAATCAGGCCAAGCTGAATTGCTTAAAATAACAGAAGAAACATTATCACAATTCAAACAAGCAACCCTTCCTGAATTTAACATTAGTTTCAATACAATAGACAAAATCTTTCAATTCACAGCAGCAACACCAACAAATTCATTTGCCGCAGAAGGTAGCGTTCGATTAAATGCAGATGACAATTTAGAAATAACTGGCAGTTTTCATGTAGAAAAGCACATTAAGACTCAGGCAAGCGCTGAAGTTGATACACGTAACGGTAAATTCCTTCATTACAGCGTTAGTATGACAAATCTTCAATGTCGAAAAATATTTTGATTACAAAAAAGGCTGCATTTTTAATGCAGCCTTTTTTATCCAATTGAATTTTCCATTTCCATTTCAATCAATCGATTAATTTCCAGGGCATATTCCATCGGCAGCATGCTGACAAAACAATCAATAAATCCAAGCACGATCATTGCCTGTGCCTGTTGCTCTGTCAAACCTTTACTCATTAAATAAAAAATTTGATCAGCATTAACTTTACTAACCGATGCTTCATGTCCGATGTCAACCAAATTTGATGCAATATCAACTTTTGGATACGTATCTGATTGTGAGAAATCATCAAACAACAATGCATCACACTGAACACGAGAAATAATTCCTGATAAATTTTTACCAACTTTTAAAAGCCCTCGATAGCTTGATCTGCCACCATCTTTGCTTAACGATTTTGCTACAATGTTTGAACTGGTGTTTGAAGCCAAATGAATAATTTTTCCACCAGAATCTTGTTGTTGATTTTTTCCAGCAACGGCAATGGAAACAATTTGCCCTTTTGCATGCTGCCCTTTGAGCACAATGCACGGATACTTCATAGTTACTTTGCTTCCAAAATTTCCATCCACCCATTCAACGGTTGATCGTTCATGCGCAATAGCACGCTTAGTAACCAGGTTATAAACATTTTGTGACCAATTTTGAATGGTTGTGTAACGCACATGACTATCAGGCAATGCAACAATTTCGACAACGGCACTATGCAAAGAATTTGAACGATACACCGGAGCGCTACACCCTTCAACGTAATGTAAAAAACTTCCCGGTTCTGCAATGATTAACGTTCGTTCAAACTGACCCATGCTTTGTGCATGAATTCGAAAATAAGCCTGAAGCGGCTGATCAACCATAACGCCCTTAGGAACATACACAAAACTACCACCACTCCACACAGCAGAATTTAATGCTGCAAATTTATTGTCATGCGGCGGCACAATTGATGCAAAATATTTTTTAAAAATTTCAGGATATTCTTTAAGCGCTGTTTCAGTGTCTAAAAAAACAACACCTTTTTTTGCCCAACGTTCTTTTAATTTTTTATAAATCACTTCAGATTCAAATTGAGCACTCACCCCTGCCAGCATTTCTTTTTCTGCTTGAGGCACTCCCAACCGATTAAAAGTGTCTTGAATTTCTGCGGGAACATCGTCCCAACTTTTACGATGCTGCACAATAGGTTTGATATAAAAATAAATATCATCAGCTGACAAATCCGATAAATTTGCACCCCATGATGGCATTGGTTTACTTTCAAAAATTTCTAAAGCTTTTAAACGAAAATCGGTCATCCAACCGGGTTCATTTTTTTGCTGTGAAATTTCAAGCACAATTTTTTTGTTAAGACCTTTTTGCATACGACTCATATCCTCGCTGCTCAATCATATCTAACAAGCTTGCATCACCACTTTGCACAATTTGACCATCAATCATGATATGCACACAATCAGGCTGCAAATAATCAATAATTTTTCGATAGTGACTTACAAAAAATAAAATACATTCCGGATGCTTTTTTTTATATTCTTGTAAAACAAGTGCTATCATTTTTAATCCATCAACATCAACACCTGAATCAATTTCATCAAGCATGATAATTTTTGGTTCCAAAAGAAGCAGTTGTAATAATTCAAAACGCTTTTTTTCTCCGCCAGAAAATCCAACATTAACTGATCGCTGCAAAATAGATGGCGCGAGACCAACAAGCTGTAAAAGAGTGTGAATCTGTGCTAAAAAATCTTGCGGTGTTAATAATTTTTTATGAACTCTGGCAAGTTCTTGTAAAAAATGAAGCACTTGCAATCCTTCAATTTCAACAGGATGTTGCATTGCTAAAAAAAGTCCTTGCAAAGATTTTTGATGCGTTGAAAAAGAAAAAACATTTTGATCTTGTAGCACGATTTTACCAGAAGCTGTGTACGCAGGATGACCCATCAAACTTGCAACCAAAGAACTTTTACCAGAGCCATTCGGTCCCATCAAAACATGAACCGAACCTGCTGTGCATGCAATGTTGCAATCTTTAATCACAGGAATATCATTAATAAATACTGAATAATTTTGAATTAAAAACATAACAAAACACACTTGAAAATTTATTGATATATACTTTCAAGTGTATCTTATTGCAATTAAAAAGGCTAATGAAAGCTATTTTTACAAAATATCGACAATGTCTGAATCGTCCATACCATCATCGTTCACATCAGTTTCTTGTTCAATAATATCTGAAGTAACGACATCTTCGTCATAATATTCTTCAACAGCATCAGCAATATCGCGACGAATACCAACAAAAACATTTACGTTGTATGAAACATAACGACTTAAAGTGTCTAACGTTTCTTCATCATCAGGATTGCTCATGACAATGGTCATAATTTCATCATCAACATCTAAGGGTATAAAACCTTGATTAATCAAAAAATCTTTTGGGAAAAATAACAATAATTGATGATTAAAAAAATGTCCACGAACATCAAAAGGAGCAACATTATAAACAGCTTGTAAAGCTTTAAGCAAGGTTTCTCGATCAACAATTCCTTCATCAAGCAAAAAATCATCAATTCTTCCTTTTGCTCGACCTTGAAATTCTTTTACTAAACTTTCTGCTTCATCTGCAGAAAAAACTTGAAGCTTTATCAATGCATCTGCCAGTTGATTTACAAACATCTGTTTTTTTGCCATGAGAACCTTTCACCCTAATTTAAAACCAATAACAACAGCCATGCAAAATAAAATAATTTCAATTAAAAATTTTTGAAATCTTTCCTGCAATAAACCAATAATATCATGAAAGGAATGGACCTGCGACAACCCAAAAACACATAATAGTTTTGATTGATGAACCGTAATAAATTCAAAATAATGCAAACCAGCAATAATAATCATCGCCCCTAACAAAATAGCAATAATCCATTTTCCATATCGTTTAAAAGCAGTACCTAATAAAAATCCAACTCCAAAACAAGTAACATACGCAATTACATCACGCGCACTAATATGCAATGAAGCAAATATTGAATCAATATATTGCTGTATTTTTCCAAAAAACCCAATTGAGCCTTGCGTTTCCATTTCAATCCTTTGTCAAAATTTTCATATCCACAATTTTAGTTTTTTTAGTATACGGAAATTTTTTTATAAATCACAAATGAAAAAACATTTAAACAAAAAAAAGAGGCTCCAAATTTGGAGCCTCTTTTTTTATATTGGTTATTAACCAACTAAACCTTTTAATGCTTTTCCTGGTCTGAACTTTGGAACATTTTTTGCAGGGATTTGCATTTTTTTACCGGTTGCAGGATTTACACCAACACGGCTTTTGCGTCTCATTACAACAAAGGTACCAAAACCAGTTAATGCTACTTCTTTATTTTGTTTTAATGCATTACCAACACTGGTGATAAATGCTTCTAAAGAAGTTTTGCAAACACCGCGAGGAAGTTTGCTTACTTTTGCCATGCTTTCGATCAAATCTGCTTTATTCATACTTTTTCCTTAATTTTTTATACCGCTCAATAGAAAAACGTGTACATGGGTACTCTAGTATCCCAATCTCATTTGTCAAGATTGATTTATATGATTTTTAAAAAATTAAGAAAAAAAAAGAGCTGATTTTTCACAGCTCATAATTTTAAAATCGAATTGTTTTTGATTTTGACCCTTTGGGTCATTTGGGCGACAAAGGAGCGTATTAAAAAAAGTCATTTAAAAAGAATGGCTTGCCAGGCATTTGCATCAAGCAAATGACTGGTACCGAGGGCCGGACTTGTTCACACTTTGTGATGAACAACAGGTCGAACTTTTTATCGGATTATTTTCTTATTTTTGACCCTTTGGGTCATTTGGGCGACAAAGGAGCGTATTAAAAAAGTCATTTAAAAAGAATGGCTTGCCAGGCATTTGCATCAAGCAAATGACTGGTACCGAGGGCCGGACTCGAACCGGCACAGGTTTACACCCGAAGGATTTTAAGTCCTTTGCGTCTACCATTTCGCCACCTCGGCAGATTATTGATTAAAGCACCAATGAATAATAATCATTTATTGTGAAAACATCACAAAATAAATCATTAAAATGGTTTGCCATTTATTCATGCTGTATGAATAAATGGAGGCGACACCCGGAATCGAACCGGGGGTGAAGGTTTTGCAGACCCGTGCCTTACCACTTGGCTATGTCGCCGCTTTTCAATATAATTTCAAAGTAATTTTGCTTCAGTCATTTTAGCTTTTAAAGCTTCTGCTGTAAGCATTTGAATTCCTGGATGTTCTTCTTCTTCAAAAGGTTCATTTTCTTCTTGCAAGTATTCCATAGTTGCAGGTCCAGTATAAGAATACCCTTTTTGATACCATTGCACAATTCCTCCTGGAAGTAATGCAACATCTTCAAATCCTGAACTCTTTAACAAATTTGCTGCAAAAGGAGCAGCAGTACATGCAAAATTTGAACAATACAAAACATGAAAATCTTTTTTATTTAAAGTTTTCATGCGATCTTCAAATTTTTCAAACGGAATATTAATTGATCCTGGGATATGACAATCTTGATAATAATCAGGATCTAAAACATTAATAATAATCAATTTTGATTGATTGTTAGATGAACTCCAACATCCGCTCAACACAAACAATGAACAAACTATCAAAGAAAAGCTTAAAAATTTAATATTTTTTAAAGCCACATCAAGCAATATATCATATTTTTTCATATTCTTACAACCTGTCTTTCACTTTTAATGAAGTATTTGAAAAAAACGAGACCAACGAACACGCTTCCAAAAATCAATAGGATGTTTCATTAAATCTAAAATCCACCATGATTCATCACTATCCATCGACCAAATTCTAAAAATAATGCGTCCATGAAATATAACTTTCGTTGTATCAAGAGGACCCCAATCACGAGAATCTGAACTACCTTGACGATTATCTCCCATCATCCAATATTGATTTGGCCCTAAATGCACATCATACATATCAATATCTTCACGATGACTGATTGCAGGAGTTGCAGGATATCGCATACTATGATCACCTAAATACATTTTTGCACGTGCAACTTCTGCTTGAGATAATCTATAAAATGGTTGATCTTGAAAAGAATATTTTGGATCATAACTGCGATAATCAAGTTTTCCATTTTTCAAACGCGCAATTAATGGAAATTTATTCAAATATGGCTCATCTAATTTTTCACCATTTAAATAAACCACAGGTTTTCCATCTTCAATTTTACCTTGAATATGATCTCCTGGTATTGCAATAACACGCTTAGTAAAATTCACAACATTCCAAGAAACATACTGTTCATACATATTTATGAACCAATTTTTAGAATATTTATAATTTGGATCATTAAATGAAATAATTTCACCACGCTTTGGTCCAAAAACATACGGTGTTAATTTATCAGCTAAAAATCGTTCACCCACAAGCATGGTTGTTTCCATAGAACCTGTTGGAACTTGATACAATCCAAAAATCAAAGTTTTGATTAAAAAAACAACTGGAATAATAACAATTAATGATTCATATAAATCAACAAACCAATGCTTATTTGGTCTTTTATACCAACGAATAATTTTATGGATCACAGTATCGTTCATAAAAATCCTTGTTTTCAAACATAAAAAGATTAACAACCAGTGTAATAATATTTCAAATTTTTGTCACGCCATTTACTTCAAGTTCATGCTCATACCATTCAAATAATTTTTGCACTAAATCGTCATCTTTAAATTGTTGTTGAATTTTTACAACTGTTTGAAAATCTTGCTGCATTCCTGCATAAATCATTATGATTAAGGCATTATTGTAATTTGTATCAATCATGGGCGCAACCAATGACTCATAATTCGGTTGAATGGTTTGTGAAAAACTTGAAGCACACAAAGCAATATCCTTCCAATCTTGTATCACTTTTTTGCTAAATTTTTTATAGGGATCTTTTTTTTCAGGCCACTGAGTCAATATAAAATTTCCATTTTTATCAAACGATTTTTTATAAATTTTTTTTGCTGCTTTGTTCGCAAACTTTGCGAAAGGATAAGGCAACGACATTTTAGCAAGTGCAATTCGAGCAAAAACTTGTTCTGGTAAAGTTCCATTACTACTTAACTGAATTAATGTTTTCATCAGCAAAATTTGATACTCAACAATTGCCAAATGAGGGAAAATAATAACAAAATCTTGATGTGTTAACGTATGAACAAATTTTTTATGCAAAGATCGTGCATGAAACATACGAGCAACTTCAACCATTAAAACAAAACCTGCCATAACAGCTTGCACAATGTTTGAACAGTCACCCAAAGACAAATTTGAATTATTTGTTGCAGTTTTTTCTTTTTTTTGTACACAATTTGCAATTAAAATTGCAGAATTTGCAACTTGTTTTGCCGCTTGACCATATTGATGAATGTTGGCAAACAATTGTTCATGATGATGCATAGCATCTTGTTGCATTTTAATTTTAACTGCTTGAATTTCGTTAATTTTTTGCACCAATGCATCAATATTTTTTTGAGTTTGATTAACATTTTGCAACAAACAACAAAAAAAAATAATTCGAAACTTCATATCAAAACTCCCCCTTGTCCCGTTTGATATGATAAAATTAAGAAAAAAAAGAAAAAGATTACAAGAATTTAGCCAAACAAAAAGCCTAACGGATTGACACGGCGACCATCTTGATGCACTTCAAAATGCAAATGCGAAGCGTCCCGCCCAGATTTTCTGACAAGCCCTGTGTCACCCACAGAACCAATAACTTCACCAGTTTGAACAACTTGACCCGGATGAACCATAATTCGATGCAAATGTGCATAGCGAGTTTTGTAACGACTGTTATGTTCAAGCATCACACAGTTACCATAACCTGATAAATTTTGCGCCACAACAACCTTTCCTGATGCTGCAGCTTTCACTGGAGTTCCTTTGCATGCTGCCATATCAATTGCATGATGAAATTCTACATGGCCATTCGGACGCCTTCGCGGGCCAAAAAGTGAACTTAACCAAAAATTTTGCAAATCAATTGGCCAAGAAAAAACAAAATCTCGTTGTGGTTCATAACGAGTTTTTTGTTTTAAAGATTTATAAAAAACTTTTCTAGGAATTCGTTTTCGCTTAACAACAGGTGGCGTTTGTAATTTTTTAATCGATGATTTAATGGCTTTTAAACGATCATCTTCTTCACGACTAATAATTTGAAATGGAGATACTGCATCATCATCAGTTTCATCAACGGTAAAATCAACCGTAACATAGCCAGCATCATCAACTATTTTTTTTTTTTCGATCTCAGATTCTTGTTCTTCTTCACTATCTGATGCTATTGATGCATTTAAACTTCGCTTGAGCATTTCAACGTGCTGATAATAAGCATCTTTAACCAGCGCTAAATCTTGAGCCTCACGCTTAAAATAACGATACTCCCACAGCAATAGCAATGCTAGACCAACAGTAATCGTTAAAACAATTGCATAAACAATTGCCAAAATAGTTCTTTGATTATTCATATATATTTATTGTATTTCAAGATTATCAATTGCAATCCAACCCTGTTTTTCATGAATTTTTACTTGACCCATTTTTTCATTACGCTCAAGCAATAATACATACGTTCCTGAGTTTAATTGAAAAAGAGTATGAAATGTTAATTCTGGTCCAGCATACACAAAAGCAGAATCTTTCACAACTAATGCTAATTTTTTTTGAAATATTTTATGTTGCTGATGCAATAAAAAAATAAAAACAAAACCAAAAAATACAAACAAAGATATTTTCTTTTTTTGTACAAATCCATTCACTGATTGCATCATTAAAAAACAGAGTTTTAAAAGTAATACGACAATAATTAATTGCAAAATAATTGTTGGTATAAAAATTAAAATTTTTTGCAACTGAAAAAACAACCATGATGAATGATCAAGTTGCAACATCATTATAAATTTTTGTATATTTTGCGTTATCATAAAATTAGATTACTTTCCATTTTCCAAAATTGACAATATTGATTATTAAAGATACATTTTTGAAGTATTTATCATACCAAAAAAAGGAACAGCAATGATATCAAAAAAACATATATTTAATGTGGGCATTATAATCTTATTTGCAACAGGATTCAACTCAATAATTCATGCAAAAAAATCAACAAAAGGTAGCACAGTGACACAAACAAAAGCTGGTCAAATTTTAGATTTAAGCACATTTAGCAAACATGCATCAGGCATAATGTTTAAAGTTTTAAAAGAAGGCAAAGGCGGCAAACCTTATGCTGGAGAAACAGTAACTGTTGATTACACAGGATGGCTGTTGGATGGCGACAAAGTTGGTAAAAAATTTGATAGCAGCGTAGATCGCGGTCAAAACTTTGAATTTCCACTGGGCCAAGGTTATGTGATTAAAGGATGGGACCACATGGTTGCAAACATGAAAATTGGTGAAAAAGTTTTAGTCATTATTCCTGCAAGCTTAGGCTATGGCGCTCGTGGCGCAGGAGCTTCAATTCCTCCGCACGCAACACTTCTTTTTGAAATTGATTTATACGGTGCACAGTAAATTTTAAAAATAAAAAATGCCGCAAATATTTGCGGCATTTTTTATTTTTTTATTTTTAATTTTTAATAAATCATCGGCACGGCTTGACCATGTTTTTCCCATAAAACTTTTGCAATAGCTTGAGCGCGATCATATGAAGCAGGATGTGCAAAATCTTTTTTCCAATGCTCAATAAAATTTTTATAGGCACTTTTTTGTCTTTTTGCATGATTCATAAAATGTACATATCCACCTTTTAAAGCTTCTGCATCACCATGTTTTTTTGCAAAATCATCAGCTAATGTTTCATCAAAGCGGTTTGCAATTGGTGGAATAATTTTATACAACACAGCAGAAATAACACCATACAAAGCTACAAATTTGCAAAATTTTTCAGCAAAATCTGGTGATGTTTTTTCTGCAAAAGGATTCGCTGCTAAATTTTTACTTTTTTGTATACCATCAGTACTCAAAAAGGATGCTAAAATTAAAGCGGTAGCAAATGTTTTTTGATAACTTTTTTTATAAAATAATTTTGTCCAACGATGATTTCTTGCGTGACCTGCTTCATGAAGCAAAGCAAGTTCATCGTCTGCAGTAAACGGTTTAATTCCATCATACGTATCATACGGGCAAGTAACAAAAGCGGAACCATTTTTCAAATGACCCATTGCCCAACCACGACCATCAATTAATGTTATGTTTTCAAGGCCGGCTTTTGGATATTTTTTCTTCATTTTTTCAAACCACTCTTGAGGGCTTTGTGCTTGACGGTTGAATTGCTTTACCGCTACGGCTAATTGCTCTGAAAAAAGATTATCTGTGCAAGCAAAGCCTACAAACAACAGCATGATTTTAATGATTTTTGACCATTTTTTCATGATAACCTCCATGTAATCAGATTATCGATTTTAGCCCTTTTAATCAAAAGGGTCATGGTCTTTTTATAGGATAAAAATATTATTTTTTAGGGTGTTTTTTACGCTGACCTTTTACCGCTTTTGGCAAATTGAAAACATTATAAAATCGAAAGAATGGATCCTGAATTTTATATTCCAAAATGTTTTGACCCTTGTTTTGATCGCTTGATTTCCCAAAAGTATGAAACAATGCTTTATGGGCAAAATCAGCCTGATCGGCAAAGTTTAAAACATCAGGCAAATGGAGCATAAACGAACGCATCAGGTCAATATGACCTAAGCCTCGATTATTAATTATAACTTTGATTTGACGGCAATTTTGAATGGTTGTATCAAAGAATCTTTTGGGGGTATAACGTTTTTTTTCATATTTATAACAATCAACCACTTGCATTAAATCTCGCGTTGAAGAAATCACATAGCTTTGAGCAATGTATGGGCTTTCAATCAGTTTTTCAGTCACTTTTTG
>DALYET010000006.1:36797-40731 GCA_031972395.1 Candidatus Chromulinivoraceae bacterium
CAGGGACGGCAACCAGAACAAGCTCTAAATGAACCATTTTTTCATCAAAAAAAGGTAACAATTTGACCATTTCAAGGGCAACGTTACCACCATGTGAAAATGTTAAAACACGTATTTTCGGTGTTTTTGCATATTTTTTTTCATAATTTTTTAAAAGCTTACAAATTCCATCATACAACTGTTTTCCAGCAACTTTTCGAGCTTTAAAACTCAAAGTACCTGACCAACCAAAGGTGTAAAAATGGTTTGCATCAAAACGACGAGCGTCTCCAGCTTGCAAAATTTGAGCGTCTTTGCGCAAAAGTGCCACTTCTGGTAACTCATCAATATGTGCAATTCCTGGCTTTCCAAAAGCTACATCTTTGCAAAATGTTGAAAGCAGGCGAAGACCAACTTTTGTGGTAGTTCCATGAACATAAATTGTGACATATTCAGGGCAAATCGCTGATTGAATTGATGAAAAGATTGCAAGCAATAAATACAAACAATAATATTTTTTATTCATAACGTACCCCATATAATCCTGCTGAATTTAATAAACTATAATAAATATATTTCTCATCAAAAATATTAATTTTAAAATATTCAATTCCTGCAAAATCTATCATTTTTTGCACACATTCAGAATTTTCAAATTTTAAATTATCGTTAAAATATAATTCAGATTTTTTACGAATTAATGGAATGTGCAACATAAAAGCATGCATAAAATCAGTGTGACTTAAAGGTTTATTATTCACAAAAATAGAATATTGTACGATTTTTGATTGATTTTTTATTTGAAAAAATTTTCTAGGTAAATACCAAGAACCTTCATGTTTATACCAATCCATCGTTTGAACATAATCATTATCAGCGCAAAGGACATATGCTCGATTTATATAACTATTTTCAATGTATGCTTCTGTGGGTTTTTGTACAGGACAAACCAACAGTATAATTTCTGTATAAATTGAACAATCAGAAAAATAAGGCAAACAATTTATAGCGTTTAAAACAACATTACAGCCATGAGAAAATCCAATAAATCGAATTTTTGGCATCATTCCATATTTTTGTTGATATTCAAGTAAAAGTTTTTGCGTTTCTTGAAATAATCGCTCACCTTCATTTTTTCGTACCTGAAATGATAAATTTCCAGCCCACCCAAAAGTATAATAATGCTCAAATGAAAACAAACAAGGATCTAAAGCAGCTATTCGCTTTGCATCTTGCTTGATAAGTGATGAATCAAGTAATTCAGAAACAGGATGTAAATTTAAAGGACAATACCATAAATCTTTAGAAAGTGTTGCTTTTAGCCACCACTCTTGTGCGCCATGAACATAAATTGTGACAAATTCAGGGCAAATCGATGATTCGATGAATGAATCCGATGATAAAAAAGCAAAAATTGAAATAAAAACGATTCTATAAAATTTCATAAAAACCCCTAAAGAATGATACTTTCTCACTTTTTAGGATATCGCAAAAAATATATCAAACAAATGCCCCCATAACCTTTTGAAAATGATCATAAAACTCTTGATTTACCCCCCCCCCATTTGTGACAAACTGAATATAAGTGAAAATATGATTTTTATGGAGGTTTTTAATGAAAAGTTTAATCAAAATTTGTACATTTTTTATGATTTTTACAACGCTGCAAATCTTTAGTACCATAGCTGTAAATGATTTATTAGAGCAAAACCTTACAACACAAATTGCTCTTTTAAATAAAGAACAATACCCTGAAAATGTTTCATTATCAACTAAAAATGTAAATTTTATAGCACCTAATTACACAGAAGATATGTACCTTTATTGCTACTATCCATTTAAAGCCGCTAATGGACAAGAGTACAACGAAAGCCAACGTTTAAATATTTCAAAAAATAATCATTTTACAATTAAGTTAATAAAACCTAGATTATCTAACACCGGAGAATTTTATCCAATTATTCTTTATTTAGTACCACGTAAAAACATAGAAGAATATATAAATGTATTAACCAGTGTTACTCCATTAACAGATGGTTTAGCTGATCCTGATTCAATTAAATATGGTTACTCTGCAGAAAAATATCAAAAAATTAACGATGCAAGAAAAATATTAAAAAATGATTTAAAATTTGTTGCTAGAATTGACTTTACAAAAATTCAAGATGGTGACACAATTCATTTACCAGAATATAAAGCAGATGTTTCAACTCCAAAAACATTACCTTCACATCCTGCTACCCAAGAACCTGCAACAACATCATCAAAAATGATCGCAAGAGATAATGAAAAAATTTTAACTTTACGAATTCCTGAACAAGAAATTAAAATCGGTATAAATTTTTCAAATTAAATTATTTGAATACAACACATAAAAATCCCTGGGTTTAACTTCAGGGATTTTTATATTTATCCATTTTTAAATGCCAACCACAAAAATCACGACATTTTACACATTCCTGTTCTTCTTGCATGTTAATTTTTAAAAGATACTGATTAATTTGATCAACATTGGCTTTGTACAAAAGTCGTTTTAATTTTGCAACAATATCACTACGAGCATACGAAGCAAAATGACCGATTGACTCTGCAATATTCATTTTATACTCACATTGATCACAATAAACATTGCAATCTTTTACTTTTTCATAATCAAGCCAAAAAGGCGTGCTTATGTATGCCAAAATTAATTCTTTTAACAACAAACAACTACCATAAAAACTTAATTTATTTTTTGACCATGGCGATGGCGCATATTCCTTTTCAATAGATTGTATTGAAACAGGCATCAAAAAGATCAATATTAAAATTAATTTTTTTAGTTGCACGATCACAATTCCTTTTGAATAATTTTTTTATCAATAACATGATCGTTAAAAATCGACCACCCAACATAGGCATAACAAACATGGCATTTAATTTCAGAAGAATTTAAAAAAACTAACATGAAATTTTCAATCAAATCATAAGCTGTTTGCTTTAAATTTTTTGTTGCATACTTTGCAAGCAGAACAGGAATAATGACAGTTTTAAAAAAATTATATGCTTCAATAGACATGTATCCAATAATTTCAGTTTGATCCATCACGTAAAAACATTTTTGACATTGAATTGACATGATATTTCCTTCGATTGTACAGTAAAAATATTGCATGCACATGCTACAAGAAAAAAGATAAAATTTAAACAAAAAAATTCCTCGGACCGAAATCCGAGGAATTTATAATCCTGGCACTACCTACTTTCCCAGGCAGCTACCCGCCAAGTATAATCAGCGCTTCAGTCTTTACTACCGTATTCGAGATGGGAACGGGTGTGACCCTGAAGCTATACGCACCAAGAAATTTTTAAGATCTTATAATTTTTTTCTTGCAACCAACAAATTTTTATAATTTTGTTATAAAAATCCGATGAATGTTTGTGATTTATTATTACCTGTTTTCTAGAATTTGCATTCTAAAACAAATTCTCTGAACACATTATTTCATTGTATCAATTAACTTTATAAATTACTTTATAAAACAATGACTAAAACATTCGACTTATTAGTACTGGTAAGCTCAACACCTTACGGTGCTTACACATCCAGCCTATCAACCTTGTAGTCTACAAGGAGTCTTAATGTGAACCTTACGGCTCACGGGGTATCTAATCTTGAGACGAGTTTCCCACTTAGATGCTTTCAGCGGTTATCTCTTATAAACTTGGCTACCCAACGTTGCTCTTGGGGAACAATTGGAACACCAGAGGTTTACCCATCCCGGTCCTCTCGTACTAAGGACAGCCTCTCTCAAATACCCTGCGCCTACAGCGGATAAGGACCGACCTGTCTTACGACGGTCTGAACCCAGATCACGTACCGCTTTAATTGGCGAACAGCCAAACCCTTGGGACCTTCTTCAGCCCCAGGATGCGATGATCCGACATCGAGGTGCCAAACCTCCTCGTCGATATG
>DALYET010000007.1:0-14656 GCA_031972395.1 Candidatus Chromulinivoraceae bacterium
CCATGATCACCAGTTCCTGCCGTTCCATCAGTTGCATTTGAAATGCTTGTTATGCCTATTGCGCCACCGCCACCGCCACCGCCGCCTTCTCCATTTCCTCCAGATGGTGTAGCGCTACCACCAGGTGGGATAGATCCTTGAGGTTGTAATCCATTAGTACCACCAGCACTTCCACCACCACCACCACCTGAAGTAATGCCGCTGCCACCACCGCCGCCGCCGGCTTGATTTCCACCACTATTTCCTCCACCACCAGAACCAGCAAGGGTTGAAAGGCCGTAACCATTTCCATTTAGTCCTGGATTTTGGTCAGACTCTCCATGTCCTAAATTTGTTAAAGTTCCCATGGTAGCACGAGATCCTATACCACCACCGCCACCGCCGCCTCCATCGGTGCTTGTTACATTTCCACCATTGCCACCAAATCCACCGCCGCCGCCGCCGCCAGTACTTCCGGCTGTTGTTACAGATCCACCATTGCCGCCCAAACCACCACCACCACCGCCACCTTCGTTACCTGTTGCAAAGTCTTCGATATAATTTCCACCATTTCCGCCGATAGCAGAACAATTATTAATTGATACATTGCTCAAAGTAATTGCTGGATTTGAACCATGTAAAAAATTTGCAGGAGCATAAATTCCAGCTCCGGCACCCATACCACCGCCACCTCCAGAAATTCCATTGCCGCCATTGCCTCCTTGTGCAAGCAAATTTTGAAAAATCATATTTTGAATGGTGACATTTCCCATGGCAACAAAAAAGCCAGGATACTCATTATTGCCATCAATGGTAACTGTTGGTATTGAACCTGAATTACCAATCGTAATGTTTACAACATTTGAAGAATTATTGATAATTGGCAAAATTCCGTTTAATTGAATGGTCATAGGAAAGGCAAATTGAATGGCATAATCATCTGCTGTTGAGTTTAAATCTTGATTCATAGTGTTTAAGTAATATCGTAAATCTCCGATATCGCCGATTCCGCCGGGATTATTATCTGAGCTTAATGTTACCGTCAAGGTTGTTAAAGCTGATAAAGATTGAGAAATAAAAAGAATAGCTAAATATTTGGGCTTTAACATGAAATACCTTTAATGTTTTTTGCTTCATATGGTATAAAAATGTATTTAATAAAAATTTGGCAAAGATGTAAAATTATTTTTTTGTCCAAGATAATTGGGTCTCATGGCGAATGCTATAGTGGCATATCGCACTTTGCCGCTGTGTATAACAATATGAGGAGTGGGATAAATGCCAAATTCTGTTAACTGTGATCCAGGAATGAGCAATATAGAATTTTGGCTTTCATTTCGAGAAAATGTTTTAATTGGAGTATGAAAATCATCAATCGTGAAAATGTTTTTATAAGCAGACATCAATAATGATTCAGAATCAGTGCTATCCAAAAAAAGTGAAAATGCAGTTCCATCATAGTGTGGTTGTGTTGCAAAATAAGATGGCAAATATTTTATTACTTTGAAAAGAATGGGAGGGTGATTATTCCATGATGAGCAAAGATTGTTTAATTCTAATTCTGTTGCTGTTTGATAAAATAAACTTTCATAAGATTGTTGAATTTGAAAACAGATGGTAAAAAAATTATTAATTTCAGGAATTTGAGTAAATTCAGGATAATGATTATATAAAAATTCTTGGAAATGACTTGCATAGTAAAATGAAATTTGAGTTCTTGATTTTGTGTTAGATTCATCATAAAAACCAAAAAAATCAGTAGAATAAATATTTTTGTACTTTGATCGAATGAAACGTTCTTTTGCGTGGTATAATTTATGTTGCCAAAACTTATTTTTTTGTAAAAATTCTATAAATTCATCAAAAGATTGATATAAAAGATTGAAAGTTGACGATCCATTTTGAGTATCGCAGATTTCTACATAACCATTTTGCTGAAAATGTTCTATTAAAGATGTTGGATAGGTACATTGAAATGTAATGGAATAAAAAATTGATAAAAATAGATTGAATTGAATAACTTTTTTTGTTTGGCTCATTTTAATATTCCTATTTTAATTTCAAATCACGTTTGAGATAAACACAAAACAAGAACTATTGTTCAGAAATTGTTTGATGTTTAAGAATTCCATAGTGATTTTAGTGCTGGTTCTTGCATAACGCAATGAGTAGCGCCAAAAACAATAAAAATATTTTTCTTTTCATCGATTAATTTTTTAATTTGATTGACTATGAATTTGTCGCGTAAAACATTATTGTATTGATGAATTTTGCCAATAATGTGCGTGTCATTTTCTAAGTTAATAATTGATCGGATTTTTTCTTCATCATCAATGTCAAAAGTTGTATGAAAGTGATGCTGGTAGATTTTTTTAAATTGATCTAAATTTTTGTAGCCTAAAAAAGCATTAAATTTTTTTATGTAATTTGCAAAATTTTGATGAGATTTATTTTTTTTTATTTCATTGAATTGATGCCAAATGTCGGCAAATCGCATGAAGTAAACGTCATCAGCATTAAATTTTTTTAAAAGTTCTGTTTCTAAAAATGTGTCATTAGCTTCTGGTGATATGCAAGGAATTGATGCTTGCTGAGCTAAAAATGTTGCATAGCCAGCTTCACTATCTTTTATGATTGCTTGATCTTTAGTTTTATGAACTGGGCGTGTACCACCTTCAAGAACAACTATGCAATTCTTTCCTGATGATTGGTGTAAAAATTCGTTCCAAAACTCTGTAAGTTTTAAAAATTGTTCATTTTCAGGATCATGGGAGTGATTAGCTCCAAAATAAAATAAACACTGTTGTGGTTTGATAAGTTTGAATAGGTAAGGGACTTCATGTTTTAAGGCTTTATATTTTTCATATGACATGATTGTTACGGCGTTTGTTGATTGAGGTTTGGATTGATTGTGGCTGTGCCAAAAATATCGAATAATAAACATTGCGCTTATCACACCAATTATCTTTAATGTTTTATTCATCAAAACTCCATTAAGGTTATAATCATTTATTGAAGTTTTTATATCTTTTAGATAAGCTATAGCAATATTTTTTAGCTTTTTATTTGGTATTCAGCATGGATTATTCTTTTGTTCAAGGATCAAAATATTTAATTGGAATTCCTCACATTGATCAAGAAAAAGCGTTAAAAATTTCCCATCGTTTTGGATTATCATTTTCTTTAGCTCAAACACTTCTTGCAAGATCTTTGGATGATGAGCAACAAATTCAAGATTTTTTAATTACCTCTGTTGAACAAAATGTTCATGATCCTAAGCTGATGAAGGATGCGATTAAGGCAGTACAAAGAATTCAACAAGCTATTGAAAATAAAGAAAAAATTTTGATTGCAGGGGACTATGATGTTGATGGAATTACGTCATCATCCTTAATGCTTATGGGACTTTTGCCGTTGGGTGCTCTTGTGAATTTTTATTTGCCTAATCGTGTGAAAGATGGTTATGGTTTATCCTCAAAAATTGTTCAAAAAGCTTATGATAATGGGTACAAAGTTATTATAACCGTTGATAATGGAATTACAGCTTTTGAGTCTGCAGTTTTGGCAAAAAAATTAGGTATAGATTTAATTATTACCGATCATCATCGACCGCATGATCATGTGCCGGATGCTTTTGCAATTGTTAATCCACATCAAATTGATTGTGCCTATCCCTTTAAATATTTTGCAGGTGTTGGTGTTGCATTCAAAATTTTAAGTTTGCTGTATGAACAGCAAGGTATGCAAATTCCAGGAAAAGTTATTGAGCTTTTGCTTTTTGGAACCGTGGCAGATGTTGTACCGCTTACGGGTGAAAATCGATATTGGGTGCGCTATGGCCTTGGTTACGTGAATCAAACTGAAAGTTATTCTTTAACTGTTTTGAAGCAAAATAGTAAATTTTCAAAACCTGAACTTTTTTCAACAGACATTGGATTTTCTATAACACCTCAAATTAATGCACTTGGTCGCTTAGATGATGCGCGCGAAGGTGTTCAATTTTTAATTGGAAATAATGCATCAGAAGTTGATCGTATTGGAAAAATTCTTTTGGAAATGAATCAATCTCGAAAAGAAATTGAAAAAAAAATTATTGATGACATTGTTGCTCAAGTTGAATCTGGAAAAATTGATGTTTCAAAAAATGTGGTTATTGCTTCAAGTCATGATTGGCCATCAGGGGTGATTGGTCTTGTAGCATCGCGTATTGTTGGTTTGTATGGCAAGCCAACGTTATTATTTCATCTCACGCGTGATGGACTTGCAAAAGGATCATGCAGGTCAATTCCAGAATTTAATGTTTTTGAAGCTTTAGTTGAGTCAAAAGATCTTTTAATTACTTTTGGCGGACATTCGCATGCAGCAGGTTTGTCGCTTAAAATTGAAAATTTACCAATTTTACAAGAACGATTACAGGATAAAGTTGCTCAAGAGTTGACCGAATTTGACCTTAAACAAAAATTATTGGTTGATGCCCGAGTAAGTGGGCTTGAAGAATTTTCAAGCAAGCTGATGCAAGATTTGAGATTGTTTGAACCGTTCGGTCATCAAAATCCACAACCATCATTTTATGTAACAGGTGTTGTGTTGGTTAAAAAGCCGCAATTATTAAAAGATTTACATGTCAAATGCAGTGTTTTTTCTGATGGTGTCATCAAATCGGTAATGTTTTTTAATAGGCCTGATTTGTTTGATGTTTTAGTGACTCAGGCAGATGAACCATTTGATATTGTGGGTCAAGTGATGCATAACTATTGGAATGGAAATTATTCTATTGAAATTCAGGGTATTGATGTTGTTATGAAAAATAAAGAACAAAAATGATTTTGATCCCCGTTCGTAGCCGGGGATGACATAAAAAACGATTTTGTTTGCATAAATTTGGAGAATGCATCAAAGTTGAAAGCATAAACTGAATGATTGGATAAAATAAATTTAAATTAAGATGTATGCAAAAAATAAACAAAAAATTTAAAGTGTCATTCCCGCCTGTGAGCGGGAATCAAGTCCTTTAAAAATGGAACGGTATGATTATTACCATTGATGGCCCAAGTGGGGCAGGAAAATCTACGCTAGCGCTCAACATTGCAAAACATTTACATTTTTCATATTTAAATTCTGGATATTTTTATCGAGGTTTAGCTTATGTACTCAAAACTTTTTATGGGTACGATGAGCAAAAAATGAAAAATCCTGCAGATTCAGATCTTGTAGCAATTTTTGAAAGTGGCAATTTAAAATACGCTTATGAAAATGGTGTGGCAAAAATGTTTTGGATTGATGACATTACTTTTTTTTTAAAAGATCCTGAAATTTCAAGATGTGCAGCGTTTTTAGGACAAAATGAAACAGTTCGAACGTTGGTGCATCAGGCTGAACATGCATTTATTGCTGATCATGACAGTGTGATTGAAGGTCGTGCTTGCGGATCAGTTATTTTTCCACAAGCTGAAGTAAAATTTTTTTTAACAGCAACCGTTCAAGTTCGTGCAGCTCGGTTACAAGATGATCAAGCAAAACGGGGCAATGTTATGAACATGCAGGAGGCGACTGAGCAAATTAATTTGCGTGATCAAATGGATTTGCAAAGACCAGTTGAACCTTTGATCAAACCGCAGGGCGCTATTGAATTGGACTCAACAAATCATGGTGCACATGAATTATTTCAAGTTGCTTTACAAGTTATTAAAAGCTGGATACATCGTAAACATAAAGGTTAAAAATGATGTTTAAAAATTTTATACTGTTGATTTTTTTAGGTATTTCATCTGTGTTGCAAGCTGCAGAGCGTCGATTAACAAATCAAGAATTAACAAATAGTTGGGCATTGTATGCTTTGGTAAAATATTGCAAACCTGATAATTTTGATGGCTTGCAAGAGCGTGTTGAAAAATTATTGCAGCGGGGAGCTCAACCAAATATTGTGTTTGAACATAACGCAACAGCTTTAACCTTGGCTCAACAAAAAAAATTAGATGGGGTTGTTGCTGTAATGCAAAACAATGATCCTTTGCAAAGCGTTTGGGATGAGCTTGAAAGAAAAGGTTTTTTGAAAAAATCTAAACTTTAAGTTGATGTAAAATTTAAAAATAAAAATGGACTCAAATATTTGAGTCCATTTTTATTTTTTTAAACAGAAAATTACTTTTCGTCTGATAAATCATCGTCTGAAGTTTCTGCTGTAGCTTCTGCAGCCATACCTGGCATTTCTTCTGATGGAATATCTTGTGGGTTTACTACTGGTTCTGGCATAACTTCTGTTGCAACTGTTTCTACTTGATCTTTTTTAGACCAGCAAGCTGCCAAAAGAGGAAGGAAAGCAAGAGTAAGCATAACTTTTTTCATGAAAATCCTTTAAAAAGATTATTAAAATATAAGCCGAAATAATTATTTGTTAGATTTTTTCGATGTTTTTTTCTTTTTCATCGAAGTTTTTTTTAACTTAAATGGATCTTTTGCAAGTACTTGTTGCAAAACCACATCCATTTGCTCAGCAAAGATAATATTCAACTTAGTGATATCATTTTTGCATTCAGCTAAATCAGTATCATTTTCTTTTGGAATAATGACGGTGGTGATTCCATGCTGTTGAGCAGCTAAAAGTTTTTCTTTAAGTCCGCCAATTGGAAGAACTCGTCCGCGTAGCGTGATTTCACCAGTCATAGCAATTAAATTTTTAAATGGAATGTTGGTAAACGCTGAAACAAGCGATGCAGCAGTTACAATACCTGCAGATGATCCATCTTTGGGAGTTGCTCCATCAGGAAAGTGAATATGAATATCATTGTTGGTAAATTCTGTTTTTTTAATGCCAAGTTTTGGCGCACGTGATCGAACATAGCTGAATGCCGCTTGTGCAGATTCTTGCATAATGTCGCCAAGTTGCCCGGTCAGTGTTAAATTTCCTTTTCCTGGCATGATATTGACTTCAATTTCCAGGATATCGCCACCAAGTTCAGTCCATGCAAGTCCAGTTCCGATTCCAATCAAGTTGTTGCGCTTTGATAAATCCATTTTTTTAAATTTATCTTGACCAAGCCAAGCAGTTAATTTTTCAGGTGTTGGGGTAATTGATTTAGTTTGTTTATTGAGCAAAAATTCCTGAATCGCTTTACGCATGATTTTTGCAATCAATCGTTCAAGTTGGCGAACGCCAGCTTCTTTGGTGTATTCATTAATCACTTGCAAAATGATTGCATCGCTCAATTTAATTTTTGATTTGGTTAAATTGTATTCTTTCAGTTGTTTTGGAACTAAAAAGTTTTGAGCAATGTTTAATTTTTCTTGTTCTGTGTAGCCTGACAAATGAATAACTTCCATACGATCGTAAAGAGGATAGGGAATTGATTCAATAGTGTTTGCTGTAGCAATAAACATGACGTTTGACAGATCATATTCGCAATCAAGGAAATGATCCATAAATGTTTTGTTTTGTTCTGGATCAAGCACCTCAAGCAAAGCTGCTGAAGGGTCACCAGTAATGTCGTGCGACATTTTATCAATTTCATCAAGCAAAATTACAGGATTGATAGTTTTTGTTTTGCGCATTGCGTGAAGAATTTTTCCAGGAAGCGCTCCAATGTAGGTACGACGATGTCCACGAATTTCTGCTTCATCTTTGACGCCGCCTAAAGAAATTCTGGTAAATTCGCGACCTAAACTTTTTGCAATTGATTTTGCCAGTGATGTTTTACCAACGCCTGGAGGTCCAACAAGGCAAATGGTTGGAGTTCGTTTTAAATCTTGGGCATATTTTTGAGCTGCAACAAATTCTAAGATGCGTTCTTTAATTTTTGATAGTCCTGAATGCTCTTTGTTTAACAGTTTTTCAGCATTTTCCATGCTCACAGAATCTTTATTTTTTCTGTGCCAAGGAAGTGAAATTATCCAGTCAATGTAATGTTTGCTAATTGATGCTTCTGCAGACATGTTGGGCATTTGCTCAAGTCTGTTTAATTCTTTTTCTGTTTTTTCTTGAGCATCTTTTGGAAGATGAAGTTGTCGAACTTTATGACGCAAATTATCAATTTCAAATGATTGATCTTCGCGGCCAAGTTCTTTGTTGATTGCTTTTAATTGTTCATGTAGATAGTATTCTTTTTGATTTTTTTCAACTTGATGTTGAACTCTGCCTTTGATTCGTTCTTCTGTTTGCAGTATTTCGATCTCTTTTTTAATCAATGCTGTCAAAAGCATCATGCGTTGTTGCAAATCAACGGTTTCTAAAATGCGTTGTCGATCATAAAATGAAATGTTTGCATGAACTGCAATGGTGTCAGCAATGACTTCTTTATCTTCTGTTGTTTCTGCTACGCTGACTAAATCAACAGGAATTTTTGAATTTAATTTTCCATAAAGAGTATAAATCGATTTTAAACTTCTCCAAGCTGCTTCAATTTCAACATCAGAAGTTTTGGTTGTTGGGCAATCTTGAATTAAAGCAGAACTAAACGTTTCTGTTTCATAAGCTTCAATCATTTTGCTGCGAACAATGCCTTCAACTAAAATCTTTAAAGAGTTGTTAGGCATTTTTATCATTTGAAGAATGGTTGATCGAGTTCCAAAAGGATATAAATCGTTTGGTGAAGGTTGTTCCGTTTCTGCATGTTTTTGAGCAGTCACAAAGATTGATTTGTTGTGATTTTTTAAGGCTTGTTCAACAGCTAAAACTGATGATTTTCTGCCAACAATGATGGGAATAATGCTTGAAGGAAGAACCACTAAATTCTTTAAAGGCAAAATCGGTAAAATATTTTCAGAAGATGGCTGCTGAAGCGCTTCTGGAGCAACAACAGTCTTCGGGGTAAATACTTGTTCTTCAATCATTTTTCGTGATTCCTATGCATACATGAATGATAACCTGGTCCATTGAAAAGCCGGATTTTGTGAAAAAATTGCTTTATATAAGCCATACTATCAAATATTTCTATTTTCGTAAATTTATTTTGCCCTTTTTTTGAATGTTTTTAAAGAAAAAAGGTAATTGAATAATTCTTTTGAAAGATTTTAAATGACCTGGTATACTGAGGTTAACTTATATTTCAAAAAACAGTCTCAAATATTGTTAAATATTCAAGGGTCTTTTCATGTGTATTGCGCGATCAGTTCGTGTTTGTAAGCGGTTTTGTTCATCTTTAAAATGGACAGAACAAGAAAGATTGTTTTGGGTGTTTAAAAGCTTTTAATGCCAAATTGGCAAAAAAAGCTTTTTTTGTTGTAAAGGTCAAAAAAGTAGTAGTTTGAATACGGTGGTAAATTTAATGTTTTTCAGGCAATTGAAAAGGATACTGTATGGCTTCTTTTTTGGGGGGTATGTTTAATGTTTCTGGGCTTGATAAGCATGAGCGATTAAAATTTCTGCTTTTAACGGTTGCTTTTGCGTTTATTATAGGGTCTTATACGATTGCAAAAGAGCTTAAAGATTCTATTTTTGTCAGTATTGTTGGTAAAGATTTCTTACCCATGGCAAAATTGCTTGTTATTTTTTTACTAATTCCTGCAACGTTAATTTATTCTCGGGTGGTCGACCTGTTCCGCCGCTATCAAGTGCTTGCTTTCTATAGTCTTTTATACGCTCTAGTTTTAGCGTTATTCACTGTTTTGCTGGGGCATTCAACGATTGGGCTTTATAATACTCAATCTAGCTCGCATCGATTATTTGGCTGGTTTTTTTATTTCTTCTTAGAGGGGTATTCGCCCTTTGTTGTTAGTGTTTTTTGGGCTTATTTGAATTCTGTCTCTAGTCCATCAGAGGCAAAAAATTGCTATCCGGTCATGGTGGCAGGGTCTAAAATTGGTGGAATTTTGACAGCTTTTTTTGCTTGGTATTTGTTGGATCATGCCAAAATTTTATCATGGTGCGGCCATGTGAATCATGATGTTGTTGCGCATCAGTTGTTGATGGGTATCGTATCGATTTTGCTTTTGTGTGTACCGGTTATTTTGTATGTGTTGTTAAGATATGTTCCAGGGCATTATTTACATGGCTATGAAGCTGTGTATCAATTGGAGAAAAAGCAACATAAAGAAGAAGTTTCTCAAAGTGCAACAACGAGTGCTTTCTCAGGTATTAAAGTGTTGTTTGAATCGCCCTATATTTTAGGGATTTTTGGATTAGTCTTTTTTTATGAAACCTTAAACGTTGTGCTTAATTTTCAACGAATCGGGCTTTTAAAAGATGCTGCAACTTCGATGGCTGGTTTTACAGCAGCTATGTTTATGCAACGATTGATCATGCATTCTTGGGGCTTGCTCCTTTCATTCTTCGGTTTAAAATATTTGATGCAGCGATTTGAAGTGCGCAAATGTATTATGATGGTGCCTGTGGTTGTTTCAATGTTGCTGTTGTGTTTTTTAATTTCAGATAGTCCGACTATGGTTATGTATGCGTTTATTGGTCTTGGAACAATTAATAATTCATTGTCAGTGCCTCTTCGTGAAGCATTGTACATTCCGGCCACAAAAAATATGAAATTTAAGGCAAAGGCTTGGATTGATTCTTTTGGTAATAAATTTTCAAAAGGATTTGGAAGCTTGTTTGCAAGCGTTACCAGTTTTTTACCGTTAGGAACTACAGCATTAACTTCTGTTTATGTTGGATTTTTTAGCCTGTTGATGTTAATGTGGTTTGTAACATCATGGTTGCTTGGTAAAAAATATGAAGCAGCTATAAAAAATAACGAAATTATCGGCAACGAATAAATTTGATAAAGCGTAAAAATTAAAGACAAGGCCCTCCTCAGTTGAAGAGGGCCTTGTTGTATACAAAATTAAGTGAAAGGATTTTGGTATGTATTTTCTGTCAAAAATGATGAAAAAGTTTGGAGCTCTCTTAGAGTGTGCGGGCTTGTCATTTGATTTAAACAAACAAGAACGTAATAAAATATTGTGGTTAACATTAGCATTTTTTTGTTTGATTGGTTCCTATACAATTCTTAAAGAGTTAAAAGACTTATTTTTTGCGCAAATTGTTGGCGCCTCTCATGTTGCGCGAGTCAAGTTTTTATCGATGTTTATTTTGTTGCCAGCAACTCTGTTGTATGCCAAATTGGTTGATTATTTAAATCGTTTTTCACTGTTAATTTTTTATAGTTTGCTGTATGGGGTTGCAGGATGCGTTATTGCTTATTACTTAAGTGATCCTGTGATTGGATTAAGTAATACTGTTGCTTCATCCGATCGTATGTTTGGATGGTTTATATATTTGTTTTATGAAGGATTAGTGCCGTTTGTGATTAGTGTGTTTTGGGCATTTGCAAATTCAGTTACCAGTCCAGAAACTGCAAAAAAAGGTTATCCAATTTTAATTGCAGGATCAAAACTGGGTGGGGCATCTATGGCATTTCTTGCATATTGTATGTTTACGCCGACAACTTTTTTAGGTCGTTTTAATTTTTCTTCTGTAGAAATTTCTCAAATTTTGCTCGTAGGTTCTTCTATTTTATTGGTAATTTCACCCATTATTATTTATTTTTTGCTCAAAACTTCAACGCAAAAAAATTTACAAGGGTATGAAGCGGTGCATGATTATGAACAAGAGCAAGAAAAAAAGGGAAAATCTGAAACCGGGCTATTGTCAGGTTTAACGATGCTGTTTAAATATCCTTATATTATGGGTATTTTTGGCATGATGTTTTTTTACGAATTGGTCAATGTTGTTCTTGGTATTCAGCGCATCGTTTTGTTGCAATCTTTTGCAAAAGATGCTGCAGAATTTTCAGGAGCAATGTTTTGGAATCGCGTAGTTATTCAAGGTTCAGGTGTTATTGTTGCCTTTTTGGGAACGCGAGTTTTAATTAAAAAATTAGGTGAAAAAGTTTGTTTGGTGCTGTTTCCTGTTTTGACAGGATGCTTATTGTTCTATTTGATGTTAATTTATAATGGACAAGCAGTATTGCTTGTTTTTACATTATTAGGAATTTTAAATTATTCATTTGCGCAGCCACTTCGCGAATCATTGTACATTCCAACGGTCAAGGATGTTCGTTTTAAATCAAAAGCTTGGATTGAATCTTTTGGTCAACGTTTTGCAAAAGCTTGTGGATCCAGTGTGATTGAAGTGATTCAAAAAATAGCACTTGTTGGAACGCCAGCTTATGCAGCGTTATTTTCAGGGTTTTTTGTTTGTGTTATTATACTTTGGACATTGGTTGCCTGGCTTCTTGGTAAAAAATATGAATCTTTGATTAAAAAAGGTGAAGCTGTTGGTGCAAATTGATCATGCAAAATTTGTAATTTTTTGTTTTTTCGATACTCTAGTAAATGTAATTAGTCTCAATTTTTTTAAATAATTTTATTGATAATTTTAACAAAGGGCCTAAAAAGGTGTTTTTATGATAGATTTCAGACAATTGATTGATGTTGGACTTCATTTTGGTCATCAAAAATCTCGCTGGTGTCCAAAAATGGAACCGTACATTTGGGGACATCGAGGTGGCGTACATCTCATCGATATCTCAAAAACAGCTCATGCACTGCAAAAAACAGCAGCCTTTTTAGAAACCGTTGTTGCTCGTGGTGAAACCGTTTTATGGGTTGGAACAAAAAAACCGGCAAAAGAATTTATTGCTCAGGTTGGTCTTGCAACAGGTATGCCATATGTTGATTATCGTTGGGTTGGTGGAACTATTACCAATTATCAACAAGTTAAAAAAGCTGTAACCAAATTACTTCATTATGATGATATTTTAGCAAAAGCAAATCGTGAAAATTCTATATACACGAAAAAAGAAATTGCTCGTATTCAAAAATTAGCAGATCGTTTGCGCCGCAGCATTGGTGGTCTTAAAACTTTGCATATGCCAATTGGAGCTGTTGTTTTAATTGATGTTCGCAAAGAAGAAACAGCTTTGCTTGAAGCGGTTGCGTCACGCGTTCCAGTGGTTGCATTAGTTGATACAAATTCAGATCCAAGCATGGTTGATTATGTTATTCCTGGTAACGATGATTCTGCAAAAGGTATTGAATTTATTTTGGCATTCTTGCAAGAAGCTGTAAAAAAAGGCGTTGCGAAACGCGCTGAAATAAGCAAAAAAGCAAAAGACGCAAAAGAAGATGCAGCAAAGGCTTCAAAAGTTGAAGTTGTGGCAAAACCAATCTCTGGTGTTCCTGTTGATATTAATATTGATTTGACAGAAGAAGATGAAGAAGACGTGGTTTCTAAGCCAACATTGAAAAAACCGAGCAAAAAAACTGCATAATTGATTAGCATTGTCTCGGAGAGATGTCTGAGCGGTCGAAAGAGCATGATTGGAAATCATGTATACTTGTAAAAGGGTATCGAGGGTTCGAATCCCTCTCTCTCCACCAGTTTTCGTCAAGGCTTGAGCTGACTTAGCAATTAAATTTTTTATAATTTTTAATTTATAAAATTGCATTAAAATTGAGAGAAGTTAATAAAAAGTATGATATCAAATCTGTCAGGTTCGGAAGAAAGCAGCAGGGATATTTATAAATTTGTATGAACTTCTCTCTCTTCTTTTTATCAAATTTGAAAATTGAAAATCTTGTCCGTTTAAAAATCAAGGTTTGTAATGGAACAACCAACATTAAATCTCGCTCGCAAATGGCGTTCGGCACAATTCAAAGAAATTGTTGGCCAAGATTTGGTTGTTAGAATTTTACAAAACAGTTTATTTAAAAATCAATTTTTTCCTGTTTATTTATTTTCAGGGCAACGAGGTTGTGGAAAAACTTCTACAGCTCGAGTGTTTGCTTCAGCGTTAAATTGTCAAACATTAAAAAATTTTCAAAAAAATCCACAACAAAATGTTCCTTGTTTACAGTGTGCTTCCTGTATTGCTATGAAACAAGGGCGTCATCCTGATTTTATAGAAATTGATGCAGCTTCGTACACAGGTGTTGATAATATTCGAAATATTATTGATACTTCTTCATTTTTACCGATTTTAGGTGAGAGAAAAATTTATTTGATTGATGAAGTGCATATGCTCAGTAAAGCGGCATTTAATGCATTTTTAAAAATATTAGAAGAACCACCAAAATTTGTTGTATTCATTTTGGCAACAACAGAGGCTTTCAAATTACCAGATACGGTTCGATCGCGCTGTTTTCAATTATTTTTCAATCCTGTCAATGTTGAAACAGTCACACAGCATCTTGAAAATATGTGTAAACAAGAATCAATAGCATTTGAGCGTGATGGTTTGGAAATGATTGCAAAGGTAACGCAGGGTTCTTTGCGTGATGCTATTAATTTGCTTGAGCAAGCTCGGTTTGCGTCATCAATAGTTACAAAATCTGTAGTGCTTTCAGTTTTGGGGTATATTGATGATCAAATTATTTTGAGCATGATTCAATGTATTGCTATGAAAGATCAATTAGCTTTATCAAAAATTTTTAATGCTTGGTCTGATCAAGTAATTTCAATTGATTATTTAGTGAAACGAAGTATTGAAATTTTGTATGACGCTATTGTTATTAAGTATCAAGGTGCTCCGAAATATGTTCTTGGGATGAGTGAAGAATTAAACAGTTTTGTTCAATCTATTTTGGTGCAAGATTTAATTGAATGCTTTGATGAGTTGTGTTCAATTGATATGGTATTAACAAAAACAAGTAAAAAGCAATTATTGTTTGAATCTTTGATGTTGCGATTATCGCTGCAACATTACAATGTTTCAGCAACAATGTTAACAAATCATGAACACGTTCATGA
>DALYET010000007.1:14666-40190 GCA_031972395.1 Candidatus Chromulinivoraceae bacterium
GTTTCCTAGAAAAAAAAATTTCACTCCTATTAGAAAAAAAAAATAAATTGAATGATGCGCTTGTACAGGTTAAGTCAGAAGTGTCACATCAAATTCAAACTTTTGATACATTGTCGCAATGGGATATGTTTGTAAAAACAGTTGCGGCTCATGTTGATCCAGTGCTTGCATCAATACTTTTTGCAACAGAATTTCAAGCATTTGATCAAGCTCAAAAAATTGTTCATGTTGCAACATTGAAAAAATTTATTTTGTTTCAAGATCTTTTCATAGAGCAAAAAAAAATATATCAGCAGTATTTAGATCGTATTTTTGGTTTTCAAACTGTTTTAGTCGTTGATTTTAATAAAATTGCAGAAGTTGCAACGATGGCAAAACCAATACTGCAAAAATCGGTTGAAGCGCAACCGACAGTGAAAAATTATTCATTGATATCACAAAAGAAAGTAACAAAAGAAAGTTCTGTGGATCTTTCAGATACTAAAAAATGGAAAATTACCCATGCTTTGCTTGATCATTTTGGGGGCAGCGTGAAAGAAATTGTAAAGGATACTCATGAGTTTGATGCATAAAGTGGTGATTGTTGGACGAACCAATGTTGGAAAATCGTCATTGTTCAATCGTATTGCGCCACATGTAAAAAGTTTAATTTTAGATTTTGAAGGTGTTACTCGCGACATGGTTACTGATTTTGTAACTTGGAACGATGTTAAATTTGAAATTATTGATACCGGTGGTATTGATCTTTGTAAAAAATCATCTGACACCATGACTTGCATGGTTACAGAACGAGTTAGAAAAGTTTTGGATCTTGCTTCGGTTATTTTGTTTGTTGTGGATGGTCAAACAGGTATGACAGAAAAAGATATGCAAATTCGAAAACTTTTGCATACTTTGGGTAAACCAGTAATTGTTCTTGTTAATAAAGTGGATACACAACATCAAGATGAAATGCTTAATCAATTTTACAATTTGGGATTTGAAGAAGTTTTTGGTGTTTCTGCAGTGCATTCAAGAAATGTTGCCGATGTGCTTGATGCTGTTGTTGCAAAATTAGCAACAATCAAATTATCTGAAAAAGTGATTGATGATACTCCTGAATTTAAAGTTGCGCTTTTGGGTCGACCAAATGCTGGAAAATCATCACTGATGAATTTACTGTTAAATCAAGAATTTTCTATTGTTTCACCAGTTGCAGGGACAACACGTGAAGCGCTTCGAAAGCGTATTGCTTTTAATAAAAACGTGATTGAATTGATTGATACTGCAGGTGTTCGTAAAAAACATAACGTTGATACAGAGCTTGAATCAATGATGGTAACCAATGCTTTGCAAGCAGCAAAGCGTGCACACATTGTTTTGCTCGTGGTTGATGTGGACGAACCGGAACTGACGGCGCAAGAATTAAAATTAACGTCGTATGCTTTTGATAATGGTTCTGCTGTTATTGTGCTTTTTAATAAACAAGATTTGCTTGATGATTATAAAAAAGAGCGTTTAGATTCATCGCTTGATCAATATAAATACTTTTTAAATAAGCTCGAAACGATTAATATTTCTTGTAAAACTGAAAAAAATATTGGTAAAATTTTGCCAATGGTGCAAGAGGTTTGGAATCGATTTGGCATGAAATTGTCGGATCGTTTTTTAACCGATCTTTTTGTATCAGCAATTTCAAAAACACCAATTTTTAAAAATGGACAACAGATATTTTTATACAAAGCTCGACAAGTTGGTAATGCACCAATGCGTATTGAGTTGGTCGTAAAGAATGTGGTTATTTTTGATGATAGTCATAAAGCATTTTTTGAAAATGTTTTGCGCAAAGCTGTTGATTTAAAAAGTGTACCTGTGATTTTTCATGAAAAAACTCGCGCTACGCAAAGTAAACCTAAAAGAATAGAATCAAAAGATTAAATTTTCATTCATAACTATACTTGAATGGGCCATCATGTTAGCATGATAGTAAGCTATTTTCAGATAAAAAGGGTATTATTATGGAATTAGAATTAGTTTTTCGAGGTATGGAACCATCTGGCGCCATGGAAAAATACGTTGCAAAATATTTTGAAAAATTTAAAAAATACTTTGGCAAAGAAGATCCAAGTTCTATATTTTTACATGTTGTTCTTGAAGGGCATCATACCCATCATATCAACATTGTAGAGGTTAAAATCAAAACACAACATTTTGATGTTATGGTTAAGCGTGAAGGCAAAGATATGTATTCACTTATTGATGAGACCATGCACATTGTCGAGCGTGATTTACAAAAAAATAAACAACGAAAAGTTGATGATTTGCGACGACGTAAAAAATTAGCATAAAAATATAAAAAGAAAGCCGGCTGTATCAATCAGCCGGCTTTCTTTTTATAAAAATTATTTGTTAGACATTTTGAATTGCTTGTACAAATTCATCAGGGGTCATGCTGTACGGCTCGCTTGACCATTTTTTTACAATTTCTTGTGTGTTAGGATCAATAAGCAAAATTGCAGGTTGTGCAAAAACTTTAAATAAATTTTTAAGCATGGATGCGTGAACGTCAGCACTATGAGTGCAATCAACTTTAACAAAAATGATTTGATCTTTTAAAGCATCCCATACTACATTTTTTTGAAATATTTTTTTATCAATAGCTTTACAAATAGTGCAATGATTAGCCCAAAAATCAAGCAAAATCAATTTGTTTTCATTTTTTGCATTATTGATTGCTTGATCATAATCATACATCCACGCAACACCTTGCTCTGTTTGAACATGATTTTTTTTATTCATTTGATCATAGGTACGAAAACCCATAACAACCGTGAAAGCAAGTAAAATAATGCCAAGCAGGCTTTTTATGGTTTTTGTTTTAGAGTTAAAATCTTTTTGTGCATCAAGAATATAAAATAATGCAGTAAATAAAAGATAGAGCGTGATTACACAGTTGATTGCAAACGTTGGTAAAATATTATTTAAATAATATAAACAGGTTGCAAGCATAACAAAACCTAATGCTTTTTTAATTTCAACCATCCATTGACCAGCACGAGGAATCATATTTAATGATGATGAAAAAGTTCCAATAATAATGAGTGGTGTGCTTAAACCAATGCCAAAACAAAATAGTAATAAAAATCCTGCAAAAATATTTCCCATGGTTGCCACAATGGTTAAAAGTAGAGCAAGGCCTGGAGAAACACATGGCGATGCTACAGATCCACTAATTAAACCAAAAAGATATGCTGATAAAAATGGGTGCATTTTTGAATTCATGTTCGTGCTTCGTTGTAAAAATGCTGGAATTTTTAAATCAATCACACCAATCATGGTTAATGACATGTAACTAATAAATGCAACAAGTACTAACACAAAGATTGGTTGTGATAAAAGACTGCCAAATGAAGCACCGGCAAATGCTGCTAAAAGTCCTAAAGCCGCAAACATAGTTGACATGCCGAATGCGTAGCAACATGATCCAAAAAAATTATGTAGTAATGTTTTTTGTCCTTGACTGTGCAAAATTCCAATAGTGATTGGAATCATTGGATAAATGCATGGAGTTAAGCTTAAAAGAAGTCCAAGTAAAAATGCAAAAAGTAATCGAATCCAATTGCTTTCTGTTGTTTGTACTAAATTTTGCAGTGACTCTGAAAAACTTTTTTTTGATGGTAATTCAGCAGCGCTGTTGCTTGTGTGTTGTTGATATGTTTCATGTGTTTCATTTTCTTCAAGCTCATTAAATGAAACAGTAATAATTTTTTCAGTCATTTTGTTTTGTGGTAGTAGTAAAAAACTAACGTGTATGTTTGGATTTACTGGTTGATTCGTATCAATCGAGATTGGCATGAGCAGCGTTGTGCTTTGATCAAAAATTTCTTTGGAATTACAAAATTCAGGTAAGTATTGTTGAGTTGCTCCAGGGTTGATTGAAATTTGCCCGAGTGTTGCGTGAGGGTTATCAACAGAAACGCTGAGTGTTTGTTTTAAAATTTTTTCAGAGTGTTCGAGTGCAAGATCAAGTTGTATTTGTTTTTGTTGTTTTGATATTTGAAGTTCTTGAACCACCATGTTTAAAGGATTGGTCCATGTGGCATAACTAAAAAGTGCGATTAATAATTTTTTGTTCATACAATATCCTTTTTTATTTCTTTTTGTTGATGTGATCATAGCCATAAATTTTAATATTTCCAGATTCTGTTGAAAGCAAAATTGTTGCAGGTTCAACATGCAATATTGGTTGTCCGATCATGCCATGAACGTGATGATGCATGTTTTTAAAAGTTTCTTCATGTAGTTGTATTGTTTGCGGATGCAGTGTGACAAAAAGATCAGAAATGATTTTGCCTGATGTTGTGTGAGCTTGCAAGTCAGCATTAATATTTTGTGGCACGGCAAGTGTTATGTTACCTGATAAACTTGAGATATTTAAAGTGTGATCAGATTTCATTTTTTTTCTTTGAATTAAAATATTTGAATGCTGTGTTTTTGCAATAACGGTATTGCTTCCTTGAATAATTGATACATCTCCGTAATCAGACGCAATTTCTAAAGGACCTGAAACTTTTTTAATGATGATTGATTTTGATGTTGTTTGAGCATGTATAGCGATATTTTTCGGTACTAAAATACGAATGGTTGCAGTGCCTGAAATAGTTTCATCTTGCATGTCAGTTGAAATTTGCAAAGTCCCATCTTTTTTTAAAGTCTTTAACTGAATGGTTTCTAAAAATGCCGCATTACCCTTTTTTTTAAGTTCAACTAAGACGCAATTTTGTTTCCAACATTCAATGTTGATTGCAGCATGATTTGAAAAAATTTCTAAACGTGTGACATTGTTAAATTCTTGATGAATAGTTTCCTCTTTGCTTTTTGAAAAAAAAGAAGAAATTTTGTTTGATATCTTTGTTGTAGATATTTTTGCTTGGATCGGTATAGTAATGAAGAGTAGTGCAAAAAATAAATGTTTGTTTAAAAAATTTTTCATAGACTTTACATCCTGGGATGGTGGAAAATTATATGACTCAACTTCAAGAACGTATTCATATTTGTATTGCAAAGATTATACAGCAAAGTCCTCAAGTTAAAAACATATTTGATGAAATTTATCAACAAGGTGGTCGAGTACTTTTAGTGGGTGGTACGGTGCGCGATTGTTTGCTTGGTTGTTTAAGTTGTGATCTTGATTTTGAAGTGTACCATCTTTCATTTGATCATTTACAAGATATTTTACAAAAATTTGGCAAAGTCAGTTTTGTGGGTAAATCATTTGGAGTGCTTCGCATTCATGGATTTGATGCTGATTGGTCTATTCCTCGAACTGACAGTTTTGGTCGAAAACCAACCGTACATCTTGATCCTGATATGAGTTTTGCACAAGCATTTCGACGTCGCGATGTGACGGTTAATTCTATGGGCATTGATGTTGTTTCTTTGGAATTGATTGATCCTTATGATGGTATGACAGATCTTGAAAAAAAGATTTTGCGCGCAACTGATGTAACTTTTTTTGTACAAGATCCGCTGCGTTTATTTCGAGTGATGCAACTGGCAGCTCGATTTGATATGAAAGTGGATGAAACATTAAGTCAAGTTTGCAAAACTATGGATATTAGCACCATTTCTGTTGAGCGCATTGAGCAAGAGTTTTTAAAATTATTTACAAAGTCAGCATATCCTTCAAAAGGTTTTGTTTGGTTGCATTATATTGATCGATTGCATGATATTTTTCCTAAAATTTCTTTTCACAAAAATTTTTATCAGCGTTTGGACGCTGTTGCTAATCATCATAAATTTACACCAGAACAAAAAAATATGGCATCATGGGCCTTAATCGTTCAAGGTTTGACTGATGATGTACTGCAACAGGTAGCTGTGAATCAAAAAATAAATCCAGATCAAATATTAGCATTAAGTTCATTTTTAAAACAATACATTGGCTCAACTGATTTGATAGCTCGCATTGCAAAATTAAGTTGGTATGTTTTGTATGTTCCGATGATGATCAAGCAGAATAATTCAGTGGCTTACAAATGGCTTGCATATTGGACGCAGCCATATTTTAATCTTCAATTTTTAAGTGAAGTTGCATCATGTTGGTACAATCAAGAAGATGTTGAAGCGTTTGTGATTGAAGCTAAAAATGCCAAAGTTTTGCATCATGCAGAAGAGCCACTTTTACAGGGAACAGATTTGTTGAATCATGCTCAAGGCAAAGAATTGGGTGATCTTTTAAAAAAAGCGTACGAATTACAGTTGCATGATGGCATTCATGATAAATCAAAATTAATCAAAAAAGTTTTAAAAAAATAAGAAGGCCTTTTTAAAAAGGCCTTCTTATTTTTTTAAAATTTAAATTACTTAATAGAATTCATGATGAGATGCTTTATTTGAGCAACAAAATCATTATCAGCAGCAATTTTTCGTGCTTTTTCTTCTTTAGTAATGCGATTTTTTAAATCATCAATTTCTTGAGCAGATGTTTTATTCATATTTTGAGCAAGTTCCCGTTCTGCTTCGTTGCGATAATTATCATGGATTTTTTTTATGCCATGAATCATAGCTCTGGTTGCTGCATTGTCAGAAAGTATGGCTGGATTTTTTTGAAAAGAAAAATGATTCCAACAGTTATAGGTTTGGATTGTTTTTAATAAAACAATCTTAATTTCTTCGGGCATCTCTTGAGTTTTATCATCAGTTAAAAGATCTAACATTTTAAAGCATTGATTAAAATTATGTAAATTTTTGATATAGTCTTGAAAAAAAACTTCTGCTTGTTCTTTTGATGTTGGTTTATATTCATCAGATGTGTTAGCAAAAGTATTCAAGTTTGGAAATAAAAATAAAAAAACGATTTTGTTTTTCATAAAACCCCTAAAAATATTGGTATGAAATATTAACAATAAGTATATTAGGTATGCATTTTTTTGCAATTAGCAAAGAATTCAGTCGTCATCTTCTGAAGATGATCGAAATCTGCCTTTGGGTACTGTTTGTTTTGGTTTATGTCGTAGAATAATTTCACGTACGGTTTCTGATCCGAAATATCTACAATTATTAAAACATTTTAACATCCCTAGGCCCTGAGTATTTGGATGATGATATTCCATATGATGTTTTTCATATAGTTCTAATTTAGAGTTTAAAAAATGAAGTCCACGTCTTAATATTTTAGATGTTGATACAATACAATTTTGAAATGGTTTATGATGTAAAGGTTCAAAGGTGCCTGTAGTCAAAAATTGAAAAATTCTTGCTTGTTGTGTTCTGTCAATAATTGATGCTTGATCAACGAGGGATTGAGCTTCTTCTCGTGTAAAACAAGGTATAAAAAAATTTTGATATTCTTCAACAGGAATAAATTGATGATAAGCTTGATATTTGCTTGTTATTGGTTTACGTAATTCATCACAAAAGAATTGATTTGGTACATCTTCACGAGAGCCTTTTCTAAATTCATCAGTATCAAACATTAAACTATATCCATGTTCTTCTTCACGAAGCATTACTGCAACTTTGCTGTAAATTTTCAAAAGCCGTTCATTTGATGAAAATAAAAATGGTACAAAAAGAATATTTAAAATAAAAACAATAAAAGCTTCATGTTTAATTCTTTTAATTGAAATTCATATAATATAAACTAGCTTATGGTAGGTGAATTATAATATTTTTTAAATTGCAACTAAAGGAATTTAATGAAAAAACAATGCAAACCATTAACGTCATCAGCTGCACCTGCGCTTATTCTGCCTGCCCAAAACATTTTTCACCCGAAATTGTTGATTGGGTGAAATTTAAATTAATAATTTTAAAAAGATAAAACATGCATAAAAAATATTTTTTAATCGCATTCTTTTTTGCTAATTTTCATCTACTCCATCCAGCAGAGTCTCTTTTGATGGAAGTTTCAAAGTCAGAAAAATTTGAAAGAATGATTTGGATGCGAAAAGTGCAATTGTATTATATTTTTTTTGAACGAGATTTTATAGATTATCAAGAAGGCCCTGAAGAATTTTTAAAAAAACAAAAAAATATAAGACAAAGAATGACGGAGCTTGTAGCAAAAGAATCTAAAAAGCGCAAAACAATAGAATTTGAGCAGTGGCATTCATCTTGTTCGCGCAAGCTAAAAAGACATTCAAGCAGTATCGAAGTTATTTGTCAGTGGCGTGCGCATGAAATTAATTCTGAAATAAAATTTGAAAAAGAAATGCAAATTTTTTTGCGATCATGCATTTACAGTGAAGAATCACGCTTGCGAGAAAAAATTGAAAATAGTTCAGATGCCTTTAAGTATTTTTCACATTGCATTCAAGATAAAGAAATTGAACAACGTGCAGCCTTATACAGCGAAGAACGTTTACATCGTCAATTTGTTGTTACATTGTTTTCGAAATCCTAGCTAAAGTTTAAAAATATTTGTTTTCATTTTTTGTAAAAATAACAGAGGTGTATCATTTCGTTTTGTGTTAGACTGCTTTTTATCAAAAATATTTTTTAAAAGTAAAGGTTTTGTATGAATGAAATGGCAAGCACAAATATTATCTGGAGTTTGATAACTCAAAGTGATCTTATTACCAAAATCGTTATGGCAGCTTTATTTTTTATGTCGGTTATTTGCTGGGCTGTAGCGTTGTACAAATTAATTTTACTCAGAATAAAAAAACATCAATGTGACAGCGTACTTTTTGAAATGAAATCTGCTACCAATGTTTCTCAAGTACTTTTGATTGCACAAGATCATAAAAAAACGTTGCCAGGTTATGTGCTTGTGCAATTTTTATCATTTGCAAAGCAAGCAAAAGAGCATCAAACAATTGAACTTTTTCAACTGCAGGCTGATGGTGTGATTGATGATGTGATGTATCATGAAGAATCTTACACATCAGTTTTATCGGTAAGCGCTTCAATTTCAACGTTGTTAGGTCTTTTTGGAACAGTTTGGGGGCTCATTCATGCATTCGTTCGAATTAGTGAAAAACAATCGGCAGACATTGTGGCTGTTGCTCCTGGAATTTCTGAAGCTTTAATCACCACGATTGCAGGGTTGTTTGTAGCGATTCCTGCATTGATTTTTTCACAGTACATCATGGTGCGCATGAAAGATATTGAGTATGCACTGTTAACCATGACGGACAAAGTTTCAACGCTGGTCAGAATTTCAATGATTGCTCCAGCAAGAAAAGAATCTGCAGAATCAATTGAGCAAAAATTTGCACCAGAAGAAATAAATTTATAAAAAAGGGGATTTCATGAGAAGATTTCGTTTACGTCGTTTAAAAAATCGAACCCATGCGATGCAAGAAATTAACGTGACGCCCTTAGTTGACGTTGCGTTAACACTTTTAATTATTTTTATGGTGGCCACACCGATGATGCACAATGTGATTAAAGTTGAACTTCCATCAAGCAGAATTGATGATAATATGCCGCAAAGTCAAACACAGCAAGACTTGACGGTTTTTATTGATAAAGCTGGAAAAATGTATTTGAACGGACAAGAATTTGCATTGCAGCCATTGTTAAAAAAACTTGCAGAGCTTGTAAAAAAAGATTCCAATGACATTGTGTTTGTAAAAGCTGACCAAGGCGTGCCGTATGGCAAAGTGATTGATTTGGTTGATACGATTAAAGTTGCTGGAGGCATCAAGTATGTGGCGTTGGCTACCAAACGCGCTTTGTAACAAAACTTTCGGATGTTTTTCAGCGCGACGTTTATTTTTTTTACAATTAATCGGTATTGTTTTTGGGGCGCATGTTATAATGTTTGGCCTGTATGGATTTATTGGATGGCTTCAAGCCGGAAAAGATCGTTATAAAATTTCGCTTTCTCAGACGGGCGCAACCTATGTTTTAATGCCATTGCAAAAACGAGTTGATCAAAAAAAACGTGGACAAAATTCTCATGAATCGCAATCGCTAAAAAAATCAAACGTGCTTGATCTTGAAACCTATCAGCGCAAAAAAAATAATAAAGCAACTACAAAAATCGCCTCTGGTGAAAATAAAGCATCATTAAAAAACAAAAAAATATCAAAATCGACCAAACAATTACAAAAACAAAAAGCTTCAGTCGCTTTAAAAGCTGAAAAAAAACAATCGTTGCAAAAATCAAAGTCAAAAAAAGCAATAACCAAAATTCAAGAAGAATCATTGGTTGAAGAATTAGTAAAACCAACTATTGAGCAACCAAAAGAATTACCAATTGTTGAAAAACAAGAGGTTGTAGAAATTTCGCCAATCGTTGCAACTGCGAATGTTGTTGAAACTGATGATGATTTTGATGAAAATAATGTTGTTTTTATTGGGTATGAAGAACTGGATCAATCAATTGTTGGATCAAAAATTCAGCATGAAATTCAACAAGTTTGGACGCCGCCGGTTGGCATGAAATCAGATATTGAGTGTGAAATTCGTGTTAAAGTTGATCAAAATGGTCAAGCGCTTGAAACAAAAATTGTTAAAAGTTCTGGGGTGTTTGTGTATGACGCAACGGCTAAAAAAACATTGCAAAAAATTGACTATCCAAAAGAAGTTTTTAACAAAAGTATCACCATTGTCTTAGGAGCATCATGAAAAAGAATTGTTTTTTCTTAATGTTGTCACTTGTTACTTTAGTTCATGCTGGCGAATCGAATTTTGAAGAATCATCGACTGATATTCAAATTAGTGTACAAGCTTGTAAAACTAAAAAAGTTTCTGTTGGTTTTGTTATCGTTGGTTCTCAGGATCATGATTTAAAAAAGTTAACAGATCGGTTAAAAAAAGATTTTGAATGGAGTGGCCAGTGTAATATTGTGTTGCAGCATTCTGCAAAATTAGTGCATCAATCAGATATGAAAAAACTTTTCAGCTCAGAGATTAGTGCTGGATTGTTTTTATCCAAAGAGCAAGATTTTTTGGTTTGGCGCTTGTATGATGTTGAATCAATGAGTATGATTGCGGGAAAAAAAATTCAAAAAAATAAAAATACGATTGATTATGTGGCGCATACCATTGCAGATGAAGTATGGCCACAACTTTTTGGATGTCAAAGTTGTTTTCGATCAAAAATTGCTTTTTGCAAACAAATTTGGCGTAAAAAATATGGTCGTGAAAAACCATACAAACAAATTTGGGTGGCGGATTTTGATGGATCAAACGCGCAATTGTTTATTGATGCTCCAACGGTTAGTTTTGCGCCACGATGGAACAATGATCCAGCATCACCATTGCTTTTGTATTCAGAAAATACGCTTTCAAATGTGCAACTTGTTTTAAGCAATATGTTTGGCAAGCGCAAAGTGATTTGTCATTTTGATGGTTTGAATATGCAGCCAACATTTAGCAATGATGGTAAAAAAGTTATTTTTTGTCTGTCAAAAGATGGGTCAAGTCAGTTGTATCTTTCGTTTATTGATGAACAAACAAAACAGCGAAAATATCAGCGATTAACGTTTAACGATGGTCAAAATATTGCGCCATGTTTTATTGATAACAAGACAGTTGCTTTTGTGTCTGATTTTGAAACACATAAGCCTCAAATTTATCTTTTAGACATTGCAACAAAGTCTTTAAAAAGAATTACTGATGGTGGATATTGTGCTTGTCCAAATTACAGTGCTGTGCGAAATCAATTGGTTTATTCAAAAATGATTGGTTCTGGAATGCAACTTTTTACGTATGATTTAAAAACAGGAATGCATACACAAATTACTAATTCGCCCGGTAGCAAAGAAGAAGGAAGTTGGTCTTCGTGTGGCAATTTTATTGTTTTTGGATACAATAAAGGCAATATTTCTCGCATTGCTCAATTGTATGTACCAACGGGTGCTATCAAATTTTTAACCAGTGAGCATGATGCTTGTTCGTATCCTGATTGTTCTCCAATTTATGATGAATGTTTGGGAATTTTAGGGCGATAAAAAGGCTTTTGGCTTTTGCGAAAAAATTGTCAATTTGCTATGATACATACATAGTTTACAAAAAGTCCTTAGGGGGATTTATGAAAAAAATAGTAATTATTTTAGCATTTTTTATGGTTAGTTCTTTAAGTTTTTTGCAAGCCGGAGAAGCAAAAGGATATGCCGCAGCTCTGGGTGTTTATGCTTTGAATTTAGGAATGATAAATCATAAAACGGGAAGTCTTGATTTAGCTGATTTTGGTATAGCGATGTTTTCAGCTGGGCTTGCAACAGATTATCTTATGTTTCCGCCTAAAACAGAAACAGAATGTAAAATGAACATAGGAATGCAAGTTGCAGCTGGCGGGTTAATGCTCGGTCGAATTTGGTATAAAATTGCAAACAGACCCAGACCGCCTGTAGTAGCACCTAGAAGATTAATAACAGAAGTAGAAGAGATTTATGATTGTGGTAAAGCAAGATGTCCTAACGGCTACAGTGCATGATAAAAATTTTAATTAAAAATTAACATAAAAAAATACCTGCTTTTTACAGCAGGTATTTTAATTTCTAAGCAAATAACTCTGGAGGAGTTAAATTACCAACGGTTTCCACCGTCATTGCGTGATCTGAAACCACCGCCACCAAAGCCGCCGCCTGAACGACGTTCGCCGCCACGGTCAGAACGGAATCCGCCTGAACGAGGAGCGCCTGTGCCGCCTGCGTTTTCTTTTTTGCCATGAGCCATGTGAACTTTGATTGTTCGGCCATTCATTTCTTGGCCGTTCATTTCAAGTGCTGCTTGAGAAGCTTCTTCTGCTTCAAAAGAAACAAATGCAAAACCGCGAGATTTGCCTGTTTGGCGATCAACTGGGATGTGGATTTCAGTGATGCTTCCAAATTTTTCAAACATTTCTTGAAGTTCTGACTTCTGAGTGCTGAATGGAAGATTACCAATAAAAACCGTATGTTGGTTATTCATACAATAAGACCTTTAAATACTGTTACTGACCGTTTCGACTCTTAAAGCTAAGTTTTCTACTTATTTTTCAAATGTACTTTAGTATCAGTAATATGGAATAATAATACTATCTTTAGTATCGCATGTTTGTTGTTATTTGCAAGCCTAATGACAATTTTTAAATATTGAATGACAAAAAATCGACATAATCAGATATTTTGATTACAATTAAAGACAATAAAGCAGAGAGTAAAAGTAGGGGAAATTTAAAGCTAATCTAAGGTTATTAACACTTAAATGAACGAAAAGGTACTATGAAACCTAATAAACCATTTAATTCATTCGGTCCAAAGGGCGTATTTATTGGTATAGTCATTGCGGTAGGACTTTTAGCAGTGCTTACCAAGCTTACTGATTACGCGCAAGATATTGGAACTATTTCTTATAAAGAATTTCTAGACAAAGTTCGTCAAGGCAACGTAAAAAAAGTCATGATTGCTGGTCAATTTGTTGACGGATTAACCAAAGATAATCAAAAATTTCAAACGGTGGTTGCACAGCGTCCAACTGATTTTGATTTGTTGGAACAGCAAGGTGTGGATTTTTCTGTGGGAACTCCGCCAATGTCTGCTGGCGCATGGCATGTTTTTATTGTGATTGGATTGCTGCTCTTTTTTGCAGTTTTTTCTGGTTGGTACATGATGCGTCAAATGCGCAACGGTGGAAAAAATGGTGGTGCTGGTGGTGGATTGTTCAACATTGGCAAAAGCCGAGCAAAAATGTTTATGCCTGCCATGATCAAAGAACGTTTTTCATCAGTTGCTGGGGCACATGAAGCAAAAGAAGATTTAAAAGATATCGTTGATTATTTAAAAGATCCTGCAAAATACCAACGTTTGGGTGCAAAAGTGACCCGTGGAGCATTGCTTGTCGGAGAACCTGGAACTGGTAAAACATTGCTTGCTCGTGCCGTTGCAGGTGAAGCTAATTGTCCGTTTTTTAGCACAAGCGGTTCTGACTTCATAGAAGTTTTTGTTGGTGTTGGTGCATCTCGCGTTCGTGATCTTTTTGCAGAAGCAAAGAAAAAAGCACCATGCATTATTTTTATTGATGAAATTGATGCAATTGGTCGTCAGCGTGGCAATGCTATGGGTGGTGGCAATGAAGAGCGCGAACAAACATTAAATCAACTTTTAACTGAGATGGATGGTTTTGAAGTAAGCAAAGAACCAGTTATTATTCTTGCAGCAACAAATCGTCCTGATGTGTTAGATAAAGCGTTGGTTCGTCCTGGTCGTTTTGATCGTGAAATCGTGGTTCCAATTCCTGACTTGATCAGCCGTGAAGAAATTTTAAAAGTTCATTTGCAAAAAGTAAAAGTCAGTTCTGATATTGATGTGAAAAAAATTGCTCGAGGCACGCCAGGATTTACGGGTGCTGATTTGGGAAATTTAGTCAACGAAGCAACAATCATTGCATCTAAAAATAATTTAAATGAAGTAACAATGCTTCAATTTGAAGAAGCTCGTGATAAAATTATGCTTGGCAAAGAATCAAAAACTATGATTTTGACTGAACATGATAAAAAAGTTACAGCGTACCATGAAGGTGGTCATGCGCTGGTTCGTTTATTGATGCCAGAAAAAACAGATCCTTTGCACAAAGTTACCATTATTCCTCGCGGTCGTGCTCTTGGTGTAACGCACTTTTTACCAGAGCGTGACAAATACAATCGCACCAAAGATGAAATTTTAGCAAATATTGCCTCTGCAATGGCAGGACAAGCAGCAGAAGAGTTAGTGTTTCATGAACTTTCAACAGGCGCAAGCAGTGATTTTAAAGCTGCAACCGAGCAAGCTCGAGCGATGGTTTGTTACTATGGCATGAGTGATGCTTTGGGTAAACGAGTTTATTTTGATAGCTTTGAAACTAAAGGCGGCTATTCAGAAAAAACATTTGAAATGATTGATGCAGAAATTTCTCGAATTTTAAATGAGCAATATGCTTTAGCAAAAAATCTTTTAACACAAAATCGTGATAAGTTGGATAAACTTGCAACGGCGTTACTTGATAAAGAAACAATGTATGCCGCAGAAATTTATGAACTTTTAGGCATCACGCCACGTGAAGATTTACGTTTAATTTCAGAATAAATATTTTTTGGTTATAAATAAAAAGGGTCTGTGAAAACAGGCTCTTTTTTAATCAATAAATCTATAATCATTTTTTTCAAATGATTCGTTGTAGTTTTTTGAAATTGATGCTGGATGATCATGTAGTGTTTGATAAATACGTTGAGTTTGATGAAGAAGTTCTTGTTGCAGGTCAGGGTCTGTGGGATTTATAAAATAATTTTCATAACTTTCTTCATAAGATTTTATTACGTCATGGTGTTGTTGCAACTCCTCTTGGCTTAAGTTATTTTTCCATTGTTGATATATTTTTTTATAAAATGTTTTGTGTCCTTTTTGGCTTAGATAATTTTTGTAAGCCTTTGTTGGAGTATTATAAAAATTGATTAGTTGATGACCCCATTCATTTGCTTTATTGCCAACGTAAATTGGTTCAAAAAAATCTGTATAAATACGGCTATTGGTAATATTTGAGTACTTTTGAGATATATCTTTATAAATTTCTGAAATAGCTTTTTTGGGAAAATGCATTTTTGGCTTTGCGGAGACTGTAAGTTTTGTTGAAGTTTTTGCCATTGGTTGGATTATGCTAGATAATCCAATAGCTTGTAAAAATATGAAAAGCTGAATTATTTTTTTCATAAAAGTCTCCTTAAGGGTCTATAGTATAAATATATATTTTTGCGCAGAAAAAAAGCAATATTTTGTTAGCGCATTTTGCTTTTTTTTGAAAAAGTTAATCTTTTTTGTGAAAAATCAAGCCATTTTTTGCTTTATTGTTGACTTTTTGGATGCGCAGTTGATACATTTTATATGATGATTATGCAATAAATGGAGATTATAATGAGTAAAATATCAGTGTCTTTACGATTATTAAGTATTTGTTTTCTGCTACAAGCATCTTTAAATGGTATGTATAGTTCAACTACTCCAGTTTTTAGATCTTTTCCTCATGGTTTAAAGCAATTCAATGCAAATCTTTCAGATAATCCAAATTCTTCAAATTTGGTTAAAGAATCGGGAACATTTTCAAGCAGGATGGAAAGAAGAATGAACGCAGGAAATTCTCCAGCTTTACAAAAAAAAGAACCAATTATTCCTGAAATAAAATTGCACCCTGAAGATTTACAAGTTGCTGTAAAATCTGTAAAAAATAATTTACAAGATTCATCTCGATGGGTTTCAATGAATCCAGGCTTTAATTATATGGATGGATTAAATAATCCTAATTTATATTCGTATGTTGATGATAACAATCCAACAGCCTTTTTGCAGGTCGTTGATCCTATTCAGGATTTTAGACTTTTGTTGTATAACGAATGGAATGATTTTATGCCAGAATTGCAAAAAATTGCAGAAAAAAGCTTAAAAGATCAACTAATGTTTTATGAATTAGAAAGAAAATTTTTGCATGCAAAAAAAGAACAGTTGGATAATTTAAAAAATCAGTATGATCCGGATGATCGTTTGAATGTAGATAAGCTTGTTACATTAAAAAATCTTCTGGTATTGGTTATTGCTGATCGAGATTTAAGAATTGAAGAATTGCTTGCGCAAATAGAAGAAGAACATGTGAAAGCAAAAATGTATGCAGGTCAATTTTCGGATAAAAAAAATAAAAATAGATTTTATTCTGGGGTTAACATTGGTGTTGGAGCTGGTACTTTGTATGGATTGAAAAAGTATCAAGAAGGAAATGAAAAATAAAAAGAGGTTATCATGAAGCAACAAGTTTTAATGCTGATGGTCATTGTTTCATTAGGTTGGTTTAATGATTTGTCACCAGCAGAAGGCTTAGGAGATTCTTCAGAAGATTTTGTTGTTAAAAAAGCAACTTCACCTTCTAAATTTGTTCAATTCGTCAGAGATTTGCAAAAAAGTCCGGAGAAGCAAGGTCAATCTTTAGCTTCTGGAGTAAGGAAAGCTTTTCAACGCTTTGTAATGACAGGCCCTGAATTAAATGACGTAGATCTTGAGGATGAAGTAGGGACTGGGTTGAAATATTTACCAGATTATAATCAAAAATTTCAGGATGAGCTGCTAAAACTGTATAAATTTCAAGACGCTATAAAAAAGATTGATAAAGTTTTTGATCAGGCTAAGCAACAAGAAAATTCTTTTAAAATAAAATTATTAGCGCTTAAAACTAATTTAGAAAATATAGAGAAAAAAATCGATGAAGCGGAACTGAAGTTATTTGAAAAAGCAGGAATGGTCCAAAAAATAAAAGAATTAAAGCAAAGCTTTAATAACTTGTTTAATCAGTCAGAGGGATATTCGCATACATTATCAGAATTGTTGAAATTTGTGATTTTACAGGTTGGAAATGATTTTTCTCGAACTAAAGATCAAGAGAATTTTTTTCCTATGAGATTTAAGATGTTGAATGATATTATCGCTTTTTTTGATAGTACTCAAAATATTGCATATAAAAATATTTTACAAGATTCTGCAAAATTAGAACAAGCTTTATTTGACAATCTTCCATTCTCAAGCCGAATGGTTATTGGTATTCAACATGCTTTTCGTGTGAATTAATATTATATTAATCTTGAATGAGACAAAACCTGGGTTAAAATCTAGGTTTTTTTATGTGAAAAATTAGTGAGTAATTTTTGGAAAAAGTATGAATTATATTAAACTTATGCAGTCAATTATTGAAAAAACTGGAGATTTGGTTGTTTCTCAATTTCGTAAAAACATTCAAATTTCATCTCAAAAAGGCCATGGTATTGTGACCAATGTTGATCTTGAAAGTCAAAAAAGATTGATTGAAGGGTTAACTCAAGTGCTGCCAGGTTCAGGGGTTATTGCAGAAGAGGGCAATATTGCTCAAATGCAAGAATTTACTTGGGTGATTGACCCAATTGACGGAACTCGAAATTTCGTTCGAGGGTTGCCTTATTTTTGCATCAATGTTGCGCTAATGCAGCAGTCTGAGCTGATTGCAGCTATAACTTATCAACCGATTACAAAAGAATGGTTTTGGGCACAGCGTGGAGTTGGAGCATTTTTGAATGAACGTCCTTTAAATGTACAGCAACGTTGGAAGCAAGCAGGCATCATCATGGTTGTTTCAGATGCAACGCTTCGCAATGATCAGTTTTTAAGCAAGGTTAAACAGTTGTTTAAAAACATCGGGGTTGATGTCAGATTTCGCGTTAACGGAGCGGTAGCCTTAGATTTGGCCTACACTGCAGCAGGCATGTTTGACGTTGTTTTATTTCAAAATTTGGCTTGGTGGGATGTTGCCGCAGGGGTGCTTTTGGTGCAAGAAACTGGTGGTTGGGTTAGTCAGCATGATGGATTGGCCGTTGATCAAACATCAAAGACTCTGATTGCAGGGGATCCTGAGTTGTGTACAATGATTATGTCGATATTGAATACTATTTAAAAAAGGCGTTTTATGGCAGATTTACAGTTGCTTGAAAAAATTATTGTTGATCCAAAAATCATGGTTGGAAAGCCGATTATTAAAGGAACTCGGATTACGGTTCAATTAATATTAAATATGCTGGCTCAGGGAATTTCTATGGATGAAATTTTACAAGATTATCCTCATATTACTAAAGAAGATATTATGGCTTGCTTGGTATTTGCTAGCAAAACCATTGACGATATTAAATTTATGACCATATCTGCTCATTAGGAGCATGTAATGAAGTTTGTAGTTGATGAATGCGTGGGAACACGGGTTGCACAATGGATGCACAGTCATGGTTATGATGTTATTTCTATTCAAGAGCAATTTAAAGGTGTTGCTGATCAGGATGTTTTAAAAATTGCAGCATTGCAGAAAAGAATTTTAATTACAACTGATAAGGATTTTGGAGATATAGTTTTTAGAGATAAAAAATACTGCTATGGAGTAATTTTGTTAAGGTTGTCGCAAGAGCAACTTGCTGTAAAAATAGCCGTTTTGCAGCATTTGCTATCTCAAAAAATAGATTTTACTGGTAAATTTGCCTTGATTACCGAAACATCAGTCAGAATAATTATGATACCAAATGATAATATTTGATAAATGAGCAAAAGTAGGGTAATCTAAAGATTGTATTATATTTTGAAAAACAGCTCTAAAGTAAGCATATTTTTAAAGAAATTGAAGGTTCAAGATGTCACGAATTTGTTCTCTTTGCGAAAAACGACCACATGTTGCAAATCTTGTTAGCCATGCAAATAACAAAACAAAACGTTGGGTTTATCCAAACGTTTCAAAAATGAGATTTATTCTTCCTCAAGAAACTCATAAAAAACGCGTTCCTGTTCACTGTGATAGTGTGTGCACAAAATGCGTAAAAGCTGGCAAAATTCAAAAAGTTTTTTAAGGTTAAAGGTTATTTTTTATGGCAAATATAAAATCAGCAAAAAAACAAGCAGTCCAAGCTCAAAAACGTCATTCAGTTAATTTGGCACGTAAATCAGCAGTTAAAACAGCAATGAAAAAAGTGGTTGACGCTTTGAATTCTGGAAAAACAGCTGCAGAAGTTCAAACATTGTTCAATGATGCACAATCACAATGTGCTCGAGCAAAAGGCAAATATGTGTTTCATCCAAAAACAACAGCTCGAAAAGTAAGCCGCTTGGCAATCAAAATTCAAAAACATTTTGCAGCAGCATCAGCTTAAGCATAATTTTTTTAGCAATTATTAAAAACCCTGTAAGAAATTACAGGGTTTTTTGTTTTGTTGAATTTTTTCATGAAATATGTATAGATTCAAAAGAATTGTTTTTTGAAATTAAAAAAAATATGCATAGGTAAAAAGCATAAATAAATGAAAAAGGAGGCAAACTATTTCAATATTTCTAATGATCGTGCAAAAATAATGATGTTGAAAAATTTATTTTTTAAAAGGAGATAGTTTTATGATACCTAAAAAATTAATAAGTTATTGCATGTTTGCAATATTTGTATTTAGTTACAGTGATGCGTTTGGGATGGCTGCAGGAATAAAAAAACCAACAAGCAAAAATAATTCCAAATATATGTTGTTACAGCAAGTTTTACTCGCTGTCATGCAGATGAATATTAGCATGGAATTAAATGGTGTAGATGAACAAAAAACAGTCGAAGATCAATGGAAGCGATTTATTGAATCTAAGTTAGAAGAGAATACTGTCACACATAATGTTTCGGGTTTATTGCCGGAGTGGTATAATTTATTTATTGAAAGAATTAATATTGCAGACAATCGGACATCCTATTTAGATCTCATTCAGCAGATATTAAATCAGAGCGACTATTTAGGTTTTTACGAATTTTTTTCGAACTCCGCAATTAAAAAGATCTTTATTGATTTGGGAACAACATTTGTAAATTCATTGCCTAATTCTCCAGTAAAGCAAGCAGAGAGAAGATTGTTAGATGCTAACGTTAATCCTGCATCAGCAAAAACAGTTGAAGCTGCAAATGAATTTTTAAAGATTGATAGCGATGGTATCACTAGCAGACAAGAAATTGAAAAAGCGTATAACCAAAAAATGATAGAAATTAAAAATCTTGAGCTGGCAGAAAAAGAACAATTACAGTTTCAACAAGCTGCAAAGATTGCAAAACAGGTTTTAGAAACACAGTTAGTTGTGTCAGCACCATCGCCAGTACCAGTGCCAACTTCATCGCCAAAGCATCATCGTCGTATTAAAACTCCAGCGGGCGATGATCAACCGCAAAACACTTCAGATGAATTTCGTGAAAAGGTTCAAGAAGTTGGAATGGGCATTGCGCTCAATATTTATAGATCAGGACGTCTTGTAGTGACTGGTAATGATATAAATGATTTTTTTATGAACCCTGAAATTTCATTCTCCAATAAAATAACAAATGAAGATACGGCATATTTTATGGGTTATGTTCAAAATTGTATTTATCAATTGCAAAAATCTTCTGGTAACTCAGCGCCGAAATCTTCTGGTAATTCAGCGCTGATGATTGCAAAACTTGCAGAGGTTTTAAAAGCTTTAAATCAACAAGCTGCTCGTGCATAATGAACAATAATTTTTATTTTTTAAAAAAGGAAAATTTGTGAAAATATTAAAAGTGATTTTGTTAGCAAATATTTTGGTTGTCAATGCTGGCATTTTTGCAGATATAAGTTCTAAAATATGGAAAATCGCGCCACCATTAAGTCGTTATTTTGTTGAGCAATTGACAAGTCCGAAAAAAGTAACTTTCAATGATGTAGTAGAGGCATATCAAGCTTTGCAGGGATCTTCTTTTTCTGTTTCAAATGAAGAAATAGAATTTTTGGTTGGTTTTATTCAAGCAGGAGTTGATAATAAATTTGCAAATTATGATGCAAATAATTTAAAACAAGATGTTATTGCTCTTGAATATGGTTTACAAGACTTTTTATCTTTAGAAGAAATAGAATTTATTGCAAAAGATTTGATAAAAGCATTGTTTGACCAAAAAGTGTTGAAAGTGGGTCTTGCTGATGTTGAAAAAGCATTAAAAGAAGACGGTAGTAATCAAGCACAGCGAGTTTTAAGATCTATAAAACGTATGAATAGCGGTGTGAAAATAAAACTTGCTCAGAATATTAATGATTTATTAAAATCTTTAAGAAAAACTAATGAAGTCATAAGTCTTTTTGAAAATTCTCAAAAAGAAGCGCGAATGAAAACATTAGAAAAATATGATGACATTGTACAAGATCTTCACGGATTATTTGATGATACGTATGATCAATATTTAGTAAAAGAAAAAGCACAGCAACTGCAACAAATTACTAAACTGGCTGAAGTACTAGCTCAATTGAATCAAGTTTCACAAAATTCACGCAGCAGGGCAGGAATTAGAAGAGCTGGTGGTCGCCCTGGCACTCAACCAAATCCAGAATTAATTGACCTTGAAGGAAGCGCGCGATAATTGATTTGAATGTTAAAAAGATAAAATCCTGCTGATGGTTTAAGTCAGCAGGATTTATCTTTTAAAAAAGTTGAGATTTGTTCCATTTCATAAAATTTATAAAAAATTTGCGGGCTACGGCTGTGGCGTGGGTTGATTTACCCACATGTTCAAGCAGCATGACCATCACGAGTGGTTCTGATTCGTTGGTATAAAAATAACTAACAAACCATGCATGTGCTTTTTCTTTTCGATTTATTTTTTCATTTTCATCTTCTGGGTCTTGATCGCTTGGTCGAGTTTTGACTTGAGCTGTTCCGGTTTTGGCAAAAATGGTTAAATTGCCAATTTTGTTCATGCGTCGTGCGGTTCCGCTAATGGTTGCTTGGCGCATGCATTCTTGTAAAAAATGGCGTGTGTGTAGGTTGATTTCAAGTGGTCGTTTTTCACATTCACTATCAAGCACAATGCGTGGTTTGACCAAGTATCCTTGAAAAATTGAACCGATCATGCACGCAACTTGAATTGGAGTGACGAGCAAAAAACTTTGGCCAATGGATGCAGAAAGTGTTTCTCCGGTCCACCAGCGTTCACCTTTGTGAATCATTTTCCATTCGTTCGTTGGAATTAAACCGTGTTGTTCTGAAAATGGAATGTTGGTTTTTGCCCCTAAGCCAAACTTGTAGGCATACTCGGCCAGTGTGTCAATGTGTAGTCGTTTTGCAAGTTCATAAAATGGAATGTTGCATGAAAATGCTAACACTTCATGCATATCAATTTTGCCATGGCCAGTTTTTAAGTGGCAGTAATATTTTCGATCTTTAAATGTTGTGTAGCCGCTGCAGGTAAAATGTGCTGATGGGTTGACAATTTTTTCTTCAAGTGCTGCAGCAATCGTGACCAATTTAAAGACTGATGCTGGAGGATAGGTTGCATTAAATGCTCGATTGAGCAAAGCTTTGCCGTCTTGCAAATTTTTCCAAAGGTCAGGATCTAATTTTTGTGCAAAAATTGCAGGATTAAAATTTGGTTTTGAAACTAAAGCTTTAATCAGTCCAGTTTTAGGATCCATCAAAATACAAGACCCTTCTAGCTGATCTTGCATTGCCGTTTCAATCATAAGCTGCAAATTTAAATCAATGCTAGTTTCAAGATCGCATCCTGCAGATCCGGTTTTAATTTCTTGTGATTCCAGAAGTGTTCCAAAAGAATTTAATGATTGCATGGTAACGCCAGGATCGCCGCGCAGTGTTTCTTCAAAAATTTTTTCAAGGCCCATTTTTCCTTGAGCGCACCATTGAATATCGCCTAAGTATCCTAAAATATGACTTGCAAGGGTGTTGTACGGGTAAAATCGTTCAAACTTTGTATTAAAAATAATATTTTCAACATCAGAGCATTGTTCTGCAATTTGAAATAGTTGATCATCGCCAATACTTTGTGCAATTTCAAATTCAAGGTAAAATTTTTCTGCTTTTTTTAATTTTGAATAATGTTGCGTCAAGTCAATTTGTAAAATGGTTGCAATTTTTTCAAGTGCTTGCAATTGAGCATCGTTGAGTTGTGTGTTTCCTGAACCTTTCCACAAAAGTTGTGTGATTGGTTGATTGGTTGCCAGTGGTGTACCATGACAATCAACAATGTTGCCGCGTTGTGCAGGAATAGTTTTAAATCGTAAAAAATTTTTTTCACTGCATTTTTTTAAACGGTCATGCTGCACAATTTGAAGATTAATTAATCGAAATCCGATGATGGTAAAATAAATAAGCATGGCCCAGGCAACCATGGTTAATTTATGGTTATAAATTTTTTGATGAATGATCATACGATTTAACTCTTTTTAATTGACTGGATCCTAGACGATGGTCAGGATGATAGGGTAATGTATTATTTATATGGATTTAATATGACATCATATTTATGAAACATCTAGTTTTAACGTTAGTTATTTTGTGATTTTAAATATTGTTTCTTTGTTAAGTATGCTCGCACATACTTAACAATCATGCGTTTAAGGGAAGACCCTTAAAGATCCCCTAACGCAATAAAGGGCTCAATTCGCCTACCGGCTAGAATTTCGCACGACCGTATTGCTGATGAGGAACTAAGCATGGATCTTTTTCCGCAGTCATCTCAGACTACGATCTGAGATCCAGTAAATAAAAAACTCCCAATTCGATTAATGATGAAAACAATAAATAACTGGATTCCCGTTCACAGCCGGGAATGACGGAAAGAAGGTTTCTTGCATAGTTTCAAACACCGAAATACGGTTGTGCGACTTTTTGACTGAAAGGCAAAAGTCGTCCTTTATTTCGGAGGGTTTGCCAAGGGGTATCCCTGGCTGCATGAATCCAAAGTATGGGCACTCATACTTTGGTGCCCGTCGTGGCATAAGCGACAAATAAAAATAAAATAATGTAAAAAAATTATTTTTTTAAAAATTCCATTGGATTCATGGTGTGATACAATTCTTTTAAATCTTTGGTAGTTACATGAGTATAACGCTCTGTGGTGGAAAGTGAAGAATGGCCTAAAAGTTCTTGCAGCGCACGAAGGTTCATACCAGCATTTAAAAGATGTGTTGCAAAAGAATGACGCAATTTATGTGGTGTTACTATTTTTCGAAATGGTAACTGTTTGCTTAAATCTTGCAAAATTTGTTGTAAACTTCGATCGGTCAATCGTGAACTGGTTGGTGTGATAAAAATATATTCAGAGTCATGATTTTTTATATCTTTGATGCGCTCTGTTTGAATGTACTTGAGCAGTTTTTCTTTTGCTTTGTTTCCAAATAATACCACGCGTTGTTTGTTGCCTTTGCCAGTAATTAAAATGGTTTTATGATCAAAATTTATATCTTGAAATTTTATGTGTGTTAATTCTGAACAACGAACTCCAGTTGCATACAACGTTTCTAAAATTGCTTGATCTCGCAAAGGACGCTTTGAAAAAAACATTTCATCAGGCAATTTATCAAGCATAAAGGTCATTTCATCTGTTGTCAGATAGGTTGGAAGTTTTTTGCTCACACGAGGTGCAGTCAATTTTAAATTGATGGCAATGTTGTTGCGGTGTAAATATTTTACAAATGATTGAAAACAGGCGACTTTACGACCGATAGAACTTTTTTGCACTTTAAGATTGTGAAGATGCATAAAAAATTTAGGAACAGCTTCTTGGATTGAATGAGGCAAATTTGTGTTTAATGTATTCCAAAAAGTAAAAAATTGATTCAAATCGTATTGATATGATTTGTAGGTGTTGAGGGCAACGTTTCGTTCAATGTCTAAGTAGGTTAAAAAATCATCTTTTTTTATGATTGCTTCATCATACGTCATGATAGTTCCTTAATTTATTTTTAATAGTATGAAATTTAGTATGACAGAATAAATATTCTATGACTATGCGACATTGTTTGTTTTAATTTTGATTAAAATAAAAAAGAATTTATTTTTAGATTATTTTTATTTGTCGCTCATGCCGCGACTGGCACCAAAGTATGGATTGGCAAAATTATTCAAATTTCTTTGTTAAGTATGCTCGCACATACTTAACAATCATGCGTTTAAGGGAGACCCTTAAAGATCCCCTAACGCAATAAAGGGCTCAATTCGCCTACCGGCTAGAATTTCGCACGACCGTATTGCTGATGAGGAACTAAGCATGGATCTTTTTCCGCAGTCATCTCAGACTACGATCTGAGATCCAGTAAAT
>DALYET010000008.1:0-38125 GCA_031972395.1 Candidatus Chromulinivoraceae bacterium
AGACAATGCCACCAGCTAAATTTCTAGCATGATGTTCATCAGCACAATCAGAACAAATTGCATCATTATTATGACTCCAAAGTTCATACACGCCTAAATTAAGCTTCAATGCTTCCATCATTTCAGGATCACCATGTTGATGCGCTCGAAATACTCCACAAATTTTACTACGATTGGAACTTTGCAATTCTAAAATTTTTTGTGTTAATTCTTGTCCATAGGTTAAACCACGGCGATCGCGATACACAACAGGCTGTTTGTTGCCCACACTAAAATCATTCCACATAAAACCTAATGGAAGCCCATTTCCTGATGGATTTTGCAATAATCGATTATCTTCAAGATACGATCGTACATTTTTCCATGATCTTTCCCACCAATCTTTCATAACAGAATATGAATTTTTCACAGCCCAACTTTTTAACCAATTTACACCCCCTGATGATTGTTCTTCACAATTACGAACAAAACTGGTGACAAATGATTCTTGATGAAGCAAGCCGAGCAATTGATAACTTGTTCCATGATAATTTAAAAATGATTGAGGCTTATATCCAATTTCCAAACCACCATGACAACATTGTAAATAATTTGTGACATCGCCATCCTGACAACCAATGTATAAAACCACAGGCAACAAATCATTCATTCGCGAAATAATTTTATGTTTTAAGCGAGATGGATCATCAAATTTAAAATGAACTTCTTCTTTAAATCCATAACTTACAGAAATATTAATATCTTCATGATTACCTCGAACAAAAACAACACGATCAGGATTTGCCAGTGAAAGTCGAAGCATCGTATACAAAACCTCACATCCATATTGACCCCGATCAACATAATCACCTAAAAATAAAATCGTTACATTATCTGAAATAATTCTAAAATCATCGGTAAGAATACCTTCGCTGCGCATTTTTTCTAATTGCGCAAGCAATGAAAAAATATCACCATGCAAATCACCACGAATAAAAAATTGATCTCCTGGACGTGCAATAATTTTTTGAGCATAAGGCATAAATGGTGGCAATTCTTTAAGATTATAAAAACTTTTATCAGGTTTTAGCATTAGATAATAATTTGATTTTTGCCATAAAACAGAGTCTTTTAAAGGTCCAGTTACCATCATTTCAAACCAAGAAGATAAAATTTGATTAAATTCTTCCCATTGCAATTTTTTATCACCAAGTGACGCAAATCCAGAATGTCCACTTTTAAAATCAGCGCCTTCTCTATTTTTTGGCTGTGTTTTGCAAGCTGCAGACCAAGCAGACAGTGTTGGAAACACTGTTTTTTGACAAACGACAGGTTGAGCTCGAAGAATGTCATTAAATTCTAAAAAAACCCACGAAGATGGCCTATCAGAAGCAGATAAAAAATGAGTTATTCCTTGAATAAAAAACATAGAAAATAATAATTTTTTTCCCATAAATTCCCCTAAAATCTTTTATCTTTAACTGGATTTACAATATCATAAACAATATTGAAGAATCAATTATTACGATTAGATCATTGAATTATATAGGCAAGAAAATACAAAAGGTGTTTCATGATAAAACTTTCTTTTTTATGCTTCATCAGTATTTTTTCAAGCCATATTTTACTGGCAAGTCAAAGACAAGAAGAAAGAAGATCAAGATCTCCTGAAAATTTTTTAAATGATTTATTCCAAAAACAACAAAGAGCATTATCTGGTCCAAACAATATCGAAAATACTAGTAACTCAAATACCACACCTATTAATCCTGCCATCGTTTTTTATACACCACCAGCAAGTCCAAGTACCAATATTGCTCATTTTCCAACACCACCAACGATGCCTCGTACAAGAAATTTATCTGAAGAATGGGATGATGTAGAAAAAACAGATGTTGATAGAGTTCGACAAAAAAACGGTAGATCAGTTCTTGTGTTAAAAAATCAACCCCAAAAAAAATTACCCAGTTTTCTTTCAAGTCTTGCTCGTTTTTGTCAAACAACACAAAAAATAATATCAGCAGTTCTTGATGAATAATTTTTGTATAAAAAATTTAAACTATGAGGATTGACCATATTTTTAAAAGATCATCCATGCTCAATTGTTGAGCACGTTTTAATAAAAGCTCGGTTTGCAAACGAGCAAGATCAAAATGAGATTGTGCCAAATTATTGCGCAAGGTTCTTCGAGGTTGATGAAAACAAAGTTTAATAAATTTCCAAAATTCTTCTTCTTTTTCAATGTTTAACAACTGTTGTTTTGGTTTAAAATACAACAAGCGAGAATAAATTGACGGCGGAGGATAAAAAGCGCCAGGAGAAATTTTATCAAGCAGTTTTAATTCAAAATAATGCTGAAAAAATAATGAAGAATATCCATAATCGCGTCCAGAAGTTTTTACAATTTTTTGTGCAACTTCTTCTTGAATCATCACAACACCTTCAAGAAACAATGAACGATTTTTTTGAATTTTATGAAAAATCGGAAATGTAATTTGATACGGCAGATTTGCAAGCAAAACCCAAGGTCCTTGATTTTCCAATAAATTCCAATAAGCATCAAGCACATTTGCATGAACAATATTAAGTCTACTGTCTGATCCGTAAACTTTATGAACATACGATGCCCATTGATCATCAATTTCAAAAACTTTTAACTGCTTACAAGGACCTTGCAAAATTGCGCCGGTTAAAATTCCTTCACCACATCCAATTTCCATGACAGAAATTTTTTCATCAAGATGAACAGCCTGAATCATTCGATCAACAAAAAATCGATCTTTTAAAAAATGCTGTCCATATCTTTTTTTAAGTTCAATACCTTGACGATGTGGTTTTTTATAACCCATATTAATCCATTAACGCTTCTTTGAAAAAATCAAGTTGCTCTAATACTTTACCAGCACCCTCAACAACACAAAGCAATGGATTTTTTGCAATACGAACAGGAATTCCTGTATCTTTTGCAAGCAAGCGATCAAGACCACGAAGAAGTGATCCTCCACCTGCCATCACAATGCCACGGTCAACCAAATCAGAAGCTAATTCTGGCGGAGTATTTTCCAACGCAACACGAACAACGTCAACAATGTTTGAAATTGTTTCAAGCAACGCTTCATTGACTTCTGCATCCGTTAACGTAATTGTTTTTGGAACTCCAGTAATCAAATCACGACCTTTAACCTCAAGTGACTTTGATTCGGCACCATCAAGCATTACGGTACCAATTTGCATTTTAATAATTTCTGCAGTTCGTTCACCAATGAGCAAATTATATTTTCGTTTAACGTAAGAAACGATCGCACGATCCATTTCATCACCACCGATGCGAATCGATCTGCAAAAAACAACACCGCTGAGTGCAATCACTGCAACTTCTGTTGTTCCGCCACCAATATCGACAATCATGCTGCAATGAGGTTCATGAATTGAAAGTCCTGCTCCAATTGCTGCTGCCATTGGTTCCATAATTGTCATTGGCTTGTCGCGCGCTCCCGCCTGTTTTGCAGAATCAATAACCGCTCGGCGCTCAACTTGAGTAATTCCTGAAGGCACGGCTATAATCATGCGGGGGGCAACTAACGTACGACGATTATTATGAACTTTTCGAATAAAATAGCGAAGCATGCTTTCTGTTAATTCAAAATCTGCAATTACTCCATCACGCATTGGCCTGCATGCTGTAATACTTTCAGGAGTTTTGCCAAGCATCTCTTTTGCAGCTTTTCCTGCAGCTAAAACTTTTTTTGTGTTATTTTTTATTGCAACAACTGAAGGTTCATCTAAAACAATTCCTTTATTGCGAACATAAACCAATGTGTTTGCAGTACCAAGATCAATTGCAATATCATTCGAAAATAAACTGAACCAGCTTTTTGCTGGCAAAATACTTTGTATTTGACTTTTTACCATTATGTTCTCGTGTTAAAAATTAACCGTACAACCTAAAGAAATTCTATTTGTTTTTGCAAAACCACGTCCTGCAATATGATTCATAGGAATATCCCATGCAAAATATGCAAACGGTCGTTTTTTCCAATCTTTATCATGAGCAATATCATAAAATAAACGAATCGTTGCAAATTCTTGAATCCATCCAGAATAATAATTTAATTTTTTCATTTTTGCTATCAATCCATCACTCAGTCGTGCAGAAAAAGTATCTTGTTCATGAACCGTGATTGTATATTTTCCTTCAAAACCAAATCCTGCGCGCAAATCTTCAAACACAACATAAGGAGCAACGCTTGCAGTAATTCCTGAATCAATTCCAGCATTTGCCACAACAGGAGCAAATAACGGTTGCTCTTTTCCAATCGGCACACGCACAGAAACAGATTTATCAATTCGTTGCGTAATGCGACCTAAAATTCCAAATTTCCAATCTTCTTTTAATTCAAATTCTGCAAACAATGATGCAAACCAACCCCACAATCCAAATTCAGAACCAAATGGAATTGATGCAAGATTATTCAAATCACGTTTTAAACCACAAGGAATAATTGCACCCAAGTACAAACCCCAATCTAACTTTCTAAATTTATATTTATATTCATGAGTATCATGAATTGTTCCATACACAATAAAATCTCCTGGCCCAACTTGCTGAGATGATGTTGCAACAATATCAAGCTCTTGATACATATTGTTCATCATTTGAGTGAATAATGCCTGATTTCCAGGCGTGCTTAAATTTAATTTTTTTATGGCATCTTCTCCAGGAAGCAGACACATAAAAGAATTCAGTTGCATAATAAAACCATTTGCACCAATTCCAAAATGTTTTCCAATTGGAGCATAGCATGAAAACGTCACACCTTGTCCTTGAAATGATGCTGGCGTTAATGCTGGAAAATCACTTAACCATTGCCAATCTTGAGGAATAGGATTTGAAAGACCTGCGAGTGTCATTGCAGAGCCAATATCAGTAAGATTAACAGGTCCCCATAATTCAGGAATTGTTACCACTTGCTCTTCTTTGTTTGCTTTTAAATCAAACCGATATGAATCATTACTTGTTACAAAAAAACCAGTTAAATCTAAATAACCATGACGGCTATCAGACCCTGTATACAATTGATCAAACCATGGGAAATAACGATTATCCCAAACCATAGAAAACATTGTTGAAGATAATCCAAAAAGGAACAGAACATGCATGAGAAGAAAACGCCAAAATCTTGTTGCTACAATCACTTTTTATCCTTAGACTTTGAAAAACTAAATTGAATCTGCAGACTGTTTCCTTTATTGTAAATCATTTTAAGCTTTTTAAAAACTCTTTTTATAAAAATAAAGACACAATTGATTTTTTTAATTTTATAAAATTATATTGTCTTCATAAATGATTTAAATCTATACTACACTTTAGTAGATTTTTTGGTGTTCAAAATTTCTTAACCACCTATACGTTATTGGTAGAAGGAATAAAGGAAAATCATGCTACAAAACGTACAAGCAATTATTCTTGCCGGCGGCATCTCAGAAAGATTTCAAACAGGAAAAACAAAATTTATTGAAAAAATTTGTGGTACAGAAATGATTCTTTACCCAATCAACTTACTGCAATCCTTAAACATTCCCACGACCTTGGTTGTCGGATTTCAATCAGAACAAATCAAACAAATTGTTCAAGATAGTGCTTCAAATGTAAAATTTGTAGTTCAAGAACAACCTCTTGGAACTGGCCATGCTGCACAACTTACCAAGTCAGTTTGGTTTAAAGATCATATTTTAATTATGAATGGCGATATTCCTTTAATCACTCCAGATATTATCAATAAATTGTATCGAAAACACACCAAAACCGATGCTGACATAAGTTTTATAACAGCACATACCATGGATGTTGATAGCACAAAATATTCACGCGTCGTGATTGACAACAACCAAATTAAAGTAATGGAAGAGCCAACAGAAGATATTGATGAATCAAATCAATGTTGCATTAGTGCTGGCATTTATCTTGCAAAACGATCTTTTTTAGAAGAGCACATCGACAAATTAGAAAAAAACAATACAACCAATGAATACTATCTTCCTGAACTGATTCACATTGCAAGCCAATCTCATAAAAAAATTGTTACCACGCAAGTATCACTCGATATTGTTCGAAGCATTGATACCTTAGCTGATTTGTGGGCTGTCGAACATATTAAACGATCTGAACTTTTACAACATTGGATGAATCACGGCATTCGTTTTGCAAATACACTCAATGTTCAAATTGAAAATAAAGTTCGTATTGAACCAGGATCATACATCAGTTCAGGAGTTTTACTTTTAGGCGCAACAACGATCAAAAAAAATGTTACCATTGGAGCATATTCACACATTGAAAACAGCATCATTGAAGAAGGTGTTACCATTCCTGCACACATCATCATCACAAATTCAATTGTAACCAAATCAATGAATTTAAAACCATTTATGCAAATTGATGGCATTGCAATCAAAGAAAAACAAGATATTTTATTTACCGGCGCATTAAAAACAGGATATTTGGATCACCAAAATTACTAATATGATACGATTTATTCACACCGCAGACATTCATTTTGGCATGGAAAATTATGGACGAATTGATCCAGATAGTGGAATTCATTCACGGTTACTTGATTTTAAAAAATCATTTGATATTTGCGTTGATTATGCCATTGATCACAGTGTTGATTTATTTGTATTTGCAGGAGATGCATATAAAACTGCAAACCCAAGCCCAACACAACAAAAACTTTTAATGCAATCATTCATGCGATTGTATCAAGCAAAAATTCCTGTTGTTATCGTAGTTGGGAATCACGATAATCCATTAAGTTTTGGAAAGGCTAATGCTTTAGACATTTTTGCAAATCTTCCCATTGATGGTTTTTATGTGTTTTCAAAACCAGAAATTCAAACAATTCAAACAAAATCAGGCCCTGTACAAATTGTTGGCATTCCTTGGCCCAATCGCCATCATTTAGCACTCAATGCAGCACATGCGCTTGCATCAGCAACAGAACTGACTCAACACATTTCAGAATCACTTGCAAAAATTATTACTACTTTTGCACAAAAATTAGATCCTGCATTGCCTGCAATTTTAGTAGGCCATTTAACCGTCAGTGCTGGAATTTTTTCAGGATCTGAAAAACGTGCAGTGTTTGGCCATGATCCAATTTTGCTGCCATCGCAACTTGCAATTACTCCATTTGATTATGTTGCACTTGGCCATTTGCATCGATTTCAAAATGTTAATCCTGACGGCATAATTCCTATCATTTACTCAGGATCAATTGATCGCATCGACTTTGGAGAACGCAAAGAAAAAAAAGGATTTTGCGACGTTATGATTCATGAAAAATATAAAACAACGTTTGAACACATTGAAATTAACACACGGCCATTCATTCAAATTGACGTAATTTTAAATGATAGCCAAGATCAAACAGCTCAAATTCTTGAACAACTTGCAAAACATGAAATACATGACGCAATTCTTAAAATAACGTATGAAATTCCTAGCACCAGCACCGACAATGTTGATATCAAACAAATTCAAAAATATTGCACTCAAGCAATGTATGTGGTTGGAATTCTTCCAATTCGTACCGTTCAAACCCGAGCTCATCGAGATTTACTACGCCAAGAAATGAACCTTGAAACATTGCTGCACACCTATTTTAATGCACAAGAACCACTCAAATCGCGTGCTGAAAATTTAACACAAAAAGCATTACATTTAGATGACATTGCACACTTATATGAAAAAGATGAAACAACAGAAACTTAAACTGTTTATGAAAAAAATTAAAAAATTATTTCGTTTTTTTCTAATATTTTCAACAATAATGCAACCCGTCACACCGCAACTTTCTTGCAACCCTGCAGAAATTTCAATCAACCAAAAACAAAAAGAACTATCAATGCTTTATTGTAAAAAACAGGCTCTTTTGCAAAATTTATTTTTAGAATTTGAAAAACTTTCTCAAAATAATAAACAACGAAAAAATGAATTATATCGTCAATCAATCGTGCTTTTGCCTGATCTTATGCAGCCACGAAATAAAAAGTCAACGGAAAAAGATGAAGAAAAAAGAAAAACAGCAGAAAATTTAGTATTTAAAACTTTATGCAACAATATCACACAAGAACAAACAGAACTTGGTACAGCTTTTCCAAAAATACAAAAATTATTACAAGAAATTCACAATGTTGACGCTGAAATTCAAAAACTTTTAACAGGCTGCACAAAATAAAAAGATCGCATTTTCAGCGATCTTAATTTTTTTATTTTAATTTGAGCTTGGTTGAGCAGGTAATGGAAATTTTTGCTGAACAAATTCTCTTGCTGAATCTTTCCACGCATTTAACGAATGCACCAAATCATGAACACTTCGTCTTCTTTCTTCTCTTTTTTGTGCTTTTTTGTTACCAACAGGGTTCTTTCTTGATTCAGCACAAACAAGCGTTAAAGAAACTACAGAACAAATCAAAGTGATCATAAACATTATTTTTTTCATAAGCATCCTTTTGAATAAAACATTTTTCAATGACTATTGCTGCAATCGTTAATGTAATTCATACGATTTTAAAAGCAAGGAACATACCTACTTTTCAGATTCATTTTCTGTCAATTTTGATTCAGGATTACCAAATGAAATGATATCAACAAACTCGCTGACTGATTGATTATATTTCGCAAGCATTGATTCTAATTTTTTTCGATTTAAAGCATCAATGATTGAATTTTTTCGCTCATCAAGTGTTTTAATTCGTGTCGGCTCATAAGAAATCAATTTTACCAATTCAAATAATCCATCAGATTCTTGAATGTAGACACCCTCAGGTTTCATCTTAGTAATAAATTTTTGATCGTCTTGCAAATCTTCTTCGGCAACTTTAATCACTTTGCCCCATTGAATTAAGCCATGACCGTCATTGTTATCAACCAGTGCTTTTTCAATCTTATTTTTTATATCTTCTCTACCTTGATCGCCATCGTAAGCAACTCGCGCAATAGAAATTTCATATGATCCATCAATAAATTCAGGGTTATCATTAAAATAATTTAAGATTTCATCTTCGGTTGGTACTAACTGAGACTTAAATTTGTAATGCGTAAAAAATTCAGTGTTGTAAAAAATATTAAGCATTTCCAGGCCTTCAGCCATAGTTCTGCCAACTTCTGAAAACAATGTTTCAAACTCAGCATCATTAATTTTGAGCTGTTTTTTTAAACCTTCAATATATTTTGCAGCTCCATCAGGATCAATCGGCATTTTTTCACTTGCAATTTGCTGCATAACAATGTCTGCTTGAATTTGTTTTTGCAGTGGCACAAATTGGTTATCAAGGGTACGCTTCCACGTAACATCAGTGTCCACAAATGGTTTATTGTACGCAGATCCACAAACCACACATTCAATTTGATCAATTAAAAATAGTTCTGCCTGAATAATTCCAGGCAGAACGACAAATAAACTAATAATTGTTTTTGTTAATTTCATACTTGTACCGGAGCTTGTTGTTCATCAAATTCTTCTGACTCTTCTTGCATTCCTTGCTGTTTTTGCTGCATTTTATTTTCAAAATATTCAGGATGTTCAACAACATGTAATTCTGTTTTTAAACTTTCAAGAACTGATTCAATCTGCTGTCCTTTACGCTCATCTGCCAACATTTTTTTCAAACCTTGATGAATTTCTGGAGTTTTTAAATCACGATATACTGTTTCAGATTTTCCTGTTGCAAGAACTACCCAATAAGCGCCATCGCCAACTTTAATCATTTTAATCATTGGAAATTTTTTGATTTCAAGCACTGCATTTTTAATTGCATCTGCAAATGGTGCTTTTTCATTCATCACAGCAGTTCCTGGAGTTTGTTTGCTTTCTTCTGCCATAGTTTTAAACGCTGCAGCTTTTTTGACATCTTTAACTTTTGTTAAAAATTGTTCAGCTTTATTTTTATCTTCAAAGCGAACAAAGGAAACATCAACGCCACCAGGAGTTATCGTCAATGCAGGAATAACATCTTTTTTTTCTTCATAATATTTTGCAACATCACTGTCGCTGACTTCAACTGGATGTGCTTCATCAAAATGTTTCATGTACAATTGTGAATCCATTGCTTCATGAAGCTGTTTGCGCTGTTTTTGAAATTCTTCAGATTTATCAATACCTTTTTCTTGGGCCCATGCTTGCATTAATTTTGCTGTGGTCATACCGCGAAAAATAATATCTTTTTCAGCGTTGGGCATCATTTGAATCAACATATCAATTTGTGCATTTGCTTTACGAGCCATATCAAGTTGCTCTTCATACTCTTGAACCGTTAACGCTGGCTTACCTTTAATTTCTAAAAGCACATTTGATCCTGCATACGATGGGACCTTGTCTGATTTTGAAAACCAATCACAACCAGCAATAAAGAATAATCCCAAAATAAAAAACACCAAAGAATAGGTGCGAAAAGTGTTGAAAGATTTCATAAAATGTTCCTTTAAAAATGTTGAACCGATGTAAAATTACTACCATTTGCAACATAACAAAAATGCATAAAAATGCAACGATTAGGACGCACATCGCATGTAAAAAACTTTTCCTTTTTTGCTCGTCCAAGTTTGCCCTGTTGGCTTTGTTCCATCAGGCATAGTTGCATTGCAAAACAAAGCTAATCCACTGTTTATTGCTCCATCCAATTTTGCACCAGTTAAATCTGCACCATAAAAATTTGCATAGGCAATATCTGCACCATAAAAATTTGCTCCTGATAAATTCGCACCTTCAAAACTTGTTGAAACTAATTCAGCATTAAAAAAACTTACTCCCGATAAATCAGAATTTTGATTTGGAATTTCGATTAAATTTGGCTTAGGATTTGTTGCTGATGCAACCGTTGAAAACAAGGCTCCTGACAATTGTGCATTTTGTAAATTTAAACCCTTTAGCAAACTGCCCACTCCACGAAAATCACATCGTGAACAATTTATAAATTCTTTATTTTTTACCATATTTTGCAACGATGCTACATGCTGCGGGTTATAGGAAAACAAAGGTACAGAAAACAATAAAATTATTAATTTTTTTTTCATGTTCAATCCTTTTAAAAAAATAGAGGAACAATTTCTTGTTCCTCTATCATAATGCTCGTTTAGTTTCCACAACATTTTTTAAACTTTTTACCCGATCCGCACGAACATGGTTCGTTACGACCCACTTTATCTTCTTCGCGACGAACTGAGCCTGGGCCAGATTCCGCTTTTGAATTATCGCTTGCATTCATTTTCATTTCATGAAGCTCACGTTCTCTTCTTGCAATCAAGCGCGATTTATCAAATGATTCTGGCTTGATATGGAACACATGACGCACAATGTCCAAGCGAATTTGACGCATCATCTCTTCAAACATATCAAACGCTTCTTTTTTATATTCAATAAGTGGATTTTTTTGACCCCAGCCACGAAGGCCAATACCTTCTTTCAAGTGATCAATGTTTATCATATGTTGCTTCCATGCTTGATCAATCGTTTCAAGCATGATCCATTTTTCAGCTTCTTGAACTTGATCCAAGTCAACAGTGTTTTTTAAATTTGTAAACTTTGCAGCCACAAAACTTGCCAAATCATGCTCAAATTCAACTGAACTTATTGTTGAAAAGGTTTGAGCTTTTAATTCATCCAAAGAAATTGCTAACCCTGAAGAAACTACTTCTAAAATTTGCGTCACTTGCGCTGGAGAAATTGAATTATCTGGACAATGAGCAATGACCAAATCAGCAATTGTTGCAAAAATGAAATCATCAACAATTTGATTTATATTTTTTGGATCTTTTAAAATATTTTGGCGCAATTGATAAATCACTTTACGATGCTGATTCACCACATCATCATACTCAATCAAATGTTTTCGAATTTCAAAGTTATGTTTTTCAACTTTTTCTTGAGAATGTTCAATCAGTTTTGAAACGGTACGAGATTCAATTTGTTCATCTTCTTTCATGCCAGCGCGCTCCATTGAACGTTTCATTTGATCACCAGCAAAAATTCTGATCAAATCATCTTCAAGCGAAATATAAAATCTTGATTCACCAGCATCACCCTGACGACCAGAACGTCCACGAAGTTGATTATCAATTCGACGACTTTCATGCCGTTCAGTTCCTAAAACATACAAGCCACCTGCAGCAAGTGATGTTGGATGTAATTTAATATCTGTTCCACGTCCTGCCATGTTTGTTGCAATGGTTACATGGCCTGGTTGCCCTGCAAACGCTACAATTTCTGCCTCTCTGGCATGTTGTTTTGCGTTAAGCACTTCATGAGCAATATTTTCTTTTGATAAAACATCACTTAATTTTTCTGATTTTTCAACGGCAATGGTCCCAATCAGAACCGGCTGCCCTTTTTTATGTCGTTCTTTAACGTCTTGAACAATTGCTGCAAATTTTGCTCGCTCTGTTAAAAAAATGATATCGTCCTTATCCATACGAATCATTGGTCGATTCGTTGGAATTGCAACAACATCAAGTTGATAAATTTTTGAAAATTCTTCAGCTTCAGTCATAGCCGTACCGGTCATACCTGCCAATTTACGATACATTCTGAAAAAATTTTGAAGTGTTATTGACGCTAATGTTTGTGACTCTTGTTCAATTTTGACACCTTCTTTTGCTTCAATTGCTTGATGCAAACCGTCACTGTAGCGACGTCCAGATAAAATTCGACCTGTAAATTCATCAACAATTAAAACTTCTCCTTCACGAACCACATAATCAACATCAACTTTGAATAAAAAGTTTGCACGAAGTGCTTGTGTTACATGATGCAGCAAATTAATATTTTCAACCGCATATAAATTTTTAACATTTAATAAGTTTTCAATTTTGTCATGGCCTTCTTCGGTCAACTGAATTGATCGCGCTTTTTCATCAATTTCAAAATCTGTAGCAGGAGTCAAATTTTTAACAACACTTTGAGCTAATTTATACAAATCTGATGAACGATCAGCAGCTCCTGAAATAATCAATGGGGTTCGCGCTTCATCAATCAAAATTGAGTCACATTCGTCAATGATTGCAAAATTTAATTCACGCTGCACATAATCTTCATAACGAAATTTCATGTTGTCACGTAAATAATCAAAACCTAATTCGTTATTTGTAGCATATAAAACATCAGAATTGTACTGCGCTTTGCGCTCATGATCACTCATGTCATGAGTCAAAACTCCAACAGTCAATCCTAAAAATTCATACATTGGTCGATTCCATTCAGAATCGCGACGAGCCAAATAATCGTTGACCGTCACCAAATGAGCACCTTTTCCAGACAAAGCATTTAAATACAACGCTAACGTTGCCGTTAATGTTTTTCCTTCACCTGTTTTCATTTCAGCAACTTTTCCTTGATGCAGCACAATTGCACCCATCAACTGAACATCAAACGGTCGCATGCCCAATGTTCGTTTGCATGCTTCACGAGCAACCGCAAACGCTTGCGGCAAAATATCATCTAACGATTTTCCCAAAGATATTTCTTGACGAAATTGATTCGATTTTGCTTTGAGTTCTTCATCTGACAAATTTTGCATAGACGATTCTAAAGCATTAATTTTATCAACAATGAGTTGCAGTTTTTGTACAGACCGATCATTTGCACTGCCAAATATTTTTGTCAAAATCTGCGTAATCATATTTTTTTACCTTCAAATTATCAATTCAATTTAAAATAAGGCTACCATAGTTACCTGTCGTTTCGAAAATTCTTTTTCTCTTCGAAATGAACAAAACTGTAGATTACATATAGTACAAAGCGCATTATCAGTGTATATATTCTCTGAAAGTATGCCAAACTTTTTCAAAAGTTGTTGTAAAAATAAACTATTGTCAAAATAAAATTTTGAATTTTTACAATTAAAAACTTTTTGCAAATTCACCAAATTGAAATATTTTTTTTCAAAATCTTGCACAAACGACTGCGAAACTTCATAACAGCAAAGTCGAGCGCTCGGACCAAAACTGCATGTTATGTTTGAAACGTCAGTTCCATAAATTTTTTGCATTGCTTGCAATGTTGCTTGCACAACTCCTGCATAAGATCCCTTCCATCCTGCATGCACTACTCCCATAGCATTCACTACAGGATCATACAAAACAAAAGGAACGCAATCAGCAGTCAAAACCACTAATCCAACATTTTTTTGATTCGTGATTAAAAAATCACCTTGATAATCAAACCAACCAGGCTGAGAAATATTTTTTTTAATATCTTGATCCCCATTCAAGCCGGGGATAATAAAAGAAGAAAAATTTTCATCAACTATCATACCTGCAACGCCATGCACCTGATCCAAGCCAACAAACTTTTGCAACCCAAAATCTTGCACTAACGCTTGCAGTTCAAAAGAAAATCGTGACCCTTTAATATCTTTCAAAAATACAGAATCATCTTTATTTCCAAAAAATATCAAATGCGAGCCACGATTGTCTTTGTTCATGAATAACTTTCAAAAATTACTCTAACGTATGATCCTGAAATTCTTGTTTGCGCAAATATGCCGGAACATCAAGTGAGTCTGTTGCTTGAATTTCCACTTGCTCAGTCATTATTTTAGCTAATTGTGGCTCTTGAGTATAGAATCTTTTTTCTTCAATTTTTGCATGAGCAACCTCTGATGGCGTAACTGATGCAACAACTTTTTCAGGTTGAAGAATTGATGCTGCAGGTGCAAATCCTGTAGCAACCACCGAAACAATAATTTCATCTTCAAGTGTTGGATCTATCACTGAACCTACAATCACGTGCGCACTTGCATTTGATGCATCATAAATCACATTGGCTGCATCATTAATTTCGTGCAATGATAAATCAGTGCCGCCACAAACGTTGAGCAATACTCCACGAGCGCTTTTGATATCCATATTTTCTAACAATTCTGAAGATATTGCTTTTTTTGCAGCTTCAACAGCACGATTTTCACCATGCGCGCTTCCAGTACCCATCATCGCAAGTCCCATACCTTTCATGATGGTACGCAAATCTGCAAAATCAACATTGATATGTCCTGATCGAGAAATAATTGATGAAATACTTTTTACTGAATGAATTAATAATTTATTAATCATTTCAAATGCTGCAATCATAGATACCGAACGATCAACAAGTCCTAAAAGTTTTTCGTTTGGAACAACAATCAGCGTATCAACTTCTTTTTTTAATGTTTCAAGCGCTTGATCTGCAACCATCATGCGTCGTTTACCTTCAAAGCTGAACGGCTTTGTTACAATGGCAATACTCAAAATTCCACGATCTTTTAAAGCTTTTGCAACCACTGGTGCTCCACCAGAACCAGTTCCACCACCCATACCAGCAACAATAAAAACAATATCCGCATCACCGATTTGTTCCATTATACGATCTAAATCTTCTTCAGTTGCTCGACGTCCAACTTCAGGATTTGCCCCGCAACCAAGACCTTTTGTTGTTTTAACACCTAATTGAATTTTATTCATTGCTTTTGATTGACGAAGTGACTGCACATCAGAATTTGCAACCACAAAACTAACACCTTCAACATCTAAAAAATCAATCATGCTGTTTACCGTATTGCAACCAGCACCACCGATTCCTAAAATTTTAATTTTTACCATTGAAGAATCTTGCACTTGTTCGTTTAAGTTATCAAAGTCGATCATTGATCACTCCTTAAAAGAATTTATCTACCCAGGATCTCATTTTTACTAAGATCTTTTGGACCATTGGGCCTTCCATTTGATCCATGCCCTCATACTTATCTTTTCGAAGTGCATATTTCAAGAGTCCGTAACCAGTTGCATGAACAGGGCTACACAGAGCGGATGCAAATGAACAATCGACTCGAGGTTTTCCAATCCGAACTGGCATTTTTAAAACTTTGTTTGCAAGTTCATCCATTCCTGCAAGCAATGCTCCACCACCCGTCAAAACAACACCTGCTGTCATCATTGAAGGAAGCGATGAACGCTTAATTTCTTCATGAAGCATTGAAAACAGCTCTAATGCTCGAGCTTGCAAAATATATCCAGCTTGTTGCCTGCCAACTAAGTGCGTTGTCCCGCCTTGAACTGACTCAACAGGAAATTCTTGATCATGTTCCGATGAAATAATTCCAACAAATCCATGTTCACGTTTAAAACGTTCAGCATCTTGGATGGTTGCTCGAAGACCAACTGCTAAATCTTTGGTAAAATAATTTCCCGCAATCGGAAAAACTTTAGTGTAGCGAATGCTGCCTTGTTGATACACTGCAAAATCTGAAGTTCCACCACCAATATCCAAAACTCCAACACCAAGAGCCCGTTCATCGTAACTTAAAACACCATCAGCGGAAGCTAACTGTTCAAGCACAATGTCTTTAACCGCAACACCTGCAAGCTCGCAACACTTAATTAAATTTTGAATTGAAGCAACAGCTCCAGTAATCACATGGACAACAGCTTCAAGTCGAATGCCATGAAGGCCAAGTGGATTTGCAACACGATCTTTTCCGTCCACCATAAAATACTGTGGCAACGCATGCAAAACTTTTTGTCCTTCTTCGATAGGAACTGCTTGAGCAACAGTAAGAACTGCTTGCATATCGGTTTGCGTTACTTGTAATTTTTTTATAGGAACTGCACCATGCGTGTTAAATGATTGAATGTGACTTCCAGATATTCCAACATACGCTTGCGTTGCACTGCATCCTGCCATCAATTCTGCTTCTTTAACCGCTTGACGAATTGATTGCACCGTGCGCGCAATGTCCACCACCACACCTTTATCCAACCCATCAGACAAAGATCTTCCAATTCCTAAAATTTCTACCGAATCATCGGTTAACTTTTGAGCAATAAGCACTGAAATTTTTGTTGTTCCTACATCAATTGCAGTGATAATTGAGTGAAATACTTTTGACATACAGACCCCCTATCGAACAATAATTTGATTTTTAAATCTTATATCGCACATCATACGTTTTTTCTTTGATTTTGATTTTGCAACAGCACTTTGAACAATATTTTGACAAGACCCTAAATCTTGTAGCGTTGGAACCATGTCTGTACTCACTTGCAATCTACAATCATTGCTATTTTTCGGATGCAAAATAATGTCATAACTGTGCAACCATTCAACAGAAAATTCTTGTTTGATTTTTTCTGGAAGCGCCATAATAAAATCAATAATTACTGATAGATCTACATGATTTTTGGATGAAACTTGAACTAACTTTTCAACAATATCAGAAGAAAAATGATCTTTAAAGACGCAGGTCGAATTACCACAAACAACAAACTCGTTATTTAATAAAAAAATTGGATCCGATGCATCAACATAAAAACAAATTTTATCCGATTGACAAATTTGCACTTTCATAGAACCAATTTCTGGAAAATTTTTTGTTGCTTGATTCATCACATCTTGAGGGTTTTTTGAATGAGCGTAAACCGACTGCATAAGCTCTTGAACATTATTTTTAAACTCTGATGAAAAACCCTGATCTATAAAAAATACTGACTTTTCAGGAAGCACAACATTCATGTTTGTTTTTGGTTTTTTCCAAACCACTAAACCAACCACAACTATGCAAAAAATTGCAAGCGCGAATGCTTTTTTCATTTTTATTCCCCTTAACCCCAAAACAGAATTTTGAAATCATTCATGTTTACTTTGGTTGTAATCTTTTTGCGCAAACAAAGTCAAGACTACGATTAAAAAAGGGAACTGGATGAATATCGCAAAGAGATTAAAAAAGAAAAAATCTTAGAGCAACGTTCTTTTTTTTCGATGATAACTCACGGCAAATTGATGCGTTTTATCCCGAATTTGCAAAATTAAAGCATCTTCTGGCCTAGTATGATCAAGCTTAATAAATCGAGAAAAATTAGAAGAAATAATGGTTTCTTCTTTTTTTGCAAGACCAACAAGCTCTGCTGAACCTGTTAATCTTTTAAGAGCACTAATTTGCCCTTTACCGCCATCAACAATGATCAAATTTGGATAACTATTTTGACTTTTATACCGACGCTTCACAATTTCTGCAAGTGCTGCATAATCGTTTTGATCAACAATGCTTTTAATTTTAAATTTGCGAAATGATTTTGGTTCAGGTTGAGCATTGACATACCGAATACAACTGCCAACAATTGCATGGCCCTGCATATGTGAAATATCAAAACAATCAATCACATAGGGCACATGATTTAAATGTAAACGTTTTTGCATTGCCAATAAAATAGATAAATTTTTTGCATCATCAGGTTTTTCTTGTTTGCTTGGCATATGAGATAATTTTTCAATCGTTGCCGCAAATTGTTCTAAATTTGTTTTGTATTCAAGCAAATTTCGTGCTTTTTCATACTGCAATTTTTTAGACGCTTCTTTTATTTCCTTATCAATATCGGCAATTGCAGCTTTTGGTTCTTTAATTAACAAATGTTTGGCAAAATTTAAACGAAATTTATAATAATTTTCATCAAAATTTGACGAACAAAATCCAGCACAAACTCCTATGTGAAATTGCAAACAACCCTGCTCTATCTTTTTTTTGCACAATATCAGCTGAAAAGTACTCATCACATAATCAAACACTTTTCGTGCAGCTTTTTTTGTTAAAAAAGGACCAACGTAAGTTCCTTTTTTCTTTTTTGTTTTTGTTCGGACCACAGAAAGTGTAGGAATTTGATCTTCAGAAAAATATAAATAAATAAATGGATTTCCATCTTTGAGCAACTGATTAAACTTTGGTTGATATTTTTTAATCAAATCAGCTTCAAGATGTAAAGCTTCTTCTTCAGAACTTGTAGGAATTGTTTCAAGCGCTGTTGCAGCAGACAAAATTAATTCATGTTTAAATTCATACGGATTTGCAAAATATGATGCTACACGATCAGCAATATTTTTTGCTTTTCCAATGTAAACAATTTGCTCATCTTCATCTTTAAAAAGATAAACACCTGGTCGCTTTGTTATATTTTTCGGTTTTTTTAACATTATTTTTTGCCAAACGACAATTTAATGCCTTTTTTTTGACCGTATAATTGATATCCTGCAGTACCTGCCGCATCTTGTTGTCGATGGTCAAAATCATGTTTTCCAAATGAAAGTTTAATTCCCGGAGCATGTGGCGCATACCCATCTTTTGATGCTGCAAAAACCAAATGAACTGTTTTTGAAAAATGATCAGGCTGAGCAACAACGCTTGGACTAATTTGTACTGCTCCAGCTTGAGCATTAACTGAGGTTTGTGCTGCTGCGTATGCTGTTTGCGCTGCAATAATTGTTTGAAATATTGGATCTTTAATCAAATTATGCTGACTTGCATAATTTCCAAACTGTGTATCCAGCGCTGATCCTTGATAACTGGTACTCATTGGAACTAAAGCTGAAGTTTTTCCACTTTGAATATTTTTTGCATACACATTACCACTCACAAAACTAAATAATGCATTTGCATTTACTGCTGTTGGCGGCATACCAATAACCAAACTTGTTGGAGTATAATTTGCACACACTAAATAATCAATCATTGGTTTTCCTGTTGCATCTTTTAATGTTAAAGATGTTGTGTACACATACCAACCATTCTCAAGAGCTGCGGCATTCACAATATCTAATTTCCAAAAATCACCAAATTTTACATGAGCCAGTGCCGTTGTAATATCAGCTTGTTGCTGTTTAATAAAAGTATCAAGCTTATCTGAAAATGGCCCAGCGCTTGAATTTTGAAACTGGGCCCAAGCATTTGCCACCGTACCAACTGATTTTCCTGATGCGTCATACATAACACCGTTAATAACACTAACAATGCGCGCTTGCGCACCACTTGCCATTGCAGTATTTGGATCAACTCCAAGTTGCAACTGACCAGGTGCATCAACTGCAAACATGACAAAATCAATAGGACTGCTTGGTAAAATCTTTTTTAAATCAGTGTCAGTTGTTGCGTACAAATATTGTCCTATAAGTATTGCTTGCTTAGAAAGCGGGGTTAATTTTAATGATCCAAATTTTGGAGAACTCATGTCAGCAAGCATCACTTTATTTGATTGTTCTTTTTGAATTTCTGTTGTTTTTGATGGCATTGGTGGTCGAGCTTTGGTATTCATCATTGGCTTTGGTGTTATTTGTTGCCATTCAATTGCAGCACCAGAACAAATCATGCCATAGGTTCGTTGATTTGGTATTGATGTTACTTGCACCGCTTGATGAATTACAGGATTTATTTGACCATCAACAAATAATTTTACAATCAATTCTGTTTTGTTCAACGTTGCCTGCAAAGTGTACACATGTTGTTCATTCAGCTGCGCATCAACATCAAGCTCTGTTTGCAACAACCATCCAGCACCTTCATGTTCATACACACCAAGCATCAATGGTGACGTTGCCGCTTCACGATACAACACAACCATTTTTGCTAAATGAGCTTCATCAAAATCAACAATGCTTGTGTTAATATTTGCAGCAGGAACAGTATTTCCCTGCGCAATCAATGTTTGAACTTGAGCAATCGTTGTATTAACTAAATATTTTGAAACATAATTTGGTGCATTGTAATTATGATAATTTCCGCCCAAATATAATCCAACGTGAAACTGCGAATTAAGAGTGTAAAGCATTTGTACATCAACTTGAACCAATAACGGATCTTGCGGTTTTTTTACGGTTCCCGTTTCTGTCATCATATCTCGAGCAGTACATCGCTGATTAAACCAAAGCTTTGATTGTCCTTTGGCGTTTGTTAACAATAAATTAGTAACTTGAGGATCTTGTGCAATTTCTTGAGCAAATGAAAAATCAGGACGACCTGTAGTGACCGTAAAAAATCCTTGTGATGGATACAAATTAACATAATCAGTTTGCAATTTCCATGACGTTGCAATATCTGCCAGCATTAAATTTGTTTGAGAATTTGGTGTTAACAATGCAACATACAAAGGAGCAAAAAGTGCTGCCATTTGAGTTCGTAAATTTAAAATATTTGCATTCACCGTGTTTGAAGATAGCGCTAACGACAATGCTTGATTACCAACTTGTGCTTTTATTTTTTGTTCCATTTCTTCAAGATACGATAACTGCTGCTGCGCTACAGCAACTTTATTTGCGTTATGAAATGCCCATAAATCTTGTAAAGTTTTTGATTGAGCTTCAAGATTTAATTCATTTTGAGCGTCTTGATTTGCTCCGCCAATAATCATGCCCATGTTAAATGTTACATTCATAATCATTCCAACAGGAGACAAAACTTTGCCCAACGTTTTAATAACATTGGTGCTATATCGTTTCAATTTTCCAAGCTTTGTTTCATCCGCAATTTTTTGCGCATCATCCACTGCTTTTTGTGCAGCTTCGCGCTCCTCAGGCGTTGCATCTTCAGGCAAACTATCAAGAGCATCTTTTGCCGCCTGTAAAATTGCATCATTAGATTTGAAAAAATTTGCTGTAGCCTTTGGAATATCTGCGGCTAAAGATTTTAAAGCTGCTACTTTTTTAGATGCAATTTCTGAAACTTTTTCCGATAATTTTTCTGCAAAACTTTTTTGATCTTCAATTGCCTGTTTTGCTGCATTTACAGCATCCTGTTGCAATTGTCGTGAAGTTTTTACCAAATCTGCTAATTTTTGTAATTTTGTTGCTTTGGTTGCAGCTTGCTCTGCCGCTGCATCTGCTTGTTCTGATTTCGCTACCGCCTCCTCAAGCACTTGCTCAGCTTGAGCAATTTCATCTTCAGTTGCATCAGTTGAAGCTTTTAAAACATTGAGTGCATTTTTTGCAGACTCTACAGCAACACTTGCTTGATCTGATTCTGCAGCAAGCGAGGCTGCCTCTTCTGATGCCGTTGCGGCCTCTTCCCCTGCAGATTCTGCAGCACCCATAATCGACGCATCAATTTCTGCATCTGCAGCAGTACCAGCGCCACCAGTTCCTACATCAACCACCGCATCCGCAGCAACACAAGCAACAACACCCATCACATCGTTAATTGTTGAACGATGAGCTTCAAGCACTGACGTTACATGATCACGAGTTTGCTGTGCATAAGCAGCTGCTTGTTTAAATCCAGGAATAGATCCAAGACCTAGCATTTTAAAAATTCCACCAGTAAACAAGTAGGTAATTTCACGCGAAAGATCAATAAATAATGTCGTAATCGCATTTACAATGGTACCAAGACCAGTCAAAATTACTTTCATGGCACTTGTGCCAATACCTTTAAACGTTGAATAAACTTCTGTAATTGCACGAAGACAGTCTTTTCCTAACTGTTCACCTTGTTGTAAAAATTCTTCCCGACCTTTTGAAGAAAAAATTGCCCAAGCAGCGTCAGCAACCGTAATTGCAAGCTGTTCACCAATTTGCACTGACTGAAATGCGCTTTGCGCTCCGTTAATTGCAACATCATCAATAGTATTTAGCGATGTTGCTGCCACATCAACCAACGTGTCTGCCACTTGATCAATCGTTTTTGAAATATCTTGACCAATTTTTGCATCATCCAAAATAAATCCAACCAAATCTCCTTGAAGTTCTGCATATGGAGCAATAAATCCATCTTTGAGCGATGATGCAAAATCAGTTACGCAGGTTGTAAGATCAGTTGTTGCTTTTTTCAAAGTTGCTTCTTCTTTTTTCATTTCTGCATTTGCCCAATCAGTAATTTTGTCATCGCCACCAAGTTCTGCGAACGCTCCAACAAGTTCTGCTCCAAGTCCTGCAACTCCTTGCGCTGCAGCAATCGCAAAATTTTTAACAGCGTCAACACCTGCCTCAACAGCATGTTTTATATCATCAAATCCTTTTGAAAAATCATGACCAAGATCTTTAAAAAAGGACCACATCTGCGCTTGAACCACAGAGTCATTTATTGTTTTTAAATGATCACTGACTTCGCGCTGATAATTTCTATAGGTTTGCTGTAAATGCTCGGGTTTTCTCATTTCATCAATTTTGTAATTTTTTGGTGACGGATGAATTGACTGAACATGCGTTCCTTCTGCTTTACTTTTCACTGATAAAAGTTCATCAAGCAAAACATAATCTTGAATTTTGTATGGAAAAATATTTGGCTGCAAAGAACTTGCCGAACAGATTTGCAAAACTTTTGACAAATTATCTTGCGTTAAAGAACTAGTCAATTGGCCTGAAGCTTCATACAGCATGTAATAACACCACACTTGTTCTTTTAACGGACTTGCAAGTTGCCTTCCATTCAAAAAATCAGAACTTTGAATTTGCTCTCCTGCCTTAACACCTAAAGCAAAATGCATATCATGCACTGTTTTGTAAAATTGCGTTGCTCGAAAAGTAACAACTTCAGCTTCAAGCGTTATCACATTTTTTGTTGATGATTTTTGAGCCGCAACATCAACCGTTGGCAGTTTTGACCAAGATAAACATTGAGAAAGCCATCGTTTTTGCAAAGATTCTTCAATCACTAAACGCGTGCGAGCCATTTCATTCAGTGTTCGCAAATTTGTGTAATCTTGATTATAAAATGATGTTTCAAAATGAGGGATATAATTAAAAGTTTGTTTTTCCACGTTATGAATAACTTGAAGCACCGTTGAAAAATAAACATAAATATCTGCAATCATCGTTTTACAATACAATTGCCAAGGAACTGAATTTTGTAAATCTTGTTCAGTTACCACAACCGATTGCCATGCTTTTGATGCAAGCAAAGATTTTGTTGGAACATGTGGCAACGAGGTTTGATTGTCTTTTAAAAAATCTACAAAATCTTTTTTGTACATTTGATACATTGAATTTTGTTGCACTTTTGCAAGCTTAGTTAAAAAAATCATATACAAATATGTTTTTTTGAAATGACTCACTTGATAGGCATCAAGACCAATTCCTTTTGCTCCATACGTTGCATCTATTTTTTCAAAAACATTTTTAGTAAAAGTATCTACAACAGAATCAATGGGCATTGAAACAACTGACAAAGCAGCTAATGGTTCATGATTGTTGAGTGTTGTTTGAGCGCGCATTGAAATAAAAAAAAATAAAAGAAAAATACGAATTCCCGCCTTCGCGAGCATGAAAGACTTTTTCATGATTTTGCTCCAACCAAACTATCAACATTTTTTGCAAAATTTTGTGTACGTTGTTTTTGTACAAGCGATGCAACTTCTGCTTTAAAACTTGTTTGTGCGGCACTTGAAAATAAAAGTTGCGAAGGCTGCAACAATTTAAATTCACACAGTGCACCAGGTGCCATCAATCCAACACCATGATACAAATACAAATTAGGGTTTTTGCTTTTTATGCTGGAATACTTTAGCGGTTCTGTTTCTGTTGATAACCAAAATTTATAATAAATAAATGTCGCCGATGTTTTAATTTTTACATGCATCAATACCGGATATTTTTGTATATTCTGTAAAGCATTTTTTAAATTTTTTGTTTTTAAAACGCCCGAACCTTGAATAATTTGAGTCCATGGATAACTCCATGTTGCTGCAGTTGTTGCTGTTGCCGCAGCAGTTTGCACAGCTTCTGCAAAACAAAGATTAATATTTTGATTTGCATCAGCATACAAACCAAACAAGCGATATTTTTGAAGTCTTGATTCGTCTCCTGAAACCCAGCGTGCTTTATTAAAAATAATTCCTGCAAAAAATGGATACGACACTTGATACAAACTGATATCGCATTCAATTTCATAAGATTCTGCACGAGAAACCCATTCTGTAAAAATAGAATTATTAAATGCTTTTGACGCTACTGGCACATTCGACATTTGCCAAAAACTATCCGAATTTTCATCGTACTCCCAACTGCCAACAGGAAATACATTTTTCCATATTAATCCTTTTGGAGTATACATAGTTGCTTGGGTAAAATATTGATCAAACTCAGTCGGAGTTACTAAATATTGCTGTTGCGGTTGTTGTCTGCTGATGGCTGCTTGAAGATAGGCATCCATACTTTTCATAGTATCTTGCTCTGCTTGCAACAAGCTTGAAATATTGGTTTGCGCATTTGAAAAAAGATTAAAAACATTGGTCAAATCTTTTTTTTGTGCTGCTTGCACGGCAGTAGAAAAATCATTCATTGCTTTGGTTATATTTGCTTGATCATTGCTTAATGCTTGTTGCATGTCAGAAAATTCTGAACTTACTGCTTGATTTGCTGCCGATGCACCAACCTGAGCTCCCATCATAACAGCCATATCTTCAATCATGTTCGCATGCATTTTTTGACCTATAAAAAACGCTATGATTAAAAACATTACAGGCATGACTTATCCTTGATTTGATACTGTTGGTAATGTTGGAATTGATGGCAACGATGTTGGCAAATTTAAACCAGGTAAATTTGGCAACCCAGGTTCTTCTTCTGTGCTTGGATTAATCGATGTTGATGGCTTTACCGAAACTTCATTTTTCTTCCAAACATTAATTAAATTTGAACATACTTGAGATGTTGTTTGAAGCGCTGCAGGATCTTGTCCATTTTGCACAGCCAACACAATATTGATTAACGATTCCATGCATGGATCTAAAATATCCAAACCAACAAGAGCAGAAAAGTCACCAAAGCAAGCACGTAAAATTTTTAAAACACCGTCCCAAGAATTTAACCAATCTGGTTGTGCAATCAATTGTTCTTCAAAAAGATTTTGGCCGCTACGAACACACATAAATAATTTTAAGTCAGGATTATTGGTTGTATTGGTAACTACCGTGTCTAAACTGTTGCGAAAATATGCTAACGGATGTGGCGCTTGACCAGGCATTTGAAGAATAATTCCTTCATTTGCAGCTTGAACCATATGCTCAGGCCACATAATTTTTAAACTATTTGCAGGCAACGACTTTGCCAAATGAGGAATAATTTTGAGTGCACGAATATCGTCATAATTAAATGAAAATAATGGTGGATTCATTTTTGATACAGCCATTTCAGATTTATTACTGTTTGCATCTGCATCAGAATATAAAAATTGATTTATTTTTTCAGCAATATCAACAAAAGCAACAAAATGAGGACGCAATTCTTTTTTAGGATGCGGTTGATTTAAATACGCAGTATATGTTTGAAAAAAATCAAGATATGTTGCAAGGCCTTGAAGATATATTTTTCTGTTTGCTGCAATTTCTGGTACTAATTCTTGTTCTAAAAATTGTGTTAAATCAATGCTGTAATCATTATGTACTAATGTTTTTCCGACAAATGATGCGTATATTTGCGGTATTTTTGGAACACACGATTGTATTGAACCATTAAATTGAGATTCAATCACATTCATCAAATGATTAATAATTAATGTTTTTTTATTAGAAGCGTATTGTTTTTCAGATCCAACAAAAGCTGGAATATCAACACGCAAAGAACCATCATTATTTTGAGCAATGCCAGTATGTTGCAAATTAAAATTAACATAAATGCTCATTAAATAATGATACAACTCATTTAAAACGTTTAAGTGAACTTTGCGAAAAAAAGCAATGAATCGAGGATCTTTTTGAAACATTGTAATCATTGCATCAAATTTTGCAGAAACATCAGTGTATCCTGAAAACAACGATGCTCCTGAAGGATAATTTTTAAAAGCATCATTTTTGGGGCGCAACACAGAAAAATGACCCTTGCTCAACACGGGCCATATTTTTTCTGGAGGCATTGCTTTAATGGTTCGATTTAAAATTCCTTGCTGCACTGTTCCGTCATTGAGCACGCCACGAATCGGATAACAAACAACGGTTTCATGAAGTTTTTTTGTTGCATCAAGCATTGTTTGGGGAACTTGAACTGACATAACAATTGAAGAATCTGTTTCTGAAGAAGTTGATCCAGGTAGTGCTGATTGACAGGTAATAAAATTATACTGCACAACCCATGCAACAAAAAGAACGGCAATTTTTTTTTGCATCATCACGACTCATGATCCTTTAAATTTTTTTTAGATATAAAAAAGTAATGAAAAAAAAGCAATGTTTTCTTTTTGTTTTTTGCTATAGTAAATAATCATAAAATCAATTTATTTTCTTGAATATACTTGCAAAATTTCAAAACAAGGATTTACGCATGATCCCTCATGGTCGCTACATTTTAATTATTGGTCTACTTGCTTTATCAGGTTACGCAGCACACAGAATTCATTTGTATTATTTTGACACAACACCTCCAAACGTTGTGATTGTCGGTTTTGAAAATGAAAAAGGATACGCTGGAGATGTTTCAGGATCACTCAAAGGCTCAAGCCCTTACAAAATTGCACACATTTCAATGTGGCTTGATGACAAATTAATTCATAAAGATTTTAAAATTAATCGTCGCCACATTGATCATCCAATTTCAATCCCGGCTCAAACAATTCCTGACGGTGCACACGTTTTAAAATTTGAAATTATTGATGGCACAAAACATCAAAACAAAACAGAGCTACAACGCTGTTTTTACACAGACAACGTTAATCTGCAAGCAAATTTAACTCCTGTTGCTCATGGTTACAAAGTTTACCAAGGTCGTTGCTTGTACCTGCAACTTCAAGCAAACAAACAAATAAAATCTGCTCAAGCAAAAGTTTTAAACAATGTGTACAACTTTTTTCCGGAACGTAAAGCTTCTTGCACCTATGAAGTTATGATTCCTATTGAATGCGAACAAGACGCTGGAGAATATCCAATAAGCGTTGAAGTGCTTGATCGCTTAAACAACAAAATTATTTTAGAAAATAAATTTGTTGTTGTTAGCTTTCCTTTCAAGCGAAAAATTTTAAACATTGCTGGCAACAAATTACAAACAGAACTTGAATTTACACAACTTCAAGAAGCTGATTTAGAAAAAGCCTTGGAACAATTAGCTCAACAATCTTCAGCAGAAAAACTATGGTCAGGACCTTTTGACGTTCCTTTGGTAATGAAAGGAATCACAACAGATTTTGGCGTTATTCGAACATCACAAGAACGAGGACGCAAAGTTCACAAAGCTTTAGACTTAATTGCTGATCCAAAAAGTGTCATTTGGGCATGCGCAAACGGAACCGTTGTTTTAAAAGATCGTTTTACTCATGCGGGAAACACCGTAGTGATTGATCATGGCTGTGGCGTTTTGAGCATGTACTATCATCTGCATGATTTTGCAGATATCTCAGTTGGACAAAAAGTAAAAAAAGGTGCACCGCTTGGTCGTATGGGCATGACAGGTTATGCAAGCGGCGATCATTTACACTGGGAAATTCGAGTAAATAATGTTGCCGTTGAGCCAATGCAATGGACAGAACGTTGGATGTAAAAAATTTGATAATGTAATTAACATTAATTATTATTAAATTAACTTATTTTAAGAAATATTTTTTTAGGGAAAAATATGAAATATATGACCTTTTTCGCAATTCTTTTTCTTTCAGCGTATGGCGTACAAGTATTCACTGAAGACTCAAAGACTGAAATAGAAAATCGTCTATTACAAGAAAAAATAAACTTTTTACAATCTTTATATCCTGACCATTGTTTCTATTTTCCACGACAATATATAGATCCAAAGACAGGTGAAATTTATTCACTTCGTAATATTTCTGTTAATGAGAAAGAGATTTCACATCCAAAATGCCCTTTGCTGCCAAACTGTGTAAAATTACAACCGAAGACACAGTTAACTTTTACAACATTGCATTATATATCTTCCAAGTTAGAAAGTACGTTACTTTTTGCAATAATTAAAGACAAAACACAAGAATCTTTAAGACCCTTAACACAAGAATCTTTAAGACACTTAATTACCGACAATTTTTGTAAAAGAATAACTTTCTCAAGTTATTTAAGAAAATTATTTTTTAGATAAGACAACAAGTGCTTTTCGAAGTAATAATTCGAACGGCACTTGCTCATTTTTTACCATTTCTTTTACCATTGCTGTTGCTTGTTTAACTTCAGACATTGAATAATTTAAAGACACTAATGTTTCATGCAAATCATTCCAAGGCTTAAGCTTTGTTGATTCAAGATCAGGATACTCTAACAGCAATTTTGGCACTTTGTTTTTCAAATGCAAACAGACAATTTCTGCTTTCTTTGCACCTAAGCCTTTCATTTGACTTAGGCCTGAGGCATTATCTTGAGCAATCATTTCCAACAAATGCTTTGGTTGACTTTGCTGCAACATAGAAATTGCCAACTTTGGCCCAATTCCCTGACAATCAATCAAAAGCAAAAAAAGATCTTTTTGTAAATTATTTTCAAAACCATACAAACTCGGCCCATGCTCCTGTGACCAATGCAGATACACATGCAAAGTTACCTGGTCATGCAATTTTATTTGCTCCGCTGTTGGGCAGAGCATTTCAAAGCCAATACCAGCCTGAACAACAACAATTCTTGATTCAAAAATACGAGTAACAACACCAGAAATAGATGATATCATTGCTTAAATCTCAATTTTTAAAGGTTTTGAATCGAATCAAATCATAACAAAATTAATATCAAAAAATAGTACTCTTTGCCTTAAATCATAACAAAAGTTGTTTGACATGCACGCCATCTTTGATAGAATTTAAAGGTCGATCATTTGTGGGAATAGCTCAGTTGGTAGAGCGTTGCCTTGCCAAGGCAAAGGTCGCGGGTTCAAGTCCCGTTTCCCACTCCAGTTTTCGTTACGATGCAATTTCGTCTGGCACAGCCAATAGAATCTGATCAAATGCCTGCCGGCTGCAATCTAAGCTCCTGTAAAATACAAAAAACATTTAAAATCTTGGTCAGATAAAAAAACGATTTTAGTAACAAAAAGCCTAAATCCATTGTAAAAAAGGTGCGATTTACAGTATTATATTATTACATAAGCAAGTTCTTTTTTCGGGGCGTTAAAATATGCGGACAAGGAATCCAATGAAATCAGTTATAGCTCAAGGTTCAAGCATTGTAAAAGCAGTAGAAGAAGCATTAAAAAAAGCTGGTCAACCTTCTGAGTTTTTTGTAAAACTTTTAGAAGATGCCCAAGGCGGTTTTTTAGGGTTTGGCGCGAAAAAAGCAAAAATTGCACTTTTTTTTAAGCAAAATAATCAACATCATAAAATTGATGGTCTTTTAAGCCAAAATTCATATCAAGATTTATTTGAAAATAACCATATCAGCAAACAAATTGAAGAACAGTTAAAAAACACAAACGTGCCCAAAGAGCAACCTCGCCAACAAGCAAAACCTCAACAACAACAACAGCAACAACCAAAACAACATCATCCCCGACCAACACCGCACCAACAGCAAAAGCACCAAAACCTCAACCAAAAGTAAATCAACCTAAGCCGCAAACTCAACAACCAAAGTCGCAACCGCAGGCACAACCGCAACAAGTTGATAAAAAAAATATAAAACCAATCCAACCAAAAGAAAAAAGCAATCAACCAAAAATGATGGTTCGTCCATTGCCCAATAAAAACAATGACTCCTCAAAATCTTAATTCTTTTTTATCACATCAAGATCAAACTATTGTTGCTTTATGCACACCGCAAGGCGCTGGAGCTCTTGGATTGATTCGCCTTTCTGGCACTCACGCTTTAGAAATTGCAGATCAAATGAGCGCAACGGCCAACAAAAAAAAATTATCTGCGCAAGCAACACATACCATTTCGTTCGGTTGGGTGATTGATCAGCATGGTGCACACATTGATCAAGTCTTATTTTTAATCATGCATGCACCAAAAACATTTACAGGGCAAAATGTGGTTGAAATTACATGCCACAACAATCCCTTTTTAATTGAAAAAATTATCGATCGCGCAATACAATGCGGTGCCCGTCTTGCCAATAAAGGTGAATTTACTCAGCGTGCTGTACAACTTGGAAAAATTGATTTATTGCAAGCAGAAGCCTTGCACGATTTAATTCACGCGCAAACAGCAGAAGCTTTAAAATACAATTTAGCTCAGCTGGAAGGCAGTCTTTCATCATGGATTCATGGTATTGAAAATTCGGTTTTGGAAGTTTTAGCATTTTGTGAAGGCAGCTTTGAATTTTTAGATGAAGAAATGGAATTTGCACAAGAAATTGTTCAAAAAATAAACGCCTTAATCAGCACTATTGAAAAATTAATTACTACGTTTCCAAAGCAGCAATATATTAAAGACGGTATTAAAATCGCACTCATCGGGTCAGTTAATGCTGGAAAATCATCACTGTTTAACGCGCTGCTTGAAAAAAATCGCGCCATTGTTACTCCAATTCCTGGAACAACGCGTGACAGCATTGAAGCTGGAATGTTTAAAGATGGACAATTTTTTACTCTCATTGATACCGCAGGCATTCGTGAAACTGATGATGCAATTGAACGCGAAGGCATTGATCGATCATTTGCTCAAGCAGCACATGCCGATATTATTTTACTGGTTATAGATATTTCATCATCATGGAGCCAAACAACAGTTCAAGCGTATCAAACAATTTTTGAAAAATATGGATCAAAAATCATTCTTGTTCAAAATAAAATCGATTTACCATCACTACAGAAAAATATTTTCACCATCAATCCTATTAAGGTTTGCACCACGCAACCAGAGACGGTAAAACATTTATTTGATGCAATTTATGAAAAAACAAAACAACTAAAAGAATCAGACAACATAACCTGCTTGCTCAACAAAAGACAGCATGATCTTTTAGTTAATTTTTTATCAAATCTTCAACTCATAGTGCCCATGATGAAAAAAAGAAATGTTGACTATGAGCTGGTTGCTCATCAATTGCGCGAAGCGCTGCAACATTTGTCTGAAATGACAGGTCGACAGGTCAGCCAAGCAGCCTTTGACAAAGTGTTTGAAACATTTTGTGTTGGAAAATAATGCCTTTAAATCGAACTCTTGATTTTTAAATACATTTTTAAGCATTATTAAAACAATCACTTTAAACCTATTTTTTAGAAAGATTTTATGAAACAAATAAAATTTATAGCTCTCGTTTATTGTTTTACAAGCAACATGCAAGGATCAGAAGAATTACCAAAACAAACTCTGGATGCAGAACTTTCAAAAATGTCAGCTGAAGATGCTGCAAACAAGAAAACAGCTGACCTCATGTTATCATTAATAGAGGAACTAAAAAAAGGAGCTGATCTAAAAGCATTTGAAGGACTCTTAACTTCAGATGAAAAAACCTTACTTGCAAACACTGTTGCAAATTTTAACATCGATCCACAGACTGAAGCAAAAAGAAATCTATGGAATTATATTGCAAGACAAAACGTTTTATCTGAAGAGATGCGAAAACGGCTTGAAGAAGATATTAATATTTTTCCTTATTTTAATCCACAAGAACTTGAAATGATTATTCAACATATTTTATCAAAACGCTCCATTGTTAATGAGTGGCGCCCTTTTGCGACAATATGGGATTTTTCAACTCCTACATTAGCGGAAATGTTTGATCCAAAAAATGGCGTTTTTACCAAAATTTTAAAAATTTACAAACAAAAAGTTTCACCTTCTCAAAGTACTGATTTTTTAATTAAAAATTTATGGCAAGACACAATGAATAAGCGGATAAACTATAATCCTGATTATGAACCAGACATTTTCAACATTAGTATGTTAACCCAACTTCCAGAAAAAGAGCTAACTCAAGCTTTTAAAGAATATTTAAAAAACGCAGATACAATGAGAATTTTATACTTCTTCAAAAAGTCTCTCATTAAGCACAAATGGGTACAAGGATATATTAAAAATCTTATAAATCAACCAACTTTTAATAAAAATCCACAATTGTTAAAAGAGTTAATACAATGGTATAAAGGGCTTATTTACACTGATACTGATAACACAAGAAAATGGAAAGATAAATCCATGCCAATTGGATTGCAAAAATTTTGGACCGACACAATTCAACAACTTGTGGAAATAGGTACTCCCATAACAACAGCAGACAACGACGATCTTTTAGACTATGCTCAGGACCATGACATGCCAGAGATTGCAAACGCTATAACAACTGGTTTGAACAATAACGCGCAAAATGCTTTCAGCCATCTTAATAAAAGCCGAAGAAACAGAACTATAGACAAAAAAATACGTCAAATGATGTAGATGCTTAAAAATACCAAGTAATTCAAGGTACTGACTTTAAAATTTGCAATAAAAAAGCTCCAGGTTTGGAGCTTTTTTATTGCAAATTTTAAATTTTTACTGAGCATCAATCGCGTAAATTTCCACACGACGGTTAACCCATTGTTCAGATTTGCTGCCACCTTTACGAACTGGCATTTCTTGACCGCGAGGAGCAATTTTAATCGAAGATGCATCAATATCTGCTTCTGCAAATTTTTGCGCAACATAACGAGCGCGACGTTCTGATAATGCCAAGTTGTAAATTGCAGAACCTGCTGAGTGACATGCATGCCCTTCAATCACAATAATTTTTCCTTGTTTGATCATTTTTTTTGCTTCTTGAGTATCATACTGCAACGCTGCATGTTGTGCAGGAGTAATCACATCTTTATCAAAATCAAAATAAATTGTTTTAAATTGATGTTTGCTTTCTTCTGCGTTTAAATTTTCCCATGAAAACATTGGGTTTTCAGCAGATTTTGAAACTGAACGATCGGTAGCATGTTTTGAAATTTGATCATCTAAGGCAAAAGATTTCATAGCGTCAGCATCTAAATCAAACGCATCAGCTGCCTGAGTTGTTGATTTTTTACCATGTTTTGCTTTTGATGATTTTGAAAAATGAGATTTATCAGAGTCTGATTTTTGATTTTTTTTACAACCACCAAAAACCGTTAACAAGATGACTGATAAAAATAGAAATTTTTTTGAATGCGTTTGCATGAGGTTTGGCCTTTTTTATTTTTAATGAAAAATTTCGAATCAAAATGATTTTGTTGTTTATTTTAAGCAACTTGAAAAAATTGTCAAACAAAATCAAGAAATAGAGCCTTGGATCAATGTTTTGATTTAATCAAGGTCAATAATTTTTTAAATTAAATTTTAAGAAAGTTTCGTTGTCTTTAGGAATGGTGTATACTAAATTTTATGGAGTAAAAAATTTTAATATCAACCATAGTTAAGTGTATGAAAAAAATTCTAATTAATCATAATCCCTGGGAAATTCGAGTCGCTATTGTTCGCAATAATGTTCTTGAAAATTTATTCCTTGGTCAAACAACTGACACTGAACTTGAGCGAGCTTTTTTTAAAGGAAAAATTATTAAAGTTCTTCCTGGAATTCAAACAGCTTTTGTCGACATTGGACAAGAACGTGCAGGATTTTTACATATTTCAGAAATTGATCACGACTTAGCAATCAATCGCATTATGGGCCCTGATCAAGTTGAAGAAATAAAAGATTTAGAAGATGAACCGAAGCCAAAAGTTTCATCTGAAAAACTTGATATTTCAAAAATTTTGCATGAAGGCGAAGATCTTTTAGTACAAGTCAGCAAAGAACCAGTTGATGAAAAAGGCGCAAAATTAAAAACGTGCTTCACCCTTCCCGGCAGATTTATAGTTTTAACTCCAAACATTGCACGCATTGGTGTTTCTAAAAAAATTGAAGATCGAGCAGAACGACTCAGGCTCAAAGAAATTATCACACAACATTTGCCTGCTGGCATGGGTGCTGTTATTCGAACATCCGCTGAAGGTAAAAACACTGACGAAATTCAAAAAGATTTAAGCTTTTTAATTTCTGACTGGAATGACATTTTGACGTCATATACCACAATCACATCCAAGTCTAAAATTTACGAAGACGTTAACATAGCTCTTCAAGTAATTCGAGATCATTTGGATGGCGACATTGATGAAATTGTTACTGACAGCAAGCAAAATCATGACGATATTTACAAATATTTAAGCAAAGTTGCTCCTGAATTTAAATACAAAGTAAAATTGTTAACTGACACCAGCGATTTGTTTGAACGATACAATATTGATCAACAAATTAAGGAAGCCTTAGAAAAAAAAGTTATTTTAAAGTCTGGCGGATCAATCATCATTGAAACAACAGAAGCTTTAACGGTTATTGACGTGAATACCGGCAAATTTACCGGCAAAGGCAACTTAGAAGAAACAATTTTAAAAACAAACTTGGAAGCTGCACGAGAAATTGTTTTACAACTTAAGCTTAGAAATATTGGCGGACTTATTGTTATTGATTTTATTGATATGAACAATCAAAAAAATCGATTAAAATTAGTTACCTTTTTTGAACAAACGCTTAAAGAGCTTGATAAATTTCAATCAGTTGTGCTTCAAGTTTCTGAATTTGGCATTGTGCAAATGACACGTAAGCGCTCAGGCAAAACGCTCATGCGACAATTGACTGATGTTTGTCATTGTTGTTCTGGGCTAGGCCGATTACCATCAGTACGGGCTGAAAGTTATAAAATTTTGCGAGCACTCAAAACTCAGCTGCAACAAAAAAAATACAATAAAAAACAATTATTTTTTGAAATTAATCAAGCTGTATTTGAATTTGTTTCAAGCATTGAATTTAATTCCATTCTTGAATTAGAGCGTGAATTTAACTGCACGATCACCTTGGTCAGCAACAACCAAATTGATCGTCATACTTTTAAAATTAAAGAAAATTAAAAAATAAACTTTTGATGTACCAACATTTTTAAAGGAATTCTGTGGAAGAAAAAACAACCAATGATTTTGGCACTTTGGAAAAATATCCTGAATATCGAATGGATATTGGAATCGAAGTTCACATTCAATTAAAAACAAAAAGCAAAATTTTTTGCTCATGCTCAAATGAACTTTCCGATCAACAAAATAAAAACATTTGCCAAATTTGCGCAGGATATCCTGGAGTCTTACCGGTACTTAATCATCAGGTTGTTGAATATGCAATCATGGCAGGACTTGGCACCAACTGCCAAATTTCTTTGAATTCAGAATTTGATCGCAAGCATTATTTTTATCCTGATCTTCCAAAAAATTATCAAATCACTCAAAACAACTTTCCAATTTGCAAAAATGGTTATGTAATGATCAGGCTGGATGATGGAAGTGAAAAAAAAATTCGCATCAATCGTATTCACATTGAAGAAGATGCTGGAAAAAACACACACTCAGATTTAACTGGCGAAAGCTATGTTGATTTAAATCGAACAGGAACACCACTGTTAGAAATTGTTACAGAACCAGACATTGAAAATGCAGCAGAGGCAAAAGCATACTTAAAAGCTTTACGATTAATTGCGCAGTATGCAGGCATTAGTGATTGCAACATGGAAGAAGGTTCTTTTCGAGCAGATACTAATTTATCAGTACGCAAAAAAAATTCAGAAACACTTGGCACTCGCTGTGAATTAAAAAACATTAACTCATTTAAATTTATTGCAGATGCGATTGAATATGAATCAGAACGGCAAATTTTAGCTTTGCAAGCTGGTGAAAAAATTCGACAAGAAACCAGATTGTGGGATAGCAAAAATCGCAAAAGTTTACCAATGCGATCAAAAGAAGATTTAGCCGATTATCGTTATTGCACTGATCCAGATCTATCACTGGTAAAAGTTACATCTGAACACATTGCAACCGTTCAAAAAACGTTGCCTGAAATGCCGTATACAAAATTTCATCGTTACATAAAAGAATGGAATCTTTCTGCATACGAAGCAGATGTTATTGTTTCAGAACAACCATTCACAGTTTATTTTGAACAAGCAATGAATCTTTACCCTAAAAAATCAATTGTAAATTGGTTCTTGCGCGACGTGATAGGACTCATAAACGAAGAAAAAATTAACCTTGATGATTGCAAAGTTACTCCTGAAAAATTAGCAAATATTGTTCAAATGCTTGATGAAAATATCATCAACAACGCTGCCGCAAAAGAAGTGTTTGAAACGGTTGCCAAAACAGGCACAAACCCACAAGATATTGTTGAACAAAAAGGACTCAAGCAAATTGGATCAGTTGAAGAACTTGAAAAAATAGTACTTCAGGTGCTTCAAGAAAATCCTGCACTTGTTGATCAATACAAATCTGGCAAACAAAACGTTTTTGGATTTTTTGTTGGAACCTGCATGAAAGCATCAGGCGGAAAAGGAAATCCAAAAATCATGCAAGAACTTTTGAAAAAACATCTAAATTAAAATTTATTTTGTTCTTGGTTTATCAAAACCCAGGGCGACGAATTTCTTGAAGCGCCAGACTCATCATCTGATAATTGCTCAAATCTAGACGAAGATATTTCTTTAAAAAGATCTTCTTCCTCTTGATTAAGCAAAGAAGAAGAGCTTCTTGCAAATGTGACTCTTTTTTGAGATTTTTTGAACGCTTCAGAATCTTGAAAAGATTTCCGTTCTCTTTCAAGCCGTTCTTCTTCTAATGATGAAATGTTGCGAGGAATTGGTTGTCTTGGCGCATCTTTTTGATTAAATATTTCTTGCACCAAGCACCCAGTAAAGAAAAACATTATAAATCCTTTCAACTCATCAAATTCTGTTGGTTGCACTTCTTGATTAATTATTTCATCGGATCGTGTTTGCTGAGTAACTTGCGGAAACAATTCTTGAAAAAATCCATGAACTCCATTTCTTAAGTTTTCTTTCATATTGTTAAACATGGCACAATTTTGCATTGAATGTAAAAATCCAAACATTAAAAAAAATATTTTTAAATTTTTCATACAACTCTTTGCGGTAAAAAATAATTAACGATTCATGCGCAATAACTTTGCAAAGGTATTTTAAAAAATCAAGATTTTATTTATCGAAACGAAACCTTTTTACGCTCTGTTTGAGTTTCTTGATCTACCGACACCCTTAAAGATTCACTACTGTCACAATGATGAAACCTATCGCTTGAATTAACAATTTCTTCCGCTAAAGGATCTTGGCTGGAACCTACAGAAGAAACCTGTTCCCAATCACGATCAATTGGTGAATTTGAAGGCACCTTTAAGATGCCAGCACTATCTAAATTTTCTTGAATTGTTTCGGCTCGAGGAATTGGAGTTCGAGATTCTTGATCTTGAAACGGTTCATATTTTGGTTTTGTATCAAAAAAAAATTGACCCTTGGTCCATGGTGTTCCGTTTGTTGCATCTCTTTCTTCCTCTGATACAACAGCTGATACGATAACCAAAGAAGGATCTGAATTATTTCGCGGTATCGCTGGAATTAACAAAGGGCCGATTACTTTTTGTTCAGATCTTGGCACAAACTGTAGCTCTTGTGCACCATCATG
>DALYET010000009.1:0-8676 GCA_031972395.1 Candidatus Chromulinivoraceae bacterium
AGGTAACATGAAGGCGCTTTTTTTTAAAGAGTTATTAGGTCACAACTTGGGTTAATAGTTTTTCAAAGGATTTGAATATGAGTCCTACTGAGCCAACTCCTGATGCTTCAGTACGAAGAGGCTCAATTTCTTCATCTTCAACATCTCTAAGATCGTGGTGGCCTAAAGAATTAGAAAATATTCGTTCATCGGTTGAGCGTTCGCCAGCAGAGTATGATGCATTGAGAAAAAAATTAGACAGAGAACGTCAAGAAGCGCTTTACAATAAATTGATTTTTTCTGAAAATACAACGCGTGTAAATATATGTAATGGTCAGTTCGTAGCATTTACTCAAATCTTGAATAAATTCAAACAAGGGATTGTGCAAAAAAAGACAGATGAGTTACGTGTAGCACGTCTTCAAGCTGTTCAAGAATTACAAAGATTGCATAATTATCAAATGGATCCAACAGCTTTGTGTCCATTTACTGGTGAAATGTTTAATACTCGAACTGGTGAAACTGTTTCTGAGTAAAGTTATAAAGTTATAAAAATAAAAAGCGCCTTAAATTTAAGGCGCTTTTTATTTTTATAACTTTTAATCAACAAATGTTGGATTTAAACTTTGTGGTATTACAACTAATTCATAACCAAATTTTTCTTGAAATGCTTTGCTTATTCTTTCAAGGCGATATTTTGTACATGAATGTGTGATTTCTGGTAACCATCCAAGTGGTGCAAAACGATCTAAAAATTCATAGGCTGCAATCCAAGCCTCTGGATTATCGCAATGTTTGCATGCAAAATCATCTGCTTGATATTCGCGTGTTGATAAAAGGTACAATAATCTTACAACGCTTGCGATTGATAGTCCAGCAGCAAGTCCATAAAGTAATGTTTTGTTTGATGTATTAAAATTTTGTGCAAAAATTATTGCTAGATAACTCGCCATGATTCCATAAGTTGCGGGTATTGTTTTTATAACATCTTTATGATGAATATGTCCAGCTTCATGTAGAATGATCCATTCTGTAGCATCTTTATAAAATTTGTTTCCTTTTTCTATTTTTTCAATCCATTTGATTGGAAAATAAATAGTATCGACATCTGCACAAGGACCATTCAATAAAAGGATGTCAATATTTTTAAGAACAGGATATTTTTCGCTTAATTTTTCAAAATAAGCAACGGTTTTTGGATAATATTTTTCATCCAATTCCCAATAACCACCAATCGAAACACCATTCATAGCATTGCAGCATGTTTGAGTAATTTGTGGTGATGCTATGTTAAATAAGAATAAAATCGTGAAAAATGATGAGTAAGTTTTTTTTAATATTTCCATTTGTTTCCCTTTGTAAATCAAAAGAGATTGCTATGTATAACAATCTCTTTTGATTTTTATAACCTTTATAAATTAATTTACATCATTCCTGGCATACCGCCCATACCGCCACCCATTGGAGGCATTGGATGATCTTTTTTCTCTTCTTCAATATCGCAAATCATTGCTTCTGTTGTTAAAAGAAGTCCAGCGATCGATGCAGCATTTTGAAGTGCGCATCGTGTAACTTTGACCGGATCAATAATTCCATCTGCTATCATGTCTACAAATTGGCCTGATTTTGCATCAAAGCCCATATTTTTATTTGTTTGTTGAACAACTGAATTGACGATGACTGATGATTCGTATCCTGCATTTGATGCAATGATGCGAAGTGGTTCTTCAATTGCACGACGTACAATTTGAACGCCTAGCTTTTCATCACCTGATAAATGCAAATCAGCAAGAGCTGATTGTGCACGAATTAAAGCGCAGCCACCACCAATCACAATGCCTTCTTGTACAGCAGCGCGAGTCGCAGAAAGCGCATCTTCAATGCGATCTTTAATTTCTTTCATTTCACCTTCGGTTGCAGCACCAACTTTAATCCCAGCGATACCGCCAGCAAGTTTTGCTAAACGTTCTTGAAGTTTTTCGCCGTCATATTCTGATGTGGTATTTTCAAGTTGCATTTTAATTTGTGCAACTCGTCCAGCAATTGCATTTTGATTTCCAGCACCATCAATAATTGTGCAGGTATCTTTCGTAATGATTACTTTTTTTGCTCGACCTAAATCTTGTTCTGTTGTGGTATCAAGCGACATGCCTTTTTCTTCAGCAATCACTGCTCCACCCGTAACAATTGCAATGTCTTCAAGCATGTCTTTGCGACGATCACCAAATCCTGGAGCTTTTACCGCAGCAACTTTGAGTGTTCCGCGAATTTTATTGACAACCAATGTTGCTAAAGCTTCACCTTCAATGTCTTCTGCAATAATTAATAGATTGCGGCCAGTTTTTGCAGCAGATTCTAAAATAGCAATCAGCGATTTCATGTTAGAAATTTTTTTGTCATAGATCAAAATGAAAGGATCGTTTAAGACAGCTTCCATTTTTTCTGCATCAGTTACAAAATATGGTGACAAGTAACCGCGATCAAATTGCATTCCTTCAACCACGAGCAGTTCACTTTCAGTACCTTTTGCTTCTTCTACGGTAATTACGCCATCTTGGCCAACTTTTTCCATAGCGTCTGCAATGCGAGTGCCAATTTCAGTGTCATGATTTGCAGAAATGGTTGCTACTTGTTCAATTTCTTTTTTATTCGTAACGCTTTTTGCCATATCTTTCAGCGATTCAACAATTTTGTTGACTGCTTTGTCAATACCGCGTTTTAGTTCAATTGGATTTGCTCCAGCTGTTACAAATTTGTTACCTTCTTGAAAAATTGCTTGCGCTAAAACTGTTGCTGTTGTTGTTCCGTCACCGGCAACATCTGCAGTTTTGCTGGCAACTTCTTTGACCATTTGAGCGCCCATGTTTTCAAGTTTGTCTTTTAGTTCAATTTCTTTTGCAACGGTTACGCCGTCTTTAGTGATTGTTGGAGCGCCAAAAGATTTTTCAATGGTAACGTTGCGACCTTTGGGCCCAAGGGTAACTTTTACGGTATTTGCAAGAGTGTTAACACCATCAAGAATTTTAAGTCGGGCTTGATTCCCGAATAGAATTTTTTTTGCCATAAAGTTTTGCCTTTAATTCAGTTTCAATCTTGATAAATTACTAGATCCCAGATTGAGTCTGGGATGATGATCAGAAGATTTTTACTCTTCAATGATTCCTAAAATTTCTTCTTCTTTGATAACAATGAACTTTTCATCAGCTTTAACGCCAGCATATTTTCCAAAAAACACGGTGTCGCCAATTTTGACGGTCATAGGAATTAATTCACCTTTTTCATTTCGAATTCCTGTTCCTGTTGCCACGATTGTGCCAGTTTGTGTTTCTTGTTTTGCTGTGTCGGGAATATAAAGTCCGCCAGCTGTTTTTGTTTGTTCTTCGATTTTTTGGATAAGTACGTTGTTATGAAGTGGACGAAGTTTTTGAAACATTCTGTTTATCCTTATTTTGTAACTTTAACCATATACTAAATATAGCAAAAACAGGCAAAAAAAGCTATTTTTGAGCTTCTTGTTCCTTGGTTTTTTCTATGAATTCTTTAAACTTTTCAGGGGTTGGTTGATACAAGTCAAACACGTTGCCACCCGGGTCTTTGACGCCAACCATAACACCGTGAGGAGCAATGACAGGCTCGTTCACAAAAATGACGCCTTCATCTTGTAGTTTTTTGTGCAGAGCGATTAAATCTTCAAATATTTCAAATACAAGGCCAGTTCGAATGCTGTCTTGTGTTTGTTCTGTCGGGCATAGGCCAAATTTAATGCATCCAAGGTCAAATTCTGCCCATTTTCCTTCAAGGTGAAATTTTTGTTTCATGTTTAATTTTTTATAAAATTCAACAGCCTTTGCAAGGTCAGGTTGCATTAAAATGACCATGCCAAGTTTGATTGGTCCGTGTTCCATGATAAAAACCTTTATTTTTTTGATCCAAATTTTTAATCCTTAGTATAAAGAAATTAAAAATATTGAGTAAGGAGTTTTGAATATGAAGTTTTTAAAAGCTGGATTTTTTTTGTTTGCGTTGAATGGTGGATATGCTCAATCGGCTCAAAATGTTTCTTCAGCTAATGTTTCACCTCCAAATACATCTATTGTTTTAGATAAAAAAGCATTACAGGATTTGGTGCTTATTGTTAGAGAGTTGCAAAAGAAGAATATTGAATCATGGACTGCTGAAGAAAAGAGTAATTTTTTGAAGTTATTAGACACGGCTGATAAAAATGTTTTTTGTTTTGAAGCTGGAGCGAATAAACGTACATTGCTTGATCGTGCTCTTGAAGAATACAACACAAATAAAGAAATTGTTTGGTTGATAGCACAAAAGACAGATGAAAAATTTATTAAAAATGAAGAAATAAAAAATAGAAAAATAGCTCATATTCTTTTGTTTCAGGATGATTCTTTAGAATTTTTGCAAATTTTTAAAAAACTAGGCTTTCTTAAAATGTCTCAAATTTTAATTTCTCATTTTTTGAATCAAGAGTATGCAGAAGATTTTTTTACTTTAAAAAATCAAAATTTAATCCATGCTTATGATGCATTTATGATTAAAAGAATGCCATTTCAGTCTAAAATAAAGTTGTTAGTTTATGTTTATATTTCTGTTGCTTTAGGATTAGGCTCTTTTTATTCACTTGATGATATTAAGTCAAACCTTAAGCTTTTAGGCATAATTTTAGAATCATTAAAAGATCATTCACAATTGATTCCTGATCTTTCATCTTTAAATTTATCTTTTTTTCTTAATCAACAATTGATAAAAAGCGCTACTGTTAAATATAATATTATAGGATATTTTTTAGGCTATGTGTTGATGGATGATAAAGATAAAAAATATAAAAAGATTGATGTATTAGGGCCGTATTTAAAATTGTTGCAAGAAAAAGGTTTAGATTTTAAAAAAGAATGTTTTAGTGATTGTAGTGTGCTATTCTTGCTTATGTTTTATTTACAGGATGACGTAGAGTTTCTGAAAGAATTTTTAAATTATATTTTGAACCCAATAAATGAATTTCATCTTAATATTAATGATATTTATTGGAATAATCAATCATCTCAAACTGTATTGTTGTATGTAATTAATAATAAATTTTGCAACAAAGAAGATATAATCATTTTTCTTTTAAGAAATGGCGCTAATCTTAATGAACAATTGGTGCAACAAACAGTTCAAGGTTTTGGAATAAATTATCAGATTTATTATGAGTTTGTAACTCCATTTTTTGCCATGATTCATAATAGTTCCTGTGAGTTTTTAAAAAAAATTATAAATGAATATCAAGACGTTAACTTTGATTACCGGCAAACATTAAAAATGAAAACTGATTCATTGTCATTAATTGGTTGGCTTTTATCTGATAAATTGTTTCTTGATGATCCTAAAGAATACTTTTCAGAAGTTACTGAAAAAATTTTATTATTACAAAGCAAGGGTGCTTTGATTAATGTATATTCAAATAAAATGACGACCTTGCAAGCTATGTCAAAGCAATTTAATGTTGAAATGGTTCAATTTTTATTAGATCATGGCGTTGATGTAAATGAGATATGTTTGAACAGCAGCATTCAAGATACATTAAAAGAAATGAGCGCATTGTTTAAATTTCCTCCATTATTAAATGCAATTGCTAATCAGACTCACAGCACTTTTGGATATTTTGATAAAAGTCTTGTAACTCGGGATGATTTTGTTAATCGATATACTCAGATAAAATCTATCATTGATTCATTTAAGGCTAAATCTGAACAACTTCAAGCAAGTCAGGTAAAAGCAAAATTGACTGTCGATGAATTGATGCGTAAAAAACAAATATTCCAAGAATCTGAATCAAGAACTTCTATTAAAAATCAAGAGAGTGAAGAATTTAATTTTTTGAAAGAATTGCAAACAAAAGAGGGAGTCATTTCTCGAAATGAATTAACAGAATTAGAACATCGTACGCAAATTGAAAAAGATGAAGCATTTGCAGCTCAAAAACTGAATGATGATTTTCGAAAAGGTCAAAAACGAATTATGAATACTCGTTTTGCAAAATTAGTTCAAGCTTTACCGGCTGCGCCAGTTACCATTAAGCCAATCAAAGCTTTGAATATCAATGAACTTTTGCTGCAAAAATTGTATACAGATATGACCTTTGATGAAAAAAACAAGGTTGATACTTATTTAAAAAAAATATCTGAAAATTGTGCTGAAAACATTTCATTTGATTTGAGAGCAAAATATGGATTTTTAACAGAATTTATGGGTAAAAAAAATGTTAGTATAGATTTAAATCATATATTTTCTTTGCAAGTTGCTATAAGAAATGATTCAGTTCATTTTTCTGGTGGACATTTTTATGATTCGTGCAATAGATTGGCAGCTTTGCCGATAGTCCATATTGAAAAAACTAACAAAAAAATAAAAGCTGATACATCTGTGGATTGGAGCTTTGCGCCAGCAATTAAAAATTATCCTGAGATTATTAAAACAACCTTCCCGGCTGATTGGACTATTGAGCAAATTTGTCAAGCAATGATAAATGCGCAATTTGTGAGCAATGGTCCTAATGAAGATGGTCGTGAGATTGTGTTTGCAAAAACTAATACTTTGCCTGAAATTTATATAAAAATGATTTTTAAGCCAGTAACCAGTTCAACGCCAATAACATTAATTACGGTTTTCCCTGTTGAACATGTTAAAGTTTTGCCAGAGTTAAAAGCAAAAAGAGTGTGATTGGTGCAATAACAAAAATTGATTATGGAATATTGAGTTTTATGATGTTTGATAGAATAAATGACAATCGTTTACCAATAATTTTTTGAATAATTCCGCCAATTGGAAATTTTCGATAGGCAGAAAAGTACTCATCAAGGTCACGTCGTCCTTGTGTGATATGTTGGGCGCTGTATACGCCCAAAGCAGCAGCGGTTGCAATGCCTGTTGAGGCTGCAACACAGTAAATATGAGGATGCTTTTGATCGCGTCCAATCATTGGGGCAATATCTTTGGATATTCCTATGAGTCCTGGCCATTGATATTCAAATTGAATGTTGAGCTTTGGAAATTTTTGTTCAAAATAGTTACATAGTTTTTTGGTAATTCGAGCATAGTTGTGCGTTTCTTGATGAGCGTAACTGGTAAATATGTCGCCACCGCCTAAAATTAATCGATTATCTTTGCTGATTCGAAAATAATTGTAGATCAGTTGTGTATCCCAAGCCATGATATTTTTATTCAAAAATATATTTTTTATTTGGTCTTCTTGCAGTTGTTCTGATGCCATGACAAAAGTTTGCGCGTGAAAAACATCGTCTTTTAGGAGTTGTAATTCTGCAAAGTTATGATCGGTGCAAACAACGATAATGTCGGCAGTAATCGTTGCATGAGGTGTGGTTAAATGATGATTAGAAATTTTGGTTACTGGTGTTTGTTCAAAAATTAAAACACCCTGAGATTGCAGCATTTGTTTAAGTTCTTGGCAGTACAAAAAAGGATTAAAGCTGAAACTGTTAAAATATTGCAACGCCCCAAAATATTGGTTTGAGTTGACGATGCTTTGTATAGAGTGTTGATCGTGTAGCTTTGATTCATATCCAATTTTGTGTAAATTTTCATGTTCTTTTGTAAATGTTGCAGTATCAGATTTTTTGGCGGCTAAAACAAAAGCATCTTGAATTTGGAAATCACAATTTAATTTGTTCTGTATAATATTGTTTGAAATGTTGGTAACGCCGCTGCTGATAAGATCCCAAATTTGATGCGCTACATCTAAATTAAATTTTTGTGCAAAGTCAGTTAGTGAAAGTTCTGCGTTTGGCGTAACAAATCCTGAACTTTTTCCTGTTGCTCCAGAGCCGCAAAAATATTGTTCAAAAAGTGCAACTTTTTTTCCTTGCTTTGCAAATTCTTGAGCTGCAGACAGTCCGGCGATGCCACCACCAATAATTGCAACTTCAATAGATAAGTTTTGTGTGCATGGTTTCATCTCAGATTGTTTTGTGTACCAAAGAACATGATCTTTCGGTGGAAAATTAAAATTCATTTTTATTACTTTCGTGGTTTCATTTTACTCTTTAAAAAAATTGTACTACGGTGCCAACAGAGAAATCAATGTCAAAAATAAAGGAACGTTATGTTTGAAATGTTTTATTTGGTTAAAGTGGGACTGACTGCAGGTATCATTATGGGTATGGCTGCAATGATTTTGAATATGGTTAAATTTACAACACTCGATTTAACAAAATATGTTGGATGTTTACTTACTGGTCAAGCGGCTGGACGCGTTAATTTTATTGCAGGATTTGTTGCGCATCTTATAGCTTCTGTTGTTTTTGCAATTTTGTATCATTATATCATCGTGGAATATGTAATTGCCGTAAGTTTGCGTAACGCTGTTTTTTTTGGAATTGTTCATACCTTGATTTCTGGATGTTTTGTTTTACCATTTTTTGATCGCATGAATCCTTGTGTCGCTCAAGGTTCGATCAAGCGGATGAATTATTTTGCTTCAGGTTATGGAGTGACGGCAGCAATGACCTATGTTGTTGGTCATGTGTTGTATGCCATTGTAGTATTTTTTATGTTAGCGCAATAAAAATGGGGACGATTGATTCGTCCCCTCATTTTTTAAACCGAAGCTACAAATTCTTCAATTCGAGCTTTTAAAGCTTCTTTGCTCATATACCCGGTATCCTTAGAATGCATTTCACCATT
>DALYET010000009.1:8686-14160 GCA_031972395.1 Candidatus Chromulinivoraceae bacterium
AAAACAAATGTTGGAACAGAAGTAACACCAAACATAATTGATAAATCACGAACTTCATCAACATTGAGCATGGCGAATTTGCAACGTCCTTCAAATTCTTTTGCAAGATCAGTAAAAATTGGTTTCATTTGTTGGCAAGGACCGCACCATGTTGCATACACATCAATTACGACAGGTTTATCGTATTGTTTAATTTCTTTTTCGAAATTATCTTTGCTTATGTTGATAACAGGCATGTTCAGGCTCCTAATAGTTTTTGATCCCAGATCCAGCTTGGGATGACACTAGCATGTCAATTTTTAATCATGTTCAGCATTTTTTGTAAGTGATTGCGCAATGATCGCAACAATGAAACAATTGAACTTTTAAATTTTTCATATTGTGACGAGTCATGCTGTGGTAAATTATCGACCGCTTGTTGAATTTGGTCAAGATCTTTTTCGATGTTGTTTGCAATCGTAATTTTATCAGTATCTTCATTTTCTCTTTGCATTCTTGATTGATTCATATCTTGCGCAGCTTTTTTGCCTTTAATGATTAAAGTTTTGAGTGCAGGCATTTTGACTGTTCTTTTACTCATGATTGGTTGATTGTTGTTTGGTCCTTTGTCAATGGTAAGGGCAGAAATTTCGCGCTCAGATTCAATCATATATTCATGCGTTGAGTCATTGATCAACTTTACGTTAATTTCAACATATTTTTTATTGTTAATTTTAATTTCATGTTCTGTTGGGCTATCAGGATGTTTGAGTTTTATTTCTGCAACATCATCAAGATTTAAAGCTGTTTTATCAATTGATGGATTGAGCTGCGCAGTGCTGTTGGCTGATTGATCAACAGATTCTTTCATTGCGGACTTTGTGTCAGTTTTTATTGGTTTGTAAACAAAAATATCTTTATATTTTCCGCTGATTGAAATGTCTTCGACTGATTCGCCATTGAGTGTTCCGTAAAAATTAACATCAAGGCGTTTGTCTTTAGACGTTGAATCGACCATAGACCCATTCCAGCAGGTCAATAGCACGATACTCAGCATTGAAAAAATATTGATTAACTTGGGATTAAAGTGATTCATATATTTCCTTTTTTTTGTAACAATGAATTTAAAAAGAAAGATTCTTGCTTTAATCTTTTACTACAACAAGATCGAAGAGTCTATAGTTTGTCTTTATCTATCAAAAAGTTTGTAGTACAATATTAAAAAAGTAGTTAGTTAAAGTAAATCACATATTTTTTGAAAGGATTTTATTATGTTCAATAATCAAAGTCACTATGGTTCAATGGCTCAAGGATTCATGAGCAAAGTGTATGGTTGGATGTGTTTAGGTTTGGCAACAACAGCATCAGTCATGTTTTATTTAGCTCCTGAAATGAATCCTTCCATCATAAAAACCATTCATACAAATTTCTTATTTTTAATTGGTTTATTTGTTGTTCAATTTGGTATTTTAATGTACATGATGTCAAATTATGCACGTTTAAGTTATACAACAATGGGTGTTTTGTTTGTAGCGTTTTGTGCGCTTCAAGGTATAACGCTTGCTCCAATTTTGTATGTTTACACCACATCTTCAGTTTTTTATGTGTTTGCAATTGCTGCCGCAATGTTTGCAAGCATGGCAGTGTACGGCACGGTGACGAACGCTGATCTTTCTTCAATGGGTAATATTTTATTTATGGGACTTGTTGGTTTAATTATTGCAAATTTGATTAACATGTTCATGCAAAATGCTGCATTTGATATGGTCATTGCCTCATTTGGTGTAGGTATTTTTGCAATGCTTACAGCGTATGATGTGCAAAATTTAAAAAAATACTCTCATATGGTTCTTGCATCGCCAGAAGATTCAGGAAAATTTGCACTCATGGGTGCAATTAGCTTGTACATGAATTTGATTAATATTTTCTTGTATTTGTTAAGACTTTTTGGTGATAAACGTCGTGATTAAAGTTTAAAAATAAAAAAGCCGGAATAAACATCCGGCTTTTTTATTTTTAAAAAGTTTAGCCAAGAGTAGCTAAAACTGCAGCCATAGCAAGAAGTTGTGCAAGTTTGCATACAGATTTAATCATGAATTTGTGCCAAATAATTTGATTGTGCCATACGGTACATGACAAATAATTTGGAACAAAAAATCCAAACCAAACAAAGCCAGCAAGTTTTAAAGATGACATTAATTCTGCATTATGAGCAGCATCAACAAAAAACCAGCTGTAAATTTGAGTAAACATTGCTTGAGATGAAATAATTTGTGCTTTTTGGAATGTTAAGATTGCAATGTAAAGTGCAGTCGCTGCCATGATTGAGCTAACAGCTTGAACAGCATAGCGCAAGTATACATCTTTGCTAACTTCGCTTTTAACGCCGGTAACTTTTCTCCACATTGGGCCGAAAGCATACTCTGAATAACAAATTTTGCCAACAACCATGTCTGCGACAGCAGCAGCAAGAATAGGATTTAAAGGCATCATAAGAACTCCTTTTTTTAAGGTGAGATAAAAAATATCTGACTGGATCCTACAAAATAATTGATTTACTTGTCAAATTCTTGAACTACTTTCTCAAGTAAGCTGTTTAAAATTTGCATAGTCTGCTCATTTGCTATACCTGAAATCATATTTTATGAGTAATGCTTTTAAAAATGTTGATTAATTTGAATAAGTTTTAAATTTTAGCAATTGTTGTTTTGGCATAATTTTGGGGTCGTGATATTATAATTAATATAAAAATTAAGGATTTTATGCATCAAATTTTAGTTTGGCAGCTTTCTTCAAAAATTCGCCTTATTTTTTCTTCAGTAGTTTCTGATTTGGGGTCAATTACCTGTTGTGATCGTTTAACGCTGTCAGTTAGTGATGAAACGAAATCGGCAACCTTGACCACTCAATTGGCTGGTTGTGATGTTGAAAAACTTCAAAAATTACTTCAATCTTTGGTTGTAAAAGAGCAACAATCGATCAATTTTTTAAAAATTATGACCATTTCTAGCGATACATTTGGTCAATTTTTGATAACATTGCAGGGTGATCAGGGTGATCTTTGTTATCAAATAGTTGATGTCCTAATGATTCAGGGATGGGTCAGGCAGCTTGAATTGCTGCATGTTTTGATGGAAGAAAATGATCTTGAGAAAAAAAGCAGGGGTAAGGGTTGTTGTTAAATAAGGTTTTTATCCTATTGATTAGCAAGATTCTTTTTTTTGTGGTATAGTTAAGGATATAGCTGATACTACCCGTCTGGGTATCATTCAAATGCACGATATCAACTACGGTTGATAAATTCGAAGGTTTTTATTAAAAACCTGGATGAAAATTCAAAAAAGCGTCTGAAAATCGTTTCAAGTCTGAAAAAAATCAATGACTGAATGGTTCACTGGAGGCCTTTTTGCCAGTGCCATCCTATGATACTGTTGGTCTGTTTTTACAGATTCAATAAAGATACGTGGTGTATTGCTTTAAAAAAACAATATTTTCAACGTACAAAGGAAACATTTCATGAACAAATTTTCAGAATGTAGCGGCTTGGCTCCTCAAATTTTAGCATCACTTGAGCGTATGAAGTTTGAAACTCCAACGCCAATTCAAGCACAAGCAATCCCCTTGGCAATGCAAGGACGTGATATTTTAGGATCAGCGCAAACAGGTACAGGAAAAACCGGTGCTTTTTCTATTCCATTAGTTTCAAAAATTATTTCAAACGAAATTCACAGCGCTTTAGTTTTAACGCCAACGCGTGAACTTGCGGTTCAAGTTTTACAAGCAATTCATCAAATGCTTGGCAAAAACACTAACATTAATACAGCACTTTTAATTGGCGGCGAAGACATTAAGCGTCAATTTTTTCAATTGCGTCGCAACCCTCGCATTATTGTTGGAACTCCTGGTCGAATTAACGATCATTTGGAGCGCAAAACAGTTAATTTATCAAAAACAAATTATTTAGTTTTGGATGAAACAGATCGAATGCTTGATATGGGTTTTGGTCAGCAAATTGATAGAATTGTAGCTCAAATGCCTGCAGAACGTCAGACTATGATGTTTTCAGCAACCATGCCAAAAAACATTCAGCAAATGGCTGCAAAATATTTAAAAAATCCTGAACGAATTCAAGTGGGATCATGCTTACAGCCAATCGAATCAATTCAACAAGAATCAATTCGCTTGTCTGATGGTGAAAAATATGAACAATTGTTGAAAGAATTAAAAGCTCGCGAAGGTTCAGTCGTTGTTTTTGTAAAAACAAAATACAGCGCTCAAGATATTGCTGATCGTTTATATGATGATTTCTTAGAAGCTGAAGCAATTCATGGTAATTTACGTCAAAATAAACGTGATCGTGTGATCAAAGGTTTTCGTGATAAAAAATTCAGAATTTTGGTAGCAACTGATGTTGCAGCACGTGGTCTTGATGTGCCTCACATTGAGCACGTTATTAACCATGATTTACCACAGTGTCCAGAAGATTACATTCACCGAATTGGTCGTACTGCTCGTGCAGGGGCTAAAGGTAGCGCAATCAATTTTATTACCAACAAAGAAGATAAATTGTGGCGTGCGATTCAACGTTTTATGAAAACTGGTGAACAGGATAGTTCTTCAGGGTATTCAGAACGTAAACCATTTGGCGGTGGCTTTGGTGGCGGTGATAGCCGTGGCGGTGGTCGTCGTGGCGGCAATGGCGGTGGACGTCGTTTTGGCGGTCGCGGTGGCAACGGTGGTGGTAAACGTTTTGGCGGTAAAGATCGCAAACGATTTGGTTCAAAATCATCATCATTTGGTAAAGCATAATTAAATAGTAAATTAAAAAAATAAAGGCATAACTTTCGGGTTATGCCTTTATTTTTTTAATTACTTTTCTCGAATAAACTGTCCAGAAGCATACACGTTAAAAATTTGTGCAAGTAGTGCTGATTCGCCAAGATCTGGATTTGTTGCCAAAATTAAAGAAATGTGAGCGCTGGTTTGATTATTAAAATCATTTGTTTTTGATGGTTTAGATGCAGAAAAAATATCAAAAAGCGAAAGATTTGCAGGAATACAAGCTTCAGGATGATTTTTATGATATTTGACGGTAATTTTTGACATACAATTTTGAGTATATCTGATTGCTCCATCGTTGGGATTTTTTTTCATGCAGACTTGAATGATAAGCTGTTGCAGATAAGGCAAATTGACACTGTTAATTTGAATTCGAGGGTATGTTGGGTCTTCGGCCATTAAATCTCGAATTAAAAAAAATAAATCTTTTGGATTTGAAAAAGTTACAGGATTTGAACCGGTGTATGAAGAATCTGGATAATCTTCAGTTGTGAATTGAAAATCCCACGGTTTAGGTTCAGCGTGAGAAATTGGTTTGCCCATTCGTTCAGGTAGTGGCGGTGCTGGAGGAATTGATTGATTTGTTAAAAGTAAATGTGCGTGTGGTGTCAGTGTTACAAATGATTCTCGATGAACCGTTGGACAGGGTGGATTAC
>DALYET010000009.1:14170-18935 GCA_031972395.1 Candidatus Chromulinivoraceae bacterium
GAGGTTGTGAGCCAGATTGTGGTTTTTGTTGTGGGTTGTTGGTACTTGGCAAAATATTGTTTGTGTAAAGTATCAGAAAGAGTATGACGATTTTTTTCATGAACACTCCTGAAAATTATGAAAAAATTGATATAGTGAGATATATCTTTTTATTTTCAATTCAGTATTGCATCAGGTTTTTAAAAAAAGGCAAATTTTATGAAAAAAATTTTGAATGGTTACTATACATTTTTTGATCAATATTTTGAAAAACAGTCATTTTATCAAAAACTTTTTGAACGTCAAAGTCCTCAGGTAATGTTTATTGCTTGTTGTGATTCTCGCGTTGATCCTGCAGTGCTGGTTAGTGCGAAACCGGGAGACATTTTTGTTGAGCGAAATGTGGCAAATGTTGTGCCGCACAAAGAAGATGGACCAAATTCAATTTTGATTGCACTGGAAGTAGCGCTGTGTGGATTTGAAGTGAAAGATATTATTATTTTAGGTCATCAGCGGTGCGCAGGGGTTCAAATGCTTGCATGCAATACACTTCATAGTTTTGGTGATGTGCCGATTGAATATGCAAAGCGAGAGCAAGATTTGCAAAAAGCATTTTCTGATCAATATAATGAACAAAATGCGCGCAATTTTGAACATTTTAATTTGGTTATGTCTTATAAAAATTTAATTTCTCATAAAATTGTTTCCGATCGAATACAAGCAAAAAAAGTTGCAGTGCATGCTTGGTACTTTTCATTAAAAACAGGAAAAATTGAAACGTTATGTTTAAGTTGTTTTGAATTTACTGATTTAATGATTGAATGTTGTGGTAAAAAAGTATTTTAAAATAAAAAAGAGTGGTTTATGAATGATCAAAAAATAATTGTTTGGTTTCGACAAGATTTGCGAATTCAGGATAATCCTGCGCTGCATGCAGCAATAAAAATTGGAAAAATTATTCCGGTGTTTATTTTAGATCAGCATGATGCAAAGGATTTTTCTTTAGGGAAAGCAAGCGCTTGGTGGCTGTATGAAAGTTTGCAATCGTTGCAGCATGATTTGGATGGTCATCTGATTTTTGCAAAAGGTGACTCTTTTAAAATTTTACAACAATTAATAAAAAAATATAAAGCAACCGGTGTTTATTGGAATCGATGTTATCAACCATGGGTGATCAAGCGTGATCAAAAAATAAAAAAAGAACTGCTTGATGCGGGCATTGATGGGCAAAGTTTTAACGGCTCGCTTTTGTGGGAACCTCAGGATGTTGTAAAATCTGATGGAACAGCTTATAAAGTTTTTACAGCGTTTTATAAAAATGGATGTTTAAAAGCTCAAGCGCCACGAGAAATTTTGCCAACGATCAAGTCTTTAAAATTTGAAAAGATTTCAAAAATAAAGAATTTGCATGATTTAGGGTTGGTAAAAACAAGCGATGAGATCTTTCGGTTTGAAAAATATTGGAAACCTTCAGAAAAACAAGCTCATCAATTACTTAAAGATTTTTTAAAAAATAAATTATCTGATTATAAAAAAGGCAGAGATTTTCCAGGTCTTGATGTGACTTCACGATTGTCACCGTACCTTCATTTTGGTCAAATTTCGCCACATCAAGTTTGGTGGACGGTTAAGGATGGAGGTTATGAACATGCATCACGTGATAATGTGCAGCATTTTTTAAAAGAAATTGTTTGGCGTGAATTTTCTTACAACGTTTTATTTCATAGCCCTTGGGTGACTCATAAAAATTTACAATCGAAATTTAATGAGTTTGATTGGCGTTCAAGTTCTGCTGATTTGGCTTTATGGCAAGAAGGTATGACCGGATATCCTTTGGTTGATGCAGGAATGCGTGAACTATGGCAAACAGGTTACATGCACAATCGTGTTCGTATGGTTGTTGCTTCATTTTTAATTAAAAATTTACGAATCGATTGGCGTAAAGGTGAGCTTTGGTTTTGGGATTTGTTGGTTGATGCAGATTTGGCAAGTAACAGTTTTAATTGGCAATGGGTTGCAGGATCTGGTTATGACGCAGCGCCATATTTTCGCATTTTTAATCCAACGACGCAGGGTGAAAAGTTTGATAAACATGGTGAGTATGTAAAACGTTGGGTTCCAGAATTGAAAAATATACCTGACAAATATTTGTATGAACCATGGTTAGCGCCTGCCGAAATTTTGAAAAAAGCTAACATTACATTGGGAAAAAATTATCCAAAACCGATTGTTGATTTGAAAGTATCTCGAGAGCAAGCTTTGGCTTATTTTAAAAAATTATAAATGTGGATTTAATTGTGCAATTTGAAAGTTAAGAATTAAAGCAAAGCTGATCCATGCAAAATATGGGATAAAAAGTTTTATTAAAGCTATATTTTTTTGTTTTTTCAATTGAAGAAGCAATATGCAATTGATACACCACATGGCAGCAAGGATGATTAAAGCAAATTTTATATTTTTAAAATAAAAAAAGACTGACGACCATGCATAATTTAATATAATTTGAATAAAAAAAAGATTAAAATTGGTTGGGTATGTTTTTCTTAATTTCCATAATTTTACACCTGCTGTGCCAATCATAAGGTATAAAATTGTCCAAACAGGACTAAAAATCCAACTTGGTGGATTAAAGGTTGGTTTTATAAGGCTTTGATACCATGAAGTGTCGCCAGCATGTGCAATGTATCCTGAAAGCATTCCAAAAAAAAGGCATATGAAACTTCCCATCAATTCTGGTTGATATTTTTTACACCATTGATTCATCAGCGTATTCCTTTTTAAGGTTGAATGAATTGGTCAATATTCATTTTTTTAATTTTTTTCATAATTCGCTCATTGGCAGATTCTATGTAAATTTTGACGCCACGTCGATAAAATTGTTGAACAATTTTTTGAAAAATAGTGAGTCCTGTCATATCGATAAAAGGCACTTGAGCAAAATTGAAGACGATGCATGCGGGATCATCTTCAGTAATTGCAAAAGCTTGTTCAAGTTTGTCAGCAGCGCCGAAAAAAAATGGGCCTTTAATTTTAAAATGAATCGTATTGTTTTCACATGTTTTGCTAACTTGGGTGATTGATTCTTTCCAGAGTGTGGCAAAAATAAAAGATTTTTCTTGCAGCTTTGATGTTTGATACATGCGAAGTGTGAAAAAAAGCATAGATAAAAGTGCGCCAAACGTTACTGCAAAAATTAAATCAACCATGATGGTTAAAAAACAGGTAAACAGTAAAACAATGACATCGTACCAAGGGGCATGATAAGTAATTTGCATAAATTGATCTAAATCTGCCATGTTAAATGCAATGACGAGCAAAATTGCAGCTAAGGCACATAAAGGAATGTGTGTTGCAAGAGGTGCGCAAAAAAATATAGTAAGCATTAAAAATAGCGAATGAGACATTGCAGCAATTGGACAATTTCCGCCACTGCGAATGTTGGTGACTGTTCGAACAATAGCGCCAGTTGAAGCAAAGCCGCCAAAAAAAGGAGCAACAATGTTTGCTAGACCTTGACCAAAAAGTTCTTGGTTGCTGTTGTGCTTGGTGTTGGTAATTGCATCTGCAACTGTTGCCGATAGTAGTGATTCAATCGCACATAAAAGTGCTATGGTGCATGCAGGGGTGATGATTGAAAATAATGAAACAGAGTGAAAATCAATCATGTGAAATGTTGGAAATGATTGTGAAATGTTGCCAAATGTTGAACCAATAGTTGCAACCGATGTGTTTTTTGAAATAAACAGTGTAGTTGTGACTATGACTAATGATGTTAACGTTGCAGGAATTTTTGCAATATATTTTTGGCTGATAAAATAAATAAATAAGCTTAAATATCCACAAAAAGCTGTTGCAAAATGAATTTTGGTTAATGATAAAAAAATCATTTTTATTTTATAAAAAAAATGAGCATTGCAAGCAAATTGAACAGGAAGACCTAAAAATGATGGCCATTGATTTACAAAAATTAAAAGACCTACGCCTGTGGTAAATCCAACAACAACAGGATATGGCATGTATTTAACAATTGAGCCTAAATTAAAAAGGCTCATTAATATTAATAAAATTCCTGCCAAAAATGTGGCATAGCAAAGACCGGCAAATCCATGTTGCGCTGTAATGTTTGCTAAAATAATCACAAAGGCTCCGGTTGGTCCTGAAATTTGAACTTGAGTTCCTCCAAATACACCAACCAAAAATCCTGCAATGATGGCGGTATAAATTCCTGATGCAGGATGAACGCCGCTTGCAATGGCAAAAGCCATAGAAAGTGGCAATGAAATAATGCCAACAATGATTCCGGCAATAATATTTTGTTTGATATTTTGAACAGTTAAAAGATTTGCGCGATAGGCAGAAAGCAAAGCGATCATAGATTTTACTTTCGATGGTAAATAAAAACATTATTTAAGTTTTTGCATATTTTGAAGAAAAAGCAATCACGTGTCTTGATTTTAACAACATTTAACGTACAATAAATAATATCTTTTACATTTTTCTTTTGTATGGAGAGATGGCTGAGCGGTCGAAAGCGGCGGTCTTGAAAACCGTTATCTCGTTAATCCGGGATCGTGGGTTCGAATCCCACTCTCTCCTCCAGTTATTTGTTTTAATCGTGTTTTTCTATGTTTTCCTTGCTAATGTCATTCGCTTATTTTAGTTTGAAATAAATTTTATTAATTTATTTCAAGGAGAAAAAAGTAATGAATAAACTTTATAAATTTTTTATACATTTTTATTGTCTTGGTCTGACCATGATGGTGTCTGCAGGAACTGCTGCCACCCC
>DALYET010000009.1:18960-19815 GCA_031972395.1 Candidatus Chromulinivoraceae bacterium
GTATACCGATGAATTTGGTCCTACGCGCAGTAATTATTCTATGGGTGATTTTGTTCGGTATACGGTGACTACTGGAACAAATGCAGGAGTTGATCCATTACCAAAATTTACAGGAAAAGGTTTAAATTTATATTATGGAATTGCCGATATTCCGTACGCTCAAGATATTTTTCAATATGGCACTAATGCATTTAATTTATATAATTTTGTTGGATATTTGTTTGCGGGTTATGCAGCATTAAATATTAATCCAGCATCATTAACCACAACAAATTGGCTTACCTCTTTTCGGCAGTCAGGTCAATGGATGACAGGATCTTTAGGTTTTGATAATAACCCATTAGCAAATTATACGATTCAATTGGTTGATTTTACAGAAAGAAAAATTAATTTTGTCTTGGGATCAACGTTGGGTTGGAATACCGGTGCACTTGATACTGGTCAATATTTATCAAATATTCGTACTCGAGTTTATGGAACTTCAAAGTTGTATGCAACCGATAAAGCAAATGCTTCATGCGCTTGGAGTTCAAAGTCTAGAGATGGACAGTATGTTCTTGCTGTTGAAACACCAGGTGTAACTGATATTCAAGGTTACATAGCTCCTTACGGGCAATATTTTGGTGCACGTCTAGCGCATATTTTAGGTGCAGTGGTTAATGATATTCCAAAATCAACGAATGTTGTAACGATGATGCCATCAAATGCTGCTTCTCCAGTACCACAGATGGCATTGATGAATGGTGGCCCGTATGCTACTGCTGCAGTAGCGCCTGCAGGAATTACGACTCCTTCAACAGCTCATTTTGGGTCAATGCAAAATTATTTGACCGATATGTCAATTAACATTGCACC
>DALYET010000009.1:19825-34394 GCA_031972395.1 Candidatus Chromulinivoraceae bacterium
AGTTCTGTGGCCTATTCGTATTTGCAAAATCATATTTTGCCAACGGTTGCAAGGCTTGCAACATTGTGTTCGTATGCAATCAGTAGTTCTTCAACGCCAGCCCAAAATAATTTGATTGAAATTAATTCACAAAATGTAACGGCTTATGATAATGGAGTGGTACTTGCAATTCAAAATAACACCGGTGATGGATTGCAAGTTAATCAAGTAACTTCTGCAGGAAAAAATTCAATTGGCGCGCTGAAACGTGACATGAATTATCATTTTTTGCATACCGCTTCTTTGATGAACGGTGTGACTGCTGTTGCTGGTAGCGCTGCAGACCCTTTGCCAACTAATTTAATTGAAATTCAAGATTTGGCTGCAAAAGCAAATGCTTATTTGTATGTATTGAACGCAGATCAATTACAAGCTTTAGTCACAGCGCTTAATGGCGCTTTGGCAACGATTTCAGGATCATCGGAGTATTCTTTTTCTTACAATCAAGGAAATACATATTCACAACCAGCTAATGCACAATATTTGGTGCTTTTAAATTTTGATCCAACAACGATTGCAACAACGACCGCTGACATAAATGAAGTTTTAATGTATCGAATACAAGCAATTAATATTGCAGAATTTCAAAATAAACCATATTTTGTAACGCTGCAAATTGATCGATCAATTATTGGAAATGGGCTTTCAAATAATCAAATGATTGTAAATTCACAAGGTCCTGCAATTTTATATCCCTCAATTGTTTCTGTAAAAACTTGTTTGTGGACGAATCCGTATGATCGTGCCAGAGGCAACGGCTTTTACAGTTCGATGCCATTGCTTTTAATTCCAGATTCAATTTTGAGTTCAGGAATTTCTGGTGTTTCTGCGCATTATGGAATTTGGTTGATGTCGTATGCTGCAGCTCTTACAGAATTTCAATTTAATTGTGCATTTGGTGACACGATGAATTGTTTGATGGGTACATTTAAATTGTTTGATAATGGATCTGAAAGTACGCCAGCGCGCGTAGTGATTGATGCTTCTGGAATTTTAAATTCTGGTCAAACATTGTCAATATTTTCAGATAAAAGGCCAGCACAAATTATGGCATCTGATGTGTGGGATTTTGGAAATGATTTTCATCAAGACATTCCAATTTTGAATGTGTATCAAAATGGTAATCAGATTGTTGCAAATCAAAAAGGTGGTGATTTTACTAACTTTGAAGTAACCTTCAAAAATTTGGAAAATGTTGTAAAAAAATCAGATATTTTTGCGGATGTGTATGATGCGCCATATCAAAATATTATGTTGTTTTCATTGTCAACGTCAGATTTACAAGCAGGGGTTGTAGCAGTAATTTCACAACCGGTTGCAAAACAATATCATTTAGAATTTCAAGATAGCTCTGGCAATGTTTTGGCAGTGCAAAAAATTGCAATGCCAGAAGCTGCAAATGAGTTAACCGTGACATTCGGTTTTTTAAATGATCAGGATCTTTCATGGAGTTCTGTGGCGATTGTTCCAATGCCTATTATTTCTCAACTCAAAGTTGGTGAAAAAAATTCGTTTAGGGTTAAAATCGCAGCAGGCAAAAGCCATAAATTTATAATTGAACCGATGCCAAAATCAAAAATAACTGGATCAAAAATCGCTAAAAAATCAAAAAAATAATTAGAAAGTTATAAAAAAAAAGACTCTTGGAACATTTCCAAGAGTCTTTTTTTTTATTATTTAAAGGGAAATAGTTTAGATTCTACATACGGTGGATTAAGTTTGTTAAAAGCTTGCACAATGGTAGATGCTAGTTCTGGAATTGTTTCAGAATTTGGTCGTGGTTTTAAAATTTCTTCTAATAATTCTGATTTATCCAGAAATCCATACAGCTCGTAAAAGAATCATTTGAAGACAAATTGCGCAGGTGATAAAAATAATTTTATGTGAAAGTTTGTTAAAACGTTGCATAATTCCCCTTTTCCTAACCCTTTGATTATAAGGTATCAGACAGAGAAATTGATTTTCAACGGTTATTTTAACTTTTTATCATGAACATCGATGCCAAGGCTTTGCAATTGATCTCGTAATTGATCGGCAAGTGCCCAATTTTTTGCTTTTCGTGCAGCTTCTCGTTGTTCTAAAAGTTTTTGAATTTCTGGCGTAATTTCAACTGATTTTGAAGCAATTGATTCAAGGGTGAGTCCTAAGACATGCACTATAAAATATTTAACTAAGGCTTTTGCGTGAGAATCATTTTGAAGTATTGGCATTTTTTCAAAAAGAATTCCAAAAACTCCAGAAGTGTTTAAATCATCTTCAAGCATGGTGATCATGTCTGCAACTAAAAGATTTTTTTTAACAGAGTCAATATCATGAATTGATTTTTCAGAAACATCAGCAAAAAAATTAATTAATCTTTTGTAGGTAGTTTCTGCAGAAGTTACGTCATCAAAAGAAAAATCTAATGGATTTTTATAATGATGTTTTAAAAAATAAAATCGAAGAACCATTGGATCAAATTTTTCAAAAATTTCATGCAGTGTAAAAAAATTACCTAAAGATTTAGACATTTTTTCTTTATTGATGCGAACAAATGCATTATGTAACCAAAAGCGTACGAAAGGTGCAGGGTATAAACTTTCTGATTGTGCAATTTCATTTTCATGATGCGGAAACATTAAATCCATGCCACCACCATGAATATCAACAGTGCCTTTAAAAATATCATGCGCCATGGCAGAACATTCAATGTGCCAACCGGGACGTCCTTGCCCCCAAGGGCTTTGATAACCAACAACATCATCTTTTTTCCATAGCGCAAAATCTAAAGAATTTTCTTTGCAGGTATCAACTTCAACGCGAGCACCCGCTTGTAATTGTTCGATGTTTTGTTTTGAAAGTTGTCCGTAAGGTGCAAATGTTGCAACGCGAAAATACACGCTGCCGTCAATTTCGTATGCAGCACCTTTTTGAATTAATCCTTGAACAAACGCAATAATTTGAGGAATAGTTTGAGTCACGCAAGGTTCATATTTTGGTTGTAAACAATTTAAAGATTTCATATCGCGACCGAACGCTTTGATGTAGCGATTTGCAATTTCGTTAAAACGATTTGGATCTTCTAATTCTTTTTGTGCGCGATTAATAATTTTGTCATCAATGTCGGTAAAATTTCGTGCATACACAACATCGTAACCTAAAAAAGTGAGCAGTCGATAGACTAAATCAAATGTTACGTAACAACGTCCATGGCCAATGTGAGGGTAATCATAAGGTGTAATTCCACAAACATACATAGCAACTTTTTTATTGTTCGTAACGGCAAAATCTTCTTTTTTTTGAGTGAGGGTGTTTGTAAAATGCAACATAAAGTTTTCTTTTTTTTACAGAATAATGATTTAAAAAACATACCAAACTTCTAAAAAAAATAGTATCATAAAACAGTCTAAAAGCATAAACTTTCAAACAATTGCATCAAAATTACGCAGTTGTGAATTCAGGAGAAGATTGAATGGCACTTGAGAATAAAACAATTATGAGAAAGATTTTAATTCTAGTATTGAGCTTACCATTAAATATTCCTTTATGGGCGCAAGATGCTCCAAATGATTCTGAAAAAGAATCAACAAAATTACATACCTTAGTTTCAGATGACATGAAAAAATCTGAAATTGTATATCCTCAAGCAATTGATTATGAACAACGTTTAGCTTTACATGAAAATAAAAGAAAAATTCGTGAAATTCGCATTCAAGGAAACCAAGTTATTTCAACGCCTTCTATTTTAAACAGAATTCCTTTTAAAGTTGGTGATGAATTTAGTGTTAATTTAACAGCAACCGCGATTAAAAATTTATACAAAATTGCTTATTTTAATCAAATTAAAGTTTATGCAGAACCAATTGGTGATGATCAAATTGATGTTTACATAACGGTAGAAGAAAAACCAAAAATTAAAGAAATTACTTTTGTTGGAAATAAAGCTTTAAGTGAAAAAGATTTAAAAGATGAACTGAAGGTGGACACAATTCCAACACTTGCACAAGAAGAATTAAAAGCATTGTGCAATAAAATTCAAAAATATTATCGGAAAAAAAATTACCATCAAGCGCAAGTTACTGCAAAATTAACAAATACTGATGATAATCGAGTTTGTGTTGAATTTACTATTAAAGAAGGTAAAAAATCATTTTTAAATAGAATTTCTTTTAAAGGCAATAAACATTATCCAAGTAAAAAATTAAAACGAACGCTGATTTCCAAGGAAGATTGGATTTTAGGCATGATTGATCATTCAGGGGTATACAATCCTGACATGGTTGAAGCTGACAAATACATGATCGAAGAAGCGTATAAAAATAATGGATTTGTAAATGCTAAAGTAACTGATGTTGAAGTGCTTAAAAATGATCAGGAAGGAACGTATCATTTAATTTTTAGCATTCATGAAGGTGATCGTTATCGCATTAAAGATATTGAAGTGCAGGGCAATGATATTATTAGCACTCAGCGCATGCGTGAAGTTTTACCATTATTTGAAGGTCAAATTTATTCTGTTGAAAACTTACGAAAAGCAATTGAAAATCTTCGAATGTTGTGTGGAGAGCATGGTTATATCTTTGCAGACGTTGAACCAGATTTAAAAGTTCACGAAGAAGATAAAACCGTAACGATTAGTTTTAACTTGGATTTAAAAGATCAAGTTTACTTAAATCGCTTGGCAATTCGTGGTAATCAAAAAACGCGTGATAAAGTAATTCGCCGTCAACTTTTATTGGATGAAGGTGAATTGATTACAAATCAAAAAATGGAAGTTTCAAAAGCATGCGTGGGACTTTTAGGATATTTTGATCCAAAAAGTGGCGTTAATTGGAAAACAACGCGTATTGATGAAACACATGCAGATTTAGATTTGTTGGTGAATGAAGTTAAAACTGGAAATTTTGCAGCAAATATTAGTTTTGGTGGATCTCCAACGAATCGACAAACGCCACAAACAGGATTGAATTTTAGTACAAGTTTTGGCGATAAAAATTTCTTGGGTTCTGGAATTATGTTTAATAGCTCGATTGAAATTTCTAAAAAATATCGTGCAGGTTTAGTTTCTATGGCAAATCCTTGGATGTTTGATCGACCAATTCGTGGTATCATGAGTGGATTTATTAAAGCATCTGAGTATGAAGATCAAATTGATATTGCGCAAGAAGCACCGTATGAACGCGCTGTTGGTGGTGTGATTGGACTTGGGTATGTGGCGCAACTTTTAGGCGGCATAATTGTTGATGGAAAAATAAATTTTGAACGTATTACGTTTGATGAAAAAGTTGAAGCGCGCAGGGCTTTGGGTGCAAACGATATGATTATTGCGCAAGTTCTTTTGGATAAATATTTCAAATCTGGTAATCAAATTTCATTTATCACGACCATGGGTCAAGACAAACGCAATGGTATTGTCTTTCCAACGAATGGATATCAATGGAACTTTTTGGGACAAGTTACGGTCCCTGGAACGTTTCGATCTCGTGAAGAAGAAAAAAAATGTAATCAAGAGGGACAGCCAGTTAGCAATAATTTTAATTATTTTAAAACAGAGCTGGATGTTTCATACTACACACCATTGATTAATGAACATGATTTAGTTCTTGGTATTCATGGAAATATTGGTGTGGTGCATCCGTTTAAATGTAAAGATGTTCCGTGGAAAAATTTGTATCACATGGGTGGACCGACCAACATTCGTGGTTATACCTATGGTCAAGTTGGACCAACTTGGAAAACTGATTCGCTTGGTGCAAGTAAAGCATTCTTCTTGAACGTAGAATTTATTGTTCCACTTTCTGCAAATTTGAGCACTCGTGGTGTAATATTTTATGACGGTGGTGCTGGTTGGGATACTCCATATTTACAAGATTTTATTGTTGCTGCAAACGCTCGAGGTCTTTGCTTTGAAAAAGATCTTTCGAATAATAATTTCTTTTATCGCCATAGCGTTGGAATTGGTGTTAGAATCAAATCTCCAACACCATTGCAAGTTGATTTTGGTATCAAATTAAATCCAAGTAAGAAGTTTAAAAAACAATTAACTGAAATGCATTTGAGCATGGAGCATTCATTTTAATATGAATAATAAAGCGTTATTATTTTGTATCCTTTTATTAAATATTGTTATGATTTTCTTGTTAGTTCATAAACAAAATAAAATCATTAACGCCTTGTATGAACTTCAACAATTACAAGAACAAAAAGAAATATTGTTACAAGAAAAAAAAGAATTAGTGTTGATTGATCAAAAAGGAAAAGAGCTGCCTTTTGTTCAAAAATTTGCAAAAGATACGTTACAAATGGTACCTATTACCTTGAAAGAAGCGCAAGCTGTTGATCAAGTATCTTGAGTTTAAGGAATTTTGATGAATATTTCACATCACAGTTCAGCTCGTTTTTTTATTGTTATTTTTGTTCTTTGTCTTTTGTATGGCGTTATTGTTGCCAATTTGTATCGGTTGCAAATTCAACAATCAACTTTTTTTAAAAATTTAGGTGATAAACAGTACAACGTTACCATTCAATCATTTCCTCAGCGTGCATTAATTTATGATTGTTGTAATAATCCTGTAGCTATTAATAAAGATAGTACCGCAGTATTTATTTTGCCAAAAACTTTGGTGAACAAAGATGCAACTTTGCAATTTTTACAACAACATTTTCCGTCAGCTTTTGAGCGTTTTGAGCAAAATGCTTCAAAAAATTTCATGTTTGTGAAGCGAAATTTATCACAAAAAGAAATTGATCTTATTTCAAAAATTGATTTAGAGGATTTGCATTTTTTAAAAGAATCAAGTCGTTATTATCCTTATGAATGTATGGGAACAATTTTAGGAGTGACTGATATTGATAATCAAGGAATTATGGGCCTTGAAGGTCAGTATAATAAACGGTTGCAAGGAACCCCGACAACATATGAATTAAAAAAAGATGCAAAATCGCATCATTTTTATTTTGGAAAAGAAACAAAACAACAAGGATCAGAAGGATTACCTTTAACATTAACCATTGATGCTGCCTTGCAATTTAAATATCAAACTATCTTGGATCAAAAGGTTGCTGAGTGTCAATCGGTGGAAGCTGGAGCTTTAGCAATGAATGCACAAACCGGTGAATTGTTAGCGGTTGTTTCATATCCTCATTTTGATCCAAACAATGTAAAAGATTTAGACTTGGAAACAACAAAATGTCGACCAATTATGAATTGTTTTGAAAGTGGTTCAGTACTCAAAATTTTTGGAGCAACAGCAGCGCTTCAAGAAGGTGTTACGACGATTGATGATGTGATTGATTGTGAAGATACGAAAGAAACAAAATTAGATAATTTACGCATTCGAACGGTTTATCCAAATGGAAAAATTACATTTTTAGAAGTTGTGCAAAATTCAAATAATATTGGTACTGTTAAAGTGATGAAGCGATTAGGGGTTGATTTGTATGATTACTATAAACTGTTTGGATTTGCAGAATCGACAGGATTAAACTTTCCAGGAGAACAAAAAGGATTTGTGAATCATCCTGACAATTGGTCTGCTTGGTCTATTCAGTCTCTTTCCTATGGTTATGAAATTACCACATCATTGTTGCAGCTTGCTCGCGCAATGGCAATGCTGGTGAATGGTGGTTATTTGATAACACCTCGATTGATAAAAGATAGCATTGAACAAAAAATAGGACCGTTCATTTCACATAAAACCATTGAAGATATGCAAAAAATTTTGGAGGCGGTTATTCACGGTGGTGCTGCCAAGGCGGTAGTTCCTGGATATACTGTGTATGGAAAAACAGGAACTGCAAATATTTTAATCAATGGTGCTTATGATGAAGATCGCCATTTGTATACGTTTGTGGGTGCAATTTTGATTAATAAATCTTGGTATGTGATTACTTGTTACGTTAAAGATTCGCGCAAAGCAACGTATGCTTCCATGATTACAGCGCCACTGTTTAAACAGTTGGCAGAAACATTAATTTTACATGAAAACATGAAATGAATATATGACAAACTCTAATTTTTTATTTGTGAAAAAATACATTTATGATCCTTGTAATTTGATTTGTAGTAATTTCGAACCACTTCCAGAAAGTAAAGAATATGAAGCATGTCAATTTACAATGAATCAAAAACAGATTCAATTTCGTGTTGCAAAAATCACTCCAATAAAAATTGGGCAATTTGTAACGTTTTGGAAACGATTAACAGATGGACCAACAGCTCCTTATGATATGGCAGATCCGGTTGATTATTTTATGGTGAGTGTAAGAAATGCTCATAATTTTGGTTTATTTATTTTTCCAAAATTAGCATTATTCCAACATGGGTATGTTTCAAAAAATGGAGTTGGTGGTAAACGTGCAATGCGTGTTTATCCATCTTGGGATAAACCTGTGAGCCCACAAGCAATTCAAAGTCAAAAATGGCAATTGAAATATTTTATAATGATTGATGAACATAATATAGATGTTGCAAAAATTAAAACTTTATTGCCTTGTTGAGAAAGTTATGCTGTTTAAGCAGTGGTTGTTATTGGATTTAATCCATGTAAACCTCCTGTGGTCTTTGCTAACTTTGTACCACGATAAATTTTTTGATTAAAATTTTGTTTTGCTTTTTTATGTGGCATTTCTATCTTTTTTTGAGCATTAAGCCTTTGTTTATTATGTTCTTGCATTATTTGATCAAATTCCATTTGTTCTTCTGATTTGATAGAATTGGTTATTTGTAATACTTCGTTGATTAATTCAAATTTTTGAATATCAATATCGCTTTGCAGAATCATTTTAGATTCTGTAACATCGATATAGGTTTTTACTAATTTTGCTTGGGATAAGTATTGAGTTAATTGTAATTCTATTTGTGATAAGGCTGATGCTGGAATTTCTTCAAAATTGTTTGTTCTTACATGAAAGTTTTCTCCCAATCCAAATAATCCTTGCAGCGTGCTTGATGGTGGAAGAGCAAATAGATAAGCTAATGTATAAGGCTCTATAAAAAAATCTTCAATTTTAATTAATAATATATAGCCGATTCCTTTGTAAGAAAGCATATACTGTAATGCTTGTGCTCCGGTAAATCTGAATCCTGAATCAAACAGTGTTCCTGCAAATAAAGAGTAACCATAACAAAAATTTCTTAACCCATAATCTACAGTTTGCAAATCTTGGGTAATGTCTGAGCTATAACCTTGGGTACCTCTGGCAAGTATGAATTGATTGTTTATAAACGCTGACTCTTCATAGTCGATATATTTTTTAATAATATGGCGGATTTTTGAATCATGTTCACTCATGTATGCAGGAATTCCGTACAAAGTAAATGTTTGTCCAATTTTTTGGCCAAGTGTTTGTATTAAAGAATCACGTAAGTCTAATGGCATAGGATTATGTATTTGCACAACTTGATTTTTAAAGGTATAGCGTTCTATGATTGCATCAACTGTTTTACAATAAAGTGAAAATGTTTTTTCAATAGAGGGGTTTGCGAACTGAAATTGAGTTTTTTTGTATTGAGCAATTTCGTTTTCAGTTATAGTAGAAAGTGCAAAAAGTTCAAAAATAGTTGTTGGCACCCAAATTAGGCTATATTTATTGTTTGATTGTTCTTCAACCTTAGTTTTTATAAAATTAAATAATCCCTGTGGAATATTTTTTAATGCTTGCAAATATTCTTTGGCTTCTGATTCTGAAAATTGATTTTCGATTACAGGTTTAACATCTGGAGGAACAAGTTCACCATAAAGTTTTGCAAATTTATATTTTGGATAAAAATTAGAAGGATTATAAAATCTTATAACAGTAGGCCATTGATAACGATACACGGTTGATTCATATAAAGTCCAGAGTTCTTTTTTTTCTATTTCAGTTAAGGTGTCATAGGTTAATTTTTCAATTTTATCAATTTTGCTAGTATCAACTTTGTAAAGTAAAAACTCTGCTGTTAAATTTTGATTTATTGCAATCAAAATTAATAAAAATAATTTTAGTTTAAGCATAGGTCTCCTTTTATTTGAAAAAACATATTAAATTTTTAATTTTAATGTCAACGCTCTCATAAAAAATTGAAAAATTCACATAGAGTACTTGTAGAAACTTTGATTTTGCATAAGATTGTACAATGAAATTAATGTTGGAAAAATTAAAACTTTATCTTTGCAAAAAAGGTATGTATGAAGTTTAAAAATATATTTTTGTTTGTAGTGATTTTTGTTAATTCGGTTGTTGCAGATAGCCGACATTTAATTCCAAAACATTTGACGGATGAAGAAAGACAACAACGATTAGAAGCCGAAGCTGAAAGAGCTGCCGCTGAAGAAAACGAACGATTGGCACAAGAAGCATTTGCTATACAAATGCAAGCAGATATTGTAAATTTTGTTAAAGCGCCATATTGTGATCAAGCAGCGATAGATTATATTTTGATGTATCTTAATGATAAAACGCTTTGGGATTTTTGGATATCGTTAGAAGAAAATGTTGAAGGTCAGATGATTATTGTTGATCGCCTTAATGTTATACACATGGTTATTATGTATAATCAAAAAACAAAGCTTGAGTTTTTATGTCAACAATTACATCGTGTTCATAAATTGAATCTTTTAAATGTGCCAACTCAGATGCAAAACATTTTGCCTATAACATGGTGCATGCAAGTTAAGCTTTGGGATTGTTTGATCATATTAATTAAATATGGAGCAGACATAAAAAATTTGGTGATCCCAGAAAATATTGCAATCAACCCTGATGATTTAAAATTATGCCAAGATGCTATCGCTCAAGGTCAAAAATTACATCATCAATTTTTAAGCAAAAAAAAGAATCAAACAAAAAAAGCTGAACGTAAAGCTCGTAAAAAAATAGAAAAATTAGAACAAAAAGCCTTGGAAAAACTTGAAGATTTTTCATATGGTATTGATTCTGATAGTGATTATTAAGATTGATTATGCACAGCAATATAAAAATTATAATAGTTAGTTTTGTTGTTTTTTCTTCAAATCTTTTTTCAATGCGTGGTATCACTTTAGCAGAAAACAATATTCCTGAAGTGAAATTTTCATCATCGATGCAGCAGGAATTTCATCAAGATTTGTCACCACAATTAAAAGAATTTGATGATTTATCAGATTTTTCTATTCAGTTTATTGGAAAAACAGTTACACAAAAAAATATTGATGCTGCAATGTCAAAAGCATTTGAAATTTTTGGATTAAAATTACGTAAAAAAAGAGAACAAGATCGAAAGCAATTTGAATTAAATGATATTGCTGATGTTGCTAATCAAGAAGCTGCAATGAAAACAATATTGATTGAATCGGTTAAAAAATATCAACATGAATAAAAATTAGGCAATAAAAAAAAGTGCATCTCTTCGAAGAAATACACCTTTTTTTATTGCCTAAAAAGCATTTATTTTTTGAAAAATCTAAAATTAATTTTTTGACGTTGACGTTATGGATTCGTTAAATTCTTTAAGTAACTTTTTCTTAGTCATTTGAAAATCACAGATTAGTTTTTGAAAGCCTGATGCGAATCAATCATATTCGCTATCAGGATTATTTCGATTTTTCCATGCTAAAAACAAACCGTATAGCAACAGACAAGCAACTATTCCTGTGCAAAAATTTTCATACGATTTATATCGATTAATAATCTCAAAATCGTTTTGAGATAAAGCATAAGCAGCTTGCACTTGATAAGGTTTGTTTTTAGCTTTGCATATAAAAACAAACGGTGATTTTAAGTCTAAGATTTGATTGAATTTTTTTGATAATTCTTGATCTTGTTGTTTGGTTAAAAAAACCCCTATCCATACAGCATTGAAGCTAGAGTCATCATGGTCATTGTCATTGTTTAGATATTTCCACAAGATGATATCATCGGCAATAATCTTTTTGTTGATATGTTCATACCCTTTTTGGTGGCAATAATGAGTGATTAATATTTCAGTCTTCCGATAATGATTGTTCCAAAATATATCAAAAAAATAAGAACAGCCAGATAGATTAATTCCGAGTAATTCATATTCTTTGGTGTTGTATGATCGTTTGAATATTGCTTTCATAAAACTCAGAGTTTGATGTCATAGCTCTATATTTCTGATGCTCTTGCAGGATACCATGCTCGCGAATCATCTTCAAGTTGATGCAACCATAGAGTGCGTTAGCGCAAAGTAAAAAATTCCGGTTTTGGTTAGAATGAACCATAGGAGTTATTCACGCTTGCGTGTGCATAACAGGTAGAACTATTGAAAGGTCTTATTGTTGGTGCTTTTGGCACTAAATATTTGAAGAGTGTTGCGGTTAAAATTATTCTGTCATAAAGCGACGTGATAGGAAAAAGTCATTTGAATTAAATGGCTTGCCATACGAAGCTTTAGCGTAGTATGGTGCGCCCGATAGGAGTCGAACCTATGACCTTCAGATTCGTAGTCTGACGCTCTATCCAGCTGAGCTACGGGCGCGTAAATTTCAACATTGTTTTGATTCATGTAAGGATACATTTTGTTTTGGCTTTTTATTCGCTGAAGCTTTGGCGAAAACTGGTGGAGAGGAAGGGATTCGAACCCTCGCGCCCTATTTCTAGAGCTCTCGCTTAGCAGGCGAGCACTTTTAACCACTCAGTCACCTCTCCAAGGATGTATCTTTCAAAGCGTTATTACTTTTTAAGAATAGTGATTTTTCATGATTTTACAAGGTGAAGTTCTTCTTTTCAAAGGGTAATGTGTTATGGTTGGTTAGTGGTGTCGTTGATTTTTTGAAAAGAAAGGATTGCGTGGCGTTAATTATTGACCTTAAAGTTGTGGTGCAATCAGGTAAATCAAGTGTAATTTTAGATAAATCAGGCATATTGAAAGCTTTTTTAAAAGCTGCCCCAGAAGATGGAAAAGCTAATAAAGAATTAATTAATTTGATTGCTGAATCTGTAGGTGTTTCAAAAAAATCTGTTGAAATTATTAGTGGTCTGACTAGTCGAAAAAAAAGATTAGCAATTGATACAGATTTAAACTATGAACAATTTTTATTAAAACTTGGATATCTTGGAGTTCAGAAAAAGTTTTTTTAAAAAAATGTTTTTATAAAGGAGATGGTATGAAAAAAAACATAAAATTTTTATTTGGGTTAATGTTTTTTTTAAACAGTAATCAAGGCTTTGCTGCAGGAAATCAACCAATGTTTTCAATATTAAGTTGGAATATTTTAGGGCCAAGCACTTTTGATGTTGAAAAATTTAATTTTAAAAAAGGTGATTATTTAAGATTAGATGCAATAATTGATATCATTAAAAAATCAAGAGCATCAATTCTATGTTTACAAGAAGTTGATTTAAAAGCGCTTGATATTCTTAAGAAAAATTTTCAAGATTTTACTTTTGTTGATTATTGCATGAAAGGAGATGCAGGAGGTGTTGTTATATTTTTTAAAACAAAAGATTTTGAACGGGGAGGAACTTTTGCATCTGGTTTACCTTGTGAAAATGATACACCTCCTTTTACAGCAAAAGATGGCGCCTTTGTGTCGGGTTTATTAAAATCTAAAAAAACAGGAGCGCAGTTTTTGGTAAGTTCTGTTCATATAAGCAGATCTCATAACAATAGTGATCGCGCAAAAGGTGAAAAACAGTTAAAAGCAATGCAAGAAATGTTGTTGCGGTTTATCCCAAGTCAAAGCAATGTTTATAAAATTTTTGCAGGAGATTTTAATACTTCAGCTGATGAAATTCAAAATTTCACTTTAAAATTTTTAGGTCAGCAGGATGGTAAGGTGTATTCTGAAGCATTTGCCCATGCTGTAACATCGAATGCTCCAGATGGAGTGCGAAATAGCATTGATCATATTTTTTATTCTCAAGGATTATCATTGGTTGATCGATATTCTAAAGTTATTAATGATGGTGTGATGCCAGGAATGATGATTCATCAATTGTATCCTTCTGATCATTTTCCATTGTATGCAGTATTTGAAGACCCAATTAATGGGTCGTTCCTTGTGAAAGCAAGTGCGCCAAAAATGCCAAATTTGCCACAACCAAATCAAAAACAAAAAATGACTCGCCAGGATTGGTTGCATAAATATAAAAAAGAAATTGATTTTGCAGTGCAAAATTTTAATGAATTCATGTTGCAGCAGATTGTGCAATCAGATGGTTCATTGCATCAATATTTACAACAATTTGAAATTGACGCTTTAGAGCAGCAAGAAGCAGCATCGCTAAAAAAAGATATTGTTGCTATGTTTTTACACCGTTTACAAGAAATTCAAAATACGCAAATTTCCAATTCAGTTATTCCAAAAATAAATAGAAGCGTAGAAGTTTTAAAAATGATGTCTAAATAAGACGTTTTCTTGGAAATATGATTGACGCTGTGCAGATTTTGCATTAAACTTTTAGGTGTCTGTTTTATTGAAATTTCTTTTAAGTGTGCCAAGGTGGCGGAACTGGTAGACGCACGGGACTCAAAATCCCGCGATGGCGACATTGTGTCGGTTCGATTCCGACCCTTGGTACCATTCATTTCTTCAAAATGAATGGCAAGCCATTATTTTAAATGACT
>DALYET010000010.1:0-32500 GCA_031972395.1 Candidatus Chromulinivoraceae bacterium
AATGGTGAGCCGCGTTGGAATCGAACCAACGACCCACAGCTTAAAAGGCTGTTGCTCTACCGACTGAGCTAGCGGCTCTCACATTTATTTTTCTCATTAAAAAATTTCAAAGGAATTTCTTTGTAGAATCAAATCTTAAAAAATTGAAGATGAACTAAGATAGATTTATTAAAGATTATAGATAAAGTACTAATCTAGGCCGTTATTGTCAAGAAAAATCAACAAAAATTACGTTAAAACCAAGTATGCAACATAACAATAAATAAAAATTCCCAAAATATCCATCACGGTTGCCAAAAGTGGATTTGCAGAAAATGCAGGATCAACATCTAATTTTTTCAGCACTACCGGCAAACAAGCGCCCAACAAAACGGACATTAAAACAATCAAGCCTAGCGATAAACTTACTACCAGACTGCCTGTAAATTCACCATACCAAACGTAAACACGAGCAAACGTTAAAGACCCCAAAACAAGTGCCAACATCGTTCCTATTAAAAATTCACGCCCAATAAATCGCATAGCGTTTTTTTCATTTAAATCACCAGACGACATTGCCTGAATTGCAATTGCTGAAGTTTGTCCGCCAGTGTTTCCACCGGTACTGACCAGCATGGTAAAAAATAAAATTAAAAAAGGCGTTAAAGTTGATTCAAAATGACCAACAATAAAACTGGTCAAAGAACCCATCATTAAAAGAATTGCCAAAATAAAACTTCTTTTATACAAAAGCTGCCACAGCGACATTTCAAAATATGAAGTTGCTACCGGAGCTGCAGAAATTCTTTGTACGTCCTCAGTTGCTTCTTGCTGAATAACATCAATCAACGTATCTTCTGGAATCACACCCAGCAAAAATTGTTGCTCATTAACCACAGGAATAGTCATCATGTGATAGTGCACCATTTTTTGAGCGACTTGTTCTTGATCTTCTTCAGCTTGAGCAATATACGGAACTTGTTTTAAAAATGATTCAAGCCTTGTGCTTGGTGATTTTAAAACCAAATCCTCTAAATTAATATAACCAACCAACTTATTCTGCTGATCAGTTACATAAATTTGACGATGAAGATCAATGTTCGGCTTTACTCGTTGCAAAATTGAAACAGCATTTTCAACGGTTAAATCTTTTATGAGTGTCACAAAATCCAAGGTCATAATACCGCCAGCGCTATCCACCGGAAACTTTAAAAGCGACAAAACTTTTTGGCGATCTTTTTTGTGCAAAATATCTAAATATTTTTTAAGTTCTTTATCTGACAATTCATCAAACAAATCGGTCAAGTCATCAATAGGAGTTTGTCTTAAAATAAAGGCTTTTTGAACGTCATCTAAATGCTGTAAAATTTTTTCTTTATCATGATCAGGAAGTTCTTCAAAAAGTTCAAGTTGCTTTGGCTGTGACAACTTTAAAAAAAATCGTATTAAACGATCATCAGATAAATGAGTTAAAAGTTTAGCACTATCGGCTGGATGCATTTCCAGAAAAGCTTGCCACAAAGTAGCACCCTGCGATGATGATTGCTCAATCACTTCATCAATGTGCACCAAGATTAATTCTTGCAACTGTTTTGATTCCATAAAAGCTCCTCATTTAAGTCCCAAACAAACCCTATATGTATTATTTTTTAACTCGCAAATACGCAAAATCAAACGTTGACCTTCATACTGTAGTACAACTTTGTAAAAAAATACACCCTCAAGACCTTTAATGCTTCATTTTTGACCAGAGTTGTAGATTGTTGTATATTAAATAGTGAACAAATTCTTACCGTAGGGCTTTACCAGTGACCGATCAAACAATCAAACAATCAGAAACATTTTCAATCATTGTTGACCAAAATTATCATGGTCTTCGCATTGATAAATTTATAACACAACAGTTCACTCAGTATTCTCGTTCATTTTTGCAAAAACTGTTTGAACAAAATTTAATAAAAATTAATCAAACAAAAATCGTTAAATCAAGCTATGCGCTCAAAACTAACGATCAAGTTTTTATTCAATTTCCAGATGCATCAACAAAAACTGAAAAAAAAGATATTCCAAAAAGTTTAAACGTTGAAATTATTGCAAAGCATGATGATTTTTTAATCATCAACAAACCTGCAGGACTTGTGGTTCACGCGCCAAACAAAAACTATTCTGATGTCACACTCTCTGACTGGGTTGTTGATGCACATGAAGAAATCGCTCACGTTGGCATGATTGACAGACCTGGCATTGTACACAGGCTGGATAAAGATACTTCAGGACTCATGATTATTCCGCGCACTAACCATGCACATGCAACCATGACTGACATGTTTAAAGCGCGCAAAATTCATAAAACATATTTAGCAATTGTTCATGGTCATCCACCAGCAACCGGCACTATCGATTTTTTTATTGGTCGTCATCCAGTTGTGCGCAACAAAATGCATCATTTTACCAACACGACAAAAAGAATGAACAGCCGTGATGCAATAACACATTATAAAGTTCTCACGTATTTTAAAGATTTTTCACTGATAGAAATTAAACCAATCACCGGCAGAACGCATCAAATTCGGGTGCATTTTGCAGCCTTGGGATTTCCCCTGCTCGCAGATGCGCTGTACGGCAAAACATCAAAAATTTTAAAACGACATGCATTGCATGCACACAAACTTGCATTTGAATTTAATAATCAAAATTATGAATTTAACTGCGCAATGCCTGATGATTTGCAAAAAGTTATGGCTCAGTTTGAATTATCTAAAACCTTGTAAATCCTGCCATTCTTTTTCAAATTCTTCTTTAATCGCTTGAAGATGTTGAGCTTTATCATAAAGTTCAAAATTATTTTTAAACAAAGATAATTTTGTTGTAAAAGCGATTCTTGGTTCATGATTACAGCCCATAATTAATGCCGACCAACTACGATTACTTTGAAACATTTTTTGCTCAGCAATAATAGATGCTTGCGAAAAATACGGATACGTCCACGGTTCAAATGGACAATCTGTTATTACTTTGACCTGCAATATTTTTGACTTCTGAGCATGCAACTCATCCAAACATATTTTTTGAAATTTGGAAGAACCCAACATGAAAAGATAGATTGCTTTTGCGTCAGAATGCGAAGCAGCATCTGTAAGCATGTCATAAAAAACTTGATGTGATGAGCGTAAAAAAAATTTTGGATTCATTTCATGCATAACCAGCAACATTGCACACAACAATACAATCTTTTTCATATTTTTTCCTGTTTTATTCATATGATTCATCTTCAAATTCAAAATAGCGATGAGCACTCAGGCGTTGCATCAACATTGTAAAGCATTGTTTATATTCTGCAATCACATGTGTGTCATCGGTCACTATCGCATTTTCATCATGAAGCCTTGAAGCAGATGCTGTACAATTAAAAGACCCAGTCCATGCAAGACCACAGTGCAGTCTGGAATTAAATCCAAAAATAAAAAACTTATGATGCATAATGGGCATACAAAAAGGATTTAAACTTACCGCTTGATGAACAAAAACAGGAATACCACTTTGCTGCAACCATAAACCTTTTCCATATTTTTCTCCCATCGAAATTTGATCAAGCACCAATCGAACCTTCACTCCACGAATGTAAGCGTTCAAAAGCTCTTGCGCAATTGATTTATCAGTCAGCATGTAAACAGCAGCATCAATCGAAAAACGCTCTTCTTGAATCAATTGAATCAAATGAGCTTTCATATCATCTCGAGGTCGAAAAAAAACTTGAGAAAATGAAAAAAGACAATTGTAAACAAAACACAAACTAATAAAAATTAATCTAGCGTTCACTTATGTCCTTTTATGATTTTTACGCCAAATGCCCATGCGCTCTTGATGTTTTTTTCTTTCAAGATTTAATTCTGCTTCAAATTTTTTTCTTTTTAAGTTTTCTTTTCGTTCTTGCTCTTGAATTATTTTGCGTGTTTCCTGAAAATCTTTTGTGAAAAAATGAGCGATACCTGGACTACAAACCAAAACCGCACTTTCTCTGTTTTTTGCATAGGCTGGTTTTGTAAAATTCATTGAAGAAATCCAAGATTTTTTGCCATCAGCAATCACATACTTATTATGATTAATACTGCAAGATCCTTTATAGGTAAGGGTTGGCACATCAAATTCTTCTAAAAGTTCTTTAATGCCATACCCTTTTCGATCTGAAGAATTATCCATAATCACAGAAACTTTAACGCCTCGAGCTTTTGCAAGCGCTAATTTTCGGGCAACTTCTTTATCAACAATCGTATAAATTGAAACAAGCAATGATTTTCTTGCTGTATCAATTAACTGATAAAAAGCGGATTGCATTTCTTTTCTATGCAACGATGCATACGGCGTACAACGGGCTTGATGCATTGAAAATGTACAACAATACTGCAATAAAAACATTGAAAAAAATATTTGTTTTTTAAAAACCATAATCCACACCCTCTAGCCTATTACCATTATTATGAAAATTTCCACGAAAGCTCCACTTGCCCCCCATAGGTACTCGGCCCATCTTTTTGTAACCGAAATGTTACATCATCAGTTGCTGCATAATCAATATCAAATTTTGTATCTTCTAAGTGTGCAAAATTTGTATCAATTTTTCCTTGCAAATGCTCTGTTGCATCAACTTCAAAAATTCCTCGAACACCTCCTCGCCCTGTTTGATTGGTAAATTGGGGAATAAAACGAACATATTTTAAAGATTGAAGCAATCGATCAAAAACTGTTTTTAACGTAACATTGGAAAGCGCTGGCCCAAAAATAATATCTTTTAATTTTTGCGTTAAAAATGCAGGAACCATTAAACTTAAAGCTTGATCTTCAACGCCCAACAAGAGCAAAGAAATAATTTGTTCTTCACTCAAGTATGGTTGCGACTCAAATTGAAGATGCGGATCAAGCGCAGAACCCCAAGCTTTTACCGTCACCCCAAATCGTTTCAATTTTCCTTTAGCTACAAATTCAATCATTGGATCAAACACCGATTGCTCCCGAATAAATAAAATTTTTCCATCAATAATTTCCAGCGGTTTAAATGGAAAATTTAAAATTCCAGAAAGAAGTTTTATAGATCCTGAAAGTTCTGTTTTATTTAAAAGTCCCTTTACGCAAACATCAACCAATGCTTTTGCTGTTAAAAAAGAAGTATTAATTTGCAGTGGATCTTTGGTAAATAATGCAATATCTATATAGGGTTGTAACATTGATTGAACAATAGGCACAGGGGCCGCAGCTCCAGATAAAAGCTCTTGAAACTCTGTTGAAAAAATATTTTCTTTAAGCTCTGACTTCTCAAGCATCAATTGACCTTGAACGTGCAACGGTTTTTCAATAGTGCGCTTTTCAAGCAAAATAGATCCTGAAACTAATCCAAAAATTCCTTTATTCCAACTAAGCATAACATCATAAAGCATCAAAGGAGCATGAACAAAATAACAATTTAAATTTTTATCAAAACAAAAATGAGCAGAGCAGCAAGAAATTTTTCCTTCATAACACTCAATATCAATATCTTTAAAAATAAGAGTTTTTTCACGAATATTACATTCACAACTTGCAACAATATTTTGAATCACATTGTAAACGTACGGCACTCGAATGTGTGCATAATGCGTTTGAACGGTTGCACCACAAATTCCATCCTTAAAATATCCTTTAAAAACAAATGATCCTTCTTGAGCAAAAGACATTTTAAAAATTTCTGGAACCAAATCATAAAGCACTGAAAAATCTACTGATCCTAGCACATACGATGCATCACTCGGATCAGTACCAACATCAATCAACAAAGTTTTATCTTTATAAACAACAAACGATTCAAAAACATAATCAGGAAACAATCGAAAGCTACATTCAAATGAAAGATCATTAAACGTTCCGGACAAAATTACTTTCCCATCTTTTATTTCAAAGCAACCCTGCAAAAGATACGTTTGCAGCAATAGCTCGTGGCGAATCATAGTTCGAAATTGACCATGAATAATTCCTGAAGATTCATAAACAAGATCAACGTTGCAATCATTTTTTAAAATTTTGTATGCAGAATCAAATGGCAATTCAATATCAACTAAATTAAAAATTTTACATTTTTTTTGTTCTTGATCAGCAACAACCTCAACCATGCATTTTTGCTGATCATTCATAGAAAAAACACCTGAAAAACCTTGCTTATTATGATCAGTAATTAAAATTTTGCCACCAGGAATTAAAGGTTTTGATTTATACATGATGTCATGCAGCACCAATGACATTTCAAGCGTTTGAAACACATTTAATAAATCTGCATGCAATACCAAATCAACATGGCCGGCAACATCACTTAAAACATCCGGCACCTGCAAATAATGCAAAATTTGAGACGTTGCTGCAATCCTCACATCGCACAAACACTGCGTTGGCGTAAAAGTAATTTTTATAGGATCAACAACCAAAGACCCATCCTGCGATTTTAAACTAAATTCCCCAAAACCATGGTCCAATTTTCCTGCAAAAAACCCTGGAATTTCTTGCTCCAATTTACAAAATAAATAATTTAGCTGAACTTGAGCGCTCAAATTTTTTGCAAAATCATAAAATGGAATATCCGACAGCATTGAACCTGAAATATTTTTTACCCACGTTGTATCTTGAACACGAACAACTCCATCGTGAACATAAAATTGCATTCGAGTTGCTAATTTTTCAGAGCGCATGTTGCAATGATACGGAATTTCTACACAACAATGATCAGACAGTCGATTAAAATATAACAATCCGTCAACAATTGAAATAACATCATACACTACAGGAGCATTAACTGCCTCACCAAACATTGCACTACAAAATTGTAATAATTTTTGAGGAGTTTCTTCAAAAGTTTCCATCATAATCACATGCTCAAACAGCAAATTTACTTTCAATTTACCATTCCAAAAAAGTGACAACCAAGAACCATGGACCTGTAATTTTTCTGCGACAATAGACCATTCAGGATCCGATAATTCATCATGTTCAAGCTGAGGTGTGATTGAAACATTGCAAAATGTCATCTTGCAAGAAAGCCAATCAATACTTTCAAGCCGCGCGCGCATGTTTGCATGATAATCACGCTCAAATTGTTCTTCTATTTTTTGCTCAACAAATTGACGAAACGTCTGACTGGATGACAAATAAACAAGCGCAATGACTCCACCCAAAAAAAGCCCTGCACAAATATGCACAATGATTTTAAATTTTGATCCAAAAATATTCATGATTTAACAACGGTTCAGATTATGTATTTTTCAATCAGTATACCATAATCAGAATTCAATTACTTCTGCCACCATTTTTAAAAAAAAGAAGTTATGTTATAATTTTGACAAGACAATTTTTATAAAAGTTAAAGTCAAAACATACGACAAAAGCCTTGAGGAATAACTTTCATGAAATATCTTAAAATAAGCAGCCTTGCTTTACTTCTTGCTATCAATGTTCATGGTTATAACGCAACACTCATGTACCATCTGCAAGCAATACAAACAAATTATATTTTTGAAAAAAATGAGGCTTACGGTCAAACAATCAAAAAAGCTTTTCAAGCGTTTCATAAAATATCAAAAACTGCAGGGCCAATGGTTTTACTGCAACAAAGCAACATCACAAATCTTTTTCTTCTCAGTCCTGTAAAAAACAATGATTTGCAATTTAATGAAAGTCTGAAAAATATTCAAAATATTATGCTTGTGCATATTTATGCAAAAATTTTTCAAGAGTATAAAATACAAACTCAAGATCTTATCAAACATGCCTTAAACTCTTTGCAGTACTGGGAAACTGAAAAATTTTATGACAAGCTTCCTATGCTTCGCAAACACCCTGTTTATTGGTACCATTCTCCTCAACATAAAAAAACGGTATGTAAGCATGCACAAGCCTTAAAAGATTTAATTGATCAAGCAACACTGCTTTTAGGTATTGCACTTCATGGACAACATCAATTGCTAAAGATTCAAGATATTTCTGATCTTGCGCCAAAACTTTTGCAGGCAACAGAACCTTTAAGCAAGCATTTTCAAACAATTCAACTTCCTGATGCTGATGAATCTGAAGCATTATTTCAAAACACCGTTTGGTTACATCAAAATATTTTATTAGTTTTACAAAATCATCAAAAAATTTTGCAACAACATGAAAAGCCACATCACATTGTGCGCCACGCATTTGGATACAGCTGTATTACTTTGGCAACCATTGCAACATGCATTTTGTACCAAACTCATAAAGCAGATATGCCCATGTATCAAGAAAAAACCATTGAAGTATGGAATTATTTTGTAAAAGAATATGTTCGAATTCCGCTTCAAAAATTAAAAGAAACGCTGTGGGATAAAAAAATTCTTCAAATTCAAAAAATGGGAGAGCTTGATCCATTACAACCAAGCGAACCAATCACCGCAATAATTCAAGCACAACCATTTAAAATTCCCATGATTGAATTTCCTGTTAAAATTCCTGAAATCACCGTCACCATTCCACCAACAGAAATTAACGGAATCAAAGCAACATTAAATCAAAATAAATCAGAAATCAGAAGCTGCCTTAATGCAAATGCCGATATCATTAGTGAATTATCCAGAGATCAGCAATTAAACTTAGCTATGGCGGCAATTGCTCCAACAATTCTTGCAGCTTTTGGAGCTTACTACTCTGGAAAAAGTTTATACAACAAATATATTAAACATGAAACGTGGTATCGACCAATGCAATTGATTGTTCGAGAAATTGATAAAATTTTAAATAAATTAACGGCAGAAAACACCATTTTTTTTGCTGATGATGGCATGCTTTATGTATTAACACGTGAACTCAAAACATACATTTCATGCTTACCCAACGAAGAACTTGAAATGATTGAGCAAGATTTAAAAGAACTGTCTGCCTATCATTTAAGTTACCAACAAAAACGTGGCGTTATAGATCGTATGTATCGAACGTATCAATTTTTAAAATACACTTAAAAAAATAACCCCCGTTTACAAGCGAGGGTAACAAAAAATTATTTTTTATGCATTGATTTATTCAATCAATTTAAGCAACTTTTTTTCAAGATCAGACATTTTTTTAAAATCATAATCATTTTCATGATCATAGCCCAACAGATGGCAAATACCATGCACTAACATAACATCCATACGATGCTCAAACGTCCCATCAAGTGCTTTTTTGTTTTCAAAAACATACGGCAATGAAATTACAATATCGCCTAAATTTTTATCCTCATCCGATCGAACAACAATTTTTTTGCCTGCTTTCACATCAAGATGATAAGGAAATGATAAAACATCGGTTGGCATATTTTTTTGACGAAATTGATAATTATATTTTTGCATCGTTTTGTTGGTTGTCAGTAAAATTCCTAAATCAAAATCAGCATATTTTAAAAAATTTAAAATTTTTTCTGCTTTTTTTTGATAAACAACCGTAGAAAAAAGAATCGTTTTTTGTCGATTTTTAATAACAATCATGCATTATGCTTTTTCATTAAGATTTTGCTCTTCTTTTTGGCTGTCATTAGAAGAATCATTATTCTGCATTAATATTGCAAAGAGTTGATACGAATAAGGCAGATAAAGTTTTTTACCATTTTTAAAAGAAATTTCTAAACATTTATTGTAATCTTCTGTTTCTTGTAAAAATAAAAAACTAATAACGCGCAAAGCTAAAGACATTTCTTCCATGGTCAATTTTCGATGCTCTTGTTGCTCTGCTAAATTTTGCAGCAATTCAACAGAAAATTTTGCACCGTCATAATAATCAAGGTTCGTAATAAATGGCGCTGTTTCTTCAGATTTAAAAACAACTTTAACATCAGTATCTGGCTTTTTTGGAGCCTGAGTTAAGCCAAACAAAGAATAAATGGGTAAAGATATAAAACTAAAAATGAAGAATAATATTTTTTTCATGATAATTACTTTTTGTTAAATTTTTAAAATCAGACTTGTTTAAAGTGTAAATAATTTAGCTTTACTGTCAACAAAAAAGGCCACTTTTTAAAGTGACCTTTTTGCATAAATTCAAATTTAAATTAGAAGGCAGATAATGCTAATCGAGAATTTTTAAGCTTTTCTAACATTTGATAAACATTAATAAATTCATTCACAAGCTCTTCTGCTGTGATGCTGTTATTATTGATTTTTTCAGCAAGCGCTTCAAATGCTGCGATTGCTACATTGCCATTTTCTTGTTGCTCTTCATCTTGAATAAAGAATTGAAATGAAATTGCTACAGCAGGAATAACAGGCGCAGATTCTTGAACAACATCTTGTGCCACTGCTTCAACTTGTTCATCTTCTACAGATTTATTTACTTGTTCATCGTTTTGTTCTGATTGAACTACTTCCTGCACAACTTCTTGAACAACTTGCTCTGCAACTTCTGCAACCATAACAGCAAATGGTTCTTGCGCTGTTGAAACTGATCCAAACAAATTAACTCCTGCAGCAACTGCTTCTTGCATTTCTTTAACAAAGAGTAAAAATTTTTGATAAATGTCAACGCTGCCAGCTCGTACAGAATCTTGATTCATTTCTGTAATTAAGTTGCGCATTTTTCCACTAAATTCACTCATGACATCATAACTTGTTGCATCTTTTGCTTGCACTACATAGGTCCATGTATATTTTTTCGCCTGAAATTCTTCTGCAAAAACAACTGAAGTTAATAACGCGAAACTCAATACTATATTTTTCATACAAAAACCTTTCATAATGATTATTATTTTTACCGACAAGAAAACTTTACGTCAAAACACTGATTTAGTCAATGAATCAAAAACGTTTATTTTATTTCACAGATTCAAATTTACAGCAAAATCCAAGCGCTATATGAATCATTTTGAGCAAGAATAGAACTTTCGCATTTCGCATCATTAAAAATAATCGTTTGCGCTTTGCAAACACCTTTTATAATTGACTGATTTTGCAAAATTAATTGCTGTTGTTCTTGCGTTGCGGCGCAAATTGTCAAAATTTTAATTTCAGTGCGCAATGATAACTGTGCGCCTGTTTTTAATTTTCGAACCTGTCCAATCAACTCAAGCAGCACATTCATAGATTGTATGATGCCTTGATCGGATTCTTGACCAACATCAAATTGCGTCAAATGAATGGATGAAATTTTAAAACGACTTGCAAAAATATGTTGGTATAAATATTCAGTAATGTGTGGCAAATACGGACTGTACAATTGTAAAAGGCCAAACGCGACATGATTTAAAGTCCACATCGTTGCTGCAACTTCTTCAACTTGATACTGCGTCGGATTAAAAAATTGATCTTTAATAATTTCTAAATAATTATCACAAAAATCATGCCAAAACAGTTTTTCAACGGTTTGCAATGCTAAACTGAATTCATTTTTTTCAAAATAGGCACGATACTCTTTCAAACTTTCATTAAAACGATCAAGCATCCAAGCATTGATTAATCCTACATCTGCAGGTTTTTTTTCAGGAACTTGATGCGACTGATTATTAATGTGCACAAATTTTAAAGCATTCCACAGTTTTGTTAAAAGTTTTTGCCCAATACCAATCTGTTCAGGTGAGAATGCAACATCTTGACCCAAAGTTCCTGAAGCTGTCCAAAATCGAATTGCATCAGGCGCATACAAAGTCAATAATTTTTCCGGTTCTGTAGGCGCATTATTTTTTGATTTTGAAATTTTTTCTTTATTTTCACTCAGTACATACCCTGAAATCACAATGTCATGCCACGGCAACGTTTTGTCATGCATCCAAGACTTAACAATAGTGTAAAACGCCCAAGTGCGAATAATATCATGCGCTTGCGGTCGCATGCTCATCGGAACAAATGAAGAATTTTGAAACGGAGATTTTCCATCATCAGAAAACAAAGTTTTGCAAATGTAAGGAGTCAATGACGAAGTGTTCCAAGTGTCCATCACATCTTTTTCAGGACGAATGTTGGTACTTTTACACTGACTGCACGGTTTGCCGTAGGCTACTTGCTGAGGATCAATCGGAAGCTGTGAAACATCTGCCAGCAAAATTTCACCACAATCATTGCAATACCACACAGGAAACGGAATTCCAAAAACTCGTTGTCGCGAAATACACCAATCCCATGATAAATTTTTTACCCAATCATCAAATCGTGCTTTCATGTGCAATGGATACCAATTAATTTGCTGAGCTATTTTTAAAAACTCTTGCGAATGCTGCACCACTTTAATAAACCATTGTGGCAAAATTGCATACTCAATTGGATGTTTACAGCGTTCATGCACATTAACAGAATTTTGAATTTGTTTTTGATGTAAAATTAATTGTTTTTCTTGTAATGCTTCAATCACTTTTTTGCGAGCATCAACAACATTAAGTCCTGCAAGAATTTCTGCTACGGGTAAAAATTTACCATCAAAGCCAATAGAGGGAACATGAGGTAATTTATGTTTTTTGTACCATTCAATATCCGTTTTATCACCAAAAGTACACACCATAACCAAGCCTGAACCTTTGTCCATAACCACAGACTCATCAGGCAAAATTGCAACCGTTTGACCAAACAAGGGAACAATTGCTTGTTTATTTTTTAAATGTACAAATCGTGGATCGTTAGGATGAAATAAAATAGCAACGCATGATGGTAAAAGTTCTGGGCGTGTCGTTGCGATAATTATTTTTTCACCATCAGTTGTTGTAAATGCAATGTCATGAAACGTTGTTGTTTGCTCCAAGTCATCAAGCTCTGCTTGTGCAACAGTTGTACGACACTGCGTACAATACAATGCTGGCTCACTTTTAATGTAAGCGTAATCTTTTTTAACCAAATCGATAAATGATTCTTGAGCAATTTTTTGTACATCAGGAGCAATAGTTGAATAAGTTTTTTCAAGTTCTGCAGAAAGACCCATGGTTTGCCACAAAGCAACAAATTTTATTTTCATTTCTTCAGTGGTTGACAAACAAAGATCAATAAATTTTTCGCGCCCAAGTTTTGAAACGTTTGTATTATGTTTTTTTTCAACAAATCGTTCAGTTGCCAAACCGTTACAATCAAAACCAAAGGGATAAAATACATTGTGCCCAGTCATGCGCTTGAAACGAGCAATAATATCTGTTTGCGTGTAAGAAAAAATATGACCAATGTGTAAGGATCCAGAAACCGTTGGTGGCGGTGTATCAATCGTGTATGTTTTAAAATTTGGATTTTTAAAGCGATAGGTTTGATTTTTTTGCCAAAGCTCTCGCATTTGTTGGTCATACTCAAGATGCAAATATCGATTTTCCATAACGTTTTGACACTTTTTAAAGCTATTTTAAAAATTTTAATTCTTTTTTAAGGTACGCTAAATTTCAAAAAATGTGAATATCTGCCGTTTTTGAAAAATAATGCTACACTATTTTAAAGTATTGCTTTTAAATAAAAGGATTTTTATCATGAGACTTGAATTAATTGAAGGTATACGAATTATCATTATCGCCTTTTTAGCATACATTCCAACGGTTACTTTTTCCGGTTGGTTTGAAGCATGGGTTGCGAAAAAAAATGGCGATGACATTCCTGAACAATTTGGTTTTTTAACACTCGATCCTATGATGCATTTTAACATTATTGGATTTGCAGTACTTTTAATTGGTCAACTTTTTAGCGAATATTTACCTTTCTTTCAAGGACTTCCTGGATGGGGCCGCTACATTCCACTCAATCCATCTGAAAACAGTCGTGCAAAAATTTTACTACAATTTACCGCTCGAGCAATTGCACATTTTATACTTTTAATGATTTCATTTTTGTTTTTAGTTGCTTTTATGAAAGCATCGCATTTGCAATCAACGGGACATTTTATTCAAAACAATTCATCAGTCATTCAAGCATTATCTTCAGTTTTATTATTTTTTTATAATCAAAATTTTATTTTATGTGTCATTTATACAGTTATTGGGTTATTTCGAGCATTACTTTTTGCATATTTTCCTCAATTTCATTTATTTTCATCGCAACATATTATTTCAGCAACGCTACTGTTGATTTTATTTGTCATCGTTGGATCACAAATTTTTGAAATAATTTTAAGAAATTTTATGGCATTACTTTCGTATGCCATCATGATGCAATAAAAAGGTAATTTTTATGAATGAAAAAATGTCAGCTCAAACAAAAAAAGCTTTAGAGATTTTAACATCCGGCATTGCACAATGTGTTCCTCAGGCTGATTTGATTAAAAAATTAGAATCCGGAAAAAAATTACAAATCAAACTTGGTATGGATCCTACAGCGCCAGATTTGCACTTAGGTCATGCAGTTGTTTTAAAAAAAATGAAACAATTTCAAGATTTAGGACATGAAACCATTTTTTTAATTGGTGACTACACGGCACGCATTGGCGATCCAACAGGAAAATCAAAAACCAGACCACCCCTCACTGAAGAACAAATTGTACAAAACGCTCAAACATATTTTGCTCAAGTGGGAAAAATTTTAGATCTTTCAAAATTAAAAATTGTGTACAATGCATCATGGTTGAGCAAATTAACTTTTGCAGACGTTTTGAAAATGTGCAGCAAAATTACTGTTGCTCGTTTAATTGAACGTGAAGATTTCAAAAAACGATTGGCTGAAAATACTCCAATCGCTATGCACGAGCTTTTGTACCCAATTATGCAAAGTTATGACTCAGTTCACCTGAAAGCTGATGTTGAACTGGGTGGCACTGATCAAACATTTAATCTTTTGTGCGGCCGATTTTTGCAAGAACAATACGATCAAGAAGCACAAGTTGTGCTTACCGTACCTTTGCTTGAAGGGCTTGATGGTGTTGAAAAAATGTCAAAATCTTTGGGCAACGCTATCGGCCTGTTTGATCAACCATCAGATGCTTACGGAAAATTAATGTCGGTTCCTGATCATTTGGTGTATCGTTATTTTTTGCTGCTTTTAAATCGCACAGAACAACAAATTCAAGATTTAAAACATCAGGTTGAATCTGAAAAAATGCATCCTATGGACTTAAAAAAACAGATGGCACATGAAATTATTGCAACATTTTGGTCAGCACAGCAAGCTGATGCAGCGCAAGCCCAATTTCAATCAGTGTTTCAAAATAAAGATTTATCACAAGCAACAGAAATAACATTGGACGCTTCATTTTTTAAACAAAAAATTTGGATTGTAAAACTTTTGCAAGAAATTCAAGCAGTGCAAAGTTCATCTGAAGTAAAGCGACTGATTGAATCCAAATCAATTGTTATTGATAATGAAATTATTTCTGACTTTAAAGCAGAAATTGCCGTGCATTCAGGAATGACTATTAAAGTAGGAAAACACCGAATTTACAGGGTAGCATAGCCATGAAAAACATACATTCTAAAAATCGCGAGGCAACCATTACTCAAGAAAAAGTAAATTTAGCTATTCAAGCACTGGTACAAGCTTTTGATCCTATAAAAATATATGCCTTTGGTTCATATGCTCGAGGAACTTTTGATGAGGAAAGTGACTTAGATCTCATGGTGCTTGTTGAATCATACAATAATAAAAAACCTCTTGATGCTATTTATTTTGGCTACGAAGCCTTGCGCGACATTCACATGCCAGTAGATTTACTGGTGTACGATCGCGCAAAACATGACGAGTTAAAAAACGATCACGCAAGTTTTTTTTACAAAATTATTCACAAAGGAAAACTTTTGTATGAAAAACAGTAATTGCTTTGATTGGTTAAACTTTGCACAAAAAGATTTTGATGTCTGTAAAGACTTGTTAACACACAAAGAAAGATACATTGGTATTATTCCATATCACGCTCAACAATCTGCAGAAAAAGCATTGAAAGCCTTTTTAAAATTTCATGAAAAAGAAATTCCAAAAACACACAATTTGCAATATTTACTGAAAGATTGTTTTTTTATTGATACAACGTTTGCACAACTTCAAAAAGAAGCTTTAGCATTAAATCCATTTTCTACACAAACAAGATATCCTGACGATTTAAATATCACATTAACGTATGACGAAACTCACAAACTTATTCAAAGCGCTGAAAAAATATTAATGTTTGTAACAAAAAAACTAAATCTGTAAGGACATAAACATGCAAAAAACGTACAGACTTTTTACGTTTATTTTATTTTTTTCAATATTTCCAGGATGCTTTGCAAGCAAACATGCATCCCAAAATAACGCACCTATTGTTGATGATCATGGCAACGTTTGTTCTCAGGTTCGTCAAATTTTAGATTTAACAAACATAAAAACAGATGGCTCACTGCAAGACATTGTAACAAAAACTCAGCAAGCTTGGCTTCGCAAGGCCGGCACTGAACGCTGGGAAATGGAAACATACCTGACAGAACAGGATGCAGCATTAAAAAAATTATTTCATGAAATGAACATGTTTGAAGCAATCCAACCACAACAAAAACAGTACACCTACTTTTTACTGCTGGGCGCTTTATTTAAAACTATGGATCAACGGTTTGCGCATGCTATTGAATTGTACAACTCAGGAATTCGATTTGATGCCATTGTGCTTCTTGCGGGTGCACGACCGGCACTTCCTGCTCAAGGTGAAAATGAAACAACATTTTTAAATTACAACAAAGCGCAATATTTAAACCAAATTCCTCAAACCGAATCTGAAATGCTTCAATTTGTGTATGATCATGCAATCATGCCAGCATCGATGCGAAATATTCCTGTTCAAATGATTGATGTGCCCATGCAAACAACACCATCTGGAAATGTAACTCGACCAACTACTGCCGACACCATCGTACACTGGCTGGCAACAAATCCAAAACCTGGAAACTGCTTGGCAATTTCAAATCAACCGTACGTGCAATATCAACAAAGCGTTCTTCAAACATTGCTGCCTGCAGGTTTTTCTGTTGAAACGGTAGGAGTTGCTGCAAAAGATAATAATGATCTTGCAGTCATGCTTGATACACTTGCGCGAGTTTTATATCAAGAGCAAAAACGAATACAAAAAAATAATTTTTAAAATTGTATTTTTGACATCAAATTCCACGGCACAGCTTGCACATCACCTGTAAAATAATGACTCCCTGCATAGATAACGCAAGCTGTTACTGGTTTTTTTCCTGATATGCTTTCCCATGCTTGCAAATTTGATGCAAACTCTTCTCGCCAGGTAACACTTGCTTTCATTTCAATCAAAATTTGCTGATCAAACGATTTTTCAATCACACAATCAATTTCTTGTCCTTGCGCGGTTCTCCAAAAATAAATTGGTGCTTGCTCTGCATTATTAAAATAAAATTTATACAGTTCCATCATAATCATTGATTCAAACAAGGCACCGCGCGCTTCATGCAAAAAAAGATCTTGCGCTGTTTTAATTCCAAGTAAATAACAAGCCAATCCAGAATCAACAAAATAAAGCTTTGGGGACTTGATTAATCGCTTTGAAAAATTTTTATAAAATGGATGCACAAATTTAATAATGTAACTTGCCTCCAAAACACTTGCCCATGCTGCAGCGGTTTTTGGACTAATGTCACAATCTCTTGCCACATCAGCAAAATTAATAATGTTGCCCACGCGCGCTGCACAAAGTTTCATAAATCTTTGAAACCTAACTAAATCTGAAATTTGCAAAACAGATCGAACATCACGCTCAATGTATGTTGCCACATAGTTCATGTACAAATAATTTATATCAAGCGTTGCATCATCATACAACTTCGGATAAAAGCCTTTTTTTATTTGGTCTTCAGACAATTGAGACAATTTTTGCACATCTGCAAGCTCTTGAATTGAAAGTGGCAGTAATGTAAACAACGCCACACGTCCTGCCAAAGATTGTGTAATTTTTTCATGCAATAAAAAATTTTGTGACCCGGTCAGCACAAAAAACCCATTCTTTTTTTGAGTATCTACAATCCCTTGCAAATAGGAAAATAACTCTGGAACTTGTTGTGCTTCATCAATGATTAAACCTTTGTCTTGTCCATAGGAAAGCAAAAAACCTTTAGGGTCTGCCTGCACTTTTGCTTTAATGTCTAAATCTTCAAGTGTCACATACTTGTGCGAAGAAAATAACTGTTTCACCAGTGTTGATTTTCCTGACTGACGCGGACCAGTTATTGCTACAACAGGATAGTGCTCAGCGTGCTGCAAAATTTTGTTAGAAATAAGTCGCTTAATAAACATTTTAACTCCTTTGTAAAAAGTGGAATGCGATTCCATTTTTTACAAAAACTTCTGATTTGTCAAATACAATCCAAGTTTCAAGATATGTTTAAATATAAAAATTGAGAGGAAGTTTTTCAACTTCCTCTCAATACTTTTTCAAAAGAATTTTAATTCTTTATTTCAAAGTTTTATTAACCCCTGATGAAATTCAAAACTGTTTCATCTGGAGTTCCTGAACCTGGTATCCCTAGGTCATTCAAGACCTTTTTTACTGCTTCTATAGCACCACCAGGATTTGCTTGAACCGCTGTTTCCAGTTGCGCTCGAGTTACAGCGTTACCGCCGCTAACTGGAACAACAGTATTGTTGTTACCGCCAGATGGAACAACAGTGTTGGTGATAACAGGCTTGTTAGCTGGACCAGATGGAATGTTTCTAGGAGCTTGCATTTCTAATGCAGTAAGCAATATTACTGCCAATAATGCGATTTGTTTTTTCATTTTAATTCCTTTTTTTATCAATTAATTAAAATGCAATTTCAAATTTACCCCAGACCAACCATTGATTTAACGCACGATTGCTTGTTGTAAATTCATATGATCCACCAACTGACAATTGTGGTTTATAATCACTTTCAAATGCATAACCCAGTACCAAGTATGGAGTATTTGTGATTACGCCAGGTGTTGCAACTGATTCATAATTAATTTGATCTGAAGAAATTGCAAAAGTATCATATTCTGTAGCAACTAAAGTATTATCTGCAATTGTTAGCATTGTTGTCGCTGTTGTAACAGGGAATACTCGAGAAAGAGAATCTATAGCATTATAACATGTTGTCTGAGAGTCATTGTAGATTGTTCTGTTATTATTCAAACCCATACCTGCAACATATGATGAATCAGCAAATGCTGGAGCTTGTGTCCATTCACATGCTAATTGTACACAGTCTGTTTGGCGTGCAAACACGTTCCAACCAAGTTCAGCTCTGAAATGTTCACCTTGGAAGTAAACCGCTTGGTTCAAGCGACCTTGGAATTGAGGTTTGATATAAAAATCAGTTGTAAACACATTAATACCAGGAGTATAAGTACGAACAGCTTGACCAGGACCAGTAGCTCCCATAGTATTTGCTAATGTTACAGCTGCTGTATATGCATCTTCATCTTCCCACACCATCATATAACGTGACCATTCATTGCCAAGCAAGTCGAATGAACGTTTTTGAGTGTTACGGAATAAGTAACGAGCACAAGCATCAATACGATACCATGCTGAATAATCTGCTTCTTCTGAAAGCATAACTTCTGTACATGAACCTGTCATGATACCAGCGTGTTCACCGTTACCAACCACTGCAGGAGCAATGTATGTAGCGCCGCCTTTGTTACCTGTAGGAATAACCACACCAAGGTACCAGTTTGTTGAAGCGCAATCACCACACATCCACTGATATCCAAGTGAAAGTTCAATATCAGCTAAACGTGTAATTTTTGAACAACCACACACTTTACCATAATTCCATGCATCTTGAGCAAAAGCTTCTTCAACGTTTGCTGGAGGAGTTGCATCACTTGCACGAGTAGTATTTGTTACACCAGAAGCATCCGTTGCGTTAGGAAATCCTGAACCAATATATGCTAAAGCTAATGAAGGAACAGGAGTAACTGTCGCTTGAGATATTGGATTAAATGCTGTCTGATTCAAACCATTTGTTTGAGCAAAAGTTACTGTTTGTGTAAATGGAGCAGTTGCTGGAACAGTACCAGCACCTAATGTACCCTGAGGATTTGCCGGACCAAATAATGCTGGAGTTGTTGTTGCACTCATTGCTTGAGCTTCTGTTTCAACATTTTCATTCAATGAAAATTTTGAACGAACGTTTTGAACAGCTGTTGAAATTAAACCGAACCAGCCATTTTTATCATCTGAAAAATGATAACGTAGCGCCAAACCTGCACCAATATGTGAATATTTCAATGTTGGGCAAATTGTGCTTTTAAATGCTGGAGATGTTACTAAACCAGATCCTGCAAAGCTACCACTTGCGGTAGAACCCATTGGTTCAAATAATGCTGCAAATGTGATACCAAAGTTCCAAGGCAAAATTTTGCTAGTATCTTTGTTTGTATCAAATTTATAAGTTGCAACATCACCGTACAATAATGTACCTGTATTTTGTGTACCATTTGTAAGGTATGCATTTCCATTTACAAGCTGTTCACCTTTTGCAGGTTGAGTTGCGGCAGATGCTTGCACAACAGATTCAGCTGCAACCGCTGCAAATGTATGCAAGTTTATACCTTGAGTTACACTACCATCAAAAGTCAATGATTGATGGCCGTATGGTAAAAAGTATGCTGCAGCAGCTGAACATTTTGTAGATTGACCACCAAACACTTCAACTTGGAAAGCGCCATGTTTGTCTTCTCTTTCAAGGTTGTACAAAACGTTTGAGTTAAACGCTGATACTAACTCTGGAGAAGCAGCTTGAAAGTGCGGGGTAACTTGTAAGAATGTGTGACCGTGTTCAGGTGTGCATAAAGTGCTGCAATCTGAGTTGCATGATGTTGAACAAGATGAAGCACAAGATGACGCACATGAAGTAGGAAGAACAGCGCCTGTTGTAAATAACAAGGCTACTGAGAGTAAGAAAATTTGCTTTTTCATAGTCTCCTCAATGGATTTTTTTAATTTGAATACATTACGATACTTTTCTTTTTTCGGCCGAGTTTATAGTACACTCCTCCTTTCATCACCTTTTAAAATTTTTTATTTCAAACATATAATTTTTTCTCCTCTTTGGGTAAGCTCATTTGAAGTTCTAACAATTTTTTTTAGGGTAAGTCAACTTTTTCCTGCATAATTTCTTTGAATTTTTTTTTAGGGTATACTGAATAGATCAAAGTTTTGTTTTTGTAGAAGGAAAAAAATATGTTTCAAAAAGTTAAAGGAGTTGCAGATAATTTTTTTGATATGCCATATTGGTCTGGTGTCATAAAAAAAATTGAAGCACATCTGCAATGTTACAATTTTTCACACATCAACGTTCCTATTTTAGAACACGTTTCGCTTTTTGAGCGCGGATTAGGTTTTCAAACTGATGTGGTCAGCAAACAAATGTTTGTCATGCAATCAAAGAATGTTGAGCACGATCAAAAAGACGATGCAATCTGCCTTCGGCCTGAAGCAACCGCAGGAACCATGCGTGCATTTTTAGAAAATCAATCAAACATCACACTACCTGCGCGCGTGTATTGCTATGGTCCAATGTTTCGTTATGAACGACCACAAAAAGGTCGTTTAAGAGAATTTCATCAATTCAATTTTGAAATGATTGGCGGCGAATCAATTTTGTATGATGCACACAATATTAAAATGCTACAAACGCTTTTTTCAAATATTTTAAATGTGCAAAATTTTGTTTTAAAAATAAATTTTTTAGGACAACTGCAAGATCGAAAAAATTTCACAACCGCATTTGTTGCTTTTCTGCAACCTAAAAAAGATGATTTATGTGATGTTTGTAACGTTCGCTTACTTTCAAATCCACTGAGAATTTTAGATTGCAAATCCACAGAGTGTCAATCAGTTTTTGCCCAAGCACCAAAGCTTTCTGATTTTTTTTCGAAAGAAACTAATCAGGAATGGAAAACATTGCAAGAAACATTACAAGAACTTTCTGTGAATTTTGAAATTGATCATAATTTAGTTCGTGGCCTTGATTATTACAACAAAACAGTGTTTGAATTTGTAAGTGTTAACTTGGGTGCACAAAACACATTTTGCGGCGGTGGGCGATATGACGGCCTTGCACAACAGCTAGGCAGTAAAACAGAAATTCCAGCCTTTGGGTGCGCTATTGGACTTGAACGATTAATCATGATTTTAGAGTCACAACGTCAAAACTTGGCGCTGCAGGCACCAACGCTAACCTGCATTATTCCTCTTTCTACAGAACAAAACAAATTAGCACTGCATGTGGCAGATTATTTGGTGCAACACAAAAAATCAGTTGAAATACTGTTAGATGACACCAAAATAAAAAACAAAATGAAAAAAGCAAACGATTTGAAAACAACATGGGCACTATTGATTGGTGATGATGAACAAAAAAATAATACCATTACCATAAAAAATATGATCACCGGCGCGCAAGAAACTGTATCACAAAAAGATGTTGTTTTAAAAATTTAAAAAATGATTATTTTTTCGATCTTGCCAATATGCTTTTCCATAACTTACTAAAATTTGCTGGCCAGGTTGTATTTCATTTTTTGCAACATAACAAACATGAAAGAAATTATCTGGTCCTATAAAAATGCTACGAACCGCGTTGGGATTATCACTGTGATTAACAAATCGCATTTCATTTCCTTGAAATTTTGAATCAAGAAATAATAATTTTGAATGATTTTTTAATACAGGATAGTCCCAGGCATAAGATGTATCATCTTGCAAAGCGTTTGGCATTCGCAGAATTCCTGTATATTCCTGAATAAATTGTCCTGGGCGAATGAAATTTGTAGCAAAAACACCAAACCCAACTTCATCTGATATCCATTTTACGCAAAAAGAAGCTTTAGCGTGAACAGCAAGATCTTTTTGATAGCTTTTAGAAAACATATCTAAAGTTTTTTGATTTTGTTGATAATGCATTGTTTTATAAGCATTAAGATCAACAAAAAACAAAGATTCATCAATTTTAATATCTTTTAAATAAATTAAGCCAAGTTTTTTAAAAAGCTCTTGAATTTCAGATTCTGTTTCATAACATTTATCATGCGTTGCAAGCTCTTCTTGCAATTGGTCAACAATGTTATCTGTAACATTAAAAGAATTTTTTGAATACAAAACAAGATTTGACGAACCATCCAAGACCAAATCACAACTTTGATAATTTGACCATCGCGTCATCACATCATTAAAAAATTCAGATGTTACCTTATTTTGATGTTTATGAATTAATTCTTTTGTTTTTTTTACAGCTAAAAAAAAATCATTTTGCATGTTTTTTAATTCTTGAGCATTGTTTGATTTTTTTAAAAGATCTTTTTCTTTGACTGCAATACTTTTTTGATCAACATCAAGCGCATCAATTAATTTTTTATCAAAGGTAGTAATAATTTTTAAATTTTTTTGTCCCTGGGTTGTATTTTTTAATATTTCTTCACGATCAATCACTACAACATTGAAACATGACTGATTGTTTGAATTTGACCAATACTTACAACCACCAATACAAATAATTAAAAAGACAAAAAATAATTTTTTATATTTTACAATCATACTTCATCCTTTTTTAACAGGTTACACACAAATATTGCGCTAGGGCATGTCGAAATAAAAAGAAAAAATAGGTTGCAAAAATTACCGCATCAAAACGATCTAAAAAGCCACCATGCCCTGGCAAAATATTTCCAGAATCTTTAATATGTGCTTGTCGTTTTAAAAATGATTCAAAAATATCACCCATGAAAGCAAACAAGCAGGTTATGAGCACCAGCAAAATCATGAATGGTAACGGCATACAAATTTTATCAGCAACACCCCAATAAATCCTTCAACCGTTTTTCCAGGGCTAATTTTTGGAATAATTTTATGTTTTCCCACCAACGTTCCAACCATGTAAGCAGTTCCATCAAACGCAAAAACTATCAAAAACATGTAATAAATTAAATTACGAAAACATCCATAATTGTTCATGTAGATTAAAAGACCAAAAGGCAAAATGGGATACCATGGCATTAAAAACCAAAACCAAAAATTTTGCATATTAAATAAATTTTTCCATTCACACAGCAAAATGGTACACAAAATTGAAAACAGTAACATGGAAAAAGCAACAGGCGGTAAATAAAAAAAGACTGACCAAAAAACTGCGCCGATAATACTTGCTGTAATAAAACGTTTTAAAAATTCAGTCATGACACAGATCCTTTTTTTTAAATATTTTTTTATTTTTATCCAACGCCAAAAGCATTCGGAATATAAGTCAATTCAGGCGCTTTTTGATCTTGAACATGAAGCAACGCAACATCAAAACGCAATGTTTTATTTTGTATAAAATTAGAATGATTTGCAATAAAAAAATGAGCAACTTTCATAATTTTTTGCTGTTTTGCATACGGAACCAAATGATGCAAGGAAACTTTAGAATTTTTACGAGCTTTCACTTCAACAAAAACAATTAAATCATCTTTTTGCGCAATGATATCAATTTCACCAAAAAATTTTTTGTAATTTTGCTCAAGAATTTTAAATTTTTGATCTTGAAGATATTGAGAAACAACCTGTTCTGATTGTTGACCAAACGTTTGCGCCATGAATAGTTTATTACCCTAAAAAGAATAATGCGCCACGAGCTTTACGAGCTGGCACAACAAGATCTTTTTTATCTTTAAGAGCATGATCAAGATTTAATTGAATAATAAATGGTCTGGTTTTTGGATTTTGCACAATTTCAACCATTTGATTGCAATAGACTAAATATTCTGACAAATGATTGATATCTTTAAATTCTTTTTCAATGTATTCAATGCGTTTGCGCGCGCTGCTAAATTTTTTTAATTTTAAGTATGTTTCTAAAACATAAATTTCATGATCAAATAATCGTTGGCGGCAAGAATTGTAAATATTTTGCGTCTCTGTTTTAAATTTTTCATCTTTAACTTTTTGCAAAAAAAGCATTGCCGCAGAAACCGTACGTTGAGTTAATGTTTGATCTCGGTCAAAATCAAGGCTTAAAAGAAAGTTGCACAAAATTCCTTTGTACATAACATACTCAGATTCTGCGCATCCAGGATACAACATGCTAAATTCTTCGTAAGCCATTAATGATTTTTCATAATCTTTAATGTTAAATAAATAATCAGCAAAGTCTAATTTGTAAATTTTAATTTTTTCTTGAGATTTTGATTGACTGATCAAATGAAAAAAAACTTTAAAAACTAAATCTTTATCTTGAATTTGATCATGTTTGCCATATTCCAATGTTTTTTCAAGTTGCTCTTCGTTCATGTCTTTCACCAAAAGATGCGGATATGGATACTCTGGTCTTGCAGGAGCTTTACTGCTTCGGGTCAATGCGTTATATTTTGGAAAAATTTGAATGGTTGCAAAAAGTGCTAAGATGACACATGCTTTGATGATTTTGATGGTCATATTGATAACCTTTTGTCTTTAAAAATCAATTGAATATTCATCATTCAATCTAACAGATGTGGTCGATCTTTTCAAGCGCATACCGCCACAACTATTTCCGGGTTGATAACTTCTGTGTTAAACTACAAAATATCTTAAACGAAAACTGTAAAAAGTTCTCTTGAACCATTAAAGGTATGATATGAATCATAGTATTTTACAAATACTTATTGAGCAAGGACTGATTAAGGCAGAATCAATTGCTTTGTACGAACAAGAAGCTGCAGCATCAGGCATATCAATAATTACCTATCTTTTAGATCGAAAAATTATTACACAAAAAGATTTGGCACAGGCTTACAGCAAAGATTTAAACATTGCCTACGTTGATCAAATCACAGAAGCAATGACAGACTCTGCATTGCTTGGCAAAATTCAATTTCAATTTTTACGACAAAACAATGTTATTCCCATCATCATCAATGACAAAATTGTCATTGTTGCTTCTGATCCATACAACATTGCCCCAATTGACGAGCTGACAGTTCTTTTAGGCAAAAATGCTGGCAAAGCTGTTGCCCCATCATCCGTGGTTATTGACGCAATAAATCGTTTTTACCCTCTTGAAGGTACTAAAGAAATGATGGATGAGCTTGAAGAAGACAGCAAGCTTTTGGAAGGTGAACTTGATCTTGGCTCGATTGATGATCAAGACGTTTTGAGCATGGCAAGCAAAACACCTGTGGTAAAACTAGTAAATCATCTTTTATTTCAAGCGGTTAAGCGTGAAGCTTCAGATATTCACGTGGAGCCTTATGAAAAAGAAGTTCGCGTTCGATATCGTATTGATGGTGTTATGTTTTTGGCACTCACACCTCCAAAACGCATTCAAAGCGCTCTTGTTTCTCGACTTAAAATTATGGCAAATTTAAATATTGCAGAAAAAAGAAAACCTCAAGATGGCCGCATTGAAATTAAAGTTGCTGGTAAAGAAATTGATATTCGTGTTTCAGTCCTTCCTGTTGTTCATGGTGAACGGGTGGTCATGCGTCTTTTGGATAAATCAAGAACCTTTGTAAAACTTGAAACTTTAGGGTTTTCAGAACGTGATTTTAAAGTACTTGAACATAGCATTTCACAACCAAACGGCATTGTTCTTGTTTCTGGTCCGACAGGTTCTGGTAAAACCACAACGCTATACTCAATCTTATCTCGCGTTAATTCTTCTGAAGTCAATTTGGTCACGGTTGAAGATCCGGTTGAATATCAAATTCCAGGAATCAATCAAGTGCAAGTGAATGAAAAAATAGGACTTACGTTTGCCGCAGCGCTTCGTTCCATTTTACGTCAAGATCCTGATATCGTCATGATTGGTGAGGCGCGTGATAACGAAACCGTTCAAATTGCAGTTCAGGCGTCACTCACCGGTCATTTGGTATTTAGCACTATTCACACGAACAACGCTCCTGCAACCATCACCCGATTAATTGACATGGGCATTGAACCATTTTTAATTGCATCATCAGTTACTGCAATTTTAGCTCAACGGTTAGTACGAAAACTTTGCGACAAATGCAAACAAACATATCAACCAACACCAGATTTATTGAAATCTTTGCACATCAGTCCCGAACAAGCAAAAAAAATTACTTTTTACAAAGCCGTTGGTTGTGCCTCATGCATGAATTCTGGATATTCAGGACGACTTCCAATTTTTGAAATCATGGCCATGACTTCAGCTATTGCAAATTTAGTCATTGCTCGCGCAGATTCTTTAAAAATTCGCAACCAAGCAATCAAAGATGGCATGACTGAACTGGTAACCGATGGTATTTCAAAAATTGAAAAAGGGTTAACAACCATTGAAGAAGTTTTATCAGTTGCTGCAGTGGACCAAGAACAAGGTTTTTGAAAATAAATCATACATGATCTTGAACCTGTTGATCATTTTTTTGTTATCTGATTTTATAGAATTTTAAAAATTTGAGGGGAATGTAGCATGCAATCACTTTCAAAAAAATTTTTTTTAATAACTATGCTGATAATTTCAAAACATTGCACAACAGCTTTCATTGAAATTCCAGAAAAATTTGACCCCCTAAACACCTGCATTGCACAAACTAATAGTTCATGGGGCGACGTTCATTCACCAATCACGATTATTCAACACAGCGTCATAACTGATTTTTCAAAAGGTTTCAATCGTTCAATCATTTTAGAATCTTTAAAATCACATTGGGGGAAAATTTGCATTGGCACATTTTTTGCAAGCTATATTTGGATTTTGTATCAAATTCGTTTCACCTGCCTGCTGATGAAACAACATAACGCTTGGTGCAATTGGAAAAATGTTGTTCCCTTGCATCATTTGCAACTGAGCGCTCATCAAGATTTAATGACACAACTTAAATTTGATATTGGAAAAAAATATTCACAAAAAAATATACATCATGCACGCTGTGATCTTTCAACACTTTTCATACATGACATTCATGAAGAACTTGCAACATTTCAAACCTATTTAAAATGGCAAGAAACAATACAATCACTGTATTGTTCAAGATTTTTTCACTTTCCTTTTAATCCAACCATCATTGAAGAAAAAATCACTCGACTTCATTTTATTCTTGATCTTTTTGTCACATCGCAAGCAGAAAAAATGTAAAAAATCAAAAAACCCTTCAACTTGGAATAAGCTGAAGGGTTAGGGGGGTGAATGATACTCAGAAGTATCATTCGATTAGGGACGTTTTTTCTGGTCAAAATAGTAACAAGCAGACAGGACTATGTCAAGAAGAAATTTGCAGCCAATCGGGCAATTGAAGACAAAAGCTTATTTGCTTGCGATTTTTCCCTGCATAAAATTTTTTATTTTTTCAAAAGAATCCAATGATTTTTGCAACTGAGCGGTTGTTGCTGTTTCAATAATTTTTCCATGTTGCATTAAATGAATTGTGCAATTTAAATTTTGCAACAATCCAATGTCATGCGTTGCAACAACTATCATCATATTTTCAAATGCCAATTGCATAATAATTTGTGCTACCTGCTCGGTCAACTGTGGATCAAGCGCTGACGTTGGTTCATCTAAACACAAAAGTTTTGGATTCATACACAAAGCTCGCGCTAAAGCAACACGTTGCTTTTGACCACCGGATAACGACACAGGATAATTTGTTGCTTTTGATTCCATTTCAAATCGTTGCAACATTTTTTGTGCAATGCTTTTTGCTTCATTTTCAGTTTTTTTTGCAACAACCGTTAACGGCAACATTAAATTTTGCTCAACCGTCAAATGCCCAAATAAATTAAAATCCTGAAAAACCATGCCAATTTTTGAAAAATCAATAACAGCACCATCAAGAGTCATTGATCCTGCGTCAATTGATTCTAAATTTGACAATGCGCGAAGAATTGTTGACTTGCCAACACCTGACTGACCAAGAAACACAACGATTTGACCTGGCGCAACGTCAAACGAAACATCATCAATAACTTTTCTACCATGAAATTTTTTTATAATATTTTTAACGATGAGCATATTTATTCAACTTTTTATCAAGCAATGAAACTAATAAACTTATAATCGACGTAATACATAAATATATAAACCCAACTGCAAAATAAACTGTTGGCGCATCCCAGGTTTGACTAAAAACAATTTGACCTTGCTTGCTCAGTTCATACACCCCAATTGTTGACGCTAAGCTTGAATCTTTAACCAGCGTCACCAATTCATTTCCAAAAGCGGGAATCATGGTGCGAATTGCTTGTGGTAAAATAATCAATCGCATAGTTTGCGAAGACGAAAATCCCAACACTTTTGCTGCTTCAATTTGTCCTTTATTTACTGACTTAATTCCCGAAAGAACAATTTGACTTAGGTAAGCACCGCTGTTGAGTCCTATGGAAATGATAGCAGAGGTAATCGCAGAAATTGAAACGCCAAGATACATCAAAACAAAATAGGTTGTAGAAATTTGAATAAGCATTGGAGTGCCACGAATAATGGTAACGTATACCGATACAAAAAATTTTAAAATTTTTGATGATCCAGCAAGAATCATGCCACTGATTGTTCCCAAAAAAATTCCAAGGATGCAACTGAATAGTCCAATCCGAAGTGACATAAGCACACCTTGTACAAACAATGGTGCAAATTCTTGAATAATTTCAATATGTATCATTTAAAATCCCCACTTTACTTTTATTTGTTCCAGCGTACCGTCAATCGACATTGCATGTAAAGCTTCATTAATTTGCTTTAAAAGTTGTTCATTGTTTTTTGCAACAGCAAGTGCACAAATTTCTCCAGTATCAGGAATTTGCATCACAAAAAAATCTTCCGGATTTGAAACATTTTGCAAAAACGTTTGAGCTGTGTGCGGCGACGTTACAAAGGCATCAACAACACCAGTTTGCAAAGCTAAAAAACTTTCCGCAGGGCTATCAAGTCTGATCAATTCAACATTTGGATGCTGATTTGCCATGTACATATCAGTAATATATCCCGTGTTAACGGCAACTGATTTAGCGTACAAATCTTGCATGCTTTTTGGTTGCAATGTATCAACTTTTGAAAGAACAACAAACGGAACACCGGTTAAATATTTATCTGAAAATGCAACTAATTTTGCACGACGCTCTGTTGGACTTATTCCTGAAGCAATCACATCAATGTCACCGGTTAACAGTCCAAAAATTAATGACGAAAATGACATATTTTTTATAATCAAATTTTTACCCAAGCGCTCTGCAAGTTCATGAACCAAGTCAATATCAAATCCTACAGCTTGACCTGTTTTTGCATCAATAAATTCATACGGAGGATAATCTAAAGAAGTTCCAACAACAAAAACATTTTCATTGTTTGCAGTTTCACCAAATTTAAAGTTGTATGATAGCGTAAACAATAAAACGACAGATGTTATTATTAAAATTATTTTTTTAATATTCATAATAAAAAATCTTATCAATATTTTTTTTAAAATAAACTTTTCTTATTTTATCTTAAAAACCTTCTTGTTGCTTTTGCAAAATTGCATCAACTGACACAACTTTATCATGTTGATGTGCTTGAAATCCAAGCTCAATAATTTCATCGAGCAATTGCATTGGACGTAAACCTTCCTCTGCTGCTTGATGAAACAAACAAGTTGCAGGAGTAAGACCTGGAAGTGTATTGAATTCTAAAATCACCACACGCTTTTTACCGGTTAAAGATTGCTTTTCATTTTGAAAAAAACAATCAATACGCGAATAGCCAACACAACCAATAGCAACATAGGCATCACGCACTGCATTTTGTACAAACAAAATATCTTCTTTTGGCAATCGAGCAGGAGTTTGATTTTCTCCAGCACCTGGTAAAAATTTCTCTTCAATTGAAAGAACGCCGCCTTGCGCAATCGCCTCACTTGGTGCAAGCGCTCGAGGATTTTTATTTCCCACAACTCCAACAGTCAGTTCCATCCCAGTCAAACGCTCTTCAATCAAAGCAAAATCTTTTTCTTGAAAAATTGCATGCAATGATTCAAAAAGTTCTTCTTTATTTTTTGGACTTGCAACCATCACGCTACAACCATCATCATGCGGTTTGACAATGCAAGGAAATTGAATCTGTTTTAAAAATTGATCCAAGGCATTAAGATTTTTATTTTCAAAATCTTTTTTTGCAAGTAAAAACGCTTGCGGCACATCAAAGCCTTTTGCTTTTAAAAATTGCCCTGTTTTAAATTTATCCATGCACAAGGCAGAAGCAAAAATTGATGGACCATTGTACGGAATTTCAAGCATTTCAAGCGTTCCTTGGACCACTCCATTTTCACCTTGACCACCATGCAATGCTAAAAATACAAAATCAGCAATTGATTTTAATGATGACCATGGCGTTAGCTGCGCCTCTGACAATCGCGATGTTAATTCCTTGGTTGAAGTACAAACTAAAAGTTTATGTGGAATTTGATACAGTTGCATATCGCCGCTGACAAACACAGGAACAACTTCATATTTTTGCGGAGATAATTTATAACAAACATTGCGTCCGGACTCTAAAGAAATTTCTTTTTCATTTGAAGCACCACCAAACAAAACAGCAATTTTTATTTTTTTCTGCTCATTCATTTCTGTCACCTGTCGCGAAATATTATAATTTTTTAATTCTGTTTTAATCAAATGATTGATCAACTCTGCATGTCCCATGCCGATTTCGCAAGCCTGACGAAACAAAAATGATGATGGCGCCATGCCCGACAAAGGATTACTATCAATAATAATTACTTCGCCGCTTTTTGTTAAAAAACCATCAAATCGAGCAACGTTGGTCATTTCAAGTGCGCGCATGGTTGCCATGCAAACATTTTGAATTTTTTGAATTTCTTCTGAACTGCAAAGTGCAGGAGTACGCTTTGTTGCAACGCCAGGCATATATTTATGCCGATAATCAAAAACATCTACTCCTTGCTTTAAAACAATTTCTGTTGGCGGCAAAGCAATTAAATTTCCAGTTATTAAATCTGTTGTCACGATGCAACAAAATTCCATGCCTTCAATTTTTTGCTCAATCAAAACATCTTGGCCAACGTCACCACTGATAAAACAAGATTTTTGAATCGCTGCATTTAATTTTTTTGGTTCATGCACACAAAAAACCCCAAAACTTGATCCTTCATTTGCAGGTTTGACAATAACAGGAAATGAAATTTGATGCTGTGTGAATAATGCTGCAATAAACGTTTCATCATAATTTTTAATCTGATCAACGGTCAAATCAAAACCTTTTGGTACTACAATGCCATGAAGTTTTAAAAAATGATTGTGCAAAGCTTTGTTCATTCCCAAAGAACTTGCAAAAACCTTAGAACCAAGATACGGAATTTTTAAAAGCTCGAGCATTGATTGCAATCGGCCATCTTCCGCATATTTTCCATGTGTTGCAATGTACATAAAATCAATCATTGCAGGTAAATCATCCCACGTAATTTTTTTTGCTTCTTGTTCTAATCGATGCTCAAAATCTGCAATTTTTCCACGATACAAAAACGACCATGGCAAAATATACAAATCACCAATTGCTGCTTGAAAAATAGGAATCACGGTAAAAAGTTGCGTATCCAAATGATCACAAATAGTTCGACCGGAATTAAAAGAAACTTCACGTTCAATTGATTTTCCACCAAGCAACACACCAACTTTAATCATGCAATATCCCTAAAAATTGATAC
>DALYET010000011.1:0-32294 GCA_031972395.1 Candidatus Chromulinivoraceae bacterium
TAAATCTTGTGTTGCTTGATTATACTTTTTAAAATCAGGACCAAGAATTTTTTGTATTGCTTGGGTAAAATCTTTTGTCAGCGGTTGTTTGCCTTCAAGTCCTAATTCAAAATCTATAAAGTCTGCCATCGTGCTCATGTTGCTGGTGTGTTCTTTTTTCCATGCATCGTATTCATCGTTTAAAGCGTTTTCATATTTTTTTGTAATTTTTGCAATTTCAGATTTTGATAACGGCTGTTCTTTTTCTGCTGCAAGTTGCTCTTCAAGTTCTAAGCGTTGCAAAGCAGCTTTTTCTGAAACTTCTTGGTTTAATCGCTCTTCCTCTTGTTTTTTAAGTTGCTGTAATTTTTCTTGAAAATCTTGCATTGCATTATCCAAGATTCTTTGATCTTTTGCTTGCTCATATTCTAAGTTTTCACGCTCTTTTTGTTCATCTGTAGGAAGCGCTTCAAGTTCTTGCTTTATCTTGTTTAATTTTTCTTGAGCTTGCTCTAAAAGTTTTGCCTGATTTTTTAATTCCCACTTTTCCTGTGGAGAAAGTGGTGGTTCATTTTGTTTGCTTGGTTCAGGTGTAGAATCTGCCAATTTTGGCATGTCTACAGGACTGCCTGCAACTATTCTGGTTGGTTTTAATCTGCGAGTTTTTGGTCCTTCATCAATTGGTTCCGGATTCAGTGGTTCTGGCTGTGGCGTATCAGTTAATGCAACAGGTGTTGCATCAGGATTATTTACTGATAACGCCTTATTGCCTGGCAACACTTTTAAGATATTTTGCTAATTCTATGTCATTGATCATTTTTACGTTTGAGTTTGATTCTTTGATTTGGTTAATAAGTTCTTTGAGGTCATTAGTTGCGTCAATGTTCTTTTGTCCATAATGTTTGTTTGAAAAGTTTGGATTAAGTAAATTAATATCAACATTTTTAAAATTTATTTGGTTTAATGTTTCTTTAAATGGATTTAAATCTATTTTTTGAAGAAAATAGTTACGCATATTTTTTTCTAAATCTTTAAGGTCGTAATTTAAATCTTGTAATTTTTCTATTTGCTCTGCATTTTCTGCCAAAGAAAGATTTGGATCAACTTGACGCATGTTAACAAGTTTAAATTGTCTTGTGACTATCAGTTTATTTGGACTTATTGTTTCGACTAACATTTCATGTTCTGGTATAATTTTGCTAAATAATTGTTTATTTCTATCAAATATATTGTTGGCATTGTACGTTGTTCTGCCATTAGCATCTAATTCTTCATGGGTGATGTCATTAAATAATTCCATGCGTTCAGTTCGAGATAATTTTGCAACAGCTTGTTTGACTTTATCAGTTATTTTTGATTTTGGATCAGCATATTGCATAGCTTTTTGAATATATTCTTTTAAAATTGTTTTGTCTGATTTGAAAATATCTGCAAAGTTTTTTATTGATAAATCTTTTAGCCAAATTTTTATTGCTGATCCGCCATGTAAAAGTAGTAAGTTTTTTAAATGCTCCAATTGTTCAGGCGTAAATGTTTCAGGTCGAGCTTCCAGGAACGCTTCCATTTGTTCTGCTGATAATGTTTCAAGTTGAGCATTTGTAAGATTTTGTAAAAGACCGGTTGAACGAAATTGTACTAATTTTTTAATTTGCTGGATTGTTAAATTTTTAATATGAAAATTTGTAATTTGATCTTTATCGAATGCTAAAATTTGATCTATAGTCATATTTTGAATTTGTTGAGAAGTTAAGTCTGGAATAATGGTGTCTGGTAACAAGTTTATTGCAATACTTAAATTTTGAATTTCTTCAGGAGTTATTTTTTTAATTTCTTCAGGAGTTATTTTTTTAAGTTCTGCAGCTGTTATGTTTGGCAGCTGTGCTTCTAAGGCATCAAGGCGCTTATTTTTTGCTTCTAAAGCTTCCTTTTCTAAATTGTGATCTTCGTTTGTTGTTAGATCCCAATCAGTAAGGTTATCAGGCGGTGTTGGAAATTCTTCATCAGGTAAATCCCCTGCGTGAGTTGTGACAGGTTCTGCTGTTTTAAAGCTTACAGTTGAAGAGTCTTCATTTGTAGGTTTTTCTACTGGGATTGTTGGTTCAGGTTTGCTATATTTTTTAAAGAAAAAATCATGACTTTGTCTGGTAAAGTTATTCACTTTATCGCTAAATCTTTTATTAAATTCAGATTCTTTAAATCGATCAAGCAATGATTTTGATGGTTGATTTTGTATGTCGGGTTGTTCAAATTCACCTTCAGTGTGTATAAAATTTGTATTAAAAATACTTAATGCCATGATGGTCAGCATAAAAAAATGATTTTTAAATGACTTCATGAATTCCCTCTATTCTTATTTTTTGCAGCAACTACTTTATATTTTTTCATAAAATGAGCTTTAAAATCAACAGTTTCAAGGTAAAAATACCAGAATGCCTGATCAGGGGCATCCTGGTATCGTAATGTGACTTTAATTTTCTTAAGGACAGTTTTGCAGTTTTTTAAAGGCTTAAGCAATGGTTTTTAGCAAATGTTGCAAATTTTGAGTAGTAATTTTAAAAAAAACGTGTTAGTTTTTGCCAGTCTTTTAAAAATATTGTTTTAAACCATCTATTTTTTATTGCACAAGGAGCACTCAATCATGGTTTCAAGAAATTCAAAATCGTTTATTTTTTCAGTGTTTTTTTCAATCAATCTTTTAGTTTCTGGGTTGTATGCAGCAGAGCAGGCGAAAGCTGTAGCTCCTTATGTTGTTGCAGCAATGGTTGCAGGGACGCTTGAAAAAAGAGTTACTGAAGAAAAATGGTCTATGCCTATAGGTTTTATAAATAAAACTGTTCCAAACGAATGTACTACAAAAACTGTTTCAGTACAGTTACCTTTGCCTGCGCAAGGTGCAAGCGAAACACCTTATGCTTACGACTTCAGACTTTCAGAGTGGGCAAAGACAAATAACGCAACATTGATTTATGGCGTTTCAGAAGAAAATGCATCGCAAAATCATGCGGTTGCAGCAGTTGTAGACCAAGAAGTAACTACGGTGGATTCAACAAAACATTGCATCGGAATTCGATTCGGTAACATTCCTGTTCAGGTAACTGTTCCTAATTGTGAAAATATCAAAACAGAATCATCAATGTATCGCACAATTATGCAAATATTGAATGCTGATGTTATTCTTCCTGGGGCAAATTTAAAAAATGCTGTAGAAATTGCAGCTGTTTTAAAATTAGGAGCAGTGGCATCTAAATATGTTTCATTGCCATCGGCATCTGAACATGTTCCATTGCCATCACAATTTAACTTTAAAAGAAAATAAAAATTTAATTTTTAAGTTTAAAAAGGTTGTCACGTTGTGGCAGCCTTTTTTGTTGTAAAAAAAATTGTTAGACTGAGCTTTGAAAGGATTTTGATCAATGCTGAATTTTGCAAATTTTTTAACGCTTTCTCGCATCGTACTCACTCCAATCATTATTTTTTTTATGGTGCAGCAATCATGGATTGTAGCAACGTTCATTTTTTTTCTTGCAGTACTTACTGATCTGCTTGATGGTTGGGTTGCGCGCACATTTCATCAAACTTCAAAATTTGGTCGAATTTTGGATCCGATAGCTGATAAAATTTTGTTTGGCTCGGTTATGACAGCGTTGATAGTTTTGTTGCCATACGCAAATTTATTATTTTTTTCGTTGTGTTTTTTGCTGGTTAAAGAAAGTATTTTGCTTTTTGGTGGAGCTGTTTTATGGTTTTGGTATGCAAAATTTATTCAGCCTTCGCCGTTATCACGAATGGTGAGTTGGTGTGAATTTTTGTTGTTGTTTTTGATTTTTTTTGATCATATGCTGCACAATTTTGTTCCGGTCGTTGTTTTTTTCATCGTAGCAATAATCAATATTCTTCTTTCATGCAAACTGTTGATTTTATACCTGCGCAAAGTATTGAATATTTCTGACATTTCATAATTTTTTAAATGGTAAAAAAGGAGAAAGTGGTATGAAAATTTTATGGATTTTTTTACTATTTTGCCAGATCATGCAAGCGCCATTTGATCCAGAGGAATTTTTTAACGATGCACCAAGAAAGCCTCGTATGCAAATTGATCCGGAACAGCAGCGCCGTGAAGCTGAAGAATTTTTTAACAACCAAAATCAACAAAGAAGAGTTCGCGAACAACAACCAATGCAACCAGTTGTATTTCCAGCAAAACCCAGTCAACAAACATTTGAGCAACCAACACAATCAAAAATAGATCAACCGATAAGCATAAAAGATTTAAAACCAAATGTTGATAAAAAAACGTTGTCATGGCTTGATCGATTTCGACAAAGTGATTTCAATAAAAATTTAAGCAAAAATTTTAACGATTTAAATCAAGCGTTGAGCGATCGAGTAAATAATTTTTCAAATCAAGCGCATGATTTTTTCTTTAAAAAATATGAAAAACCTGAATCAGATTTTGATCTTCAATCATTTTCAGATGCTGAAAGCTCTGTTGGTTATCAACTTGATGATCAAAATATTTTTGATACAGATCAAGAACATATTTTAAATTCTTTTGAATCTGATTTTTCAGATTTTGAATCGAATGAACAAGCCTACGCAGCAATGAAAAAATATTTAAATGATGTTTTTCCTATTCGCGATATTGGATTGCAAACAGAATTTGAAAAAATGTTTTTAAGTGAATTGCTTACAAAACTTTTGAATAATAATTCTTTAAGCTCTTTAAATTTTCAAATTAACATGGTCAAATTGTTGTGTGATCATGGTGCAACGGTAACGGTTGATCATGTTGATCAAGCTTTACATCGTTATGAAAATTATGTAAAAAATCATAATTTGGATATTCAACTTGGTTTTTTAGATAAAATATTAATCCACAAAATGCAAAGTTTAGAAGAACAAGAGCAAGAAAAATCTGACCGACAAAGAGCTTCAAAGTTAGCAGAAATCGTTTTTTTATTAGATGACGCTTCTGGTAAAAACGTTGTGAACTTTCAACAACTTCAAGAAATTAAAAAGTTAGAATCTGAATATAAAAATACGTGGCAACATGTGCAATCTTGGTGGAAACGAACACTCAAATAATTAATTTTCAGTCGTGCAGATATTTCATGGTGCAAATTCCAACGGTGTCAAAACCTTTCTTGATCCAATCTTTCATGCCTCCTGAATATTCAAACAAGTGATAAAAGCCTAAATCTGTTAAAAGTTCGTATGCTTCTTTGCTTTTTGGACAACTGCTTTGGGCACAATATAAAACAATTTCTTTTTCTTTGTCCCAAGAGGCAACTGTTTCGAGTAATCGATCGTAGGGAATATTGATTGATCCTGGAATGTGGCAATCAATGTATGTTTCATCATTTAAAACATTGATAATGGTTAAATCTGGAATTTGATCAATTTTTTCTTTCAGTTGCGTGGCGGTGATTGAAATAATAGAAATGTGAGATGGTTTTTTGTGATGTGACATGACTAAGTCCTTTCTTTTTTTTCACCATAATTTTTTTTGTTTCATCTGTACAGAGTTGATAAAAAAACGTATGGTATTTGTTATTATTTCATATTTGTTTGGTAAGGAATTTTGCTCATGGCAGGATATAACAGAATTATTATTGTTGGAAATTTAACACGTGATCCGGACTATAAACAGTTACCGTCAGGTCAAAATGTGTGTCGTTTGGGTTTAGCATCAAACCGTCAGTTCAAAAATCGCCAAACAGGAACGATGGGTCAAGAAGTTTGTTATGTTGATGTTGATGTTTGGGGTCCTCAAGCAGATACTTGTCGTCAGTACCTTGCAAAAGGTCGTCCGGTGCTTGTTGAAGGCCGTTTAAAATTTGATTCATGGCAGGATGCACAAGGTGCAACAAGAAATAAACATAGCATTGCTGCAGATCGTGTTGTATTTCTTGCAAGTAATGCTGCAGAAGGTGCACATGCTTCTTCAGATTTGAGCACAGAAGCAACAGAAGCTGCTCCTTCATACACCACAGAAAAAACTGAAGAATTTGTAAAAATTGAACAAGCTGTAGCAAAAAAAGCAGCAGCAAAAAAAGCAGTCGTTGCAACATCAACTAAAAAAGATGTTGGAGGACTTCCTGAATTTAAAGATGAGCCACCATTTGAAGATGAGTTGCCGTTTTAAATTATTAAAAATTAGTAATGTATATAAAAAATCCTTGGGAAACCAGGGATTTTTTATTTGATGTAAATATTTTTTTTAAAATTCTTTTTAAATTGTTTTTAAATTGTTTTATTTTTATTTGTCGCTTGTGCCGCGACGGGCACCAAAGTATGGTTTTACAATACTTTTGAAGTCTTTTCGTTAAGTATGCTCGCACATACTTAACAATCATGCGTTTAAGGGAGACCCTTAAAAATCCCCTGACGCAATAAAGGGCTCAATTCGCCTACCGGCTAGAATTTCGCACGACCGTATTGCTAATGAGGAACTAAGCATGGTTTTGGCTACCTTTTTTTGAAGTAATTTGAATCCTCCATACTACGCGCATTGCTAGCTTCGTATGGCTTAGTTATGTGCGTTACGAAACTTTTTTTTCGTGAAGTAAGGCGCCTTCCCGAGGATACAATTTAATAAAAAAAGAAAGCATGGATCTTTTTCCGCAGTCATCTCAGACTACGATCTGAGATCCAGTAAATAAAAAACTCCCAATTCGATTAATGATGAAAACAATAAATAACTGGATTCCCGTTCACAGCCGGGAATGACGGAAAGAAGGTTTCTTGCATAGTTTCAAACACCGAAATACGGTTGTGCGACTTTTTGACTGAAAGGCAAAAGTCGTCCTTTATTTCGGAGGGTTTGCCAAGGGGTATCCCTGGCTGCATGAATCCAAAGTATGGGCACTCATACTTTGGTGCCAGTCGCGGCATGAGCGACAAATAAAAATAAAACATTTCCAATTGGATTAATGATGAAAACAATAAATAACTGGATTCCCGTTCACAGCCGGGAATGACGGAAAGAAGGTTTCTTGCATAGTTTCAAACACCGAAATACGGTTGTGCGACTTTTTGACTGAAAGGCAAAAGTCGTCCTTTATTTCGGAGGGTTTGCCAAGGGGCATCCCTGGCTGCATGAATCCAAAGTATGGGCGTGCCAGTCGCGGCAGAAGCGACAAATAAAAATAAAAATAAAATTAAAAGATTTAAATTAAATTATATTCTTTGCATCGTCGGTTAACTGATGATCGATTAACACCAAGTAAATCTGCAATTTTTGTTTGATTGCCTAATTTTTTCCATAGTGTTTTCATTAATGCGATATCTTTAAGTGCATGTTTACCCAGTTGTGCGGCAAGTTGAAATTCAGGTGTTGTAGCATGAATAGTTTTTGAATTACCAATTTTTTCTTCAGTTATTGCTGGTGCTTGTTGAGCTTTAATGTTCATGCATGTTTCAACTTTTTGTTGCAATGCAAACAAGCTTGCAATTCGTTTTGAAACTAAATAATTTTTATCTTTGTAGTTGAGAGCATGAACTTGATTGTTTTTTTTGTTTTGCATGTTTTGATACATAAATCCATCAATAAGTGCCAAAATTTCATGATCTTGCATGGTGATCAGCGATGGAAATTTGATATGATGCTTGGTAAGTTCTGCAAATAACTCAGGCGTAATATTTCCTTCAGCTTGTAAATCAAAAATGTTATGGGTTGTTGCGCAAATAATTCGTGTATCGCTAAATTTTCGTTGTTCACTTTTGATAGGTGTAAAAATACCATAGCGCATGAAATGTGCTAATTTTTGTTGTGTTGTAGCATCTAAATATTCAAAATTTTTAATGAGCAAAATTCCATTATGTAATTTTTCTAAAAGTGCTATTTCTTGGGAGTTGTGCAGTAATGGATTGATGCCAAAAATTTTTGAAGCATTCATATCGTGATTTGGTTGTAAATTAATGATATGCAATGCTTGTGTGCCGCTGAGCTGATGAATAATTTCGGTTACTGGATTAATATCATCAGGAGGCATTTGAAGAAGTAATGCACTTTTTTGCATTGCGGCTTGCAGCAGTTGAATTTTAATTTGTAAAAATGTTTCATGATTGCTTGGTAAAATTTTATTGATGATTTGACCAGCTTTTGTTGTTTCAAGATACAAAAGATAATCACGCTCTGTTGGGTTTTTAAGTCCATCAATGTGCATTTTAATCAAATCTGTTGCTTCAGGTTTGCGAATGATGAGCAAAACGCCACCGTGCGGTTGCGACTGTGGCATTCCTGAAATCATTAATTTTGATCCGTCATGCATGGTCATGTAGGTGTTTTGTGCAGTCTGAAATTTTTCAATTTGATGAACAAAATTTATGAGCATGATACTGGTTGCGTGATCAGGTTCAGTGTTAGGGTTGATACTTAAAAGATTGTGAGCTTCTTGGTTTTTGAATGCAAAATGTTTGCCTTTGCAAAAAATGATACCAATATGATTTTCAATCCGATCTTTTAACAGTTGTTTGATGCTTTCTTTGTACTGATTAACTTCTTGATGTTTTTCATACAACTCTTCTTTGATCTGTTTTGTTTCTTGAAGCAAGTGATACGTGTTTTGTTGTTGTAGCATATAAATTGCAGGTGCTAAAAATTTAGCAAAAACCATCATTTTATTTTGTTGATCAATGTTGTACATCATTGGAGTGCTTGCTTGTTTTACCGTGATATACCCGAGTAGTTTATTATTGTTGATGATGGGTAAAAAAATGTCAGATTCAATTGAATTTAAAAAGTTTAAAAGTGATTTGAGCGTTTCATCTTGTGTATAAAATTCATCAAATTCAATTTCATGACGAACTAAAATTTTGTGCTTGAGTAAAAGATCTAATGGTTGTTGTTGTTCAGTTTCAGTTGTTAAAAAATTTTCAATATTGCTTTGAATTTTATTGGGTGTTTGATGAGTATTGTTTATGTATAGTTTTGTTGCATGTTTTGATATTTGAAATTGTTCTTGGAAAAAATTTTGCGCAAGATAATCAAGTTCAGTTTCATTGCTTGCTAAATTAATTTGTTCAATCGCATCTTTAAAATTAGTTGCAATTTGTATTTTTGGTTGCGCTTGAACGTGATCACAAAGATTGAGAAATCTAAATTGCATAATTTTTTTAAAACAAAAATAGATGCTTGCAGTAATCAGTGCAGTTTCTAAATTTGAAAGTGCAATAATACGATGTGAATTAAATAAAATGATAGGCATAAGTTCTAATAAAATACAGATGAAAAGAGGGCATAAAAAATAAAATAAAAGCGTTTTAAGTTGTTGTTTTAAAATAAGAGGAAGATTTTTGTTGGATAGTTCTTTTATGCTGGTGTACATGATGCAAATGAATGACAGCATGACAAAAGCATAATAAAAAAGAATAACGCCATAATAAGACTCATTGAAACGAATAGCGTGAATTGTGTTAATAATGAAGGTGCAGCATAATAAAATTTCTAAAAATACAAAAAATTTATGATACAAATTCCAATGAATTTTTTTATAAATTAATTGCTCTAAAAATAAAATTAAACTGTAAAATTTTATGCAGCTAAAAATCCATGCGATGCAGTTAAATGAACGGTACAATACTGTCTTTGGAAAAATAAATTTTGTAATAGCTACAATGTCATCAAGCATGATTGAAATAATTGGAATTACAAAAAAAAGAAATAAAATTTTTTCGTAATTCCAATTATTATGATTTGATTTAATGCTAGTAAAATTAATAATGACTTTTGTCATGATTGACAGTGATACGATGTGAATTGCAATAACAATAAGTGGATATGATAAAATGTCTGTACTGTATTGTAATAATGCGAATAAAAAGTTCATTTTATCTTGACCTTATATTGGTGTCTTATTATACTCATTGAAATGATTATAAAAGTTTATATTGTTTCAGGAGTATCATGTTTGCTCGATCATTTCTATTTAAATTACTCAATTTTTCAAAATCTTCAAGATTAGTTTTTGTTGCAACGGTTATTTTTGTTAATCAATCAAATATTGATGCAAACCCAAATACTGTGAATCGATCGACCGCAGAATCAGCAAAAAAATTCAATGAACGCATTCGAAGCCAAAGAAATCAAACACCTTCAGTGCAAGCAAATGCATTTGAAAGAACTCCTACTTGGCCAGCTTAATTTATACGATGTTTATAAAAAATCCCGAGTGAAAACTCGGGATTTTTGTTGTTAAAAATTACAAAAATTAAAATTATTTTTATGGTTTATTCATTTCATTTGCGCGATTGCAAATGGTATCTAAGGTTAATCCCATTTCTTGTTTGCCATCAGCTAAACGAAGTGTCACTGTTTTTGCGTCTTGCTCTTTTTGGCCAACAACAATCATCCAAGGAATTTTTTCAAGCTGTGCCACTTTAATTTTTGCAGAAAGTGGTTCATTGCTGTCGTTGACTTCAACGCGAAGGTTATGGGATTGTAATGTTTTTGCAATTTCGTTGGCATAATCAAGTTGCTTATCAGTTATCGGAATGACTTTGATTTGTGTTGGGCATAACCAGAATGGCAAATGTCCTTTAAAGTTTTCCAAAATAATTCCAAAAAATCGTTCCATTGAGCCCAAAAGCGCTTGATGCAAAATTACTGGATGTTGTTTTTCGCCTTTGTTGTTGATGTAGTACACATCAAAATTTTGTGGCATGAAAAAATCTGCTTGAAGCGTTGAACATTGCCATGCACGACCCATGGAATCATGAATGGTAATTTCAATTTTTGGTCCGTAAAAGGCACCTTCGCCTTCATAAATTTCAAATTCTTTGCCAGCTTTTGTCAAACCATTCTTTAAAGCATCAATTGCAGTATTCCAAAGCTGTTCACTTCCAATAGCATTTTCAGGTTTTGTAGAAACAGCATAATGAATATTACCAAGGCCAAATGTTGTTAAAACTTTTTCAATCGTTGCAATTGAACTGATGATTTGTTTTTCAATCTGTTCTGGTGCGCAGTACATGTGTGTGTCATCAATCGTAAACGCACGAACTCGAAATAGTCCATGCAGCACGCCTGAAAGTTCATAACGGTGAACGTGACCAAATTCTGCTAGTCTGAGTGGCAATTCTTTGTAGGAGTGTAAGTTTTGTTTGTAAATTAAAATTGAACCAGGACAGTTCATAGGTTTGATAGCATATTCTTTGTTTTCAATGGTACTAAAATACATGTGTTTTTTGTAGTGATCATAGTGTCCGGATTGTTTCCACAGTGCAACATCCAAAATTGTTGGAGTAATAATTTCGTGATATCCGTTATGAGTCCAAATATTTCGAATGTATTCTTTTAATTTGTTAATAACAAAGGCGCCTTTTGGATGATAAAAAGGAAATCCGGTTCCTTCTTCTTGAAATGAAAACAGATCCATTTCTTTTCCAAGTTTGCGATGATCGTACAATGCTGCAAGTTCTTTTTGCTGTAAATATTGTTGCAAATCTTGCTCTGTAAAAAATGCAGTGCCTGAAAATCGTTGAAGTGCTGCTTTGGTTTGATCAGCGCGCCAGTAAGATCCGGAAAGTCCTGTTAAAAGAAAATGTTGAAGTTCGCCGGTTGATGCAACATGGCCACCGCGACATAAATCTGCAAAATCACCTTGGCGCGAAAGTCCAACCGTGTCTCCTGGAATTCCTTCAATCAGTTCAAGTTTGAAAGGATTATCTTTAAACATTTTGCGGGCAGCATCTTTTGAAATTTCTTCATGTGTGATGGGATAATTTTTTGCGGCAAGTTCTTTCATCTTGCTTTCAATCAAAGGCAAATCTGATTCTTTAAAATTGGTTTCTGGAAGTAAGTCATAAAAAAAACCATCTTTGGTGGAAGGACCAATGGTTAATTTTGTTTTTGGAAATAACTCTGTGACTGCTTGTGCTAACAAATGCGCTGTTGAATGACGCAAAATTGCTAATTTTTCTTCATTGTGTTTATTTGGTTTCATGGTCTTTTTTCCTTCCATAGCGACCTTTTTTTGAATTGTTTAACAGTATAACAAAAAGCAAATTTAAAGAAATTATGCATTTGAAATTTCTGTTGAGCTTGAAACATTTTCTGTAGAGGATGTGGAAGGTCTTGAGTGATTTAAAATATCTTCTTTTGTTCTTTTTAAAGAGTTTATTGCGTCTATGAGATCTTTAAGATGTGTAAATGTGTTCATTTCAAGTTCTAGCTGTGACAATGCATTTAAAAAATTCATGTATTTTTTGCTGCTTTTTAGATTGATTAATGCTTGTTGTTTCTTTAATTTATGTAAATGTTGAAATGCATGCGTTATTTTTAAATCTGGAGCTAATGCTTCTTCTAAAGTTCTTATTTCTTTTTGCATTCGCTTAAATTCAGAATCTGAATTTAATTTGCGTAGCGCTGCGCTAGATTTTCGTTGTTCAGAGCTTAATTTTAAAAATTCACCAGGTCTAAATGAAAATGTTGTACCGATACTTTTTGGCAAAATTGCTTGAGGAATATCGCCGCATACAAAATCTGTTGATGACAAAACATATTCAGTAATTTTTTGTGCAACGAGATGAGTGATTATTGATTTGATTATTGGTAATAATTCATTGGTGATCCAAGGGGTCGTTGTTGTAATAATGTTGATACTGTGGCGTTTATACCATGGCAAATTTTTAAACCATTCTAAAAATATTTCTTCTTCTTTTTGTTGTTGAATAGTTTGTTGTATTTTTCTTTCATTTTCTTTTTTTGCTTTTTGATACTCGTTATTTTTTTCTTTACGTTCTGCTTGAAGTTGTGACAAAAGTTGTGTCATTATTTCTTGATTTTGTGAAATTTTCTGTGCAAGTGCTTCAACAGTTTTTTCTAAATGTTCATTTGATCGGCATTGTGTAAAATTTTCTGAAGTTGAGCAAGCAGTAATGCTGGAGATAACAATCAATGCGAAAAAATTTACAATTTTCATTAAAATCCTTGAGTTGAAAATATTTTTTTATGCATATGAGTATTGGTTTTTTTTAAAAAAAATCAACTATGTTTTGAAAAATTAAGCATCGTGATCGTTAAATATGCTTAATTTTTTAAAACTGTTGGTAACCATGATGATAATGCGTTATTTCTTTTGTGTTTGAAATGTTGTAGAATGCTAAAGTTTTTTCGCATTAAAAAAGCGTTTAAAGAAAGGATTTTCATGCAAGAAAAAGAGCAGTTGTATGTTTTAGACACCAATGTTTTAATCGAAGATCCTGAAGTTATCTTTCGATTTCCAAAAGCAAGAATTGGAATTCCTATTGTTGTGCTTGAAGAATTAGATCGTATTAAAATTGAAAGTTCTAGTCGTGGCGCAAGCGCTCGTTTGATTGCGCGACATCTTGATAAAATTCGAGCATTTGGATCTTTAAAAAGTGGTGTACAACTTGAAAATGGTACAACCGTTCAAATTTTGTTTGAAGATGAATGTCCAAAAAAGCCCCGATTAAATATCAACATTGCTGACAATAAAATTTTAACACTTGCTGCATCAATGCAAGAGTGTGACTATGATGTTACGTTTGTAACCAAAGATATTAATGCTCGTATTAAAGCTGATGCGCTTGGTATAAAATCTCAAGATTATTTGCGTGGTTTGGTGCTTGCAGAAAATTATTACAAAGGTTGGCAAGAGCATCAAGTATCAGGTCAAGATCTTCGCAAAGAAATTCCTCCTATTTTACGTGAATTGTCTGAAGATAATTTGGTTTTGTGCAATGAATTTATAGTTTTGTATAGCAAAGGGAACGAATTTAATAATCGTTTATTTCGTTATCGTGGCGGTGGCAATTTTAAAGAAGTTGCTCAGCCTGCCGTTCATTGGCCAATTTCAGCAAAAAATATTTATCAATTAATGGCGCTTGATCTTTTGTTTGATAATGATATTCCGATGGTTTCTTTAACCGGTCCTGCAGGAACAGGAAAAACATTTTTAACGCTGTTTGTTGGGTTGTATAATGTTTTGGTTAGTGAAAATTATTATAAAATGACAATTGCTCGTTCTGTGGTGCCACTCGGGCATGATATTGGATTTTTACCAGGTGACGTGCAAGAAAAACTTCACGGATGGATGCAACCGATGTATGATAACGTTGATATGATTTCACATTTAATTGCACAATCTCAAGCAACATCTTTTTTTGATCGTAAAGAATCTGGATACTATGAAGAAGGGCGAAAACAAAAAAATCGTCGCTTTAACAAAAAACATACGCATCATCGAGAACATATTGCCAAGCCAATGAGCTCGCTTGATGAATTAATTCATCAACACAAAGTCAGCCTTGAAGCAATTACTTACATGCGTGGTCGATCAATAGCTCGACAATTTATTTTTATTGACGAAGCTCAAAATTTAACACCGCATGAGGTTAAAACATTGTTAAGTCGTGTTGCAAAAGATAGCAAAATTATTTTATCAGGTGATCCATATCAAATTGATGTACCGTATTTGGATTTTTCAACCAATGGTCTTGTAGTTTCGAGTGACCGATTTAAAGGACAATCAATTTTTGGATCAGTGTTTTTACCAACCAGTGAACGAAGTGAGCTTTCACGATTGGTGCAAGAATTATTGTAGGATTATTATGAAAGAAGCTCATCACAACAATTTTGAATACGTTATTCCTCCTGCATGGTTAATTGTTTTAATTGCTGGATTTCCACAATTATCAGAGACCGTGTATACTCCTTCGCTTCCTGACATTGCCCGAGCATTGTTGGTTTCTGAATCGATGGCAGAATACACGTTAACCATTTATTTGTTCAGTTTTGCGTTAGGAATTTTGTTTTGGGGAAAATTATCAGATAGTGTGGGTCGAAAACCCTGTGTTCTTGCAGGACTGGTTGTTTATACTTTGGGATGTTTAGTTTGTTATTTTTCTGCAACTATTACCATGTTAATGCTTGGCAGATTTGTGCAAGCATTTGGTGGCAGTATCGGGAGTGTTTTGGGTCAATCAATGGTGCGTGATGCGTTTCATGGGCCAGCGTTGGGTAGAATGTATGCTGTTTTTGGTAGTTCTTTGGCTGTGTTTCCAGCAATTGGTCCTGTGATTGGTGGTTGGATTGCGCAAAATTATGGGTGGTCCAATATTTTTATATTTTTAACGGTTTTTGCTCTGTGGCTATCCGCAGTTATTTGGTGGTGGTTGCCAGAAACACATCATCCTCACATGCGACAGCCAAACTGTATGCCTAAAGTTGCATTGCAAATGCTTTTGGATAAAAAAGTTGTAGGATTGGCATTATTGGTTGCGGCAGCCAATGGAATACAATTTAGTTTTTATTCTGAAGGTTCGTTTTATTTAATTGAACAGTTGGGATTGTCTCCAAGTCAGTACGGAACATGTTTTATTGCGATTGCAAGCTGTACGATGCTTGGTGGTATGTTTTCAAAATATTTACATCAGCATCACATAGCAAAAACCATCATGGGTTATGGAATTGCCATTATGTGTGCTTCTTCAACGTTGTTTTGTTGTGCGGTTTTGGGTGGTGCAGGCACGGTGTTTTCGTCAAGTACAATGATTGGCATCACGCTTTTGGCTCAAATGATTATGGCCTTTGGGATTGTGATTAATAATGGTAATGCTTTGGCTATGGCGCTGGTGGACTATAAATGGTGCACGGGGACAGCTTCAAGCCTATTTGGGTTTTCTTACTACATTTTAACCTCGCTGATTACTTTGGGCATGGGTATGCTGCACAATGGCACGCTGTACCCGATGCCACTGTACTTTTGCGCTATTGCTTGGTTCATGTTTATGATTAATAAGGTTTTGATTCGCTAAATTTTACAAAATCTTCAAATTTGCTATTCTTAAAAGTGTAATTCATTAAAATTTTAATGTAGGGGTTTACATTTTTATGAATAACGCAAAATCATCTCTTTTTATGCTTTTTGCTTTGGCTGGATCAGCTGTTCAAGCAAAATTGCCAGTTGTTCAATCTGATATTTTCTACGAAATTTCACAGGGTAATACCAAAGCCATCAAAGCTTGGTTAAAATCGAAGCCTGATGTGTCGATTAAAAATCAGCAAGGTCAAACGTTGCTTCACGGCGCAGTTCTTGCTGAAAATCGCAGCATAATCAAAATGCTTGTGAAAGCTGGTGTAGAAGTAAATGCCTTGGATAATGCTGGAAAAACAGCTTTAGATTTGTCAGTTGAGTCTGGGCTTGTCAAAATTACGTATGATTTATTGAAAAAAAAGGCATTGATTGCGTCTGTGGCAAATGAAAAACCATTGAAAGATTTAATCGTTAAAAGAATGACTCGATTGTATAAAATTTTTGGTGGAATTTTTGTTGTCGGATTAGTTTTAATTGTTGCGGGTATTTTATTAAATGCACCGATTGTTGTTCCGCAATGTGTAGGATTGCCAGGACTTAGTGTAATGTTTATGTCTATTCCTGGATTTTTGATGGGGGTTGTTGGAGTGTTTGGATTGGCGAGTTTGGGAGTAACATCGACTGTTCGTACGCATGAATCATATTTGTTACAATAATTGTTTTTTTGGGGTTCTTTTATGAATAAATTTTCATTAGTCTTATGTTCAGTTCTTGTTTCAACTTCATTGATGCAATCAACAACAATTCAGCCAGACATTTTTCAGGCAATCGCAAGTAAAAAAACATCAGCGATTAACGTGTGTTTAAAAATATCTCCAACGGCAATTATGGCTCGCAATGCAGCAGGACAAACTGTACTTCATGTGGCAGTTTCTCAAGCCGATACAGCTTTGGCAATTAAATTTATTAAATATGGTGCTTGCGTGAATGCTGTTGACGCTCAAAGAAAAACATCTTTGGACTATGCTGTTGAATCTAACAACTTCAAGCTTGCTCGTCAGTTGGTTAAGCATGGTGCAAAAGTAACAACAATGGAAAATGCCGTGCGTTTAAAATTAAAATATAAATCTCGTGCAGCAAAATTTTTCATCACAGGATTGTTGTTTACGCCACTTTTATGGATTGGTAGCTATTTTGCTTTAAATGATGCAGCGGATGTCATGTTGATAGCTTAAAAAATTCGTCTATTTTTAAATAAAAAAGCCTGGCTGTTCTTGCTAGGCTTTTTTTATGAGCATTTTTTGCATATTTTAAAAATTTCTTGAAAGTGCTGTTCAAGTTTTTCAGGTGTTATCGTGCTTACTTGGTCAACAGCGTAAACATGAATGTTTGGAATTCCAATAAATCGACAGGTTTCTGATAATTGTTGCTCAACGGGATTGTGTAAATTTTTGGTTAAATGCTGCTTGTCTTGCAGTGATGAGTAGATTATGATGGCATGTTTGATTTTGTGTAATGGTTTTGCAGTCGTGCCGGATTCATATTTGTAAGCCCAAGCGTTGATCAAATCGATCCAGGATTTCATGATTGCAGGAACAGAGTACCAATACAAGGGAAAAACTAAAAGAAGAGCGTCTGCGTTTAAAAATCGCTGTTTGTTTTCTTGGTAAAAGGTATTGCTTTCCATGAATGATCGATCATGATGAAAAAATGGAATTTCTGATTTTCGATCGTACAGATTTAAAATGTCAACTTCATGTCCCAGCGTGCAAAGTTTTTGTACTGTTTGATTAAAAAGTTTTTGTGTTGTGCCTTTGGTGTGGTCATTTGCAAAGATTGCATAGACTTTCATCATATCCTCCATGATCATTATTTTGCTTTCATACTAGTTGCTTTTTAAAGCAAAAGTAAATAGATTATTGAGCTTTTTAAGTGAAAAGTCTTTAAAATATTGCGCATTTGTTTTTAAATGAGGTATTCTAAGGGTGTTGTTATTTATGTAATGTTAGGGGTTTTGATTATGAAAAAACATTGTTTTGTTATTTTGATGATTTTTTTTGCGTATGGGGCAGTGTTGTCTTCTGATAGTTTTGGTTCAGAATCAAATTCAGCATACGATCATTTTTATGAAGCGTTGTTTGATGGAAATATTGAGTTTGCAGAAATGTTGCTTGATGTAAATCCAAAATTTAAAAATCAATCTGATAATCAAGGTGCAACATTGTTGCATTCGGCTGTTTTGCATCGTTTTCCAGAAGGCAGTATTTCTTTTTTGATACATAATGGTTGGGATCTGAATGCTCAAGATTCAGATGGAAAAACGGCTTTAATGTATGCTTTAGAAGAAAATGATAATTCAGATATTCTTCAATTGTTTTTTGAATGGCCACAATTAGATATTACTCTTCAGGATCATGATGGGCGTAACGTAGTGCAGTATGCGCAAAGATATTATCCATACTTTGTTAAGTCATTGCAAGAACGTTTAGAGCATGTACAAGAATCAAACAGTGCTCAACAATATTTTGCAACGTTGCCTGATTTCACTTTTGCAACAGAACGAATTAACAATGAAGATGGTAAGCCATTAAAAAAAATCACATCTAAAAACTTAACGCATCAACAAATGCAATCTGCATTACGAGATTCTGAATTACCTCCGATTGATTGGAATTTAGATAAAAAACCTGAATATCAACTTAAATGGGAGCGCGCGCAAGAAGACAAAAAAAGAAGTCTTAGACAAATGGGAGAGCTTTTTCAAGATGGTGCAGGAATTTAAAATTTTAAAGGAATAAAAATATGAACAATAAATTTTTAATTATTTTGGTAATCAGTCTTTTGCCAGTAAGAATTTTTGCTGCAAATAATGTTGACCAAGGTAAAGCTGTTACGTTTCAGATATTAAAAAGCGCATTGTTAGGCAAAAATATGGACTTAGTGCGTCAAATTGAAAAAGAAGATCCTGCCATATGGTCATACGTTGATCCAAAAACTGGTCAAATGATGATTCATGAAATTTTTAGGTATAGTTATCCTGAAAGTAGTATTCGGCATGTTATTAATTCTACGCCTTCTGAATTAATGAGGGCTAAAGACGGTCAGGGTAATAGCCCAATGCATTATTTTATGCAAAAAGCAGATGGGTATTCTGAAGAAGAATGTCAAAATATTTTTGAATTGTTGTCTCATAAATCAGTATCTTTATTTAGTAAAAATAATGCTGGCGTAACGCCGTTTCATTTGGCTGCTAAAATGCACAATTCTGTTTTTTTAAAAGAGATCCTTAATCTATTACCTGATGGGTATAAAGAAAATGGGTTGTTAGATTGGAAAGATAAGCATGGCAAAACACCATTAATGTATGCCGTGGATCATGGAAGAAAAGCAAATATTTATATGTTGTTGCAGCGTGGAGCATTGTTTGATCAAAATTTTATTGAGTATCTGCGTAATTATTACCATAAAAATATAGACGCAGAAATTTTGCGTCAAAATATTTCAGATCCTGAACAACAAAAAGAATTAAAAAACTCGTATATTAAGCATACTAACCAGGTTATGATGATTTTAGCCGTGCACGCTCATAAATTTAATCCTGATTTTTATACAATTTTGACGGATGCGCTTAAATCTGGAATTGATATTAATGCGCAAGATGCAAAAGGTAATACGTTATTGCATTATGCTATGGCCAATTATTCTGATAATAATGGAATATTAAATACTCGTAATCGGCAAAATAATAATGCAATGGTATCAACGTTGCTTGCTTTAGGGGCAGATCCTCAATTAAGGAATTTGTATGAAAATGCGCCAGATCTTTTTGATTTGTATTCAGAAGAATTAGAGTATTATAAAAATTTGCGTAATTTTTTGGAAATGGATGAAAAGCGCGACACGTTGGTTGGACAATTAATGATGAAAGCTTATGAAGATTGGTTTTATCATGATAATCCAGATTTACTAAAAAGTATGATCTGCGATGATGAAACAAATGCAGGGGCGCTACTTGTAAATCAAAAGGCAAGAGAATTTTTTAAGCCTGAATTTATTTCACAAATTTGTTCTTAATGGTTATTGAACCAGAACCATACAGGGTTGCAACGCAGTAATCGGTGACTGCTGTGCCACAAGGCAACAGGAACGCAATATTGTTCTAGGTATATGATGGCAAGTTGCGTGCATCCAATTTTGAAAGGGCAAATTGCTGGAGGTCCAAAAAAAGGTCGAGCTTGCAGAATAAACCAGCGTAACCCTTGAGCAACTGCTCGATCAATATCGTGCAAAAATTTCCAAAACCAATGTTTTAAGTTGATCAAAATCATACGATTTGCCAGACGGCCGAGCAATGACTGCAAGATCAATTTTTTTCTCATATAATTTTTCTTCCCAAAAAATAGATTTTAATCGACGCTTTAACAAATTTCTTTGGGGAGCGTTACCATACTTTCTAGAAACAATGATTAAAACTCTTCCAAAGGGCAATGTTGATTGAGCTGTTAAAAAAGTAAAAGCTTGATTCTTTTTTGGGCTTTTGGCCACAGTAAAAAAGTGATCAAGCTCTTTTTTGCTAAATTTGGAAAGTTTGTTGGAAATTTTTTTTATCATAGATTTTCAACATACTTTTTACAGAATTTTAAGCTCGTACTGCAAGACGTTTTCTGCCTTTTGAGCGACGACGATTGATAATAGTACGGCCATCTTTGGTTGCCATACGTTTTAAAAATCCATGTTTTCTGTTTCTTTTAACGCGGCTTTTTTTGAAAAATGTTACTGACATAAAGGAAACCTTCTTTTGATCACAAGAATATGCATATTTATAGGGTATAGTTTAAAGAATTATTCATTTTTTTGCAAATTTAAACAGACTTGTTTTCATGTTCAGCCAAATATCGTTCAGCTTCAAGTGCTGCAATGCATCCAAATCCTGCAGAAACAATGGCTTGGCGATATTTTGGATCTTGCACGTCGCCGCAGGCAAATACTCCAGGGACTGAGGTTTTAACCAGGTCTTTGACCACAATGTGGCCAAATTTTGATCGTTCAAGTTGATCTGCAAAAATATTGGTGTTTGGTTTGAGTCCTATGGCTAAAAATACGGCATCGGTTGCGACTTCATATTTTTCTTGAGATTTTTTATTGATGATTGTTGCGCCAATAATTTTGCCTTCTTTGCCATGGATTGCGCTCACGGTACTGTTGTATATGATTGTAATGTTTTCTTTGTTTAAAACGCGTTGTTGCATCGCGTGTGAAGCTGTTAATTGTTCTTCAATGTGAACAAGAGTTACTTTGTTCCCATTGCGATGCAAAAATGAGGCAGCTTCCATGCCCGAATCTCCACCGCCAACAACTATAACATGTTGATTTTTGTAAAATGCTCCATCGCAGGTAACACAGGTTGAAACTCCGTTGCCCCAAAATTCATCTTCTCCTGGGCAGGATAATTTGTTTGGTGTTGCACCACTGGCGATAATGATGCTTTTGGCAAGCAATGTTTTTTTGTTATCAATGGTGATTGAAAATGGTTGTTGTGAAAGATTGACGCTGGTGACCGATCCGTCAATGGTGCTTGCTTGGCATTTTGCTGCATGATGTTGCATGTTGATCATAAGTTCAGGGCCAAGAATTGACTGATTTCCTGGCCAATTTTCAACAAGTGTCGTACCCATTAATTGACCGCCGGGCTTCGGACCTGCAATAATTATCGGATTTAAATTTGCACGTGCAGCATAAATTGCAGCAGTCAGTCCTGCAGGGCCAGCGCCTATGATGACAAGTTGATGAATGTTATCTGAATTGTTGGTCATGTTTTATTTCTTAGTTAAATGATGAATGATATGATTTACTGATTTTTCACGCAAGCAAAAATTATGCAAACTTTCATGTTCAATCGGAAATTCTTGACCGTTCAGCTGACTTTTTATGAATGGAAAATACAAAAAATCTTTCAAGCGTGGTCGTTGTGTTAATTGCAGTATCGTTTTAATATCGTTGTGGCTTACGGCAATATTGTCTTGAAATCCAATAAATTCAGCTACAACGCCATCAAGCAGTTGTCGTTTTGCCATGTTGTTGACGTGATTTTCAAATTGAGGATCCATTTTGTATACCATAAAATCAGGTTTAAATTGTAAATCTTGAACAATGCATCGTTTTTGTGTCGCAATTGATTCTTCAGGAAGTACAATGTGATTTTTTTTAATAATGATACCTAAAGCCTCATGAGCTATTGATCTGCGTTGTGAAATATCATTGCTAAAAGAAAACACTTCAGTCATTTTAGTTAGTAAATCTTTGTGTGTTTTAATTTTAAAATAATTCTTAAACAAATCAAATGAAAAAGAATGATAGGGAACAATGTCTTGAATTTGAATCACAAAGGTATAATTCGCACTTGAATTTTCACAAAAATAATTTTGAAAACTTGAAATGTCGGTCATAAATCGATCGCCAATTTTTTTGCCTAAAAAACTTTTTTGAAAATCTAAATCAGGCTCTTCATCACCAATTTTAAGCCAAACGTTTGCAGCATGTTGATCAAATACAGGATTGTTTTTTTGGTCAACAATCCATGCTTGAAAACAAACCCAATCGCCAATTTTTATTCCTTTGCTTGGATCATGAGTTTTGCTTAAATTTTCCTCATCTTGCAAAAATGATAAGACTTGTTTGTCGATATCACGATATTTTTTGCGAGGAGTTGCTTTGAACGGTAAGTATTTCCAGCTTTGCATATAAAGTTCTTTGGGCGTATACCCTTGAAAAGTGTATGTTGCGCTGCCAAAAGCATCAACTTGAATGTCTTGAAGTTGTGGTGTCCCAACAATGACAATTTTTTGATTGCGAATTTGCTGAAGCAGGGTATTGATTCCAAAAAATTTTAAGCCTAAATCTTTTAAATGACTGATCATGGGAGTTTTAAAATGTTCTTGAATGTAAGAAAGTGGAGCGAGTCCTTTTTTAAATCCGAATGGATTCATGGTGGATTGTTGGCGCTCTGTGGCAAGTTTGAAAAAAGATTCGGTGATTTTTGCGGGAACAGTGACTGAAAAAAGAAAACTGTTGTTTGATGGAATTGGATCAACCAAACAACAGATTTTATCGTTTTGTACCATTAACTACTCCTTTTTTATGGTACAAGAGGAGGGACTTGAACCCCCACTCCCTCTCGGGAACTGGATCCTAAGTCCAGCGCGTCTACCAGTTTCGCCACTCTTGCACGTAATTAACTTAGGATAATTGGTAAAAATTATAGCAAATGTTTACAATTTTGCAATTGTATCTATACAGCTTTTAATTCTGTTTTCTTTTTTTCGCCCAAAGCATCAATTTTTGCAACATATTTGTCAGTCAAATCTTGTAATGTTTTACCAAGTCGTTTTTCAAAATCTTCTGAGATTTTTTTGCTTTTTTGATTGTCTTTGATCATGTTTTGAACATCTTTGCGAATGTTTCGAATATCAATTTTGCTTGTTTCAACTTTTTGTCCAACAAGTTTGGTCAATTCGTCGCGACGATTGGTTGTCATTCGAGGAATTTCCATACGAATCATGTCACCGTCAATAATTGGAGTCATTCCTAAGTGAGATGCAATGATTGCGCGTTCAATATCACCAAGAAGTCCTTTGTCCCATGGCTGAACGGTCAGCATGTTAACATCAGGGGCAGCAAGGGAAGCAACTTCTTTGAGTCGCATGTGGCTTCCGCCATAACATTCAACTTTTACTTCTTCAATCATGCTGACTTGCGCTCTGCCTGTGCGAACGCTTGCAAGTTCTTTTTCAAAGTGAGCAAAAGATTTATCCATTTCTGCAGTAACAGGTTTTTCAAAACCTTTTAAATTACCTTCTTCAATAATAAATGGCGTCATGATCTCAATCTCCTATCCGCCGATTTCAAATCGAGCGAAGCGTTTAATTTTAATATTTTCACCAGTTTTTGCTGAAACTTCTTTGACAATATCTTCAACTGTTTTTTTGTCGTCTTTGACAAATGGTTGTTTTAAAAGTGAAACATCGCTTGCAATTTTTGCCATTTTGCCTTCAATGATTTTTTCAATCATGTTTGCTGGCTTGCCTTGAGTTTTCAATTGTTCTGTTGCGATTTCTTTTTCTTTTGCAAGGTATGCAGCATCAACTTGATCTGGAGAAACGCAAACTGGTTTATTTGCAGCAATGTGCATTGCGATATCTTTTGCAAAAGCTTTTAGATCTGCTGTTCGAGCAACAAAATCTGTTTCACAATTAACTTCGACTAAAACACCTGTTTGATCACCTGGGTGAATATACGTAACCACAATTCCTTGAGTTGTTTCGCGATCAGCTCGTTTATCTGCAAGTGCAGCACCACGTTTGCGCAGTAAATCGATTGCTTTTTCAATATCGCCTTGTGCTTCTTCGAGCGCTTTTTTGCAATCAAGCATTCCAAGGCCGGTAATTGTTCTTAATTTTTGAATAGAATCTAAAGATACTTTTGACATGTTAATGATTCCTATGATTTATGAACGTAACTGAAACAGGAACCTTTGATAGTTAGGTTCTTATTCTTTTAGAATGCCAGAAAATAGAAATTTCGCAAAATTCTCTTTTAAAAAGATCTTAAAATTCATTAAAAAAGTCTGTTGAGTTTATTTCAGCGTTATTTGTTATTTGATCTTGTAATTTTTGATGTTCAATGTTTTTAGATCTTCTTTCTACCATTTCGCCCAAGCTTGATTCTGTATGTTTTTTTATCAAGTTTCGTTGTTCTTGTGCTTGCTCTGCAGCACGCTTTGTAGCTTCTCGTCTTTCTTTCCAGGCTTTTTCAAGTTTTTTTCTAGTTCTGTTGGCGCCTTTAATTTTTTGTAAAGCATTGTGAGTTGAGGCATTGTTGTTGGTGTGGTGAAATTTTAATTTTTTCGTTGAGCCTTTAAATTTATGTATGATGTCTGAAGAGGTATCTATTTTTTCAATTAATCCATCTTCGTTAAAATACACATCAATGTTCGATTGTTTAAAAATTTGAATGATTTGTTGTTCAAAAATATCACGTGTTTTTAATGATGATTGAAAAACAGCAAGTTCCATGATTTCGAGCAAATTTTGAACTTGTTTGTTTTGTGTCCATATTTGTAAAGAGTCGCCAAGTTTTGCAAGTTGATCATGCAGGTAGTCAAGCTGAAGTTTTTGAGATTTTGATAGTGATGTATTAATTTCTTGATCAAAATCATGCAATAATTCAATGAATTCATTACTGTAAATTGTGCTGCACAGTGTTACAGCGCAAAATAGTACAAATGTTTTTTTCATACATTTTCCTTTTTTTAAAAAAAATTACATTTTTTGCATCGGTGTAATGCCCATTAGAAAAAGTGAAGTTTTTAATGTTTCTTGAATAATGTTAACTAGGTATAGCCGCTGTGCTGTTTGTTCTGGCTCAGAAGGTTCAATGATGCGTTTTTGATTGTAAAATTGATGAAACAATGCTGCCAGTTCGTAGGTAAAATATGCTAACAAATGAATTTGATGATTTTGGCTAATGTTGAAAATTAAGTTTTTCAAGCTGCAGATTTTTTTAAATAATAATTTTTCAGGTTCATTAAAATCATGGGTTATTTTTGATGCAGGAGCAAAATTTTGTTCGCAGGCGTTACGAGCAATGCTGACAGTTCTGACAAATGCGTATTGAATGTAATACATTGGATTTTCATTACTTTGTGAAAGTGCCAAATTAACATCAAATTGAAGTTCAGCGTCAGCTTTTCGATTTAAGAAGAAAAATCTTGCAACGTTTTTGCCCACTTCATCAACCACTTCTTCAAGCGTGACCATGTTGCCACTTCTTTTCGACATTTTTACTGGCTGTCCATCTTTCATGATGTGTACAAGTTGATATAAAATGACGTTTAAATTTTTTGGATCATAGCCTAACGCTTGCATGATTGCTTCAAGTCTGATTTTGTAGCTGTGATGATCATGGCCAAGCACCATGACAATTTTTTCAAAGCCTCGTTCAAATTTATCAATCAGGTAAGCAACATCAGCTGCAACATAGGTAAGTTCACCGTTTGCTTTTTGAAGCACTCGATCTTTGTCGTCACCAAAGGTGGTTGAGCGAAACCAAAGCGCTCCTTCATCTTGAAAGGTATGGCCTGATTGTTTTAATTTTTCAATCGCAGCAGAGACTTTTTGATGATCATGCAAATTTTTTTCAGAAAACCAAACATCAAATAAAATTCCATAATTTTGCAAAACGGTTTGCAGTTGTTTGAGCATGTGATCTTTGGCATACGCTTGAAAAAAGCTGTCTGGTTCTTGTTCTAAATTTTTACCAAATTGAGCAACGCAGGTTTTTGCAAGATCGATTAAGTATTCACCATGATACGCATCTTCTGGTAATAAAACATTCAAGCCAAGTTCTTGCAAGCAACGAATTTTGAATGAATTTTGAAGTTTGATCATTTGAGCGCCAGCGTCATTGATGTAAAATTCTTTGGTCACATCATGGCCGGTAAATGTTAAAATATTGGCTAACACATCACCCAAAATTCCATTTCTTCCATGACCAACATGCATAGGTCCTGTCGGATTAGCGCTCACAAATTCAATATTTATTTTTTTAGAATCGATTGAGTTAGGTTTAAAAAAATCACTTTTTTGTTGGTGAATTTCTGTGGCAATTGTTTCGTACCATGATTGCTTTAAAAAAAAGTTTAAAAATCCAGGACCTGCAATTTCGATTCGTTCAACGAATGGATGTGTAAAATTGTTGATAATTTGTTGTGCTAAAGCTCGTGGATTTTGTTTCATTTTTTGGGCACATATCATTGCAATGTTTGCATTAATATCACCAAAGTTTTGTTTTGCAGGATCTGTGTTCAGTTCAAATTGACTGTTTTTAATAATATCTTGAGGAATGGCGCAATCATTGATTAAATACGTGGTAAATGCATGCTGAATTTGTTCAAAAGCGTTCATGGTAAAATCTAATCCTTATAGTTTTTGATCAATTCTTATCCTAAATTATTTTGAATTTTTGTCATCACTCAACTTTTAATTGAGCATTATTTCTTTTGTGTCGATTTGCTAAAAGTTTATAGACTCTTAAAGCTTTCTTTGATTCATGACAATGCTGTCTTCTTTGATGAATTTCGGTTCTTGCAACGTGAGGATAAACTAAATCATGCATTGTTTCGCATTGTTTAAGCGATACCTTGACTAATTTTATTTGATTTTTTGCGCATGTTACATCTTCTTGTGTGATTGTAATTTTTGGATTTTGCAGTGAAAGTAAAAAAGATAAAATATCTTTTTGGTTGTGCGCAATTGCAATTCTGATAGGACGAAGACCGTTAATTTCTGCATTCACGTCGACTTTGCAATCAATCAACGCTTGAACGTCTGACATGTTTCCATTTTTGATTGCGCGCATGAAAAAATGTTCTGCTGATTGTAGATCGCTGCATAATTTTTGCGCTTGCAAGGTTGTAGGATCAGGTTGTTGGGGATTTGTTGATGGTGGTGGTGGATTTTGATGAATGGTTTTTGAATGTGAGGGCGTTGGTTTTCCGGTAATGCATAATATTGTTTGACGTGAGCATTCAATGCCTACACAACATAAAAATATTAATTTTGTAAAAAATGAATTCATAATATTGGTTCTTTTGCTTTTAAGAAAGATGTTTTACCAATAAGTTTACCGCGTTTTGGCTAAGCATTTCAATGATTTTATAAAATGAAGACATGGCCCTTCATCCTTTTGCTCACGTTAACACTATGATGGACAAGCGCGAGGCAGCCTGTCCGACGAAGCCTTGGTGCAGTCTGGAGGGATCCATGTTTTCATGTTTTTCAAAAAGGTACAATTTTTTATTAAATTACTGGATCCCAGATCGCAGTCTGGGATGACAAGAAAGCAACAACAAGATTTTATGTATAGTTTTCAAGCAACAAAAATAATTTAAAAACAATGAATTTTAAAACATTAAAAAATAAAAAATTGAACTATTAGATCTGTGAAGCAGAATGCAATTCAAAAAAAAACTTTTTTTGTTACAATAAAATGTATGAATACTTTAAAGAAAAAAATAGCAGTTTTGGTTTCCGGTGGCGTTGATAGTTCTGTTGCTTTAGCACTTTTAAAACAGCAAGGACATGACGTTACCGCTTTTTATTTAAAAATTTGGCTTGAAGATGAACTTTCATACCTCGGGTCATGCCCGTGGAACGATGATTTGCAGTTTGTTCAAGCGGTATGTGCTCAGTTGAATGTGCCGTTAGAAATTGTTTCTATGCAGCAGGTTTATCATGAAAAAGTTGTGTCCTACATGCTTAAAGAAATTGAACAAGGTCGTACGCCAAATCCGGATATTTTGTGCAATCAACAGGTAAAATTTGGTGCTTTTTATGATGTGATTGATGCATCATTTGATTTTGTAGCAACCGGGCACTATGCACAGGTGCAGCATCATCCTGAAATTTCAATTTTGAAAAAAGGAAAAGATCCCATTAAAGATCAAACATATTTTTTAGCTTATCTGTCTCAAGCGCAACTGAAAAGAGCGTTGTTCCCCATTGGTAGTTTTGAAAAATGGCAAGTTCGCAAAATGGCACAAGAATTTAATTTGCCAACAGCAGCGCGCAAAGATTCTCAAGGTATTTGTTTTTTAGGCAAATTCAATTTTTCTGATTTTTTGAAAGCACACTTTGGTGAAAAACAGGGTGAAATTGTTGAATTTGAAACAAAAAAAGTTTTAGGAAGTCACACAGGATATTGGTTTTACACCATTGGTCAAAGGCAAGGTTTGGGACTTTCTGGAGGTCCTTGGTATGTGGTATCCAAACATGTGGATAAAAACATTGTCTATATTTCCAAAAATTATGATTTGATTGATGAACATAAGCATGGCATGATGGTTGCAAATTTTTCATGGAACCAAAATGTTGCGCCAGAAAAAAAAGATCTTGATGTTCGCTTTCGTCATGGCCCCATGGTGCATTCATGCACGATCAGCATTCATAATTCATCAATAAAAATTATGCTCAAACATGACAGCAGGCAAGGGATTGCAGCTGGACAATTTGCTGTTTTGTATGATGCTGATGTTTGTTTGGGTGGCGGTATGATTGACGAATCTTTTTAAGAAGTAGTATGAAACATCTATTATTTGTGCTGAATGTTGTATCTTTTTCGTTCCTTTTTTCATCTGATGATGATCGTTCTATTTTTGGACCAATTAATAAATTTGCTAAACAAATGAACAGATTGCAAAAACGGCCTCGAAATTTTTCGAATGCGCAACTTGCTGAGCAATATATTTATGCTGGTAATTTAGATTGTTTGAGCCTTGAAGGATTTGATATTCTAGAAACAGCTTTGCGTGAAAATGATCATGCAACGATCAAACGATTGATCAATGCTGGATTGAATACAGAATCAAGAAATGATAATGTTCAAACTCCGTTGCATTTGGCAATTTTTTGTAAAAATTTACAAGCTGTACGAATGTTAATTCATGCTGGAGCCAATGTGAATAATGCATCAATTGGGTTGCATCCTTTGCATGTGATAGCTATTCAAGCCATCCATAAATCTGAAAAAAATATTTTTTTGGATGATTGTGCAAAAATATTGGTCTATGCAGGAGCACAAATTTCACCTGATGAACAGCAGAGAGTTTCAGCGCGATGCTTAAAATTTATTGAAAAAATATTGCAAGATGTTGCACAAGAGCGTGAACAAGCTGGTCAAGCTCATGCGACATTCAATACGGTGCGATTTCAACAAGGATTGAAAGTTCATCCAATGATTCAACAAATAACTAAAAAAATGCTTTAAGTGTGAAAATAATTTCAAAGAAAAAGGCAGCCGTTGATGGCTGCCCTTTTTGATATTTTTCAATTAAAAAAATATTAATTTTTTCTTTGTCGCTTGTTTAGCTCTTTCTTTAATGCATTTAAGCGTTCAAAATCTAAGCTTGATAAATTATCTTCACCTTGTGATGTTAATTTTTGAATTTCTTTTTGAATTGCATCGTCAGTCATGGTCATTGGGCTGCCTTTAAACGAGTCATTGCTTAAGGTAACATTAGGTTCTGGGTTTGTAGGTTGTTCTACTTTTGAATGTAAAGCTAAAAGATCATTGAAAGCTTTATTATAATCATATTTAGTTGTTTCTGGCTCTAAAGCTTTACGTGATTCAAGTTCTTTTTCGAAAATTTTATATTTTGCAGTTTTTTTCCCGAAAGGTTTACTTTCTAGTATTGTAAGTTCGTTGTTTATTTGTTCTAAAGTCAACCTTTGAGCTTCATTTTCAAAGATTTTAGTTTCTCTGTTTTGATCTTCTTTGATAAATGGTTGAAGTTTTTTATTGACATTATTGAATTGTTCGCTTGTTGGTCCAAATTCTTTCATAACTTTTGCCGATTGTGTGCGTAATGTTTTCAATACTTCTGCTAATTCTGTATCACTTAAATTTTTAATTTCGGCTTTGGTTAATGTTGCGTAGTCTGGTTCGTTTGTTGCTTCAGGTTGGCTTGTTGTTGGCTCAACGGTAACGGTTGTTGGCTTAGCGGTTGGTTGAGTTGTTTTTTCAGATTTTCTTCTTACTTTGGCTTCAATAAGTGATCCTTCTTCATAAGTAGAATTGACTGAGTCTGCAAAGGCGTTCATATTCGTGTCACGTTTTGCAAGGATATCATCTTTGTCAGTGTTATATCTATTTTTTAGATCTTTCATTTTTTTTGTAATTGATTCCAGTGCTTCTTTTTCATTGTTTTTTTGAGCGTTTTGCAATTCTTTTAATCGGCTTATTTGTTCTGTGAGTGTGTTTTTTGTTTCTGTTAATGTTGTGCTATCAAGTTCTGCTTTTGCACGAGCAATTTTTTTATCAAGTTCTTGTATGTCTTTTTGAGTGCGATCAACTTCTGCAAGTATTCTTTTTTTATTTCCAGCTTCATATGATTTTACAGCGTTTTCATATTTTTTACGATTGTTGTTTAACTCTTTGTCTATTGTTTTTATTCGAGTGTCTGACCATTCCTTGACCAAATCTATTTGATCTTGTTTGCCTAAAGAACCCCACATTTTTTTGGTTGTTGCGTCAGAAAAATCAAAATTGCCAGTGTTACTATTTTTTGCATGTTCAGTGAATTTTTTGCTCAGTGTTCGTTTGTTTGCCCAATTACGAATTCGATCAAAAAATCCAGGTTTTGGTGTTGCGTGTACTTCAAGATCTGTCCTTTCTGGTTTTGAAGTTAGTTGTGATTTGTGAACTTCTTGGCTTAACCTCTTAAGGTCTGCTGCTTGTTGTTCTTTTGTATCTGCGTAATCTTCTGGTTGAATCATGTCAAAGTTGTCATCTATTCCTTCTGTTTTGACTGCAAACGTTGACACAAGCGTGATCAAAAATAAAACATGTAATATTTTTTTCATTTTTTAGTCCTATTTTTTAACGGTTAAATTTATTTTTATTTTTTAAAAACGTATCTATTTCTGTTGCAATTTCATCCTTTGAATATGCTGTAGGAGCTTTTGAATCATCTTTTGGCAGAATGGAATCTAAAATTTCATAGTAATCGTTACTGTTGAATGGAGTTATACCATAGCGATTTTTCAATATTTTTTCGGTTCTTGCACGCACAGAAGATCGTATAAGTTGGATCACTTTACTTTGCAATTCACGTTTTGTGTGATATCGCCATTCTCCTGGTGATTTGCGCTGTTGACCCGTAAGGTTGAAAAATCCTTGTTCAAGTTTCATTAAAATTAAATCTTGTGTTGCTTGATTATACTTTTTAAAATCAGGACCAAGATTTTTTTCTATTGCTTGTGCGAAATCAGGCGTCCCCAGTTCTTTTTCTGCTAATCCTAATTCAAAATCTATAAAATCTGCCTTAGTACTGCTGATGTGTTCTTTTTTCCATTCATCATACCTATCGTCCAAAGCTTCTACATATTTTTTAGTAATTTTTGCAATTTCAGATTCTGATAAAGACTTTTCTTTTTCTGCTGCAAGTTGCTTTTCAAGTTCTAATATTTGTAAAGCAGCTTTTTCTGATGCTTCTTCGTTTAAACGCTTTTCCTCTTGTTTTTTAAGTTGCTGTAATTTTTCTTGAAAATCTTGCATTGCATTATCCAAGATTCTTTGATCTTTTGCTTGCTCATATTCTAAGTTTTCACGCTCTTTTTGTTCATCTGTAGGAAGCGCTTCAAGTTCTTGCTTTATCTTGTTTAATTTTTCTTGAGCTTGCTCTAAAAGTTTTGCCTGATTTTTTAATTCCCACTGTTCCTGTGGAGAAAGTGGTTGTTTATTTTGCTTCATCGATTCAGATGTCGTAGCCCCTGTTAACGGTGACTTAATCTCAGCTGGACTCCCTGCAACTATTCTTGTCGGGGTTAATCTGCGAGTTTTGGGCACTAAATTTAAATCAGGTTGCCCACTTTGCACAGCGTATTCGATAAAATTTGTAGCTTTTTCAGCATTTGACAATCTTTTTGGCTTTAATTTTGGAACACTACCTGAAAGTTCTTTTGGTTCAGTTCGAGGTTGTAT
>DALYET010000012.1:0-23223 GCA_031972395.1 Candidatus Chromulinivoraceae bacterium
AGGTAACATGAAGGCGCTTTTTTTTAAAGAGTTATTAGGTCACAACTTGGGTTAAATATAATCTTTTCATTAATTCTCATCTAAAACCTTAAACGTACACTATAAAATTGCATAAAATAAAATAACATACGTTTTGTTTGATTACTTTTTTGCTTTTTTTATTTTGTACTTAAAGTGTTCAATTCCAATGTTGCATACAAATCATTTAATTCTTTTATCCACATTTGCCCAACATTTTTTGAAATAATAGTTTTATACAAAATTTTATTTTCAAGATTTTTCAAACTCAGAAAAATATTTTTTTTCTAATTCTCTGGCTTGAACAATCCATTGTTTCAAATTTTTTTTAGGGATTATAGTTTTAAGCGTTGGTTTATAATTTTTCATAAATTTTTTATAGGTTATAAAATCTGGATGAGACTTTTTCGTTTCACCATGCCACGGATAAAATGGTGTAATTTCAAAAACAATGTTGCCTTTTTTATCATTGTATAACCAACAAGAATAAGAATTGTTTTTTTGTTGATTATTAGTCCAATAATGATATTTATCCACATCAGTGTCTTGTATTTTTCCTTCAAAATATTGATTCCATTCAAACCCTAAATCTGTAGTAACGCTATAATTTATGAGCATTTTGCCATCTATTAATTTCTGAATTCGTCCAGATTCTGTAATTTTGTAACAAAAATCAGAAAGTGCTTCATTTCCCAATCGTAAACATAGATTTTTATTTTCATCCACATAATCAATATCAATTTTAGCGCATACTTGACAATCATCATCATGAATACATTCAGGATTTATTTTTAAATATTCAGTTTTAGAAATTTTAAATTTTATGAAATTTATCATTTTATTATTTTTCCAGATTTAACACTATGAATAAGTCCTGCTTTATAAAAAGCATTTCTTTCACCTGGTTGTAATTTATCATAATTGTCTATAACATATCCATGCCATTCTCCAGGAGAATGCTCTCTAAATATCACATATTTATTATCTTGAATAGCAACTCTATATTTTTCACCTGGCGCTATTCTTGATTGATTTAACAAATCTTGCCCATCATAAGGTGGTTTGCCAATCTCACCCTTAGAATTTTGATGATGCTTAGAATTAGATGATAATTTTGTAATAATTTTTTTAAATATAATCTTTTCATTAATTTCCACTACAGAGCATTAAAGATACATTACAAATATTGCATAAAATAAAATAACATACGTTTTGTTTAATTACTTTTTTGCTTTTTTTATTTTGTACTTAAAGTGTTCAATTCCAATGTTGCATACAAATCATTTAATTCTTTTATCCACACTTGCGCAACATTTTTTGAAATAATAGTTTTATACAAAATTTTATAACTTGGCAGCCAATCATCATATGAAATTTCTAAATCTTTTGATGGTGCTTCTTTATAAAACCAAGGATAAACAGTATTAACCTGCATCACAATCTGCCCATCAGCATCATTGTACAACCATGTTTCACAACTTTGAAAAGATGCCCCTTTATTTTCTAAAAAATGCAAAGAACTTCCAAACCAACTCCAAGTTTCTAATGGCTTTCCAGCTTCTTCTGCTAAAATTATTTTTTGAGTATGTTCATTACATAAAATTCCCAAATCAATACTTTTAGAAAACCCCAAAGGAAGCATTTTTTGATGATCTATGCATTGCTGTATATGTTCTGCAATGTAATACAAATCATAACCAACATTAACCCTTCGTAAACATAAAGATTTTTGATTATATTTTAAATAAAACGGTAAATAAGTATTATATAAATTAATAACATCATCTTCATCAACTTCTGTAGTAATCTGCAAACAATCCTGTTGATTAATATCTATAGACTTTAATATTTTCATTTTTTTTCTGTTTTACGATTTTTAACGATTCCAGCCTTATGCAATGCATCCTTCATTTCATCTGCTAAATCATCCTAATACGCTATATGCCCATGCCATTTTCCTGGCTCTTGTTCATCAAGAATTACAAAATAATCTTCTTCAACGCCCAGCCTTCTTTCCAATGTTCGATTACCCTTTTCTTTAAAAGGTATAGAATTTTCTAAAACCTTTGGTCCATCTTTAGGTCCTGGTGATTTACCACCATTTTTTTTTCTTAGCTATTTTTATAAGGATTATACAATTTTGCCTGTTGTAACCACTGAAGAAATATTTTTTTTGAAATCATTTTATGTATAACTACTTTATAGTTTTTCATAAATGCTTCATAGGTTACAAACCCAACATTGTTTTGAGGATTTTCAACATTAAACCATGGATAGAAAGGACTAATTTCAAAAATAATATTCCCATTTTTATCATTATAAAACCAACTTGTATACAAAAGATCATCATCCTTATGGCTATTGCTACAAAAAAAATATTTATCAACAACATCACTTTTTTTTATAATATCTTGACAATATTGGTTATATTCAAATCCAGGATCTTTTCTAACATTAACATCAAAAAATAGTTTATTTTTTAATAACTCTTCAGATCCTTTAAATCCAAAAATTCCATAAAATGAATCAACTTCTGTATTTCCAAATTTTATTTTTAATCCTTCATTTTCATCAACATAAAAAATGTCACATTCTATACAAACAGCACAATAATCTTTTTCCATATCTTTTGGCAATATATAAATATATTGCTTATCAGCAAGCATAAATTTAATTGTCTTCATATTATTACTTTTTTATTATTTTTCCTGTTTTATCCATCCAACCAATCGCTTTCAAAACATTCTCAGACTCTATATCAAGCTTACCTTCAATAATATAACCATGATATTCACCAGGAGCGTGTTCATAAAATTTAACAGGTTTACCATTTTCAACACCAATTCTCACTTCAAGATTTTGACTCCCCTTTACTTTTACAAAGTTAGATTCATTTAAGACCCTCGATCCATCATGTGGTGGTTTACTAGCATTTCCTTTAGAATTTATATGATGTTTAGGATTACCAGTATATTTCATTTGTTTTTTAACTTCATCAACAGATGCTTTTTCAGGTGCACCTGCTACTGGCGCAACACCTGGTTTTTTTGGATCTTTATCAGGTCCTTTTCCTGGTCCTGAATTGCTAGTTCGATTAACATCATTTTGCCGTTGCTTTGCTTGCTTGATTTGATTTTTCAGCTTTTTTTTAACATTAAAACACCAACGATTAGACAAAACCTCTGTTTCATTTTTTGATAACACACTTAAATCTTGAACAACAGATGCTTTATAAGTTAAATGCGGCCTATACTGACTTGCACAACGCAACGCTCTATTTGGGTTTAAATGATGCTGCATGTATTCCGGACTCATTCCTTTGCATCGAGTAAATTTAATGATTTGGCCATCTACCACCGCCAGTCGATCATCACTTCCTGGAATAGAACTAGAAAGATCTAGCCATCTTTGAAGAGAACTATAAAGATACTTTAATTCTGGATCTACAGGTGGTAAATTTATTTTTTGTTCTAAATCACATCCAAGACAAGCTCCATTTTTAAAAGCGTTTTCATTAGCACTATCAGATAAAAATTTTTTACATTTTTCCTCCGCTTTTTTTTGCTCTTCTTTTTTTTCTTTTTTCTTTGCATCTTTATCTTCAAAGTCACGACCACTAGCACGATACAAGTCAAAACATTTTTTTATAAAAAATACAGTTTGAATAGCTTGACCGGCAGGTCCTGGAATATTGCCTCCTGCAGGAAAATCACCACCCATCCCAACAGAACCTTGAAAGGCAGCAATAAAAATACTTAAATCATCAACATCATTTGGCGCGTGCAATAAACGTCTAAAACTGTTTGTTTGGGCTATACATTTTTTTATATAAACCCTTGTATCATTTATTCTGCAAAATTCTGAAAATCTTTCCATTAAAGATATTTCATGCAATTTTGCTTTTATATTATTTTTTTCACAAAATTGTTCAAAAGATTTTAAAAAAAATTCTTCATCTGCATTAGGTATTTTATAATCTTTTAATTGAGCATACTTAAATTTGCCTAATTCATTCCAATATTCTTTTACATAAAGTTTTACATCATTAAATTCACAAAATTGTTCAAAACATTCCAAGCGATCTTGTTTGCTTAATGATGTTTCTTCATAACGGTTGTTGCAAAATTCTTCAAAAGATTTAATAAAAGAATCAACATCTCTGTTTAATTTTTCATCAAATGTTAATGATGCATATTTCAACTTGCCCGTTTGTTCCCAATAATTTTGTGCATAAAGTCTTACATCATAAATTTCACAAAATTTTGTAAAACATTCCAAACGAACCGCATCATTTAATTCTGTTTCAGTGGCATGTCTTTTATAAAAAGACTCAAATTCTTGCAAAAAAGAAATTGCTTCTACATTAGATATTTTATCAAAACATAAATAAGTATGTTCAATTTTACCTGTTTTTTCCCAATGATCTTGTAAATAAAGTTTTCGATCATTAAATTCACAAAATTGTTTGAAAAATTTAATACGCACATCAGTGCTAAATCCTATTTTTTCATCTTTACAAAATTGTTCAAAAGATTGCTGAAACAAATTTAAATCTGTATTACCTTTTTCATTAAATTTCAATCCAGCATATTTCAATTTGCCTTCTTTTTCCCAATATTTTTTCACATAAAGTCTTATCTCCGTGTATTCACAAAATTCCACAAAACATTCAATGCGTGATTTTTTATTCAATACTTCTGGAGTATAATTTTCAAAACAAAAATTTTTATATGATTCTAAAAAAGCACTTTCTCTATCATGTCCTATTTGAGCAAAATCTAAAGAAGCATATTTCGTTTTATATATTTTATCCCAACTCTCCCTAACAGCTTCAACATGATGCACTTCACGAAACTCTTGCTGCAATTCCGAAATTGATCTTTTTTTTAACTGTTCTGAGGTATAATTAATTCGACAAAAATTATGAAACAATTCATTATATTTCGTTTCACGAGATTTCATTGACTCTGATATAGAAGATGCAGCACTGTTAATTAATGAAAAAAAGGCAGAAAGAATATTCGCAACTATTTGATCTCGGATTGAATCATTTATTAAAGGTTGAGAATTTCTATATTCAATTCCATCAACACGCCACAACGTTATAGTTCTACCTAATACATGCACACTTACTGGCATATTAGATGGAGGAGTATCAAACATGGACTTGACATGAGAATTTAAAAAAATTTGAGACTCTGGATTTTTAACAGGATTCTCTAAGCCTTTTATAAATTCAATATTTCTTGTTGGTATTTCTTGAAATTTTGTATAAGTGGTTGTATCTATAGTTAAAATTTCTGAAAAAAAATACAGCGTACAAAAAAAAGTATAATAGATCATATGATGATTTTTCATAAAAAATCTTTTTGGGTAAGTAAGGTTTTGAATCAGTATGGTTTTTAAATTTGAACTGCTTTATAGCAAAAATTCAGGATATTTTGCAAATTTGAAATAATTGCAAAATATCCTGAATAAATAAAAAAATTATCGATTTTCTTGCAAAATCAACAATCGTGATTGTGCGTCAAGCGATCTTTTCCCTTTTGGACTTGGAGGTGTTGTTGGACATTTTGGTCGTAAAGTTTGATTTCCAGTTGCTAAAAATTGTGAAGAAACTGCAAATAAGGATAGAAACAATAAAACATTTTTCATGATAGTCTTTTCAATCTTGATGATGGTTGATAAAAATTGTAATCGCTCAAGAATAACGATCAAACTTTTACTATCATTACCAACGTCTACTTTTTTAAAAATATGATCATATTTTTGTTGAACTTTTCGAAAAGATAGATCAAGCATAACTAGTTTTATTTTAAAAAACAATTACATTTAAAAAAAACAATTTTCATTTCTTTATGAAAGATTTTATGCAAACCAAAATGAGCATTTTTGTATTTTTAATTTTTTTTATTTCATCAAATATTTTTTCAAACAATTATAAACTTCAAGCAATTGAGATCTGCAATCAAACTCAGATTGATCAAATTACACAACTTTTTACAACATCAACCCTTCAAGCAACGCTTCAACCAAGCTTGCACAACATAAAAAAATGGATAAAAAATAATCCTGTTATTGTTGCCATGAATGATCAAGGAGTCATTGTTGCAGCATTAATGTATTTTATTGCAAACAATGTTGATCTTTGGATTCGTGGGTTGGTCATATCAAAACAAGATCAAAATAACGAATTGATTAAGCAAATGTTGCAATCTCTTGAATCAATTCCCAATATTGCCAGCATAAACATCAATCTTGTCCAAAATGATTTTAATTTTTATGCAATATTTCAAACATTAAATTACCAACAATTGCATGAATTTTGGCATATGCATTTTCATGCTCACAACAAAAGCATCAAAAATTCTCAGTCACGGTACAACATAAGACATATTGATGCTCATAACACCCAAGAAGTAACAGAATTTGCACAACTTTTTAAAAAAGATGAAGTTGGCATTGAATACACCCTTCAAACAATGCATGATTTTATGACCAATTACCCAAATTACAAATTTTTAGCAGCATTCAATCATCAAAACATTATGTGCGGTGGCATTATTTATCAAACATTACCTGATTGTTGGAAACGATATGTAACCTCAGTTCATCCAAACTTTCGCCATCAGGGTATTGCAACGGCATTAATGCAAACCTTGCATGAACTGGGTCAAAAAGAAGGTATTTTTGATTTCACGCTTGCAGTTAATAAAACCAACTATCCAGCACAACAATGTTTTAAAAAAGCTGGATACGTTTTTACCCATTCCAGCTATCAAATGAGTAAAAAAATGCTTTCTGCAAATTAGGTCAAATTATGAAGATATGATACAATCTAAATACTAGCTACAACCACATTTTGGAGATTTTTCATGTGTAAATCATTCTTCTTTTTTTCAATCATTTTGGCGTTAGCTTTGTGCACCTTGATTGAAGGCAAAGCAAACAAAATTCTCAAAAAGCAAGCACCAGATTTTACCGCAAAAGCATTATTCCCTGACGGATCAGTAAAAGATTTTCAACTTTCTGATTATGCTGGAAAAAAACTTGTTTTGTATTTTTATCCTGCAGATAACACACCAGGCTGCAGCAAACAAGCTCAAAATTTTAAAGACGGTATCAAACAACTTGAAAAAGAAAATATTACCCTTGTCGGCATTAGCTGCGACAGCATTGAAGCACACAAACGTTTTGCTAAAAAATTTGACCTTCCATACATTTTAGTCAGTGATTCACGCCTGCAACGTTCGATTGGCAAAAAATATCCAGGAACCGTTTCTTTTGGTTTTTATAAACGAAAAACTTTTTTAATTGATCAGTCAGGTACTGTTTTTAAAATATTTAATAAAGTGAACATTGAAAATCAAATTGATGATATTTTGACTGCATTTTCAGAACACACACAAAAATAATAAACTTTTGAATTTTAAAACCCACTTTGAAAGAAGTGGGTTTTTTGTTACGCTTACATTGTAACTTTTTTAAACATATTGGATACCCGTGAATTTAAAAAAAATTAATGATATTAAACAAGATCTTGCAGCAAAACTTGCTCATGTAAAAACTGAAGCAGAATTAGAACAATTTCGCTTACAATATTTAACACGACAAGGTATCATTGCAGAACTTTTTGAATCATTAAAATCTGCCCCAGCTGAACTTAAGCGTGAAGTTGGTCCTCATTTAAATGATTTAAAATATGGGCTTCAAGAACAATTTAATCTTAAAAAAGAACAACTTTTTGCAGAAAAAATTCATGCTGAACAAAATAAAAAACAACACTTTGATGTAACGCTGGGCAAACCAACACAACAAGGCAGCTTGCATCCTTACACTCACATTATTCAACAGATTGAAAACATTTTCACATCTATGGGATATCAAGTTGTTGACGGACCAGAACTTGAAACAGATTTTTTTAATTTTACAGGTTTAAATATTGCACACAATCACCCAGCGCGTGAAGAATCTGATACCTTTTGGATTGATCAAGAGCATTTACTGCGAACACAAACATCAACCGTTCAACTCAAAACCATGCAATCTCAAAAACCTCCAATTGCCATGATTGCTCACGGTCGAACCATGCGCAATGAAGCAACTGATGCTTCACATGATTTTATGTTCATGCAAATTGAAGGAATGTTTATTGCCAAAGATGTATCAGTTGCAAATCTTTTAGCAACGCTTCAAGCATTTTTAACTCAATTTTTTGGCAAAGATATTAAACTTCGTGTTCGTCCCGGTTATTTCCCTTTTGTGGAACCAGGCCTTGAAATTGATGCTTCATGCCCTTTTTGCAAATCTGGGTGTTCCACTTGCAAAAAAACCGGTTGGATTGAGCTATTAGGCGCAGGACTCATTCATCCCAACGTTTTACGTCATGGCGGAATTGATCCAAAAGAGTTTAGCGGTTTTGCTTTCGGCGCAGGACTAACTCGACTTGCAATGTTGAAATACGGTATTCCTGACATTCGATATTTGCACAGCAGCAATTTAAAATTTTTAAAACAGTTTTAAATCATGATCAAAATTAACAAATTAATTATTCCTGCAGCAGGAATTGGCAGTCGTTTTTTACCCATCACAAAATCAATACCCAAAGAAATGCTGCCACTTTCAAACAAACCAGCAATTGAATATATTGTGCAAGAAGGAGTGAATGCTGGAATTGATAACATGCTCATCATTTTATCTCCTGACAAAAATATTATTATTGATTATTTTTCGTACAATCATCATTTGGAACAAGTCCTTGCAGAACAAATCAAAAGCCATTATTTATCAGAATTGAATGCATTGATTGCAACAACAAAATTTCAATATTTCATTCAAAATAAACCCAAAGGTGTTGCAAACGCACTCCTGCATGCTCAACCAGCAATATTGCACGATGAATATTTTGCACTCTGCTACCCTGATGACATTATTTTTGGACCGAATCCTGAAATTGGCAATTTAATTAAAATGGCTCAAGAACACCAAGCAATGATCATTGGTGTAATGGAAGTCCCCCTTGAAAAAATTTCTGCTTACGGTGTGATTGCACCAAAAAAGCAAATCACTCAAGATTTATTTGAAATCGATTACTTTGTTGAAAAACCAACACAACAAGAAGCTCCTTCAAATTTAGCAGGCATCGGTCGATTTATTTTGCATAGCGATCTGTTTTCATACATTCCACAAACCAAACCGAACAAAGATGGTGAAATACTACTTCCCGATACCATTAGCTTAATGATTTCACACGGTTATAAAGTTTTAGCTTACAAAATTCAAGGTCAGCGATTTGATACGGGAACTCCGTCTGGTTGGTTAGATTTTGTAATCAAAAACAGTCAAGAAAAACTTTAATTTTTTCACAAACCTTGAAATAACAATCATCATTTTAGTATCCTTCAACTAAGAATTTGATTTTCAAATTCAAGGGGGAATGGATGAAAAAAATAATATGGTTACTGTTGAGTATTACCTCAATAATTGACGCAAGCCCAAGCTGTATTGGTTGGGATCATCAAAGAAAACTACGACGACAAGCTGCAGATATTCAAAGCTGTCCTTGTGACTGTCAACGACAATACCACACAACACCTGCAGATAATGATAAAAAAGGCGGACACTGGTGCCGTGTTTGCCAACATCGATTTATTCCTTATGATCCACTATCAAAATCAAAAAATCCTTCTTTTTTAAATCCACAAACATCCGATCTTGCACAGTAAATAATTTCAGCGCTCAAAAGGCCAAAATTTGAAAATTCTTAAAATCTCCGTATCATAAAAAGAATAGTCTATGAACCATTTTTAAGGATTTTGATTATGGCACAAAACAATTCCATCAAGATGAGTACCATCGGCCTTGCAATTTTTACTATGTTGTTTGGAGCTGGAAACATTATTTATCCGATCAGAGCTGGAGTTCTTGCGGGTAGTAAACATTCAATTGGCATTTTGGGATTTTTAATGACCGGAGTTTTACTTCCAATCATTGGGCTTGTTGCCATGATCTTGTTTGAAGGAAATTACACTCAATTTTTCAATCGTACTGGCAAAATTCCTGGATTTTTATCAATCATGTTTTGCATGCTCATTTTAGGACCACTCATTGTTATGCCACGTTGCGTTACGGTTCCGTATGAAATGATTACACCATTTTTCCCAAGTTTAACACTTCCAATATTTAGCATTATTTTTTGCTTACTCACATTTGCTTTAACCTACAAAGAATCAAAAATGTTAGATATCTTAGGCAAATACATGAGTCCAATTTTAATTGGATCGTTAGGGCTCATTATAACCCTTGGACTTATCAACAGCAATCACACAACGTTGCAACAATTCAAGTCTGGAAGCGAAGTGTTTTTTGATCAAGTTATTGCCGGTTTTCAAACATTAGATCTGATTGGTGCATTGTTTTTTGCTTACATTATTAGCCGATTAATCAAAACAGCACCAGGAAATTCAAATATTTCTTCAAAAGAACTTGCTTTAATCTGCTTGAAGGGAAGTATTTTAACCGGTGCACTTATGACAGCGTTTTATGTTGGATTTAATTTGCTAGGGGCATACTATGCACATTTAATTACTCCTGACATGATGGGTAACGGAGCTGCAATTTTTAGAACGATCGCTTTGCACATTGTAGGCACTCAAGGAATCTTTTTACTGGTGCTTGCAGTCATTATCACTTGCTTGTCAACATTAACCGCTCTTGCTGCAGTGTTTGCAGAATATTTACGCAATGAAATTTTTGATAAAACCATCAGTTATGTTTACTGCTTAATCATTGGGTTAAGCATCACAGCAATCATTTCAAATTTTGGTTTAGCAAAAATTTTAGCATGGGGTTATCCAATTATTACGACAGGATACCCAATCATTGTCACCATAACGTTATGCAATATTGCATACAAATTATTCAATTTTGAATGGATTAAACTCCCAACATTTATTGTTACCATAGCAATGATTTATATTTCTTTGCATCCTTGGCTTGTGTAATATTATGATCAACGAATTATTATTTTTTATTCATGTGGCCACGGTAAGTTTTGGCGCATTGTTTTTTGCTCGATTAGGAAAAACGGCACTCATAACCTATATTTCTTTACTGTTTTTAGCGGCAAACATTTTTGTTATCAAACAAATAAATTTATTTAATTTTTGTGTTACAACGGCTGACGCATTCATTGTTGGTATCAGTTTTAGTTGCAATTTACTACAAGAATTTTGGGATAAAAAATATGCACGCAGTGCAATTTGGATCAGTTTTGCATCATGTGTTGCGTACATGGTTATTGCAAAAATTATTGTTACCTATCAACCTGCAGAAGTAGATGACACCCAAATTCATTTTATGCATATCACTGCAAACACCGTTCGCATCACACTGGCATCACTCATCGCTTATTTAATCACACAAACCATTGATATTTATTTGTATGGCATCATCAAAAATGCAACCAAGGGAAAATTTTTTGTTGCTCGAAATTATTTTGCACTGACCATGTCTCAATTTGTTGATACGGTCCTTTTTTCATTTTTAGGATTGTATGGTATTGTTGCAAATATTTTTGATGTTTTAATTTTAAGTTTTGCTCTCAAAATTTTAGCTATTGCTTTTATGACACCATTTTTAATGGTAGCTAAAAAAATTTTAAAACCAAATTCTTGAAAAGAAAAAATACTCATGATTCAATCTTTTATTTTACTTTACGCTATGTACCTAATGTTGAAAAAAAATCAACTTTGGATTCCATTCTTTTTTGTTATCGCTCTTTCTTTTCTTCCATTCAATTTTTTATATTTTTTTAAAATAACTCCGATTGCAACAACTGCTTGCCTTGGATTAGGATATTTATTTCATTTTTTTAAAACAAAATATGAAAATTCAAAAATTACGTTTAACAATAAAAAATATTTTATAATTAATGCTGATCAAAAATTTCCAATTGGAGTTTTTGTTTTTTTAAAATTATTGCCAACTATGCCTGATATTATTATAAAAGCAAATTTAAAAATGAATGCTGCAAATTGCATGAATTCTACATTTTTAACAAGCAACTTAAAATCATTTATACAGGTTATGCCCTATATTAATATTTTTGCTGTTGGATATTTTTGTAGCTTAGGTATTTTTTATATGTATCAAAGTTTATCTTTACCAAATAAAAAATAATCAATTTTTACGCAGAACATACACATACAAAATTTGATGAATATCAAACATGGGTTGTACTTGAATTTTGTGCGAAACTAAATCAGTTTGAACATCAGAGACAATTCCTAACGCAAAACCCTGCGGATAAATTAATCCTTGTCCTGAAGAAATTACCGTTTGACCTACAACGACTGGCTTAAAATGTGGAACAAAACAAAGCTGCAACTGTTGATTATTTTTTCCACAACTGACGCCATAAGTATCTAATTCAATTTTTGATTTTTCCATTAACTCTGAAAGTTGAGCTGCAACTTTGCAACGACTATCGGTAATCAAAGCAACTTTACTATACCAAGGATACACTTCAATCACACGACCAATAAGAGCTTGCTGATAGACAACAATATCATCTTTTGCAAAATTTTTATTCGTTCCACCATCAATAAAAATAATATCTTCTTGTTGGCTGCACGCGCACATTAAAATTTTTGCGATTAATTGTTCAGATTGTTCATACCGCTGAGCAAACGAACGAAGTTCTGTCGTTTGATCTAAAAAAAGTTGTTGCGCTTCAAGTTGCACCACCCTTGCTTGCAACAGATGATTTTGCAATTGCACAGCATCAAGCTCTTGCGTTAAACATTGAATGGATTTTCGATCTTGCGCCTGCTTGGTCAACGAATGCGTCAGCGTTGCATGAATTTTAAAAAATGGATAACAAACAAAAGAAAAACATCGTTCAGCCATTCCAAATGATGGAAAAAATAAACGATGAATTAAAAAAAGAAAAAATAGAACATAAAAAAGATGAATAAGCCATAATCGAATTTCTTGGCGAATCAACATTACACTATCCTAAAAATTCTTGCAGTCCTTCTTTAATATCATTTTCAGACTCTGACAAAACTAACCGTTGTCTGAGTGCGCTTGCAGATGGATGCCCTTTAATGTAAAACGGCAAATGTTTTCGAAACCGAAACAATCCATGCATACCATACTGTTCTATCATCAATGACAAATGACGCAATGCTACTTTTAAAATCATTTGCGAATCAACAATGTACTCATTACCCAATGCATGCTGTTTCATTTCTTCCAATTTCCATGGCTTTGCCCACATTCCACGACCAATCAAAAAACCATCAACACCGGTTAATTCATAGGTCATTTTTGCAGTTTTAAAATTAACCACGTTGCCTGAAAAAAGTACTGGAATTTGTAAAGCTTGTTTAACTGCCGCCGCCACTTGATAATTTGGCTGCCCAGTAAACATTTGAGTTTTTAATCGAGGATGAATTGCTAACGCATCAACACCACAATCTTGGGCTAATTTTGCAATGTCTACGGCATTGACCTCTTTAAAGCCTGCGCGAATTTTGATGGTAAATAAAACATGATCTGGAATCACCCGACGAAACTCTTTTAAAATTTTTTCAAGCATCACAGGATTTGCCATTAAAGCAGACCCTGAACATGATGAAACAACGTTTGAAGCGGGACATCCAACGTTTAAATCAATACTATCAACACCAACCTGCAAAATTTTTTCACAAGCTTGCTCTATAAATTCAACAGAATTGGCAGAAACTTGAAAATTTAAGGGGCGCTCAAGTTGATTAAAATCTAAAGCTAAAGCTCCACCTTTTGGCGTCACAATCGATCTGACATGGCGCATTTCAGTATACAAAAGTTCATCTTTTGAAAAATCACGAACTAACTTTCGAAATGGCGAATCAGTGATTCCATCAAGCGGTCCGCTCATCAATCGCGGAAATGATAAATGTTTAATTTTGACGTTAGAGTTAAAATAATCCATACAAATAATTCGGGTAAACTATAAAAAATTTTTAGATTCTTATAGTTTACCCTATTTTCAGATTGTTTTCAAAGCAAGCTTTTAATCATTTCTGAATTAAATTTTTTGCTACTTTACTTCTTGAGGTAATCTTGACCGTTCTTCCATCTCTTTAACCTGAATTTGTAATCTTTCACGTTTTTCTGCTGCAGCAACCAATTCGCTGTTAAACTTCAATTGTTCTTGTTTTAATTTTTCATTTTCAAAGTTTAAGGCTTTATTTTTTTTTACTACCTGACGAAAATCATAAAGAAGATGATTATAGTTTAAATTTCGCAATGCTATCCAATATGAAACAACAGCACATGGAAGAACAAAATGTAATGTTTTAAAAATTGAACGATTCTGAAACATTTTATACAAAGCGCCATTCAAAAGACCAATTCCAAGTCCATATTTTAAACCTTGAGGATCTCTATTAACAACATCGATCATGTTTTGAAATTCAGCCGATTTTTGTTCAAAACATTTTTGAATTTTTTGCATGTGATCGTCTTGAGTTTTTGGTGATTCCTCAGAAAATAACGGCCTTGAAATAACAAATAAAAACGAAAACACATAGAAATATTTTTTATTTTGAAAAATCATAAAGTTGCTCCTTAGTAAAACATTGCTTTTTATAAAGCCCCTAACAGCACGGCATTAAGATAAAAATTATCAAAAAGGATAACAGCTTGATAAAAAGACACAATCTAATTTTAATTTTTTTAAAAAAACAATTTATTTTTTTATTTTTAACAATTTAAATATTGACAAACAAAGAAGAATTTCTACTTTTAAAAAAAAAACTATTGCTATTGATAATATTTTTTTTATAAGATGTAAACGTAAAAAAAATTTTTCCCAGGAAAAAAAGGAGAAAAAAATGGCAAAAAAACGTAAAGGCGCTAAAAAAGCTGCCCCAAGACGTAAATCAGTAAAACGCGCTTCATCAAAACGTAAAACTGCAAAACGCAAAGCTGCACCAAAACGTAAAGCGAAAAAAGCTTCTTCAAAGCGTAAAGCTGCGAAAAAAGCTGCGCCAAAACGTAAAGCTAAAAAAGCTGCTAAGTCTGCTAAAAAAGCACACAAAGGTGGCATACAATTACGTCCGATGAAACGTATTAAACCTAGAAAATCAATTTCTTGGTAAGCATACGATCAAAAAATAGGGCTCGTTCATTCGAGCCCTATTTTTTTTATTAATTTTTACAATTCACTGATTTAAGAAAGAAAGATTGGTTACTTTAAAACTACCATCTGATTGTTTTTTTACATCAAACCATTCTCCAGTTTGCACATGCAAAAATCTTGGTGGAGTTGTTCGTAAATCACTATCAATTTCCATAAAAAGACACGGTGCTAAACATCGATATAATCCCAAAAAACTTGCTTGATGATAAATTCCATACACACCATCATACGTAATATCGCCTAATAAAACTTCTTGCTGAAATGATTGTTGAGGACCAACACGAAAATATCGAAATTTTAATGCAGGCGATGTACAAAATTGATCAGAAATTGTATTCGATCCATGCACTGAATTCATGATGAAAACGATTAAAAAAATCAAACCAAACTTTTTATTCATAAATGTTTTACAATGTTGGATGTTTTGTATGCCAATCAGTCAACTGTTGATACGCGTGACCAACTTGAAACAACAATTGTTCTGACAAGTGAGGCCCAATTAATTGAAAGCCAAGGGGCATCTGTTCTTTACTCAAGCCACACGGAATTGAAATTGCAGGAACTCCTGCCAAATTTGCAGAACACAAGAAATAATCTTGCAGATCCATTTGAAGCTTATCATTATCAAATTTTCCAATTTCAAATGCAGGACATGCTTGTGACGGCATCAACAATAAATCAACATTTGAAAATGCTTTTGCAAAATCTTGTCGAATCAATGACTGAACTTTTTGTGCATTGTTATAAAATTTTGCAGCATAGCCAGCAGACAATACATAGTTTCCAATCATCATGCGCACTTTGACTTCTGTACCAAAACCTTCACTGCGACTTTTGGTATACAGTTGTTCTAAATTTTTTGCATCTTGTGATCGATATCCATACCGAACACCATCAAAACGAGATAAATTCGATGCTGCTTCAGCACGACTGATGATAAAATAAGTTGCAGCGCCATAATCAAGTGTCGACAAATCGATTTCTGAAATGATTGCACCAGCTTGTTTTAAAATTCGAACTGCTTCAAGGGTACTTGCCTTCACTTGCGGATCTAAATGTTCATTTTCAATTGCAGTTTTTACAACACCAATGCGAAGCCCTTGAGGCATTTTTCCATCTAACAATTTTGTATAATTTTTTTGATTTAAATCAATTCGCGATGATGCATCTTTTGGATCATGCCCTGCGATTGCAGAAAAAACTAAAGCATTGTCGTACACAGTGCGCGTTGCCACACCAATTTGATCTAAGGATGATGCATACGCAATTAAACCATACCGTGAAACTGCTCCATACGTTGGCTTAAGTCCAACCACTCCACAAAATGCTGCTGGATGTCGAACTGAACCTCCAGTTTCACTTCCAAGCGCCCAAGGAACCAATCCTGCAGCAACTGCCGCAATCGATCCACCACTTGATCCACCAGGAACACAATTTACATTCCAAGGATTTTTTGTTTTAAAAAATGCAGAAGTTTCTGTTGAACTTCCCATTGCAAATTCATCTAAATTTGCACGACCAATTAAAAGTGCACCTTGCTCTTTTAATCGATCAATAGCTGTTGCATCATAGGTTGAACGATAATTTGCCAAAATTTTTGAAGCACATGAGGTAATGCGATCTTGTTGGCAAATATTATCTTTAATAATTCCTGGAATTGCATTTAAAATTCCAGCATTTTTTGATTTTTGCAGAATTGAATCTTCGTCAAAAATTTCTAAAGCAGATTTAATTTTTTCATCATGATCTGCAAAACGCTGCATAAAAAACTTTAAAAGTTCTGCGCGTGAATATTCTTTTCTTTCCAAGCCTTGCAACAATTCTTGTATGGTTGCAAACGATAGATCGTTCATATCATGATCCTAAAAATCATTAATTTTTTAATTAATTATCTAAAAATTTTGGAACAACAAAGTAATTATCTTCACCCTGCGGCGCTTGTGCTAAAATTTTTGCACTATCAGTTGAAACAACTTTGTCTGGGCGATCAGCATTACTATTTTTCACAGAAACAATTTCTGCTTGCTGAGCAATTTGCACCACACGCTCTGCATAAGAAATAACATCATTAAATTGTTGCATAATGCCATCAAGTTCTTCATCAGAAAATGAAACTTTTGTCATCTGTGCAATTTTTTGAATTTCTTCTTTGGTCACTTTAGCCATTGCAAGCCTTTTCTTTTTGCTTTTTCCAATGATTTTGTCGTAATCGATATAGGTACACAATACTCATCAATGCATTACCCAATAAAAATGCTGCATACGTTACCAACATTTTGGTAACCATCGCATTAAAAGTACATTGAGAAATTACATACGTTGCAGGAATAAAATAACAACTAATCACTACAACACGTGTCCACATTACGGTTGAAACATCACCAGCACCACGCAATGCTGCCGATAAAATTAACTGTAACAAATCTATCAAAATAAGTACACTGAGCGCCGGAAAAATAATTGCTACCAAATGACCAAATTCGCCTTTTTTATCAAAAAATGTTACAAACCACGATGGCCACAAAGAACCAATGAGCAAAATCGTTCCCACTAACAATGTCGCAATAATTAAAACTCGTTTAATATTTGCATGAATATCATCCCATCGAAGCTGGCCAACATCGTTGCTGACTAAAAATGTAATCACTTGAGCACACGCAATTGCTGGTAAAAATGCAAAACGCTCCATCATTTTAATGCAAGAAAACGCCGCACCTGCTGTAGCTCCCAAATGTGACATGCAAGAGCCAAGCCAAGCATAGGCAAAAGCAATTGAAACTTTATCAATCACCACAGGAATACAAACCCACAATAAATTACCAATTCTGCACCAATTCAGCTTTGCATGCAAAATTGAAATGTTATATTTTTCATGATTTTTTGTATACAAAATGTACAACAACATCACAACCGACATAAATGCATACTGAACCACAGATGCAACGGCAGAGCCAAGCAAATAAAGTTGCGGCATGCCAAATGCCCCAAAAATTAAAATGTAATCAACAATCACAAAAACAACAGCTCCGCATGCAAACACAACCATCGGAACAAAGGTGTTTTTGATCGCTCGCAAAAAACCAACCAAAGCAAAATATAAAAAAATAAAAAAGACTGACAGTGCTTTGCATTTTAAGTACGGAATGCCTTGCTCAATCATTTCCGGAGAAAATTTATTAAATGCACAAATTGCATACCCTAAAAAATACAAACAAGTCGAAACCACGGTGCCAATGCAAAGAACCGTCCAAAATGCATCAACAAAAGCTTCTCCAGCTTTTTTAAATTGACCAAGACCATTAAAATATCCCGCCACAATCACCGTGCCAATTGATAATCCTTCAGATGCTTTTAAAAACATCGTTAAAAAATTATCAACAATTCCTGAAATGGCATAAGAATTGGTTGATTTTAAATTACAAATAAACAAACAATCGATACAATATGGTAAAAAATAAATAATTAAGGCTGAAATACATTCAGGATAAAAATATTGAAATATTTTGCCATAGGATAATCCACCTTGAATGCTCAGCCTTGATGTTAATCGATCTTTTGTGGACCCTGAATTCATGTGCTGCCTTTCTGATCAGATCAGATTTAGAAACGTTTAAAAAAGCATAAATTTCTTTGTTTTTGCCCCACTTCATACTCAATGCATTCTTTAAGATACTCTTTTTCTTGCACTGTTGGAATCCATTTTTTTGAAGCCCAATAAACCAAGGTTGCCTCTTTTAAAAAAGATGATGGTTTAAACATACGCAAAAGCTCATCAACCTGCAACGACGCTCGAGCAATCACCAGAACATGCTCTATTTTTAAATTTTGAGGCGCTGTTCGTAAAAATGTACGCCAATCCTGACTGATCACGGTTACATTTTTAAGTCCTAAAGTTTCTGCTACCAAATTTAAAAAATATACTTTTTTTAAATTTACTTCGATCAAACAAAATTGAATATCTGGCAACATAATGGCCAAAGGAATTCCTGGAAATCCCCCACCACTACCAACGTCAATGATGGTTTGCACTTTTGACATATCATGATGATGCAAAATCGAAAGTGAATCTGCAAAATGATCCAACATCACATCATCAACGTTTGTGATTGCTGTTAAATTATATTTTTGATTTTCTTCAAGTAACAGTTGAAGATATTTCACAAACTGCTCTTGCTGAAAACTGCTTATTTTATTGCTTTGAAGAATTTGGGTCCAAAGGTGTTGATGTTTTTGATCGATCATGCTTATTTCCTAAATTTTTTTGTCTTTCTTTTAAACGTTCATCTTCAGTCAGTTGATCATACTCAGCAACCCGCTTTTGATAAGACATTGCTTCTGCACGTCGAGCTTCATACTCAGGATCTTTTGGATTTAAATTATATTTTGTATGACCAATAACAACACATACTGAATTTCTAGATAATATCCTATTCAATCCATTTGGTTTTTTATATTTTTTGCCACCGCGTAAAAAACGAGTATTGAAAAAACAAAATGTTGGACCAGATGCTCGATTGTTTGCTTGCTCTACATTGGTAACTCTGTTACCATCAATAACCCAATACTCTGTCAAATCTTCTCGACTTCCATCAAACGTAAACGGTTTATTTGATCTATCAAAAGGCACAGGATTAATTATAGTTTGATTAGGTTCAGCTTTGTCACATTCATCTTGATAAATAAGCTCTCGCTCTGAAGATGCATTCAATGAAAAATGTACACCTAAAATTAAGAGAAGATTTATGAATAATTTTTTCATAAAATTTCCTTTTTTTACCAGCTTTAACATTTCAATTTTTCGCACAAGCAAACCAAAATTTGACAAAATCTGGTTTTTCTCATGCTTGCAATGGTATCATATTCAAAAAAGGAGTCAAAGATGAAACATTTTTTAAAAATTTTAACGGCAATACTGATCTTAAGCATCAAACTTCATCCAACCGATGCAATCATTACATTTTTTGTAGAAAAATATCCATATTTTAAAATTGAAAAATCTAAAAAATTTGATCCTGAAAAATATTCAAAGCAACTCAAACAACCAAGTTTTTTTTATCAAACGATTTCTGACATACAAAAATATAACAGTGCTCTGCCAGGAGTCATGTGTTTGTACGGTGGGAATGTAGCACTCAGTGACAAAAATGGACAAATTATTTTCAAGCGAAATCAACAAACACCAAATCTTTATTTTTTAGTAACAAAAAATGTTTTACCTGCATACATGATTGCGCCAAGTACTGTTCACAACTGGATGCTTGACTCTCAAGAACCGGCATCGCTTTATTTTGCAGAGTTTCATCAAAATGACAGCCTTGAACTTTATTACTATCAAGTTTCAGAAGCTGATCTTCCAAAAGATAACCACATTCCGCTCAACACTATTATTTTTATTGCTGATCCAAAGGATGTATTTATTCCAACCGGTGCAACACTGACAGATTTAAGTCAAAATATGATTTTGCCAAACATTTACATCAAACGTGATTTTTGTTTTATGCATAATTCACTGTACACTTTGGCAATCAAACAATACTTTAGACAACCCGATTCAGACTCTCAATTAGAAAATTTAACGGTTTCGCAAATTCAACAACAATAATTATCCAACATACCCAGCTGACGGATTTTGCAAATTCGAAGCTTCATTCGAAATTGAACTTAAAAACTGTTGGGTTGCCAAAGCAACTTGATTCGACGAAGAAGCAGTCGTAATTGATTGATAATCAGTCATATACAAATTTTTCACCATAGAAAACATTAACTCATTCAATGCTGCAAACTGTTCAGGGTTTGCAGAAAATGTTGAGTAGTTTTTTGAACACGTTTGAATAATTTTTTCAGAAGCACTAAGTGGAATAGTTGCAAATGATGTTACAGAAGTAGCATCAATTAAACCTTTTTTTGATAAAAACGTTAAAAGCACTTGATGGTTTGGATTTGGCTGTGATGATGTTGCACTCGTTGAACCACTGCTGCTTAAATATTCAAGCACCATTGCAGCATCAAATAATAAATTTTGAACGGTTGAATACAAATTACTTTCACCAGTACCTATCGATCCGTTATTAAAATCTTGTAAAAGTTGCGCAAATGTTATTGGAATTTGTGAGTTTTGCGATGTTGAATGATACAAAGCACCATGCTGTTTTACATGCAAATACAAATTTAAATTTTGAATACAGGCTTGAAAATACATGTTATTTAATTTTGCAGCCAATAATTTTTCCTGAATTGTGTTCTGCAAAACTTTATATTGCATTTGAGCCGAACGATAATACTCAGCTGCAACCATAAAATGCTTTTGAGCAATTTCAGGAAATGATGGCATCGTGTATGAAAAATGTAAACATTGTTGTCCTGCAAAATCATACAATTTTGCAATTTGTTCATTAAGGTTTGCAATCATACCAACATCTTTAACCGGATCAAGCTCTGCTGCCCATGAAACATATGCTTGATTGATCGCTGTAACAACCGTTTGATAATCAAAACTTGTTGGATCACCAATCAAACATGTTTTTGCAAATGCAATGTACTGTTGATACGCATTTAAAAACTCTTCTTTTATTTTTTTTGCCATCACAGCATTGCCCGCTTGAGCAAAATATCCGTAAGCAGTGCTGCTTGACCCGTACAACAATGCTTGCAATGAAATCAATTGATTTGAAACGGCATTAAATTTCGCAGAAAATCCTTCTGGCAAACTGGCTGCGCTTACACCTTTTGCACTTGCCGGAAACAAAGACGACAATTCCTGTTTTAATGCTGCAAGATTTACGTTTGATTGGTAAGCTTCACAAAGATACGCGTATCCTAAATTTTCAAGCATCAGCTGTTGTGATGCAACATCATTTCCAGGATCATAAGTCTGCCCACCAAAGTTTAATGGCGTTGTTCCTGGTGCAAACAACGTTGCAGATGCATCAAAATAAGTTCCTGCCGTTGAAAGAGTAGAGCATGGAGCTGTTAATGCAGCAAGAGGCCAATTTGTCAACGCTATCGTCACTAGATTTGAAGAATTTAAAGTTACAGACTCAACCTTAACATTTTCAAAATTGTTCAAATATGATGAAATTTGAGCGACTATCAATTGAGCTCGTTGTGACGCCTGAACCACTTTGGTCAAAGTGTAATCTGAAAAATAATCTGTAAACGTTGGCGAACTATCGGTAAAAATAATTGCTTGATCAATCATTTTTTGTGCAACTAAATAGCCCTTGATCAAAGCAAAGATATCTTTTTGATCGGCAGCATTTAAATTTTTAACTGTCTGCCCTGCAGTCAAAGAACTCATACATGCTGGCAACGCAGAACCCATAAGCGTAGGGTCAAAAGATAATTGATAATTTAAAGCAGTATACACTGCTGGAATATTAATAATTTTTCCAAAAGTTTCTGATCCTTCACTTCCAACGATAGATCCAAAAGAACATGCTGCAAATCTTGTTTTTGCCTGATTTGCAAGCGTCAACATTTTAATTTGCATCATACCCGTTGATTCTTGCTGGTATAATTTTTGATACAGCATCATTGCTTGTTCATACGCAGATGTTGCTTGCACTAATTTTTGAACTTTTTCAAATGCTTGCGCTTGTGCAAAGTAACCATCAGCCTTGGTTTGCATTTGTTCAAGATCTGCGGCTGTCAAAACAACGGGAAGTGCAACATCTGCAGAGCTGATCAAAGCTTGCGCATCAGCAGGACTGCTTACCATTCCAGCTTGATACAAAAATTGTGCTGTAAAATTAACCCATGTTTGATCTGAACTCAAACAATCAGGAAGATGAGCGATGTATTGATCCAAGTTTTTATTTTTACCAAACAATGTATCAAGCAATTGCGCATAGCCCATAGCTTGAGCCATTGCAGTTTGATCCGAATTACTTGTGCAAGTAATCAATTGATCAAGCCAATCATTAAGCACTGCTAGCGCTGTTTGAACTGATTGCAACAAAGAAACATTCAACAATGCATCATTTTTTTGCGATATATTTGGATTTTCTTCTAAAAAC
>DALYET010000012.1:23233-31656 GCA_031972395.1 Candidatus Chromulinivoraceae bacterium
GACGAAGATCCGCATAGTCCGCAAACCCGAGGTATTAAAAAAGTATTTTTTGAAAAAAATAAATCTCTAAAAACAGCAAAACATTTTTCAAAATTGGCTGCACTTGCAAACTATCGGCTGTGCTGATCAAAGAACCAACATTATTAACAGCACTAGCTTGATCAGAAATCATCGATTCTAAATTTTGCAACGCTTGCACGGCATTAGCTGTTTCTCCAGAAGCCTGGCCATTTACAAAAGTACTCAACGCTGGAAACGTATAAAAACCAGCAGTCGTTGATTGATCGTTCAAATACAATGCCCATAATTTTTGAATAACACGAAGCAACAAATCACCATCATTAATTTCGAGTGCTAACCGCTGACAAACGGTACCGTCAACCGTAGCATTTGCTGCTTGAAATAACTGTTGCGCTTGCGTGTACGAGGCCACTCCTGATGCCAAAGTTGCAATATTTTCATTCACAGATTCCAAAAGTGATCCAGCATTGTTTACTTCCAGAGGTATTGCAACGCGAGCTTTTTCTATCAAAGACATTGCCTTTCTTTGCAGCAATTGTGCTTGAGCGTAATCTTGCTGATCAATTTTTAATGCTGCAATTAAATTTTGCTGCGCTTGCGCCTGTGCCGTATTGCCACTATTTTTATACACGTCATACAAAACTTGATACCATTGTTTAAGATTTTTATACAATTCTTGAACAGACAAGCCAGAACTTATCTTTGACGACAAAGAATTTTGAGCCAACATGACAGCATTGGAAAATAACGTGGTCATATTTTGAGTCATAACATTTTCAAAAGCTTGAAGTGATGGAGCGCCATGTAATTTTATTGATTTTGTTTTTATAGCATAAGACAAACGATAAGCTTGATAGGCACACGCTAAAGAAGATTCATCTGTTTTATTTTGATTTGTTATTTGCTGCACAATGTTAAAGCACATTTGACCAAAACTTTTTGTTAAAGATTCATGAAAAATTTCTAAAGCTTGCGCTTGAACATTTTTTGGCAACAATTTAATAATTTTTTGCACTGATGTTTGATGTTTTTCATATTCTAAAGCAAGCGTATGCAAATCCTGATGATAAGGGTACTGATGAGCCATTTCTGAGCTAACCACTCGTGCATATCCATTAATCCAAGAAACACTCGGAGCAATTAATTTTTTATACGTTGCCAAAATAACAACATCAGAAAAAACATTTTGATTTTTTTGTAAAGGATTTTGGTCATGAGCAAGCAATAATTTTTGCAAAGCTTGTTCATAATTACTTAAAACTTCAGTTATTTTTAAATTTTGTGCACTAAAAGCAGAACCATGGACCAACAAAATAAATCCAAGCGAAACAAAAAACTGCATCATATCTATGCTCCCACTGGTAGTAAATTTGCTAAATTATTGGTTTTTTTTGTTGACTGTTGCATCGTTGATACTGAACTTATTGAAGACTCATCAAGCAGTTGCTGCAAACTTACTGAAGGCTTTGCTTGAACAACAACTCCAGCATTTTTTTGTAATAATTGCATCAAATTAATACGTACCGTCGATGGTGAAGGTTTAATGGTTGCTTCTTTTTGTAATAAAACCGTTAAATTTGATAATTGAGATTGATCTTTGCTCGAAGAGCTTGGTGCGATTTTTGATAACAGATCCGTTAACGAAATTGATTTTTTTTGTTTTTGATTTTGCACAAAATATTTTTGCAAAATTTGTGCAATATAATCAAGCAAAAATAATTGAATTGAACCCATAGCATTTCGATAAGCAATCTTCATATCTTGGTCACTCAAAATTTTTAAAGCATCTTGAAAATTTGGATTATTTTGAGCTCGTTCAACATTTTCAAGTAAATTTTGATTGTGAATAATCCTATTTATTTTCAAATTTTTTTCAGTTTCTTTTAAAACAGGCTTCTGAGGTTTAGCAGTAGCATGCCTAAGCAAATCTAATAAATTTGAGTTATCAACTTTTTTTGCTTCAAGTTCTGCAAACAAAAAAAACATCATATTAAAAAATATTAAACAATTTTTATGTTGCATGAATTCATCCCTTTTTTTGATTGTTTTGACTTAAACATATCCTCAAAAAAGAATCAAGATTTTACTTTTTGCTGATCATACAAATGTTGCAACTCAATCACTGATGTTGCATCTTGAGCTGATTTATCAGGTCGATATGCAACAAAACGAGGAAATCGAAGCGCCATGCCTAACCTTTGATCAGTTTTGCCTGCTGCATGAACTGGAGATAACGTAATTTCATCAGCTTGTACCGTACACACAAGTTCAGGCTGTACCCAAACATCTGGCATCAATTCTTTAGCACACGTCACATTTTTTGGTTGTTCAGAAATTTTAATTGTATCGCAACGATTCTTTAAATCTTTCCATTCAACATCAGTCATTCCTGTTCCAATTTTTGCAACAGTCTGAAATTGATCTTTTTTTAGATCAAAAATTCCGACCAAAAATGCACCTATCCCAAATTTTGCACGTTTACCACGGCCAACATAATATCCTAAAATTACAACATCAATCGTATCCAACAATGATCCATGTGCTTCACGTTTTAATTTAATCCAATTAAAATTTCTTTTACCCGGCTGATAAATAGCATCTTCACGCTTAACAACCAAGCCTTCAAGGCCAGATTCAATATTTTGCAAAAAATAATGCTGCAATTCTTGAGCTGTACTGATTTTGACTTCATCAATAATTTGCAAAGCATCATCTTTGCTCTGTTTTATTAATTTTTGCAGTATATTTCTGCGATAAGCATGCGCTTGATCAAGAAGCGAGATTCCATCAAAATATAACACGTCAAACAAATACAATCGCAAGGGTAAATCCTGACTTGCTTGTTCAATTCCATGTTTTCGCTTTCGTTTTACCGTTTGTTGAAAAGGTAAAAAAGTGTCCGTATCTTGGTCATAGACAATCGCTTCACCTTCACAAATTAAACTTTTTACCGGCAAATCAACAACTGCTTTTTTTAAATCCGGAAACATTTCGGACATATCAAGCATATTTCGAGAAAAAAAATGAACTTCTGCTTTTGATTCTGTCTTTTTTAAATGAACTTGCACGCGAAAACCATCAAGTTTTGGTTGAGCTATACAATCACCTAATTTTTCAACAATAGCTTTTGGACTGCTCAGTCGCTCTGCAGCTGCCGGACGAATAGGAATTCCAACATGAATTTGCATTGCGCAAACAGCTTTTATTCCTTTTTCTTTTAATGTTTTTGCAACTAGTCCCAAATCAGCACAAACATTATAAGCTGCCTCTAAATCTTTGCTATGTGACTTGTCACCTGATACCATCCATGACAAAGCATCTAAAATGGTCATATCAGAAAAACCCAACCGTAATGTTTTTGAAATCATGCGAACAATAAATTTTGCGCCAAGGCTATCAACGTTTTTTAAAATTTTTTGTACATGTTCTGATTTTTTTTCAGTTGATCCCGTTCCTGAAATTTTTGCAAGATCAACAAGTTGTTCATGAACTTGAAGTATTGACATCCCTGCATCGTTGCCCTGCCATAAATTTTGAACAACTAATCCTAAATCCCCAACGTCTTTAAAATGTTTTTGAATAGTACTTTCAGATTGCCCTGTTAACAACGCAAGAATTGAAATTATTCCTTTGTTGGCAATATTGAACTGAACATCTTGATATGGCGCAAACAAAGATCCCAAAGAAAAATATGCAATAATTTCAGCTTCTGCCGCTGAAGCATCTTGAAAAATTTCTGCAAGAATTTTTGTCATGGCGGTACGCGATGGTTCTTGTTCAAGCTCTTGAAGTTTTTGAGCGAATTTTTCAAATTTCATAAATTTTTATCCCACGTTAAAAAGCATTCATCCTTTTTACTTTCTAGCATAAAAATTGCTACAAAAAAGAACAAGCCTGAAATACATTCAGGCTTGTTCTTCAAATAATTCAAAAAATTATTTTGTTAGAATTCTTAGTTAAAACCCTACTGGACCAACACCAGCTGGGATTGTAGAACCAGAATTATTTGGCGTTGTAACGGCTACTGCGCCTGCTGGCTGAGAAGTTGCTACCAATTGTTGATACCATACTCGTTGACCAAGCGGTACATTATTTTGAACCGCAGAATTCGCAGGTTGCGGTTGAGCCAAAGTGTCAGCTGTATTGAATCCAACATTTGCTTGAGTAAATCCAACATTTGCTGGCAATTGATAATCAATCGCTGAATAAACATTTCCGAACTTATCAGTTAATGCAACTTGTACATAATTTAAACCATTACCTGTTGTAGCTGTAAACATTCCACAAGCTACATACAATCCATACTGTGCCAACTGAGCCAACAATCCACCAACCGGTATTTCAAACGTAAAATTTAAATAATTTGATTGAGTTGCATCAGTTAAGCCAACATTCACAGAACTCAATCCATTAGGACAATTCAATGCAGAACTGTTCGCATTTACGCCTGTCAAATAATTTGCAGTAACTGCAAACGGCGCTGAACACATTGATGCTGGCGGAACAGCATTTGCCCATACTGCAGAAGATTGAACAATAGGTAATGATATTAAAGTACCTAATGGAGATGATGTTGGATTGGTACTTTGCTGATACCAGAGACGTGGTTGCTGTGGGAAAATTCCCAAAGGAATCATTACAGCATATGTTTGATTTACGAATGGTGTATGTCCTGCATGATTCATATTCCATCCAACGTTTGCAAATGCAAATCCAACATTTGGCTCAAGATTATGAGTAATTTGTGAGTAAACATTTCCAACTTGATCGGTTAATGCAACCTGTATTGAATTAGTAGTTGATTGTGTTTGCATATTAAATGCAACATACATGCCTTGACTTGCAAGATTTTTAAGAGCTTGAGAGCTCATATCAAATTTCATATACAACCAATTTTGTTGCGCTACATCAGTCAGTCCTACAGAAAGAAAATTCAACCCACCATTACAATTAATTGGTTGACCTTGCTGAAGAGAATATACAGGACCAGTTAAAGCGTTTGGAGTTACTTGAAATGGAGCAGAACATTTTGCAAGACTTGCATAAACCCAAGATGCAGGACTTTGTGAAATTGTAGGTATTGTTTGCGCACCAATTGCTGTTGTTGTTGGCAAAGCAAAGTTTTGTTGATACCAAATTCGCTGCTGATTATTAATTGGAATCCAATTCACATACGTTCCCGTTGCCATTCCTAGAGCATTAACTGGCGGAGTACTTAACGTATCAGACATGTTAAATCCAACGTTTGCATACATAAAGCCAATATTTGCAGGCAATGGAAACGTGATTTGAGAAACAATTGCACCCTGTTGATTTGTTAATGCAACTTGAGCATTATTTTGCCCATTAACCGTAGTCATGTTAATTGCAACATACAAACCATTGTTTGCAAGAGCTTGAAGCCGTTTTCCTGTTGTATTAAAATTAAATGATAAATAATTTTGACCAGTCGCATCAGTCAACCCAACATTAACAGACTGAAGTCCTGTTTGACAATTTATTGCTTGATTATTTTGTGATGCATACACAGCACCAGTCAATGCATTTGGCGTTAACACAAAAGGAGCTGAAGGAAATGGACCATTTGCTTGACCCCATGAAGCAGGACGTTGAGCAACCAGTCCTGTAGGTGGAACAGATCCACCAGTTGCAGGTATTAGTCCTTGCGTATTGCTTGAAGCTGCACCGCTACCAGAAGGAGCTTGTGAAAGTACAGGGATTGTTTGCCCACCAATTGCTGCGGTTGTTGGCAAAGCAGAGTTTTGTTGATACCAAATTCGCTGCTGATTATTAATTGGAATCCAATTCACATACGTTCCCGTTGCCATTCCTAGAGCATTAACTGGCGGAGTACTTAACGTATCAGACATGTTAAATCCAACGTTTGCATACATAAAGCCAATATTTGCAGGCAATGGAAACGTGATTTGAGAAACAATTGCACCCTGTTGATTTGTTAATGCAACTTGAGCATTATTTTGCCCATTAACCGTAGTCATGTTAATTGCAACATACAAACCATTGTTTGCAAGAGCTTGAAGCCGTTTTCCTGTTGTATTAAAATTAAATGATAAATAATTTTGACCAGTCGCATCAGTCAACCCAACATTAACAGACTGAAGTGATGGTTGACAATTGATTGCTTGATTATTTTGTGATGCATACACCGCACCAGTCAATGCATTTGGTGTTACTTGAAACGGCGCTGAAGGAAATGGACCATTTGCTTTACCCCATGAAGCAGGACTTTGAGGAACCAATCCTTGCGTATTATTTTTAATTACTTTTAATACTTTTACCAACTTTTGAAGTTGTAGCTCTTGCATAGCAAACAAATTTTTTTGAAACAATGAAAAAATTATAAAAAAACTCCACAAAACTTTTTTTGAAATCATAGATCGCATCTTCATAACAAAGTCCTTTTTATTACTCAAACAGAAGAAAAAATTATTCAATTATTCTTATTCCTCAAATGGTTCCCAATTAGAATTTTGTGTTACTGGTGCCTGAACTGCTCCTGTTGGCTGCGAAACTGTGGATAATTGTTGATACAAAACAGAAGCATTCATTCCAATGCCATTATATCCAAGCTGCGTTGAACCATTAACTACATTTGAATCAGACGTATTTAATCCAAGATTCCAAGCTTGAATTCCTCCACCAGTACCAGCTGGCAGCTGTGCCGTACCCTGAGCATAAACCGTATTATTTACATCCATCAACACAGCAACAACAGAATTTGAAGAAGCTATCGTATTCACACCAATGTACATACCACTTTGCATTAACGTTTGAATTGCTGGTTGATTTAAAATAGTCGAATCAAAATTAAATGATAAGTAACAACCTGTAGTATCGGTCAACCCAATATTTATTTCAGTTAATCCACCCTGACAAGAGAATGGCGTTGAACTTAAAGCAGTTTTTGCTGATGATGTCGAATTTGATAATCCTGGAGCAGTAAAATTACAAGCATTATTAATATTTGCTGATGCTAAAATGAAAGGGATGGTTGATCCTGATTGGGGTGTGCCTTTTGCAGTACCATTGTTTCCTGATTGTCCTGCTGGCACAGTGATACCACCAAATGATGCTGAAGCCGCTGATTGTTGATAGTAAATTCTTTGACTGCCTGCGATTGGTACCCAGTTAACATACGCTTGACCACTTGGCGGTGTTAACGCTGCAGTTGTATCTTGTGTATTAAATCCAACGTTTATGTACGTCATCCCAACATTGCTTGCTAAATTTGCTGCAGTTTGTGCAAAAACGTTTCCAGCACTATCGGTTAAAGAAACTGCAACCGTACTTGTTCCTGCAGAAGCATTAACATTTGATACTTGCACTGCAACATACAATCCTTGTTGTGCCAAAGCCGTTAATGTTGCATTTCCTTGAATTTGAAATTGACACGCCAAAAATCCAGTATTAGCTTTATTCACCAATGCAACGTATATCGTTTGAAGTCCTCCTGCACATGAAACAGCAGCATTATTTTGAATTGATGCTACAGGCCATGAGCTCAGTGATGCCGTTGATGTTGCTGTTGCTGGCCAATCTCCTGGTAAATCTCCACTACCTAATGATGATCCTTCCCAGCCTAAAGCACTACTTGCTGCAATTGGTGTTGATGGTGGTGTTAACGGTGAAGAATTTACAGCATTAGAAACACTGTTTAATGCGTTTAATACATTACCTAATCTTTTAATTTGACCAGAAGTTAATCCAAAGATATTACAACTTAAAAACAAAAAACTAATTAATAGAATTTTAAAACAATGAAATTTTGTCGACATAAGATTCCTTTTTTTTTAAAACTTAGCTAAGCGAAGCTTAAAAAAAAAAGAATCAAATTGCAAATCAAAAAAGAATTTTATACAAAGCAAAATATAGATTTTAATGTTTTTATTTTATAACAAAGTCACGCATTGAATATATATCATTTAAAAAAATGGCTTGCCATTCATTTGGTAATCCAAATGAATGGTGGCGACGCAGGGACATATTCACTGTGATACTCACAGATGAATATCAGGTCGAACCTTTCAACGGAATTTTTATAAGAATCTTCAATTCAAAAATATCTTGCCAGCATTAGTTTTTAAATATTTTTCAAACTCAATCGCTTTAGCAGAGTCTAAAAAAGTGATATACGAAAGAATTTCCCATGGAACATATTTTGCAGCATACGTAGAATGTCCAGCATTATGAACAACAAGTCGCTTACTTAAATTATTTGTATAACGAATGTAAATTTGATTTGAATGTGATATTGATCGCAAAATATAAACGTAAAACATAATTTAGGGTGTTTTTATTTTGTGACAAAGTCACGTATTGAATATAAATCATTTAAAAAAATGGCTTGCCATTCATTTGGTAATCCAAATGAATGGTGGCGA
>DALYET010000013.1:0-9224 GCA_031972395.1 Candidatus Chromulinivoraceae bacterium
TATCTGAAGGTTCTTTTGGTTTCGTTCGAGGTTCTATTTTTAATGTTTTATTTTCTTTTTTTCCAACAGGCTTAGTTCCTGCAGATTTTTGCGCACGAACAGGACGAACTGACTGATCATACGGTACATAATTTTTAGAACCATCGTCACGAATTGCCTGAGATGGTTCTAATGGTAAAGGTGCTGGAATTTTCGGTATTTCTGTATTTAAATTTAATTCAGCGTCTCTTAATGGAATTGACGGTAATCCTTCAATCTCAATATCTTTTTCACGCAATGTTACTACAGGTTGTGGTATTTTATCAATTCTTAAACGGAATTTATTTATAAGTTTTTTCCATAAATTACTTTTACTTTCATCTAAAGTTTCATCTGGTTTTGATTCTTCATCATCAAGTTTTTTTTCATTATTTTTCGGTTCTTCTGTTTTATTTTGTATTTCTTTAGGTAATCCTTCAGGCTTAATATCATTTTCATCCAATATTTCTTCAGGTTTTGAGATTTCATCAAGTTCTAAAACTCTTGCAGGAAATTCAATTTCTGGTTCAGGCTTATGGCCTTGCCACCAATTCCATAATTTTTTTAGAAAATTTTTAAATAAATCACTTTCATCTTCATCAAAATTATTTAAATCTTCATCTGAATTTGATTTTTGATCATCAGCACTATCATCAACTTGATTTTCTTCATCTTGCGGCTCTTCTGTTTCACTTTTTATTTTTTTAGGTTCATTTGATGCTGATGAAGCCTTTTTTTTGCTATTTGAAGGCTGATAGAATCTTTGATTATTATATTTTGCTTTATCAGAAATATCTTTTATTTCTTTAGGATATTCAATTTTTGAAAGTATAGGCGATTCTTCTACAGCTTTTTTTGATACTTTTGATGGCGTATCAGTTTGATTTGATGATCTTGATCGATTATCATTTGAAAAAGGCATAAAAAAATTAGGCTGAACAAAAGATGGTTGTTCTTCATAAAACGGTTCAGAATCAATAGGAAATTGTCCAAAAGCAGAACTGCCTGATCGGTCAATCGATAACCCTGCATTCGGATCATACGGTTGTATGGCAACTTTATTTAATTTTTCTTCAGGAACATGCCCAACAGCTTGATCGTACTCTTCAAAGGTAACGGGTACATCAACATCAATATCATAAAATTCTTGTTCTTTTTGAGCAATTCGCTTTGCACGATTTAATTCGGATGTATCAAAACTTTTTATCGCACTATCTTGATATTTAGCTTCTTTGGGAGAATATTCAGGTTGTCTGAATTGTTGATACCATACAACAGAAAGCGCTGTAGCTATGGCTGATATAACAATATATTTAATCCATGACAATTTCATAAAAACCTCCATCACTTTGCAATTCATGCTTATGGTACAAAATTAACCATCTTTGCACAAATGCTCCTTCTTTTATTTTTTAGTCAAGCAACTCCTTACATTCCCATAACAAATCATAGGCTCGCTTTGCTGTCAAAGTATCAAAATCCAAAGATGCAATTTTTTCTTTTATCAAATTTGCCCGAGAATCAACGAGCAAGATATCCCGGCTGTGCAACTCTGTCAAATCTTGCTTATGATGATTAGAGTTTAAATTTGACCCTTTTAAAGAAAGTCCTGTAAGAACCTGCTCAGCTCTTTTAATGACTTGATCTGGAACATGAGCTAATTTTGCAACCTCAAGTCCAAAACTACCATCAGCTTTACCCCGCACAATTTTATGCAAAAAAACAATACCTGTTTTCGTTGAAACACTATCAGCAAAAACACTAATAATTCCAGGAAACGCTTGCTCCAAATCAGTCAATTCATGATAATGGGTTGCAAATAAACAACGTGCCCCAATTTTTTCAAAAATATACTCAATAATTGCTTGAGCCAAAGCTAAGCCATCATAAGTGCTGGTCCCGCGGCCAACTTCATCTAAAATCACCAAACTATGCTTTGTTGCATACTGCAAAATTTGAGCAGTCTCTTCCATTTCAATTAAAAAAGTACTTTTACCCTGAGCTAAAAAATCTCCCGCTCCAATTCTAGTAAAAATCCGATCCAAAATTGGTAATTTCGCTGATTTTGCTGGAATAAAGCACCCCATTTGGGCAAGCAAACAAATTAAAGCAACTTGACGCAAATAAGTTGATTTTCCACCCATGTTAGGTCCAGTAACAATCCACAAACTTTGAGTATCACTGAGCAACGTATCGTTTGCTATAAATTTTTCTAAAAGCAATGATGAAACTATCGGATGCTTACCTTGCTCAATCATAATATCTTGACCTTGATGAAATTCTGGTTGCACCCAACCAAATTCAGCACTCACCTTTGCAAAACCAAGCAAAGCATCAAGTTGGGCAAGTGCAAAACTAGCAATTCGCAGATCATGAATGTGAAGTTTTACTTGAGCTTTCACTTGTTCAAATATTTCTTTTTCAAGTGCTTGAAATTTTTGCTGCGCTTGTAAAATATCAAGCTGCAACATCTGCAAAGCTTTTGTTGTGTATCTTTTACGATTGACCAGTGTTGCAATTTCAATAAAATCTGTTGGCAAATTTTGAGCATTTGTTTTGGTTATTTCTAAATAATATCCAGTAATTGAATTGTGACGAATTTTTAAAGAATTAATTCCCGTACGAACAATTTCTTCTTGCTCTAATTGCAAAATTTTTTGACTTGCATTGGCAACCAAATCTCTCATTTGATCCAATTTTGCATCAAATCCTTGCTTGATAACATATTCTTGCTGGGCATCATCATTGCAAGCACGAAATAACAAATCCTGCACAACAGAAAAATCTTTAAAACTACATCCTATTGTTTGCAAATATTTTGACTGATCAAGCATCAATAAAGCTTGAAGATAAGGAACCATTTTCAAAATTTGACCAAGATGTACAAAATCTGAAAGCAATGCTTTTTCAAGCGCAATGCGTCCGACAATTCTTTGCATATCCGCACAACCTGAAAGCAAATGTTCAACTTTTTGAAAAAAAACATGATCAATCAAGAAACTTTTTACAGCATTTTGCCGATGCTTAATAATTTCAAGATCAATCAGTGGCGACAAAATCCAACGTTTGATCATGCGAGATCCCATTGGTGTCACAGCTTTGTCAATTAAAGAAAATAAACTGTATGATGATGATCCATCAAAACTATTTTTTATTAAATCTAAATTTTTTTGCGTCGCCGCATCAAGCAATAAAAACGCCTCTGGCTGATAAAACTGAATCGATTTTAATTCAGCAAGCGCTTGCTTTTGAGTTTTTTCAATATATTTTTTCATCAAAATTGTTGCCAACAACATACAGTTTTGATTCATCAATTGCTGAAATGATGCTTCATCAAGTTGATTTTTCAACCATGCTGTTTCTTGATCAATCAATGCTTGATCAAACGGTAGTTGATACGATGTTGTAAAAAATCCACGCTGCTTAAAAAAACTTTCATAACTATGCATTGCTTTATTGGCAAGCAACACAATTTCATCAGGCAAAAATCGAAATAACTCTGTTTCAAGTTGACGCGATGCTCCATACGGCAATACCGTTGCATGCAGCTGTGATGTTAAAAGTTCTGAAAATAAAAGACCATACCCAGATTTTGTTGGGAAAAATGAAAAAAGATAAGAATTAGATTTTGCATCAAGCAAATTTTCTGAAATCAAGGTGCCAGGAGTTAAAACATTGGTAACGCCACGCGCAACCATTTTGCCGGTTACTGCAGGTTCAAGTTGATCACACAATGCCAACTTAAAACCACCTTTGACTAATTTTGGAATGTAATGATTAATTGCATGAATGGGAAATCCACACAGCGGAATTGCTACTCCATCAACCTCTCCACGCTTGGTCAACGTTATTCCTAAGAATTGAGCAACTCGTTTTGCATCTTCAAAAAAAATTTCGTAAAAATCACCAACCTGAAACAGAACAATTGCGTCATCATATTCTTTTTTGATAGCAACATATTGCTTCATCAATGGCGTCAGACCAGAAGCATGCTCCAAGCTCTTCCTTTATAATTTTAGCTATTCAATTTACAGTAACGATGTAAAAAATTAATTTGCTCAGAAAATAATTGTTCGTATTCATACACACTGGTAAACATACCACAATCATTTTTACTCAATTCCTGCAACTGCTCTGGAGCACTGTTGAGCAATCTTTCCATGTGTTCTAAAAAGGCATTGCAAGCATCTACCATATCTGCAACACGAGCTTTGTAACGCAAGCCACCTCGCATTTGAATAAATGCCAACAATTTTTGCATTTCCTCTGCAAACATATTGCACATAGATTCAATGTCTGCCCGACGATTCATATCTTTTGAAAATAACGTTGTCGCATGCTCTTGAGCTAAAGCTCGTTTTCGTTTTGCAACCGCTGGAACCACAAATTCTTCTAGCTTTGCCAACTCTTTGCCTTTTTGAATATATTTTTTCTTAATATCGACAAGTAAACATTCAAAATAAGAGGCATCTTGAAACAGATCATTTCCCATATAATTTTGAGCAGAACCAATCAAGTCTTTTACAAAAGCTTTCATTTGAACTTTTGCATCTTGATTGAATAATTCTGCCGAAAGCAGCGATGCATACAAATCATAATCAGTTGCATACAACTTTAAATCATTAAATAAATTTGGAATTTTTGTTTGTTCATAAGCATACCAAAGGACTGTTTCTTCAGTGTAGACCTGATTCCATTTGTTTGCGGCATAAGAATACGCTCCTTGCACAATCAAACCTGAAGCAAGCATCAAACCACTGTCGGCAAATAATTTTCCAAAACCAAGTCCAAAATTTTTAAAACGATGCAAACCCCACGATGTCCACCCTGGAGCAGACTCTGTCAACTTTAAAACCTCTGGTACCTTTGCAGCATCAATATCTTTTGGAATAAAATGCATTTTAGACAAAGCAGCTTCATTAACAATAGCTGCATCACGAATATAAGACAAAAGATACAACGAAACTAAAGACGCAACGATCACTGTTGAAGTTACAACATATTTTTTAAACACTCGAGCATCAGCAGCTTGCACTTGTTGATCAACCAACTCATCATTTGGAATAATAACTCGATCAAGTTTACATAGTTGCAATTCTGAAACTACAGATACAGCAGACTGATCATTTGCAGATAAACATGAAATAAACAATACAAAAAAAACGAATATTTTTGACCGGAATATCATTGAATAAAATCCCTTATACAGAAACATTTTGACTCGCTTTAAATATAGCAAAAAGCCATGTTTTTTCAAATTAAAGAAGCTTTTTACCCATTTTTACTAGACAAAGAAGAATCATTCACTTTATACTCAAAAGCATACTATTAATCGAGAAAATCAATGAAATATTACTACAAAATTATTTTACTATTCATTTCAACAACCACAGCTTTAGAATCAAGCCACACATCTTTTAATAAAGAGCTCGAGCTTTTACGGTTTCAAAAATATGAACAAACTTGCAAAGTTGAACAATTACATCATGAACTACAAAGATTATTTCAAACGTATCGCAAACATAAAAAAATTATAAAACTTTTTGAAGAAGAAGACCTGATTGAATCTGCAAATTCCTTTGTACCTCTAACATTTTTAAACTTTTTACAAATCCAAGAAACAGAGAAAAAAGAAGCTATCCTTGAATTAGAAGCACATCAATTCATTGAAAAAATAACAGGGACACTAGACACCTTACGACGCAAGTTTTTTAGAGAACAATTAATGCTGCGCCGCATTCAAAATTCAATAGAATTTCTAAGATTACAACAACAATTTCAGCATTTAAAATGTCAAGATTGGCAATGTTTTTCTCCTGAACATGAAGAAGAAGAAGAAAGAGCTACTTCGCCATTAAAGCTTCCAAATATTGCCCAGTAAAACTTTTTTTATTTTGTGCAACATGCTCTGGTGTGCCTTGAGCCACAATTTGACCACCGCAAGCACCCCCTTCTGGCCCCAAATCAATAATAAAATCTGCAACTTTTAAAACATCCAAGTTATGTTCAATCACAATAATTGAATTACCTTTTTGAATTAAACGATTTAAAACAGCTAAAAGCTTTGAAATGTCATGGCTGTGAAGTCCTGTGGTTGGTTCATCAAGCACATACAAGGTATTTTGACCGCGCTTTGCTAACTCATTGACCAATTTAATCCGCTGCGCCTCTCCACCCGAGAGCGTTGTTGCACATTGGCCAAGCTTAATGTAATCAAGACCAACATCACACATCAACTGTAACCGCTTTGAAATTGAACTAAAACTTGCAAAAAAATCTTTTGCCTCAAGCGCACTCATTTCCAACACTTCAAAAATATTTTTTCCTTTAAACATAATTTGAAGCGTTTCTGCACTGTATCGTTTACCATGACAAACTTTACAAACCATCACAACATCAGGCAAAAAATGCATAGAAACCGTAATTGTTCCATCACCATGGCATTTGTAGCAACGACCTTTAGCAACATTAAAACTAAATTGGCCAACATCATACCCTCGAACTTTACTTTCAGGTACTGATGCAAAAATTTCTCGAATTTGATTAAAAATTCCAATGTACGTTGCAGGATTTGATCGCGAAGATCGACCAATTGGACTTTGATCAATTTGCACCATATTTTCAATATGCTCTAAACCATCAATGCGTTTTTGATCAAAAATTTTCCACTTTTGAAACGAAGCTAATTCTTTTTCAACTGTTGGAACTAACTCTTCAAAAATTAAACTACTTTTTCCAGATCCTGAAACTCCAGAAACAGCACACAAAACATGTAAGGGAAAGGAAACTGTCAAATTTTGCAAATTATTTTTGCAAGCATTTTTAATCGTTAAAAACTTGTTGGTTGTTTTACGATTTTTTGGAATTGCAATATTCAATTCTCCCGATAAATATTTTCCCGTTAAAGAATTTGAATTTTTCATCAATTGCTTTGGAGTTCCTGTTGCCGTAATCATCCCACCATGAATTCCTGCTTGCGGTCCCATGTCAATTACATGATCTGCAATTCTGATGGTATCCAAATCATGCTCAACCACCACAACGGTGTTCCCTAAATTTTTAAGCGATCGTAACGTTTCAATCAATCGATCATTGTCTCGTTGATGCAGTCCAATGCTTGGTTCATCTAAAATATATAAAACTCCAGACAGCGCACATCCAACTTGTTTTGCCAAACGAATTCGCTGACCTTCGCCCCCCGAAAGTGTTCGAGCGGTACGATTCAACGAAAGATACGCCAATCCAACATCAATTAAAAACTTTAACCGTAACGATGATTCTTTTAAAATAGTTGCTGCAATTTCAGATTCAAATTCATCAAGTTGCAAATTATTTAAAAAATCAAAGGACTGCTGAATTGAAAGATCTCCAATTTCAAAAATATTTTTACCACCAACAGTTACGGCAAGCGCCTGTTTGTGCAACCGTTGCCCTTTACACTGGCGACATTCTTGAACATTTTTTCCCATGTACATGGCATATTCATTTTCATCCACATGTTCAATGCCCAAACCATCACAAGCCGAACAAGCACCAATCGGAGAATTAAATGAAAAAAAACGAGGTTCAAGCTCTGGAAAACCAACTTGGCAATCAAGGCACATTCGCTTTGCTGAATACAACGTACTCGCTTGATCCACTTGAATTTTGCACAAACCATCAGCAAAATCAAAACTTTTTTGCACAGCTTCTGTAATGCGAGTCAAACAATCAGCATCTTGTTCAACTAAAATACTGTCAATCAACACATCAATTGAATGTTTAAAACTTTTTTTAAGATTCAATTGTTCAATTTCGCTCACATGAGAAATTTTATGCAAAACTCCATCGATCATAAATCGATAAAAACCTTTGCCGAGCAAATCTGCAAGCTCTGATTTAAATTCACCTTTGCGTTCATGCACAATCGGAGCTGCAATCGTTATTGTTTTTTGAGCATACGCTTGCGAGGCATACTGAGAAATTTGACTAGCGCTATAGGCTTTAATTTCTTTTCCACATAGTGAACAATGCGGGACACCAATTCTTGCAAAAAGAATTCGTAAATAATCATAAATTTCAGTGATTGTTCCAACCGTTGATCGAGGATTATGACCAACAGTTTTTTGTTCAATAGCAATCGCGGGACACAACCCATCAATTCGATCAAAATCAGGCTTTGCAGAAATACCCAAAAATTGACGGGCGTAAGATGACAAAGATTCCATGTAACGGCGCTTACCTTCAACAAACAAAATGTCTAAAGCAAGCGAACTTTTACCAGAACCCGAAGGACCAGTGATAACAACTAAGCTGTCTTTTGGAATTGAAACAGAAATATTTTTTAAATTGTGCTCACGAGCACCAACAACTTTAATTTCATTCATAAAAACAATTTTTTTAACATTTTGTAACCTTATATTTTTAGCATACCTCTGAATGCAAAAAGTTTCAAAATTATCAAAAAAACACAAAAACAATGTTAAAAAAAGTATCCAGCTTTTCAACTGGATACTTTAAAATTTAACAACGTAAATTATTGTTATTTCTTTGGAGGACCCTGATATGATCGAGCATTTGGATTTAAAGCACCTTTTTTAGACACTGACTGCGCTGGCGGGAGCACAGGCGACGCTGACGGAAGTACAGCCTGAACAGGTCGGTTTTGTGCATGCGGTAAATCTGGAAACGACCCTTCATAACCTGAACTTTCAATGTAAACTCTATTATTTACAATACCAGTTTGCTTTTTTAATTTCCAAAGAGTACTTGCAACAAAATGATGGAATACTTGTTCATCAGTAGGACAGTCCTGCAAAAAATCTTGCGTGTTGTTTGTTTTACATTTTTCAAAATACTTTTGATTAGATTGTGGCAAATCACCTATTGATCGCATATGATGAAACAGCGCACGAAATGGTTTTTAGCTTGCAATACACATGCTTCCAAAAAAAAGTCGACATTGATCAAAATTTGTCAAATCTTTGAGAGTAGATTCCTGAATTGGAATTTTAACGAAACCACCATAATAACTTACGAAAAAAACACCCTCATTTGACATACAACGAACACCTTTGTCAGCAATTTCTATTGAAGATTCAATATTTAAAAAAATTAATGATGCAAAAATAAAAACGGAAAGTTGAGCTTTGTTCATAAAATCCCTAGTAAAATAACGCTTGCTCTGTATAAATATTAACTGAATATAGCTCTTTTTTCATACTTTT
>DALYET010000013.1:9234-24230 GCA_031972395.1 Candidatus Chromulinivoraceae bacterium
CTTTTAAAACACAAATTTAAAATAAATCAAAAAAGTATTTTCATGTTTTTATATTCTTATTTTGATTTTTACTTACAAACCCCGTATAATAATCAATGTTTTATGTGGTGAGCGTAGCTCAGTTGGTAGAGCACTAGGTTGTGGTTCTAGGGGTCATGGGTTCAATCCCCATCGCTCACCCCATTTAGTTACACAGTAACTGAATAGCAAGTCATTAAAAAAATAAATTGAAAAGCTCGAAAAAATCGATAGATTGTAACTATCTTTTAAAAATTTCTTTGAATTCTAATTTCAGTGTCGGGGCGTGGCGCAATTGGTAGCGCACTCGCTTTGGGAGCGAGGGGTTGTGAGTTCGAGTCTCGCCGCCCCGACCAGTTTTTATTCTTTATATTTTATTTCTTTAGGGGGCAACAACATGGTTAAAAAAACATTTTTAATAATTCTTTTTTCAACGTTTCAAATTTTTTCAGAAAAACATTTTTTTTATCCGCCTTATGAAACAAAAGCATCAAAGCTTCGCAAGCAAAATTCTAAACCAAATGCTTGTACAACAAAAACTGCTCATCTGGAATCTCAAGCAACTCATTTTAAAGAATCAGTCGACCGCATTTCAAACATATTAGATGGTTTGCATCGTACAAAAAATCAAAAACCAACGTGTCTTAATAGAAAATCAAGTTTATATAGTCGATTAGATACAGCTTCAAGTTCTGCAGGAACTGTTTCAATCGTAACTGATTATTCAACTCAAGATCTTTCAAGCTCAACACCATGCGAAGAAAATATTTCAGCTACTCATCCAGTTGTAAATCCTGCCGTCTTGCGCAGCTTTTACCCATTAGTAAAATATAACCAAGCATAATTTTGGATCATGCATGAAATTAAAAAAGCATATTGTTGTTTTCTTAATTTCATGTCATTTTTCATCAACCATTCAAGCTTTATTTCCAATCTACAAAACTCCAAGTGCATTTAATTATCTTTTTTTACAAGAAACCTCACAACCTTGCTGGCTTGATTACCAAACAAATCATAATCAATGGCACAATTCGTCTGAAAACATCATTCAAAATTGCGCTTTTGAGGCATCCATCAATTATAATGAAACAACATTCATCATTTTTGCAAATACCAAAATGATAACGCTTTCAATAAACACCAAACTCTTGCTAACCGTAGCCATTCTTGCAATTGCGTACAAATTTAATTACTTTAACAAAATCAAAAAGTATTTTATTGGTTGCAACGATGACGATGACCAAGACAATAATGAAAAGGAACAAAATTCATGAACAAATCTTTTAAACTTTTTCTAATTTTTTCTTGTGTTTTCACGAATACCATAAAAACATCTGCGCCGTTGACCAAAGAAAATTTAAGAAGATTACAAAAAGGATTACCTTTACAACCAAAATACGTGATCCCAAAAACAGGAAGGCCTTTAACACGTCAAGAACAATATGAGTTAGGAACACACTACTCACGAAGCCAAGAAACAGATCATTTTTTTAAAAAATTACACCAAAATCCTTTTCCATCAAACACACGGTCAAAAAATCCTTATACTCGATATGAACAAGAAAAATTTCAAAGATTAAGTTCTGCAGAAAAATATCCAGCACTGCATGAATATTTTGCAAACAAGAATCAAGCAAAAAGTTAAAAAAATTATTTTGAATCAAAAAAATTAATTTTCATATTGATTCTGTAATTTTTACTTGCGATGCCCTATTGCAAATGATATATGAATTCTGTGCAAGCATTCAAATGCTGCAGTTTACAATCTGGACTGTGCAGCTGTCAAAAAAGGATTCTTTATGAAGCAATTTTTGTTTTTATTGTTGTGTTCATTACATCTTTCTGCAACTATTGATTACAAACAAATGATTTATGAGCATGCGCAAGCTTGGAAAAAATCATACATTCAAACAGTGCAAGATGAACACCAAATTCAAACACTGATCGATGTTATATTACTCAGTTATCAAATTGCTCAATCATCATGCATCATGATGATTTCAAAACTGGTCATGCAAGAAGAATTATTAAAAATTTACACACCATCGCTAAGTGATTCATGGCATACCAACATGCAAGTCATTCATAACGATGCCAGCAAACTTGAACAAGCCCTTGAAGCTATCAAACAATCACAAGCTCAATTTCAAATAATTTTTTTAAAATTAAAAAACATTGCTCCTCACATTATTCAAATAAACCCGCAACCAACTCAAACACTCATTCAAGATTTAAAAGACGCTTTAATGATTTGGGGCAAGCAGCAACATGAAATTTCAGCACAACTTTGCTGCCTACAACATGAATTTTCATCCGCTATTGCCACAATTTCTGACGCAAAAATTATGCTTGAAACCATTGGCCAAACACCAGAACTTAAAAATTGTCATTTAAAAGAAGCTGCTGGTCATGTTGCAAAAACCAATAAAAATATAGAAACCGTGTTTGATCATGTGACTCAAATTCGAAAATCAAACATTATAAAAATTCAAACTTTTTTTTCTACTTTTTTTCAAATTTACTATAAAATTCTTTACGATACTTTAACTCCACATCAAAAAAACACTTTTATAACTTCAGCAACTCCAGATTCAAAATTACCAAACCCCGATGCATTTTTTATATAATTTGATACAATATTAACACTATGAAAATCATTAAAAATTTATTACTACTTATTTCGATGAGCACGTGCTTTGCAAGCACATTTGCAGACATTTGCCCCCCAGCAAAACAAACGTATATTGAACTTAACCAAAAAGCTCCATTTGTGATAAGCTTTGGTTGTTCAATGTCGCAAACTCACCATACCGCCAATACCATTCATCCCGACTGGCTCAGTCAAAAAATTCAAAATTTAGCGATGGAATCGAACAATTCTTTAGAATTTTTAATACATAAAAATCACATTGGTTATGTCATGCGTGCCCTTCCAGATTCAATCTGTTCAACATGCCATACCATCATTCAACCAACAAAACTTCACCTTATCAACGACAAAGAATTCATTAAAAAATTACTGATCGATGCATCACATCAAAAAAATGAATCCAAATTAACCCTAACGCAATGTCCACTGTGCTCCGGCAAACTTATTGAACAAAATCGTAAAGAAATTACCTTAACGCAATCGCACCAACAAGCAATGATCGATCAAATCAATTACTTAGGGGTCAAAAATCAAATAGCTTGCACAAATTTCAATTTACCAACCTATCGATTCTCGATTGAAGCAGCTGATGTTTTAAAACAAAACTCAACAGAAATTGATCCATTAAAAATGGCTCATCAGGCAAATTTTATTGCACAAATGGGTAACCCTTTGATGTTTTTACATCATTATGCTCATCCGCAAACAATTTCTGATCTTTTTGAAAAATCAGAACATGCTGCATGGTTTGCAAATTATTGCACAGAAATTATAAAAGCATGCCCAAACGTAACGCACATATGTCCAATTTCTCAACCGGTTGCCCTTTCTCATCGTGTTACCCGAAGCACATTGCCACCATTTAAAACAAATATTTCACAAGCAGCGTATCTTAATAACATTAATCAAGCGCAAGTGCTTGCATGCCAAGAAATGAAAAAAATTAATCCAAATTTAAAAGTTTTAATGTCACATCAATGGAAACCTTTCAAGCCTTATCACAGCATGCTGAGCCCTTGGTACGCTTTGGAAAAACTTGCATGTATGTTTGCCGACAAAATGTACAATGGAGATTTTGTAAGAATTTTTGCACCACATCAAGATATATTTGATGGTATTGCGCTCAGTGTTTATTCAGCTTTATCTGTTGATAAATGGATCCCTGTCGGTAATAATTGCGACGGTATTTTTAACAAAGAAGATGCACTTGAAGCAATCATGCAAACGCATTATGCATTTCCTAAAAAAGATATTTATATTATTGAAGCTGGATGCAACACCAAAGACCCTGAAAATAAAAAAGCTTTCATCGACATGATGCTTCATGTTTGCAAAATTGCCCAAAATCGCGGAGTCAACATCAAGGGCCTTTATTTTTGGGGCCATACGAATGATCCTGAATTTTATTATGAATGGAATTTTCAACCTGAAAGCACACATTTTGCACCATTTGATTTACTTGATCCGCAAAATCCTGAAGGTTCTGTGAATGCTGGTGGTGTATACTTAAAAGAAATACTCAAGCCGTAAGGACTTCATGTTTTTTGTCAACCGACGCTATCTTTGTTATTTCGATTGGACCAGTCTTTTTATTGTTATTTTTTTATGCCTTTTTAGCCTTTGTTTTGTATTTAGCACAACATGTAAAACTGATTCTGTTTCTATGTTTTTTAAAAAACAACTTTTTGGTATTGTTACCGGAATTTTAATCTATTTTTTTTGCAGCTTTATTGATTATCGAACAATTTGTCGTACTGGATATTGGCTTTACATTTTCACACTCGGACTTTTAATATTTACCTTAATCAAAGGCTCTGTTGGAATGGGAGCACAACGTTGGATTAATTTAGGATTTATTAAATTTCAATCTTCTGACTTGGCAAAACTTTTTTTCCCCATGTTTATCACCTATTATTTTTTAAATGATCATGAAGAATCTGAACCAAAACCAATTACTTACAGCATTCCTTTAGCGGTTATTGTGTTTAGTTTTTTGCTCGTCGTCAAACAACCTGATTTAGGTACAGCATTAATTCTTTTCATTTCAGGATCATTAATGCTTTGGTTTATGGGACTTTCAACACGATTTTTTATGATAAGTGCTTTATGTTTTTTAATCACCGCTCCAATCTCCTGGACAATTTTAAAACCGTATCAAAAAAAACGAATTTTAGTTTTTTTAGGAGAAGGAAATCGAAACAAAGAACGATATCAAATTGAACAATCAAAAATCGCTGTTGGATCTGGTGGCATTATTGGAAAAGGAATTGGCCAAGGAACTCAAAATAAACTTTCTTTTTTACCAGAAAGCAGAACCGATTTTATTTTTTCAGTCATTTGCGAAGAAACAGGATTTTTAGGAGCGTTGCTGGTCGTTATTTTGTATATAATTTTATTTTTACAGCTCATGCGCCTGATCATCACCATATCATCAATTTATTCAAAGCTCATGTGCTTTGGCCTTTTAATTCCAATCATTTTATCCACCATGATCAACATTGGTATGGTTCTTGATTTACTTCCCGTTGTGGGAATTCCTCTTCCATTTATGAGTTATGGCATCACACACATTTGGACCAGTTTTGCAAGCCTTGGTTGCATTAACAGCGTCACCTGCCAACGTTATTCACAAGATTTTATTTTGTAAGATTAATCACGATCCAAATTTGCACGATCATAGGAACGCTTTGAATAAGGCTATGTACGCAGCTGCAAAGGTGGAATTGACAACTCAACAGGTTTTTTTTGATCAGATTTTTGCAATAATCTTTCGCTTTGCAATAATTTTTCGCCATGTCTTTTCAATGCTTCTCTGGTCAGCAATGGCAAAACTGTTGCTAGTCGTTTATCATTCAAACGTACATCTTTAAACGGATCATAAGTTGCTCGCAATGAATTTAAAAATTTTTTTTTCTGCTGGCGTTGGGTCATATGATCGACGAAAAGAACCATGAATGTGGTTAAAAAATAAACAGAAAAAAATTATACCTTTTTTCATGAAATCCCCATGCGTTTTTTATTTGTTGTACGATTGTATCATCACAAACGGTGAAAATAGAAAGAAAAGTATAGCAATATCTGTAAAAACTCAAAATGTTATACTATACTTCAAGCAAAATTATTCCTTTGAATTGAAAAACATAATAAAAAATCATGAATGATCAAAATATTAATCCTTTAGAACTGATTGTACAAACTCCAGACGTAGAAACGTCATATGATTTTATTCCACAAACGTTTGATGATTACATTGGGCAGCAAGCATTAAAAGATAAACTGAATGTGTACGTGCAAGCATGCAAAGCTCGCGGTGAAGCTTTTGATCACATGCTTTTGTTTGGACCACCAGGCCTTGGAAAAACAACATTGTGTCAAATTATGGCAAACATTTTGCAAGTATCTATCAAAATTTGCAGTGGCCCGATGCTTGAACGTTCTGGCGACTTAGTTGCTATTCTTTCAGGTCTTGGCAAACATGATATTTTATTTATTGATGAAATTCACAGGACTCCTGCACACATTGAAGAAATTTTATACACAGCGATGGAACAATTTAAAGTTGATGTCATCATTGGACAAGGACCTGGCGCTCGAACAATCAGTTTACCATTACAACCGTTCACGCTGATTGGAGCAACAACCAAAAGCGGTGCAATTTCTGCACCACTTCGTAGCAGATTTGGAATTATTGAAGCTTTAGATTTTTATTCCAGCCAAGAATTGGCACACGTTATTTTACAAAACGCAAAATTTTTAAATATTGCAATGCAAATGGATGCTGCACAGCAACTTGCAATTCGCTCTCGAGGCACGCCACGCATTGCAAAAAAATTACTACGCCGCATTCGCGATTTTGCTCAAATTAAAAACAATAATATTGCCAGTGTGCAACTGGTGTTAGATACCATGTCAACACTGGGTATTGATGAATATGGATTAACGCCGATCGATAATTTAATTTTAAAAAAAATTATATTTGATTACCATGGCGGACCTGTTGGTCTTGATACCCTTGCATCCATCACCGGTCAAGATAAAGAAACCATTGAAGCGGTGTATGAACCTTATTTACTACAACAAGGTTTTTTAGAAAAAAGCAGCAAGGGTCGACAAATTCCTCAATCAAAATTTTTACACCTTCAAAAAAAATTCACCGGACAAAACTGTATGTTTTAAAGTCTTGAAAATATCCTTAATTTTTTTTTATTGTAAAAAGAATTCAATTAATTTAAGGATATTAAACATGAAATTACTTCAAATTTTTATGGTACTCAGCTTAACAACAATTGATGTTTTCAGCATGAGCAAAAGCAGTCGTTTCACCATTTCAAAAGCAACACAACCAGCAACAAAGATAAATGCTTTGCTCGAAAAGCTTCAAGCATTATTCGCAGAATATAAACAGGACAATCCAATAATCACTCCAGCACAACAAGCTTTATATCATTTTCAAAACACACAAGCACCAAGTGGTTCCTATGTTCCTATTATTCCTGTTCAAGAACATTCTACAGATATTAGTGCTTACAATATGCTTATTTGTTCAATTAAATTAAATCAACCTTGGTACGAATTAGCGCCTTCAGTTCAATATGGCGTACTGCTTCATGAATATCGACATCGATTACAACATATTGCAGGAATTTTTGACAAAGAACAAAATGAACTTTCGAATCAATTATTTTACCCTGCAGCTGTTATCAAAAAAGCAAAATCAAAAAAAACTTCTTTTAATTTTCATACTTATAGCCAAACATCCTGGAAACCTTATGAATATGACGCTGACCTTTTTGCTGCAACACACATTTCATGTCCAACATGCTTAAAAATAACGCAATGTGCACAAAAAACTGATAATTCTAGTTTGGGATATTTTAGCAAAAACGACACTCAATTATTCATTGATCAAGCAATGTTTAATCCAACATGTCCTGCGCACAGTTTAACAACCGGAGATTTTGAACATAACAAAATTGTAAAAGATCTGTATAAAAAATTAGAATATTATAAATTTTTTCCCAGTGAACTTTTGTATGACGAAATTATGAACCTTGATAAAGCATCTGGCTCTTTGCTACAACACATTCCAACCTATGCCATTGATTTGCTTGAAAGTATCAAACAATATGATGATTTTGCTCAACTTTTAATAGACAAAACCATCAAAGAAGTTGACCTTGCTCAGCAAATAAAACAAGCAGAACAAGATGTAGCTGCAGGAAAATTTAAATTGATCACAGCTGGAGATGAACCAATAATTTCCAACCTGTGATCTTGTAGTTTTAAAATCGTATGGATTGATTTTGAACCACATTTAAAAAGCCTTGCCAAAATGATGTTGCAAGACGACATTCAAGATCATCATCTTCACCTTCTTGCGGATGAAGCCATTGTTGGAATCGAGAAGGACCAGGAATTCTGACCAATTCAATTTCACGGTCAGCATGAAGAATTTGTTTTTTAATAAAATTTAAAGCTGTTGTTTGATTACCAATTTCATCAATCAATTTTAGTCGTAAAGCTTCATTTCCCGTAAAAACTTTACCTTCTGCCCAATTACTTTTATCAGCAATATTTAAATGTCGTTGCTGTGCAACTGCTTGAACAAATTGACTATTTGAGTCATCAACCATTGCTTGAAGCATTTTTTTCTGCTCATCAGTAAAATCGGTAAATGGATCCAAAGAACCTTTATAATCACTAGACGCTATGGTGTGTGGTTGAATTTTATAATTTTGAACCAACTCTTTTAATTTAAAAATTGTTGGAAATCGAGAGCCAATACTACCCATTAAAGCACTGCCCGTGGCAACAATATAATCACTTGCGCAGGCAATTTGATAGGCACCTGAAGCACAAACGTTTTCAGCATAGGCAACAACAGGTTTTTGATATTGTTGTTTCAGATTTAAAATTTCTTTAAAAATTGCATCCGATGACCCTGCCGCGCCACCACCGCTATCAATTTTAATTAAAATTGCTTTAATTTCTGGATCTTTAAACAATTTTGTGAACTGTTTATTTAAAACAGTCGACCCACTAATCATCGTATTAATCACGACTAAGCCAACTTTATTTTTTGGCTCAACATGATCAGACCATTGTTTTGAAAGTGATTGAAAAATTGATGGTGCGAATTGTAAAATCAAAAGCACCCAAAAGATATTTTTTAAATATTCCTGAAATTTTGCCATAACTGCCTTTAACGCTAAAAAATAAGATTCTGTGTAAATGCAACATTCAGTTTATCACATCTATTTTTTTAAAAAAATTAAAAATTCGAATAATTTCATGATTTCGCTTTGACTTTGCTGTGCGGATTGAGTACACTTTCAATATCTTTAAAAATCTTAGAAATGTACGTTAAAAGTTGGGCGGTTAGCTCAGTTGGTAGAGCATCAGTCTTACAAACTGGGGGTCACTGGTTCGAATCCAGTATCGCCCACCATTCAGTTACCTGGTAACAGAATGGCAAGCCATATCTTTTAAATGTTCTTTTATTTTGCACCCCTGGTGCCAAATGTTTTGAAATTTGTTCCTTGGTAGCTCAGTTGGTAGAGCAACTGACTGTTAATCAGTAGGTCACTGGTTCGAGTCCAGTCCAAGGAGCCATTCATTTTTAAAGATAACTTTAAATTCTTGGTTTTCCCAAAATTTACGGGGTTGTAGCTCAGTTGGTTAGAGCGTTCGCCTGTCACGCGAAAGGTCGCGGGTTCGAGTCCCGTCAATCCCGCCATTCATTTGCACCGCAAATGAATGACAAGCCAGTCTTTTAAATGAATTTTTTTATATTCGTGCCTTAGGCACACAATATCCAATCAAAAACCACCTAATTTTAAACAATTTTACAATAAAACCATATTTTGATAAACTATAACTATCGGTATTCTTAATGCATTTTCTTGGGGGTTTTCAATGCTTAATCGTTTTGTAATAAATTTATTTTTAATTTCATGTTCGTTGCTACTTTATAGCAAACAATCAAATTTTAGCGCACATATCAAACCTAACACATATCTTTCTGAATATCCTATTTTTTCAGATGAACGGCTTTTTGGACTATATCACGGCATTTTTACAGAAAATATTGAATATGCTCGCAAAAAATCTAACAAAAAACTGAAATCTGTTTTATTAATTGGAAATCAACAGAATTTATCAAATTTATCGAATTTTAACATAAATTTGCCATACAACATTTATATCGAAACTTTACACTGCAACATGAATATTTCGATTATTACATTAATAACGCGCAAATACTTTTCTACATCAATAATAGACTATGTCCCTAAGTATCAAAAAGAAAATTCTTTTTTAATATCGTCTGATAATAATACAAAGATTAAAATATATGGTAATAGTCCATATGGTTTTTTTGATTATTCACAATATTGGACTTCACATCCTCACACTATTGCTATTTTAATTGATGAAAATAATTACATCACACATATTTTAGACAAAGTTTCAAGTAAAAAAGATATATTAAAATTTCTTTAAAAATACTGCAAAACTAAAATACCTAAACATGCAAAAACATATTTTAATTTTTTTCTATATTTTACAAATTACTACACACCTTAAAATTTCAACAAATCCTTCAATTGTTCCATTTTTATATGCAAAACATGCACAAACATTAGCAAAATGTGCACAACAAAGCTTTAAAGATATTTTTAGCGGATCACCTAAAAATCCATGCTACAATAATGCACAAAAACAATTTGCGTACGGAATGGCTCAAGCTCAACATTTGGCACAATTTAGCAATGCAAAAGGTGAAATTTATAATCACGATGGATCAATCACCGTGACAAACGTTTTAGAGCTCAATGCTGATCCCATTGGATATATCAAATATACAACTCCCCATCTTTATCCTCAAACTGCCACCATTGATCAATTGGCTATATTACAAAATCCTGCTCATAAAGGATTAGGCCGCCTCTTACTTTTAACAACTTGTAAAAAAATAGCTCAAAATAACGATATTTCCTACGTAGCAGTAACAACAACAAACAAAGAAGTTGGTGAAAAGTTTTATAACAAACTAGGGTTTAATCTCATCAATACTTCAAAATCAATGCTTTATCCTGATGAAACCTTATATGTATGGGCAACAAAAATTAAATAAAACAACCATTTTTGAAATAAAACCAAATTCTGATAAACTATAATTATTGCCATTCTTATCTGTTTTTTGGGGGTTTTATGTATAAAAAATCAATTTTATTTTTTACAGTATTTATGTCTATTCTCGCTCAATCAGCATCAATCATGCCAAGCTACTTTAATTCAAACAACGATCAATCAGTCGAAAAATTAGCAGCTGCTGCAGCTCGAGGATTTTTTACCGAATGGGGAAAGGTCATTCAAAATGCCTCTCCAGAAACAACCCAAGCCTTTTTAAACAGTATATTAAAAGGATTTAGCCAATCTTTAACCGGTGATGAATTTAAAAAACTATGCGAAAACCTTCAGAAAAGTTTTGATAAAGAAAGTGACGCTCAACAAGCTGCAAATAGCATTATTGATTTTAACACCGGAAACATCAATCGTTTTGTTAATAATGGAATTTTAAATAACGTAACAAAACTTCAAGGAATTTTAATCACATCTGCAATTATTTTCTTTACAGCCCAGTATGGAATTCCTATGGCCCTTCGCATGATTGAACGTCAATTAATGCGTCCAAAGCTGATCATTTCTTCATCAAAAAAAGGATTTTTCTCTTCTATTTTTGGTTCTAAAGAAGCTCAAAATCCTATGATCTTTTCTCCTGATGTAGACAAACGCCTTGAAAATATTGTTCAAGTAACAAAAACAATTCATACCAAAATAAAATCTGGTGCAACCAATGTTAAATATCGCAATTTAATGCTTTATGGCGCCCCAGGTACAGGTAAAACTTTATTTGCAACTGAACTTGCAAAACGTTCTGGACTTGAATATGTATCCATGAGCGGTTCATCATTCTCAAAATTTAAGGATGGAGAAGGAATTGAAGCACTTGATCAATTATTTGCATGGGCAAACAAAACTCAAGGACTTTTAATTTTTATTGATGAAGCAGAATCCTTTTTATCAATGCGTGAAAACATGGACCCTCAAAGCAAGGGTTATCAAATTTTAAATAACTTTTTAAATTACACAGGAACAAGAAGCAATAAATTTATGCTTGTTTTTGCAACAAACCATAAAGATGCTTTAGACTCTGCTATGCATCGTCGAATTGATGATTTAATTGAATTGCCACTTCCACAACAAGCTGAACGTGTCAAAATTTTAAATCTTTATAAAGATATTATCTTAATGGATAAAAAACAAAACGATGCAGCATTTATTCAATCTGTTCAAAAGATATTAACTCCAACAACAATTGAACAAATTGCACAAAAAACAAATGGATTATCAGCTGGTGAACTTGAAGGTATTATCAATACTTTAAAAACTGATGCTGATACCTTAAATCCTTGTGCAATCACCAATGAATTAATTGATACCGTTGTCACACAAGCCGTTGAAAAACATCAAGCTTTTCTTATGAAAAAATCAAAATTTAATGGCAGCCATCTATCGATTCCATCCTTAGGATAAAACAACTCAAATACCCAATGTATACAGCAAAGCCATGCAATAAATTATTAAAATCTAATCAATTTTAATAAAAATCACATTTGCAAAAATCATTATTTCTACAGTATGCTTGTCTTAAAATTAAATTAAGGCAGGAAATAATAATATGTTGTTATATATCATAAGAATTTTAAAAACATTTTTTTTATTTATGATTATCGATGGCGCATGGCTTTTATACATGAATCAAAGATTTTATAGGCATTATTTAGGTTATTTATTTGCTGACACGGTTACCTATTCATGGGCTATTTTATTTTACATTTTATATTCAATTGCAATCAATCATTTTATTCTTATCCCCTATGCATCTGCATCTGACGTCATGGTAAGCAAACTTTTTTTTGAAGGTTTTTTATTTGGCCTTGTAGCCTATTCTGCATATGATTTAACAAATCAGGCAACTATTAAAAATTGGCCACTCATTGTTACTGTTGTGGATATGTTTTGGGGTGCAATGCTCACAGGAATCGTTGTTGTTTTATCTCATAAATTTACCTTACCAACAACCGCCCTACAATCATTTCAAAATTCAACATGGCTCAAATAAACCCAAAGATACAATTATCAATCTACTTTAATGTAATTTCTCAATTTGGCATGGATGGATCAACATTTATTGACACGACAACGTTAAATATTCTTACCGTTGCAAAAAAATTATCATAAATTATTGATTTTAAATCTTCATTTTTTATAACAATAAACATAAAACATGGAGAAAAAATCATGAACTATCTAAAAATAATAATTTTTGCTTTTGTTGCATGCGATTCTTTCAGTGTACTATCACAACAGTCAATCATTGTTCTTTACGGTTGTTCATCATCAGGCAAAACATCCATTGCAACAGAACTATTAAAAACATTACCTGATAATTGGAAATATATTGCCAGCAATCAATTCAGAGTTGCGCGCAAAAATAAATTATTGTGGGATGCGATTAATGATACAACTCAAAAAGGATTCAATGTGATTGTCGATACTCATGATTTTAAATTTTTTATAGATCCTTCTCAAGATTTAAAGATTGTAACAGTGCTACTGTACTGCTCTCCTGAAAAATTAATTGAACATGTATACAAAAGAAACCATGAAGATAACAAAAAAAATCATCGTGAATTAAAAACTGTTTTTAATGAATTTTGCAACAAATATAAACCAGTGAAAAAAAATCAATCACACATTGACACCTTAAACAAAGAAACATTGCAAAAAAGCTATGGTTTTTTTATAACGTTAGCCTTAAAAAAAATTATGAATCAATTTTTTCAAAATGATCAAAACATTGTGCATATTGCACCTATTTTTAAAAATTATGATTGTTTTATCAACACCGGCAAACTATCCATTACTCAATCTGCACAAAAAATTATTTCTTTTCTGAAAAACTAAGTTTATTTCAACTTTTTTTTGCTACAATATTATATATATATTTACAATCATAGGAGCTATTCATGCAATTTAAAAAAATATTTTTCATTATTACTCTTTTATTTGTCAAACATTCATATGCATTTTTATCATATATGAATGATGAAGATATTTCCTTCAAAACAATAGTTACTGGTGATTGTTGCACATCAATAAATTACAATATTATAAATAATTCTGACGGAAACATTGGCGGCAAGAAACGATTATATGGAATTCACAATATGAGTATTGAAATTCAAGGTTTTGAAGTGATCGATCTTGTAAAAAATGATATTTGTATATATCCTCATTTATTTACAATTTTAAATAACATCTTATCAAATAATAATATCTTTGTTCAACGATGGGCATGCGTAAAATGGTGTTTACCTCTCTCGTTTGGATTCAAAGTTGAAAATAATATGTTATATATTGTTTCATCCATTTGGAAATATAGAATTTTATCAATACTTCGAGCAAAAGAAACAATTCCTTTAATCAAAAAAAATAACTTTAGCATTGATAACACCTCAAACGAACATTTAAAAATCACTGTATCAATTAATGGTAGATCTGTTGAAGTGGAACAAAAAACTATTGTGCAAATATACAGCATATCAAGCTTACATCCGTTAGCTGTGTTGGCACGTTGTTTATTTTTATAAAATAAGCCTCGTTGACAAAATTTTCATGCATCTTAAGCTACAAGCAATTTCAACTAAAAAAAGGAGTTGTTTATGTCAAATGTCAAAGAAGCATGTAAATTTGCTGTTCAAAAGCTTGGTGCATGCGCTGGCGTGTGTGACAAGTTTGTCAAAGGTGAAGTTCCAAGAAATCATTGCATTGCTCCATCCCGTGATGCAGCCTCTGCCTGTAAAAAAACCATTCAAGCTTGTCGTGAACACATGGCAAACTGCAAAAATGCAGCATGTAATGATGCTTGCAATGCCTGCATTAAAGCCTGTGAAAAAGCCGTAGAAAAAAATAATGCCTGCGCTGATGCTTGCGGTGGTGGCAGTTCCGATGCAGACTGCAAAACTGTTTGCAAAGATTGTTCTGATGCTTGTAAAGCATGTATCAAAGCTTGCCAAGATTGCATAACAAAAGTTTGTTCATAAAAACTGTACCTATTACTGGGTGATTAAAAAGGGCTTTAATTTTCATTAAAGCCCTTTTTAATCACCCAAATATTGTTTTTTAAGCCATTCATAATATATCTTTATATCTATCAAGCGTAATAAAATTTAGGGGAATTTTATGAATAAATATTTTT
>DALYET010000014.1:0-19361 GCA_031972395.1 Candidatus Chromulinivoraceae bacterium
TACTTTTATTTTAGGATACAGTATAGGTTTACTATAGGTCACAACTTGGGTTATTTAAAAAAATTATTACAAAGGTATCATCCTGTAAATTCGCAAGAGCAAATGTTTAAAGAAAAAATACTTTTGTTTATTGATCAAAATGTTGATTGTTTTGAACGAACATTAGAAATTGGACATATTACTGCTTCGGCATGGCTGCAAAATAAAGATGGATCAAAAGCGTTGTTGTTGCATCATGCAAAATTGAATCGTTGGTTTCAGTTGGGTGGGCATTGTGATGGTGATTTAGATGTGTTAGCCGTTGCAATCAAAGAAGTTCAAGAAGAATCAGGAATACAAAATATTGTGCCGGTAAGTACTGAAATTTTTGATCTTGATATTCATGAAATTCCTGCAACCAGTCGTGAAAAGGTTCATGATCATTACGATGTACGATTTTTATTAAAAGTTGTTGGCGATGAAGAAATTATACAAAATAAAGAATCAAAAGAATTGCGCTGGATCGGTAAAAATAGAGCAGAACTACCAACAAATAATGCATCAGTCGTTCGGATGTTTGATAAATGGTGTCATCGTTAATTAAAAATTTTAAATATGATGGTTAATTCTTTTGTAATAATAAAAACACTTCATTTTAACAGCTGCGATGTTTTTATTGATGGAGGCAAATTTGTTAGCAAGGAAGTATTAAAGATTATTTTATATTTTTTTATTGTTATAAAATACCTTCTTGCTGCATCATTTCTACGGCAATATTTTGATCTGAGATCCCTTGAACAAGCTTGAATGGATAGCTGATGATACCCTTTTCATTAATAAACGCATCAGCAACTTTGTAATTGGTAAAATATTCAGTTTTTTCTTCTAATTTTGTTAAATTTTTAATGTGTGTTGTAATAATCATCATGCTGTTTTTTATATTCCCAAGCATTGTTGCAAATTGAAAACCGATATCAGAAGCAACAGATTCTGCAGTTCCTGTAAATAATTCATCAATGATAGTAAATGATTTTTGCTTTGAAGAGCATGAAATAATAGAATTTTTCAATTTTTTTGCACGATCTACTTCTGCAGCAAATAATGATAAACCTTCTTTAAGGTTCGTAGTGATATCTAATGAGCTATGAATTTTGGTAAATGGTGTTAAGCAAAGAAATTTTGATGGTGCTATTCCTAAACTTTGTGCAAAAATAATATTAATGATTAATGCCATAAGCGCTGTTGTTTTGCCACCAGCATTTGGTCCTGTGATAATTAAATTTGCATGAGAATTTTGATGGCCCATATTTAACTCGTTGCAAACAACGGTTTCTGGATTAAGTAAAGGATGCCAAAAGTTGTTTGTAATAAATATTGGAGCATCATTGTTGATATATTCTGGTAAACAAAACTGTGCGTTTGGATGATCTTTAAATTGATCATAAAGTTTAACGGTTGCAAGATATGCATCAATTTGACCAAAAGCTTCCAGGTATGGAATAAGCTCACCTTTGATTCGAACAAGAGCATGATGCGTTGCAAGAATTTTACCTTGCTGTGAGTAAAAGTATGATCCAGTTCCTTTAAATGATGTTGAAAGAAGATTTGAAATTAATTTTTTTAAATCAAATGATGGTTGTGTATTATTTTGATCAAAAAGTTCTGTAAGCTTTGCATATTCCGTTGGCATTATTTCTTTAAGTTGTTCATGTTGTTCAAATGTTTTTTGCATCATTTTTAAAGATTTAATTAAGTGACTGATAGCAATTAAATCTTGCTGCTTTTCATATATGATGTCGAATAGTTCCTTGGAATGTTTAAAAAGCATGTAATCTGTATAGGCTGTGTGAGCATAATAAGCCGTTGTTAAGGCTACAGCTGTAGTATAACCAGTGCGAGGTGTTAAATCATCTATAGCGTATTTTGGAGCTTGAGTGATGTTTATTAATGCTTTATAAACAGCGTTACTTAGTTTTGAAAAAAAAATGGAATCAGTATTATCCTGTTTAAGGTTTATGATTATTGGAATATAAATAAACAACAAAATACTCATAATTAATGGAATGGTTGATTCTATTCTTGCAGAAGTTTCCATTGCTGTTGAATCTTCATTTAATTTTGCAAACCACTCAGATGAAAAGTATAAATTACGAGCTGATGGATCGAGGTCTTTAAATAAGTTTAAAAATTTTTGCTCAGCATGAATTGATCGATACAAAATAGCGGATAGTTTTTCTCTTAACTCAAAATGTTGATGTAAAAATTGAATTCGATTTTGGCGTGATTGTAAGATTGCAATATCATCGGTCATGCCAACAGAGCATTGTTGTTGAAGCATTCGGCAGCCTGAAACAGTTTGAGTGTGATTATATTTTGCTAAAATTGAAAAAAAATCAACGCTTTGTAACGCATGCCAATTTTCAGGTTGTGATAATTTGATTGGTGTGCCAAAATTATGAAAAGCTTTAGCAACATTAATTAATGTTTGTTCTTTTTCTGAGGGATTTTCAACAGTTACATTTTTTAAAAGAGCAACATTGAGTTGCTCATGAAAATTTGATTGATCAGTAGGTAGTAATAGTTGAAAATGTTGGAAAAATAAGATAAAAAAAATAATTTTGTTACGCATTGAAAAGCCTTATTTAAGTATTTATTTGTCTTTTATAAAAGCATATTTTGAATAAAAATTAATATGATTATGCTTTTGCTGTTTTAAAATTTTAAAAAGAATTAGTTAGTGAAGTCTGAATTTTCGTCATCTTTGTTTGATTTCGAAGCATAATTCCAAGTTTTGATTGCTGCAAAAGTGAAAACAACTGCACCAAAAACTGAATACCATGGATGAGCTATAATAAAATTTTCAACAGAATTTGTTATAATAGTAGGAGCTTGATCAACTGATGAATTTGTTTTTTTGTGTAAAGATGCATCATTTGCCGCTATTTGTTGTTGCCTTAATATTGCTTGTTGAACCGTTTTTAATTCTCCATCGTTTGATGTGAATACTATTGATGTTGAAAATAATATAAAAGAAAGAAGAAATTTTTTCATTGTAATCTTTTTTAAAAAAACATTGTAAAGATTTTATAAAAGATAGAATAACAAGCTGTTTTGAAGTGGTCAAATGAAAGTAGGCACTGTTTTATTGGTCAAATATTAAGTTATTAATTTTTGATAAATTAGTTTAGTAATAAAAAAATAAAATTACTTTGCCTGCAATCGTGCTTCCATTTCTTCTTGTTCTTTTAAAACATCAGCAATCGTCGAAGCATAAACATGAAGAATGCAAAATTGAGACATATCGTCATTGCTGCAACCTGAAATGGTTTTTAAATGATCAAATTCTTTTTTTAAATTTGAATTTGTTAATCCTAGATCTTTCCAATTAATTTCAGCACCTGTGATAAATTGTGGATGTTGAGCAAAATTTGCTAAAATTATTTCTTCGATATTATTTTTAAATTTTTTATTTTTTACTAAAGAACATTTGCAAGGTGTTTGATATTCATTTGGAATTGATCTTTTATTGAGAGGAATTAAAAGATTATTTTTTAAATTATTAAAAGATCCTGAATATGACAAACCCTCAATAACCATAATAACTTTATTTTTATCAATCAAACTAATATCTATTTCTTTAAATATATTTTTTTCGGATCGATATAAATGCAGAGTTTGATTAATTATTCCGTTACATGTACAAAAATAAATTATTTTTTGTATAAAAAATTCATTATTGATTTTCATTTTTTGAAAAATTGGTTTAAATCCTAAAAAAAATGATGTCATTTTTAAAAAATCAGAAGAATATTTTTTTGATTCAATTTGGGTGAGACTTTTTTTTTCTTCTGATAAAGGACAACTAATTAAACTATTTTCGTATTGGATTGATAATTGACAAAGTTGTATTTTTGCTAATTCTTGTAATTTATCTATTGATTGCTTGCTAATTTCATTTTCTGTTAATGCATGAATTTCTGTTCTTGATAACTTTGTGATCATGCACAATGCTGGAATTATAATTTCTTTTGGTAGGAGAATATTTAATTGATATTTTTCTATAAAATTGTTCATGTTTTTAAATTTAAAAACATGAACATTATTTTTTACAAATAAATGATTTTTAAAGTCATTTTCAGCTAATAGATTTTTAATTTTTTGAACTAAAGATTCAAGATTTTGTTTTATAAAGATTTTTTCTGCAAACCGTGCATTATCTTGAGTATACATATTAATGAGAATTGACGCTCTGGTTTGGCATTTTGCATCACCGACATTGCCATCAAAAACATATAAATTTTTATTTTTTAAATGAAAAAAACTTAATAAAAGAATTTGTGCTTCAAATAAATAAATTAATAATTCTTTATGAATGTCTTTAATTATTGGATTAGGTATATTTTTACGCTTTATAAATAAACCAACTAAGCTTAAATTTTGCGTAGAATTATCCATATTCTATATATTTCCTAAAATGAAATTACCTACATTATAAGACAATATATATAAAAAACTAAGAAAAGTGCAATATTTAAAGGGTTTTTTCTTAAAAGTTGAAACTTATTTTTTATATTTTGCAAGCAAACCAGAAGTTAAAGATCCTTCTAGCATAGGTTTAAATGCGTTACTGTAGGTAGTAGAAAGCTCTACTGGATGTTGAATTCCTGGTTGGCTTGGGTCATTTTGATATAATCCTTTGCTTTTTATGTTTCCAAGAAGCGTTTTATCGGATTTATAAAATGTTACTGTTAAATATCCAGGATTTTGAGGGCTTAAGTTTTTTTGGTTTTGTACGCTTGGAATTATGTAAATACCATTTTTCCAATCTTGAACCGTAAGATTTGATAAAAATGATGGCAAGTTGCCATTTTGAAGAATCTGGCATCGAGTAAATTTTGAACTTTGAAAGGTATTATAAAGATCGTAGTAAAGCGTAGATAGAGGTTGATTGGTTTGTTCTTGATTTAAAAGATAAGTAATATGGATAACTCCGCTTCTATCAATTGGGGATGTTGCTTGGATGCTTAATAAATGTTTGTTTGCTGTAGGCATTGATTCATAAGTAACCTTAAAGTCATTTTTTATGCCAACTTTTAACTTAAGTAAATGTGGCGGAACTTGTGATCCTGTCCAATTTTTATCATTATTTAAAAATTCAATATTTATTTTAGAAATAGTATCGTTAAAATATAAAATTTGTTGATATAAAAGTTTATTTTTTTTATTGGTCCATGTTAATTGATATATCCCTGTTTGAATTTCTGTTAATTCTGCAAACACTCCTTCTTTTATTTCAGTTGTTAAAATGCTGCATAAAAAAGTCCAAAGTTGATACGTTGGTTGAGTATAAACCGTAAAAAATCCTTTTGCTGAAAATAGAGTTGAATTGTTAGTTGTTTGTGTCAATTGAGGATGTAATTGTACTTTAAAATTAATATAAAAAAACGCTGTACCATTTCCAACAATATTTCCATTTGAATCTTGAGAGCTGTGCAATTGTGCCAAATCAGAACAATATTGTAAATTTGTTTCATAAAGTGCTGATCCCATAAGCCATGAGGCATCATGAAAGCATTCGCCAGGCTTTAAAAGATTGTATAAATCAATACAAAACGCATATTTATGGTTAATATCAAAGCAGCCAAGGCCGGTAAAATATTCAAAAGTATTACCAAAGCTGTTGAGTCCAAAAAATTTATTCTCAGATTTTGCTGCAATAAGGCAAGAATTTAATAGTGTCCAGTATGATTGTAGTGTTTTATTGATCCATAAGAATTGTGGCAAAATCAGCAGAGGATATTGTGTGGTGTTTATGACTTTGTTTTTAACTTCAAGCACGGTGTTGAGTGATGGTTGAAAAACATCTATGAGGACTGCAGATTTTTTGCCTTGAGCTGGTGTCATTTCAATTGACTCTTCATTCAGCTGCATGCTTAATAAGTATGGCCCTGATAGTTTTGAAAGATTAATTGCTTGAATCTGCTGGTCATAGTTTGGTTGTGTGGAGCCTGGAGCAGATGGATTTTGCATTAAAACCAGGTACGAATCAGCAGAATTTGCAAGATATTTTGTACCTGTTGGAAGGCCATTCATGGTTATGAGCTCATCAGAGTTTGTTGGAGCATGAGGTAAAGACTTTAAAAAAGTAATCAGCTCTGCACCTGACAGTATTTTAAGTGAAATGGTAATCGTTGGTTGAGTAATATTTTCTACAATTTCAAAATAATTTATTGTTTGATTGGTAGAGCTAGAAGAATTTTGTAAGGCTGCTGTGTGTAGATTAACTTCATTTAAGCCGGGATTGATCTGCCCGATTTGAATTGTTTTGGTACCGTCGAGTGATGTTTGATTAATCGAAAATTGAGCATCGGTGTTATTTTGAATGTTAACGATAATGCCTAAGTCGCGGCAGTCACCAGTAAAATTTGTCGTAGGCGTACCAGAAACGTCGGTAATCGACGAAATTGAGCCAAGGCGGAGTGCCGTGTCGCGAAGATGTGTTGTTGCATAATTAAAGTGAATTTGGCTGTCTGGGTCATTGTTGAATTTTGGAAAGGTTGTTGGGTTTAGGTATTGAGCCATAAGGTTAAAAAAGTTGGTAGTGAGCAATGTTTTAAGTGCGCTTGGATTCTGAATGAAGTGTGCCGCGCCCTTGGGTTGAGCGGTGGCATGAGCTGTGCCTGCTACGGCATGGGGTTGGTCAGAGTTTGCTTGTAAAAATTGGTCATACAGTTGTTGCCAACCTTTCAAAATTTCTGGTGACATGTTAACTTGTTGCAGTTCTTGAAGGTAAGGAATTTTTTCTAGCACTACAGGATTTGTTGGGGTTGTATTTTTTGGTTGTGCTGATGCTGGTGCAGTTTTGGCAGTGTTGATTTGCTTGGGTGCAGATTTTGCCAGGGGTTTTAATGCCGGTGCTGGTATTGCGCCTTGTGAGGGTTGGACCAAACTGTAGCCTGTAAAAACGATGAATTGCAGTATAATTTTAACATATTTCATAAATTTCAAACCTTTCAAACAGTCATTGCAAAAAAATGTGATTTTTTTTGTAAACTCATACTAAAATAAATTTTAGCTAAAGTTCAAATTATTTTAGAAAGGTGAAAAAATTATTGACTGGATCTTTGTTTGGGTGTTCAAGTTGTGGGCTTATTGTGATTGAATTTCTTGAATTAATTCTACCAACTTTAAACATTGTTTATATTTGAAAAGAAATTCAGTGTTTCTGTTCGGATCTAATGTGTATGCATTATAAGCGTACATCAATAATAGAGCATAAGAACATGCCGTGATTCCAATCATGATACCAGTTTGATCGTGGCATCTTTTTTTGTATTGATTGGCAATCATGCATTCATTATATTGTTTTAAAATTGACATATTTGTGTAAAGTTTTTGATGTACAATATTTAAAAATGCTTGATTTGCGTGGGCACTTTTTTTATAAAAATAGTATGCAAAATAGGTAGATATTCCAGCAACAACAGACAAAAAGGCTGTTTGTTTTAAATTTTTTTGATCAATTTTGTATGAATTTTTTATTTGCAATTCTAAATATTCTATTTCGTTTGTTAATGACGCGTGCAAGCAAGAAAGCATTTTTTGAGAAGCGTTGTTATTTTTTGCATGGTAATTTAAAATTCTTACTTTTTCATGTAAAGACGATTGCAAAGTTTCAATTGAATCAATCGGTATTCTGTTTATAAAATTATTTATAAAGCAATAATCATTTATAAAATTAAAAGCTGATATTGTTTGCATGCAAGCAAACAATCCGATAAAAATAAATATGTTTTTTTTCATAAAATTCGTTTATTGATTGGTATTTAATATGGTGTAAATTTCATCTGCCATTAAAACTTTATGCTCTATTAAAGCTTGCGCTAATGTTTTAAATTGTTTTTCATATTGTTTTAAAAGTTTTAATGCGTGTGTATATTCTTGATCAATAATTTTTAAAGGATCAGAATGCGAAGTTTTTTTAGCAACTATACATGCAAGTTCATAAGCGCGCTGGTAATCAGATGATTCCTTCCATATCGTATTTTTAGATAAAAGCATTTCTTCGCCTGCATATCCTGCTAAATTCAGACAAATCTCATTTAATATTTCTTCTTGAGTCATGATTGCACCATGATTTATGTTAAATGATTGAGTTAATCCAAGATGAGCATCACGAGCAAGAATAGAAACTTTATCTAACGTGAATTGATTATTATAAATCATGCTGATTAATGCATGTCCAGATTCATGATATGCCGTAATTTTCAATTCAGGATTATCTTCGGCTTTTGGATAAATTAATGAATTATTCGTATTTTGCACTTTGCCATAAGTAAAATCATCAATAATTTCGCTTGCTGTTTTAAGTTTGATTTTGTCAGTGTTGAGCACAATGCTATTCATAATTTGTTCACGAAGTAAAAGTAAATTTTCTTCTGTAAATTTTGTAGTTCTTCGTGCAAATTCATAAGGGCTAATATCAATATATTTCCACAGGCTTTTAAATAAATGATCTATAATTTTTGTGCGAGCGTCTAATAAATACCAATTATTAAACACATTGGTAAATGAAAATTTAAATTTTATTGCTAATGCTTTTTGGTCTGAAACCATAGCGCTATAAACAATAGGGGCTTGAGAGTTTTTCAGCTGTTGAATTTCAATAGATATTTGATTTTGTATAGCCTCAAATTCTTCGTAAAGATATTTTTCTAATTCGGCCTTTTGATTTGAATTATTTAATGTTTGATAATGCAAATCGTCGAGATTGCTCAAAATAATCAGGCAAGGTGTTTTTTGTCGTTTTACATAATTAAAAAAACTGGTTACGTTGCCAGCGCTTTGATGCAAATTTTTTATTTGGCCGGATGAATAATTTAGTTCGTAGTGACCTAAAAAATCAAAAACATCAATATAAAAACATCGATTTTTAAGTTGATTGCTCAACGCTTGAACAAACAATGGCCCTGTATCTCCTGAAAATAAAATACCGGTTGAATATTTGTGTTTTGATGCAGCATGGTTGATTGGATCATGTAAATACTGAATAAGTTCTTCAATTTGATCTGCTTGCTCATGTGATTTTACAAGAAAATCTAAATTGTGTGTATTTGATTTTTGTAAAGAATAATCCCAATAGTAAAAGTAATTATAAGCTATGCCAGCAATGCCTGCCGCAACCATTGTGGCACAAGCAATTGCTAAAATTTGACCATCATAATTGTTTGGTTGTTCGTAGGTTGTGTTGCTTACAGGGTGAACTAAGATAAAAAATATAAGAAATAGTTTTTTCAGATTCATTGTTGTTCGTTTTTGTTTTAAAAATAAAAAGAATATAGGAAATAATTTAACTTTTTACATTAATTATTTCCTATATTTTACATTAAAAAGTTGGCTTTTAAAAGTTTTTTTGGCAGAGTATTTTTTAATTTTCGTACATTTATTCGTTAAAAATTTGTTTGTAAAATTTTTGCTACTTTCAATTTTTAATTATAATTTTGCATATTTTAATTTTTATTGTTTTGTCTTTATCAATCAACACCTTGCTCATCAATCGCATCATACAATGCAAAGTCTGATTCAAATTCATTGTCGGCAGGTGAACGCCATATATAAGAACGATGAGGGTGAGCTTTTTGATATGCTTCCAATCGCTTGATATAGTTTTGAAAAATTTTATGTTCACGATTCATGATTGCAATGTCTTGCTGAGACAATTCATCTTTTTCAAGCATATCAACATGTCCATCATCATGTTCACGCATGATTAAATATTGATGCTTGCGCTTATAAAGTCCTTGAAATTGTTGTTTTAACTGTTCATAATTTTCACGAGATATTCGAATAGCTGGCATTTCTGCAAAACGCTTCATTCCATATTTTCCGAATTGTTCGCAATAAGCTAAATAATCTTTTTGACGAGTAAAATCTTGATGAGCGTTAAAATCTTCAGGCATTAAACTTTTTTTAATATTATCTGTTGACCAAATAATAACTTTATTAGGATCTTTTTTGTCTTCTTTAACTTCAATCAAACGCTCTTGGTCATCATCAAGATGATTATATAAATCGTATAATGGCAAATTTCGAGTCGATACTTTATATTCATATGCACATGATGAATTTAAATACAAAAATATATATCTCATAATTATCCTTTATATGGATATGAAGTGACAATATGTCTGTTTACGGTATTTTCTATAGTAGCGCAATTATGAACTTTAGGTTGTTTCTTGTGCTATTTTTTCAATAGTTTGTGCAGCATATTCAGAATTTTTTACAATAGCTGCTTGTTCATTTGCGCCAGCTATGAACTTTGCAGTGTTTTCAATATTTGCTTCTGCTTTAATTGCATCACAAATGCCACCAACCGCATGAATAATTTTTTCAAAAATAAAAAAATCAGCACCAAAGTGAACTAATGCTTCAAATTTTTCAGGACTTGAAAGGTATGATTAACTTTATAATTTTACATCTTCGCCAGCTATTAAACGATCAGCGATGTCATTTAATTCGTCATAAGATCGTTCAAATTCAGGCCCCATGCTCATTCCGCCTAAAGTTATTAATAAATCTCTAAACGTCATATCCATTTCTCTACGATATTGCGAATACATAGAGTATGACCAGTTGCCAATATCACCGACATCTTGTTTGTTTTTTATTCGAATTTTTAATTCTTGTCCGAACTGTTTTCTTGTATACATTATTTCTTACCTTTTACTAACTGTGCAATTATTTCTAATTCTTTTTTTGTATGAGGATAATGCAAAGAAAAAATTTCTTTTCCATTAATCATTTTAGGATGAACTCGATTAATTATGCCATCATGAGTGTAACCTTCGTACCAACCACGTATTATGCCTTTGCTAGAATCATGTTCAAGCACATATGAAAAACCTCTGGTAGGGCCAGGATGCATTGAGGGTTGCTCAGCCTTATAATATCGAACCCTACCATCAGGCAAATGTGTTTTTCGGACAGCTTCTTGAGAAACACTTTCTACAATTTCCAAATTTTTATCTAACAAGCTTCGCATATCAACGGCCGGAGGAGCATCGCTAGCCCGTTTAATTTTTTGTTTTATCGACGATGTGGCAGTTTTATCAAAATTTTGCTCAGCATCCAGTAAATTTTTAGCAACGCTTTGAGTGATTTTTTTTTGTGTTAAAGCTTCAATTTTTTCAACAGTTTTTGCAACATGTTCAGAATTTTTTACGATAGTTGCTTGTTCATTTGCACCAGCTACTAACTTTGCAGTGTTTTCAATATTTGCTTCTGCTTTGATTACATCACAAACGCCACCAACTGCAGAAATAATTTTTCCAGGAATGAAAAAATCAGCACCAAATCGAACTAATGCTTCAAATTTTTCAGGACCTGAAGCGTTTGTCATGTGCTCGCCAAGATTTTTTAATCCTTCTATAATTTCTGCATTTCGTTGATCTCGCAGCGGAATATAAATATCTTCAAATCCATCAACTTCATCGTAACAATTTAAAGCTGCTGTTTCTAAGACATAATAAATTGCTTTACCAAGATTTTGAGCTGTTTCTATTGGATGTGCAACAGTGTGAATAAAATCTTGAACGCTGTGGATAAGACCTGAAGTTGCTGCTTGCGCGTAAGGCATTGCGACAGTAAAAATCTCATGTGATATTTTTAGCAAAAGAGAATCAACATCAATCAATCGTGAAGCTAAAAGAACATTTCCATTTTTATTGGCATCATGTGCAGCATCTGCAACATTAACAATGTTATTTATTAAATTACTTTGATACGGAAATTTTGATTCCAGTTGTGCTGTTTGTGACAAAATTGCACACATTTCTTTGTGCAATTGCTGCTGTAACGACGTACCATAAAAATTTTGAAATTCTTTAGGATCAATATCATGAGCGGTTAAGAAGCTAAACAATTCAGGAGTTAAATCAAATTCTTGATCGAATTGTGCGTAACCTTGTTCAATCGTGTTACATAACGCATCTTGACGATCAGCCCATGCTTGTTCAAGTCCAGGATCTGGACATTTTTCAAGATCAAAGCTGCATGCATCATATTGATTTTGTACACATTGCTCAGAGCTGATAAAAGTTTCTTGTTCTTGATTGTGTTGCGCAAGCTTTACTTTTTGAGCTTGTTGTTTTTCAAGAAGAATTTTGTAAGCTTGCTCAACTTTTGTTTTAATTTCTTGTTGTTGATCATGAACCAATTGAAGTTCTTTGTTTAATTGTTCTTTTTTTGTATAAGCTTCGTCAAGCTTATCGTTTAAAATTTTTTGAATTTCATTTCCTGAAATCCATCTCCACGATTTTGCACCGAGCCAGCTATTGGTATAAGATTTTAATTCCGTTTCAAGAATTTTAATTTCTTTATTTAAAGTATTAATTTTTTTTTGCTTGCCAGTAATAGAAATATCATTCGCTTCTTTTTCTGTAATGATTTTTGGAATTACGTTATCTTGAATTTCTTCAAGGGATTTTGATCGTAGTTCAGATTCAAAAGCATGCTCCCGTTGTTTTAATGTATAATCAATAGCTTGAATATCAGATTTTATTTTTTTGATAGCAGCTTGTAATGCTAACGCTTGCTTTATTTCACGATAATTTTGCACTGATCCATCACGCAATATTGAATCAAGAGTTAAATTCCAGTTATGTTTTTCAGAATTAATTATTAAACTAACTTTGTCATTTTGTTCACTTAAGGATTCTAAAGCTTTCTCTAATTGCAAAAGATCTTGATTACGCTTTGCGTGTAATTTTTGAAGTTCAAAATTTGAACATGACCCATGAGTAGTCACAGATTCAAACATTGTACAAGCAAGAACAGTTGCCGTTTGATTTATTGTTAAAAGTTTTGAAATATCCTTTAATAATTGTGATTTTTTTTCTGCAGCGATGGCATTTACTGCTGCTTCTATGTTAGCTTGAGTAATCATTTCAGACATATATTGATGACTCTGGCTATCGTTGTTGCTTATTCGATCATCAATCATTTGATTTGGCCAGCAAGGATGCCAGTTTGGCAATGTTGATTTTGGATCTAACGGTTCATAATAATGAATTGTGCGATTTTTATGCACAGCAAGCAAAATTGGATTATCATTTGTCAGGCTTTGATTTGATTGTTGATTGTTTGTTGATGTATCCATAGCTTGAGCTGCTTGCGCTTGTGTTTCAGCTTCTGTTGCTTTTTCAGCAGCAAGCTGAGCCATTACTGCGGCAAAAATATTAGGACAAAGCGAAGCACGAGAAGAATGAAATGCTGTTGATTGATTCAATGTTCTTGTGACTATTGCTTGAGTAACTCGTTTGATTATTAAGGCAGATGAAAAAATGCTTGATGAAAAAATAAATAATGAGACAAATAGGCTTTTTTTTAATGTTTTTAACATAGAAAGTTCCAATTGTAAAAGGTTGTTTTGGCTGAAAAATGTATTTTATTATTCAGATTTTATAGGAATTTCTTTAATCATAATTGACTCTAATGTGTTATTGAAAAATCCATTATTGCTGGTATAAATAGTATCCATCCAATAATTACTGTAAGAACTCCACCAAGGGATTGAGTTAATTTTTGCTTGTTTTGCCATATGTTCAAAACTAGTTTGATATTTAGCAATGTCTTGAGCTTGCTTCATGTTCTTTTCTTGCATAGCAATATTTTCTTTTTGATTAGCAATTTGCATAGCGATACTTTTTTCCTGAAGAGCAAGGCTTTTAATCTGATTGTAAGCAACATTCAATCCAAGCACTAACCCAAGAACAGGTAAAACAATTTTTGAGTCATGAAAACATTTTTTAAAAGCATGTATCCATTTTTCTCTGCGTTGTTTTTTTATTTGATTAATAACGTGATCAAAATTATTGCCTAGAACAATTTTAGTGCTTTTATTTGACATGATGGGAGCTTTTATTGCTGATCTGGTTGCTTGTTCTACTAAGTTTTCTAAATCTCTGTTTGAAAATTTTTGCGTTTTTAAAGCAAGATAATCTGGAGTCAGCCATTCAGGGTATTCAAGTTTGTACTGTGCTGCTCTTTTTTTTAAATGAAAATCGATAATTGCTGTTTTTTGTTCTAAGTTTGGTAATGGAACTTTTATCATAGAGGTTCGATTGATAATTTGATCTGGTACATCATCAGTGTTATTCATTGTTCCAATGGCAATCACATTATTATTTTTCATCGAATCTAATTCTTGCCAAAAGCTTACAAGAATATTGTTTTCAGCATGATGTGAATTAGCATGCTTTTTTGTTAAAGCTTCTAACTCATCAAAAATGATAATACATGGCTTGCCTAAATTTTTTTCTAATTCTTGTGCGTATTTAAAAATTTTACTTAAATTTTGTATCCCTGAATCCTTATACTCAGTTGATATAGTTCCTACATTGAAAAAAAGACATGGAACTTGACATTTTATTGCAATTGCTTGAGCTATTGCAGATTTTCCTGTACCTGAAGGCCCATAAAAAATAGTGTTTTTTTTATTCGAAGAAAATAATTTATGCTCAATGTCGGAAATTATTTCTTTAACTTCTTCTGGACAATTTTCAAGTACGGATTCAGCTAAGCTTTTGTCAATATTTAAAGGACGAACACCGGGAATTTTTAAATTTACAAGACTTTGATAAATTTTGTCTTGTTCTTGAAAGTATTTTTGATAACTTTGATCTTTTTCAAAATCTTGGGTTTTAATGTTTTGAGTTAGTAAAAATAAAAATATTGCACAAATAAATTGTTGTACTCGAATACAATTTTTCATAAATAATCTTTGTGAGTAAGTAAGGTTGTGGATAGTATGGTTTTTAAAATTTAATTTGAACTGCTTAAGTTTGTTGCTTGATGATTTGTCGTCTCTTTTGGTCTTGATGATGGTTGATAAAAATTATAATCGCTCAAGAATAACGATTACATTTTCCATCATTACTTGCGTCTGCTTTTTTAAATATGATCATGTGTTTGTTGAACTTTTTGAAAAAAGATAGATCAAGCATATATAGTTTTATTTTAAAAAACAATTTAAATTTTTGATTGTAGTATTGTTCGTTGTAGATTAATTTTATTTTTTGTTATTTAAAAAAAGGAAGCATGATGAATGTATCGTATTTCGTGCAAGGCTGTGCTTTAGGTTTTTCAGTTGCAACAACGATTGGAGTTAGCGGGGTTCTTTGTTTGCAAAACATGATGACTGGTCGTGTGTCGGTTGCTTGTGTCTCTGTGCTTGCAGCAGCAATGGCTGATGCCACGTGCGCTATGCTTGTTGTTTTTGGATTGCAAGTAGCACAAAATTTTTTGTTAACCTATAAAATTGCTTTTTCAATTATGACCGGATTATTTTTATGTGGCCTTGGAATTCATAAATTTTTTGATTCGTTAACCTTTGATCCTTTGCAAAAACAAAATACTCATTTGTTGCAGGCCTTTTTTTCAGTGTTTTTTTTGGCGGTGGTAGATCCTGTATCAATTCTTGATTTTATGGCTTTAACCATGGGTTTGACCTTAGACTTTTCAGTCACACGTCATGCCATTCAGTTTGTTGTAGGCCTTTTTTTGGGATCTTTAACCTGGTGGGGTTTTTTGTGCGTTGCTTTGCTGTATTTTCGCCAATCCATTCCTGTGTGTTTTTTTCAAAAATTGCAACAAGTGGTGGGCCTTGGAATTTTTGCTTTTGGAGCATGGACTTTAAAAGTTGCCTTGATGATGAAATAACATGGCGCAAAAAAGCAATAGTGCAAAATATCTGAAATTTCTTAAACAGGCTTTGTGGACAGTATTTTGGATTTTTGGTATGCTGTAACAATGTTGTTATCAATTCATAATCAAGAATTTTAAATCGTAAAGACTTTTTGTATGTCAAATAGCTCCCATATTCGAAATATTGCAATTATCGCTCACGTTGACCATGGTAAAACTACTTTGGTTGATCAACTCCTTCGTCAATCTGGCACCATTGTGGATGCGCAAGATCGTGTCATGGATTCTGATTCTATTGAAAAAGAACGCGGAATTACCATTTTGGCAAAAAATACAGGAATTTTGTACAAAGATCACAAAATCAACATTGTGGATACTCCGGGTCACGCAGACTTTGGTGGTGAAGTTGAACGTACGTTGCAGATGGTTGAAGGGTTTTTGCTTTTGGTTGATGCTGCAGAAGGTGTGCTTCCTGGTACACGCTTTGTGCTTCAAAAAGCATTATCATTAGGTCTTCGTCCTATCGTTGTTATTAACAAAATTGATAGAAAAGATGCGGCAATCGAACAAACAGAACAGCAAATTTATGATCTTTTCTTAGATTTAGTAACTGATGAATCACAGCTTGAATTTCCAACATTGTATGGTTCATCGCGTCAAGGTTTTATGACGACAGATTTGAAAGTTAAATCTGATACCTTAGTTCCATTGCTTGATAAAATTATTGAAACAGTTCCTGCTCCAAAACCAGAAGTTGATAGTTTACAACTTTTGATCACCAATTTAGATCACTCAGACTTTTTAGGCTCTTTAGCTGTTGGTCGTATTTTTAGCGGTCATTTAAAAGTGGGTGATCAAGTTATTTTATGTCGTGATGAAAAAGTTAGCCAACCAACAAAAATTACAAAAATGTGGCAATTTTTGGGTGTGCAGCGCATTGAAGTTCAAGAGTCATTTTATGGTGACATTGTCTGTGTTGCTGGATTTACAACGCAACCTGAACTTGGGGTAACATTGTGCAATGTTGGAAAACCAGTTCCTCACAGCTATGTTAAAGTTGATGAACCAACCTTGACTATGTATTTTTCAGTTAACGATTCTCCATTTAACGGAAAAGAAGGAAAACTTTTAACGTCACGTCAAATTCGTGAACGTTTGGAACGCGAACTTCGCAAAAACGTAGCGCTTCGCGTTGAAGATACTCCATCAGCAGAGGTATTTAAAGTTTCTGGTCGTGGGCAACTGCACTTGGGAATTTTGATTGAAAATATGCGCCGTGAAGGTTTTGAATTGCAAGTTTCTGCGCCTGAGGTGATTTATAAAACGATTGATGGCATTAAGCAAGAACCTTTTGAGTTGGTAACCATTGACGTTGAAGAACAATATCGTGGTTCTGTAATGGATAAATTGGGAACTCGCAAAGGTGAACTTGTTAACATGAAGCCGCTTCATGATGGTCGTGTTCGTATGGAATTTGAAATTCCGTCACAAGGCTTAATTGGTTTTCGTTCTCAGTTTTTAGTCGATACTCGTGGTACAGGAATTATGAACATGAGCTTTTTAGGCTATCGAGCATGCAAAGGTGAAATGCATCAAAGAATTAAAGGTGCGCTTATTTCACTTGAGGCAGGACCGGTAACAGCATATGCCCTTGATACGCTTCAAGAACGAGGAATTTTATTCGTAGCGCCTGGTGATAAAGTGTATGGAGGAATGATTGTTGGAGAACATTCACGAGATATGGATCTTGATGTTAATCCTTGTAAATTGAAAAAACTGTCAAACATGCGTGCATCAGGTACTGATGATGCTGTGCAATTGCCTCCAGTTAAAACAATGACGCTTGAGCAATGTATGGAATGGATTCGTCCTGATGAGTTGATTGAAGTTACACCAACATCAATTCGTTTACGCAAAAAAATATTGCAAGCAAATCGACGATAATTGTTAAAAAATATTTTATAAAAGTTAAAGGTGCAACGTTAGAAGTTGCACCTTTAACTTTTATAATGGATTATTGAAATATTGAAGTTTTGCTTTAAGCTAATAATTAAAGTTGTTTGCTTAAAGATTTAAAGTCGATTGTAATGTTGAAAAATTAAGAATGTGCCCTATTGACGGCGGCAATGATACCATACACCGTTCCGGTAGCGATTAAAATTACAGAAAAAACAGTAGAAAAAATAATAACTACTTCACGGCACGTGCCTTCTGAGCTTGTATGTTGAGGACGTGAAGAATGAACTAATCGATCAGTTTCTCTAAGAGGGCTGATAACAGTGATGAAAACTGGCTGATCAGTTTCAACAGGCGTGCCCATAACAGGTTGATTAGAGTCCGATATTCTGTGCAAAACATGAACAGGTACTGGCGGTCTTGGGTCACTGCCTGGTCTTATGAGTGGAACTTGGTGTTCGAATAAACCATAGTGGTTATTTGAAGAATGCGTAGTGTTTGAAATAATAAATATACATGCATGGACAATAATTTTGTTCATAGAATCCTAATTAAGATTTAAAAGAACAATACTGATTATTTTTTCGATAAATGATCAAGAAAGCAAGAAATTTATAAATTTGTCATGATTGGTTCGGAAATTTTTAATTTTCTGGCAAGCTATAATTATTTTAACAATTACGGTGTGGGAAAAATGATTGGTTGTTTTTGGGAGTGTGTATTTTTTTGTGCGATGTTTTTTTCAAATAAAGAAACAAAGCATCAAGAAAAAGAACAGCATTTAGTAATTCGCATTGATCAAAAAAGTGATGACCCTGAATTTCAACAGTTGTCTCCAGCAAAAATTGATCAAAAAAGTGATGACCCTGAATTTCAACAGTTGTCTCCAGCAAAAAATTTTTTGATTCGTCGTTGGCGGCAAAGAGTTTATGACGAATCACCATCAGTTCGTACCTTAATTCCTGTTGAAAATCCAGAACCGATTGATGATGTATATAATGAACGTGTCTGGAAATGGTTTGAGTCAAATTTTGTCCGTGACGTTCGAACAGATTTTTTGGATAGTGAAACGATATATGAAGGTCCAAATTTTTTTACTGATCAGTTAGCACAGCGAAATCGTACTCGTAAGCGATTACAATGGAAAAATTAAATAATGTTTTATGGGGCGCATATGAAAAATAGTAAGTTTTGTTTTATGGTCGTTGTTTTTAGTTGTTTTGCAATCTATGAAAAATCTTTTGGGTCTGAAGCATGGCAACCATGGGCGCGTGAAAATGATCCTAATGCTCACAACCAAAAGGTTCCTCATCAACATCAAGAGATGCCTGAAAGGGCCTTGCATGATGAAGGTAGACCAAATTTTTTTGAAAAATGGTACGAATCTAACCCGGATCTATTATCTTGGCTTGCAGCAATAGATCAACATCCCAGTTATGATCCAACATTACATGAAGTTGATAAAGCTAAATGGTTGCCCAATGATTTTGATGATCATTCACATGTGTGTGAAGCGACAACTTATCGTAGTGATGATTGGGACAAAAGAAACAGGCCTCAGGCACCTAATTGTTCGGCTTATTGGGCTTCCGCTCGAGCATTGCCTGTCAAGTAAGCAGATTTTAATGATTTTAAATTTGAAGTATTGATGAGTGGCTGTTTTTGCAAAGCTTTTTTGACAAAATGAGCTATTTGGGGCATATTAAAAGAGTATAAAATTC
>DALYET010000015.1:0-6150 GCA_031972395.1 Candidatus Chromulinivoraceae bacterium
AAAGCTTTTTTGACAAAATGAGCTATTTGGGGCATATTAAAAGAGTATAAAATTCGTCATTTTAAAGGTATCAATCTATGAAAACAAGCATTCATCCAAAAGTTTTTAATGTTGAAGTTAAGTGCAGCTGTGGTAATACATTTTTAACTCGTTCAACAAAACAAGAAATTCATCCAACCCTTTGCTCAAGCTGTCATCCATTCTTTACTGGTCAGCAAAAATTCATCGATACTGCTGGTCGTATTGAAAAATTCCAAAAGAAATTTTCAAAATAATCAGGCTTTTTTTACATTCAGGTAAAAATTGTGTTTACAAAGTGGGATCAGTTAGAAGCGCTTTATAAAAAGTTAGAAGCTCAAATTCTTTCAGGTGATATTCCTGCAAAAGATCGTAGTGAAATTCAACGAAACGCTTCTATTATTTCTGAAATATTGCGTGTGTATCATGAACTTGAAGCAACAAAAAAGCTACTTTCAGAAACCAAGCAGCAGGCCGCACAAGAAAAAGATCCAGAACTGCAAGAACTGTATCAACAAGAAACGATTGATCTTGATCTAAAAATTACAACCTTATCCAAAGAACTTGAAGATTTAATGTATCCGCCCGATGAGCTTAGCAGTCGCAGCGCGTACCTTGAGATTCGAGCAGGAACTGGCGGACAAGAAGCAGCGCTTTTTGCAGGCGATTTGTTGAAAATGTATCTTTTGTATGCTCAAAAGCGTCATTGGAAAACAAGCATTGTTAGCGAAAGTAGCACTGATCTTGGAGGCTTGAAAGAAGTCATTGTTCACATTGCAGGAAAATCTGCCTATGGACTTTTAAAGCTTGAGTCTGGCGTGCATCGTGTTCAGCGAGTTCCAGCAACTGAAACCGCAGGTCGCGTTCATACTTCAACGGCAACTGTTGCAGTACTTCCTGAAGCAGAAGATGTTGATGTTCAAATTAATGAGGCTGATTTGCGTATTGATGTCTATCGTTCCGGTGGTGCTGGAGGTCAGCATGTTAACACAACTGACTCTGCAGTTCGTGTAACACATATTCCAACCGGAGTTGTGGTTGCATGCCAAGAGGAACGATCGCAGCATAAAAATAAAGCAAAAGCTTTAAAAATGTTAAAATCTAGAATTTTGGCGCATGCTCAAGAGGTTCAAAGAAGCCAGCAAGCGCAATCTCGTAAAGAACAAATTGGAACTGGTGAACGTTCTGAAAAAATTCGTACTTACAATTATCCGCAAAATCGAATTACCGATCATCAGGTTGAACAATCATGGCAGTCTCTTGAATTTGTTATGCAAGGCGATATGGATAATATCATTCAAGCGCTTCAAGATAAATCTCGCATTGATCGTCGTTTGCTTCCTGTTTTAGAAAATTTATAATTTTTCAAATTTGTATATTGTTTAGGGGTTTTATGAATCGGCATTCAAAACAGTTATTGATAGCATTGCTTTTGTCTGAAGCATTTATTTTTTCTGGCAAAACAGAAAATAATAAAAAAAATGTGCATGATTTTCCTGCTATGGGCAAACGCGTTGGCGTTATTTTAGCAGAAATGGCTAGAGCTATTGTTCCCCATGATTCTTATGTTCAATGTTGTTCTAAAGATGGAAATGATAGAATTAATAAGCTTTTTGGAACATATCTTCCTGTGAAAAAAAAGTAAACTTTAAAGTTAAGTAAAAGGGCTCCAATTTTGGAGCCCTTTTTTATGATTCTATTAAATTGAGCAGTTTTTTTAAGGTTGCGGTGTCATCGCAGTGCGTTGTTGCTTGTTGCATTGATTGTTTTAAGCATGATCGAGCCATTTCAAGCTTATTTTCAATTTCTTGAGATAATTTTTGCAGTGTTGCAATATTTTGATCAGATAAAAATTGTTTTAAGCCTTTTTCAAGGCTGTTAGTCCATAAAACCAATTGATCAAGTTGGGTTGCGCTGTGAATGGTATTTTGATGAAAAACTAAATACGGTTTGAGTACTGATTCATGAAGTATTGAAAGACTTTCTTGAAGCTCTTGCAATGATTGCGTGATAAGTTTTGCAAGCATCGTTGTTTTCAAGTTATTTTTCATGTTTTCATGATCATCAATTTTGCGTTGATGTTCTTTTTCTTGCAGGTTCATGTGCGCTAGTTTTAAAGAGTTCATTTCGTTATTAAATTCATCTTGTTCAACTGGAACATCATTAATGAAAAACTGCTGTAAAAAAAACCCGTTATCAGATTTTTTTGTATGGGTAAATTTTTTACCATTGATGATAACGGTGGATGATGTCATGACCTGTTGTGAGCTGTAAAAATTGGTAAAGGTTGGCGTTGATTGAAGCATTAAAAAATAGATAGAAAATGAAACATATTTGTTCATAAAACCCCTTTGTTTATGATTGGTGATATAAAACCGTTCTGTTATATAATCATTGCAATATTGACATAAAAATCAACAGAGTTCAACTGCATGGATTCCATAAAAAAAATATGGTATACTGCATTGGTTAATGACTTCATAAATCTGAAAAATTTTTGGAATAAAAAATATGGCAGAAAAAAAATTAAAACGAGAAAAAGGGTTCTATTCTATCTCTGCTGTTTCAAAAATGTTTTCTGTGCATCAGCAAACGATTCGGTTGTATGAAAAAGAGGGTTTGATTCAACCAAAGCGTTCCGATGGTAATACCAGAATGTTTGGCGAAGAAGATATAGACAAACTTGAAGAAATTATTCATTTAACGCATCAGCTTGGAATTAATTTGGCAGGAGTTGAAATGATTTTGCAACTTCATAAAAAAATTAAAAAAATGCAAGATGAAATGAATAAAGTTTTTGCGCAGACGCAACAAGAACTGCAACAAGAAACAACAGCTCGAAAAGCTTTAATTCAAAATTATTCCATGCAACTGCAAGAAAAAAAACAAAATACTGCGCAAAATAATTTGCAAAAAACCGCATCATCTTCAGAAAATGTAACGTTTAAGGATTGGGATATAGACTACGAAAGTTAATCTGCTTTATACCTGAAACATCATCTTGTAACATCCCAAAAATTAATATCGTTTATTTAAACAGGAAAGGAAGCTTTATGTCAGAAGATACTATGCTGCACGAAGAACAATTCGTTATTTCCTATGAATTACTGTACGTTCTTCATTGGCTGTTAAAGTATGAAAAAACCGAGCTTTCAAATTTGATCACGCAGGCTTTTATTAAAGGTTATGAAGATAAATTAAAACAACAAGATTTATATGCTCAAATTCAGCATACAGATGATATGCAACACAGCATTGTAAATTTTTTTAATTTTTTAGAACAACACATTGCAACCATGAATGATACTCAAACGCAAAAAACGATTATTCATAAAAATATTTTAAAAGCTTTAGATCAAATTGATCCAAAACGTTTTGATTACGATACGATTAAGTCAACCGTTATGGCAACAGCCGATAAAATTCGACCGAAAAATCAAGATGATGCAAAAGATCTTTTTTTTAAAGAATTATTAAAGCAATGGAATCCTAAAAAAGAAAAAAATAAGAATGCAACGTTTGATAATTAACATCGATTGATATTCGCTTTTTTTACTAAAAATAATAGACTGGTAATAATCAGTCTATTATTTTGTATGGTTAAGGAGTTTTGGCATGGCAGGTCATTCAAAATGGGCCAATATTAAACATAAAAAAGCAAAAGAAGATGCAAAGCGCGGTAAAGAATTTACCAAGCTTGTCAGAGAAATTACCATTGCTGCAAAATCTGGCGGCGATCTTGCTGGAAATCCAAGACTTCGACATTTAGTTGATAAAGCTAAAGATATCAATATGCCACAAGACAACATTGTGCGAGCAATTAAAAAAGGAACTGGCGAACTACCTGGTGTCAGTTACGAAGCAATTACTTATGAAGGACATGGTCCAAGTGGTGTTGCAATCATGATTGAAGTTTTGACTGATAATAAAAATCGAGCGGTTGCTGATTTACGAGCATTATTTTCACGTAACGGTGGAAATTTAGCAGAAACAGGCTCTGTAAACTGGATGTTTGAACGTTTAGGAATTATCCGAGCTCAAGTTCCGACAATTTTGCCAGCTATTTTAAAAAATGTGATGAATGAAGATTCATTGTTTGAAGCGCTTATTGATTATGACATTAAAGATATTTCAGTTCATGATGGTGTTATTACCATCAGTATGCCGCTTGCAAGCCTTCATGATGTTACAGAAGCTATGAAAAAAATGAATTTTAAAATTGAAGAATCTCAAATTGAGTGGGTTGCAAAAACACTCATAACGCTTGATCCTGCAGCAGAAGAAAAAGCTTTTGCATTACTTGAAAAAGTAGAAGAATATGATGATGTTCAAAATGTTTATACCAATATTGGATAATGAAAGTTAATTTGTGACACAAAGTATGACCGGATTTGCTTCAAAAATTGTTGAAATCCCAATTTCTAAAACTGAAAAATTATCACTTTCAATGCATTTGAAAGCTTTAAATTCACGATATTTTGAAACAACGTGTAAGTTGCCTTATTTGCTGAGCCATTGCGAAGTTTCAATTCATCGAATTTTGAAGAAAAAGTTAGAACGAGGTCATATTTACTTGATGATCAAAGTGCAACAGGATGCGACACGTCATGTTCTACTTCCTTCCAAAACAACCATTCAGCAATATTTAACAGCAATTGAGCAAATTCAAAAAATTTGCAAAATTAAAGAATCTGTTTCTTTATCAACAATTTTGCAACTTCCTAATATTTTTCAAATTGAAGAAGAGACCGTTCAAGGATCTGCTGAAGAAAAAGTGTTGCAAGCTATTGAAAATTTAACTGATGAATTGATTGAAACTCGTGTTTCTGAAGGAAAAATTCTTTCAGCAGATATTTTGCTGCAGATGAAAAACATTTTAAAAAATTTGCAAAACATCAAAAAAACTTCAGCTCAAGTGATTGCAGAAAAAAAAGAAGCATTGCATGGTTTTATTGAAAAATTGCAAAATATTCCAACTGATCAAATTTCGGTAGAAAAATCTATCATTGAAACACAAAAAACAATACTTTTAACAGAGCTTGAAAAAATAGATATTCATGAAGAAATTGTGCGTGCAAATGTCCATGCGCAAAATATTATAGATATCCTTAAAGATAAAAATGAATTAAAAGGTAAAAAATTAGATTTTACTTTGCAAGAATTAAATCGAGAAATTAATACGATTGCTTCAAAATGCTCTCATAGCAAAATGAGCGCTTTAACTATTGATATGAAAACTGATATTGAAAAAGCTCGCGAACAGGTACAAAACATTCTATAAATCGTTATTGATTGATTTTTCAATGATTCTTTTTTTATTCTTGGTGCAATGATTTAAATAGGAAGGGGAAAGGTATGAAGGGTTATTGGATTTTTTATTTGTTCTTGTTTTTTCAAAATTTGAACGGTTCAACTTCGTTAAATCAAGATGCAGAGCTTCAAAAAGTTCGAAAAATGGCTCAAGAAAATCTTAAAAATGTATCTTCTATAGCATCTGTTGAAAATGTAGTGCGTTTATTTGAAGACGATTTGTATGATCAAGAAAAGGATCTTGCATGGTCAACAGAATTTTTTAATACAGCGATTGCAGAATTTCGTAAAGTTTTAGTGAATGCAAGAATGCAGCAATGGCTTGATGAAATTGATCATATGCAACTTCCAACACAGGACTTTGGTGAACGTAAAATTCCTATTACTGCGCCGATGATTCCAGAGGAAATTTTAAAATTTAGATATAAAAATTCAATTTCAAAGCATTTAACCATTTATGATATTTTGATTAAGCGCCTTGAAGAACGATTAAGGCATTATGCAATTTCTGATTATATTTTCAGTCAGAATCATCCTCGCGCAAAGCCATTATCGCCAAAAGATAAGGATCAATTGCTTCAAGCTGTAACTGATGATCAAGCTATGATATCGCAGCTTAAAAATATTGAAAAAATAAAACGTCTTATACTGGAATTAATTGAAGGAAAAATTAATGCTTTGCAATCAGAGCCTTCATCGATAGGAAAAAAATTATTGATGCATGGCTTATTTGCTAAAATATCAGAGCAAAAAATATCAGAAGAGCAGATGGAAATTTTAAAAAAATTTGTAATGAAAATAAATTACCAAGGGCTTCTTTAA
>DALYET010000015.1:6160-13718 GCA_031972395.1 Candidatus Chromulinivoraceae bacterium
AAATCAAGCAATTCAAAAAAAATTTAATCTTGCTGTAGATTTCAAACAATTAAAGTTTAGTCCGATTAACACGGTTATTGAAATTGATCCAAAAGATATAATTTCAAATAAAATCCAAATATCGATTGATAATTTTATTGAAGATGAAATGAATAAATTACCTGAAAGAATTACAGGATCAATGCTTACAGATATGTATCATCGGATTCATCAACATTTAAAAACCATTGCAAAGCAAGATCAAGCGATGTATAAACAGCTATTTCATTATGCAGAACCGATTGTACATTCAAAATTAGATCAACGTGTAACAGCAGGAAAATTAATAGCTTTTCAATAATTTTTCATACACAACTTTGTAGTTTTGCGTTACACTGACTTATAAATCTTTCAAGTATTAAAAAGCCTTAAAAATATTTATGAGTCAACATTTTACACATCTTCATGTTCATACGGAATATTCACTTTTGGATGGTGCTATCACATTGCCAAAATTGATTGATCATGCAAAAGCGCAAGGTTTAAAATCTTTAGCAATTACTGATCATGGAAATATTTTTGGCGCTGTAAAATTTTTTCAACTGTGTAAAAAAGCAGGGATTAAGCCTGTTTTGGGCATGGAAGCGTACATGGCATCAGATGTTGATGAACGTGTGGTTGAAAAAAAATATTATCACTTAATCATTTTAGTTCAAAATGAAATTGGTTATAAAAATCTTTGCAAATTAATTGCATTTTCATACAAAAAAGGTTTTTATTTCAAACCTCGTATTGATTACAATATTTTAGCACAACATAGTGAAGGTTTAATTGTCACTAGTGGTTGTCTTGGTGGTCACATCCCGCAACTTTTAATGCAAGATCAAGAGCAAGAAGCACGAAAACAAATCGATTGGTTTTTAACTCATTTTGGAAAAGATCGTTTTTATTTTGAAGTGCAGCCAGCAGATCAAGCAATTCAAAAAACGATTAATGAAAAATTGCTTACGCTTGGCAAAGAACTTGATATTAAATGCGTTGCAACAACCGATTGCCATTATCTTTCTTTGGATGATCATGAGGCACATGAAATTATGCTTGCTATCGGAACTGGTAAACGATTTGATGATCCAACCAGGTTTAGTTTTAAAGAATGTCGCGCATTTATGAGATCTGAAAAGCAGATGCTTGAAATTTTTCCCAATAATCCTGAAGTAATTTATAATTCAGGTGTAATTGCAGATATGTGTAATTTTGAATTTGAAACAAAAAAACTATTTTTTCCAAACTTTGAAGTACCAAAAGATAAAACTGCTGAACAATATTTTCAAGATTTATGCCGAGCAGGACTTGACACTTTAGCACAAAATAAACGATTTCCTGTTGAACAAATGCAACAATATCAAGATCGCTTAGAACTTGAAATGAAACTGATTATTCAAATGGGATTTGTAGGTTATTTTTTGATTGTCAGTGAATTTATCATGTGGGCTCGACGATCAGGAATTCCTGTAGGACCTGGTCGTGGTTCTGCAGCAGGAGCGCTTGTTGCATGGTGTTTGGAAATTACCAATATTGATCCAATAAAATACAATTTACTTTTTGAGCGTTTTTTAAATCCTGAACGTGTCAGCATGCCTGATATTGATATCGATTTTTGCATTGAAGGTCGTGAGGATGTGATCAACTACATCAAACAAAAATATGGCCATGATAAAGTATGTCAAATTATTACTTTTGGAACAATGCTTGCAAAAGGTGTGATCAAAGATGTTGCTCGTGCGCTTGGGCTGCCTTTTGAAGAATCAAATATGCTCACATCATTGGTTCCTGAACAACTCAAAATTACGCTCAAAGAAGCTATTGAGCAAGAGCCAAAACTTGCTGAAATGATGAATAATAATCCAACCATTAAACATATTTTTGATATAGCTTTCAGACTTGAAGGCGTGACGCGTCATGCATCAAAGCATGCAGCAGGAATTGTGATCACTCCAGAACCAGTGCATGAAATGCTGCCAATTTTTGTTCCTCCAAAAGATGATGCGATTGTTGCTCAGTATGCAATGACCGAGCTAGAAAGTATTGGTTTTTTAAAAATCGATCTTTTAGGTTTAAAAAATTTAACATTAGTAAAAAACACGCTTAATTTAATTAAAACATTGCAAAATATTTCTATAGATATTGATCATATTCCGTTGGATGATGCAAAAACTTTTGCATTGATTCAAGCTGGAAAAACTTCTGGGGTGTTTCAATTAGAGTCTGATGGTTTAAAAGAGGTTTTGAAAAAATTAAAACCTGACAAATTTGAAGATATTATTGCCGTGAATGCTTTGTATCGTCCTGGACCGTTAGGTTCTGGCATGGTGGATGATTATATTTTGCGTCGCCATGGAAAACAGGACATCAACTATTTTTTTGATGAACTGAAAGATGTTTTGCAAGAAACTTATGGTGTTATTGTTTATCAAGAACAGGTTATGAAAATTGCATCAATTGTTGGTGGATATTCGCTTGGAGAATCAGATATTTTGCGTCGAGCTATGGGTAAGAAAAAAGCTGACGTTATGGCTGAGCAGAAAAAAATATTTGTTGAGCGTGCAATAACTCGTGGCTATGATCAAAAAAAATCTGATGATTTATTTGAATTGATGGCATTTTTTGCAGGATATGGATTTAACAAGTCGCACTCTGCAGCGTATGCACTTATTGCCTATCAAACAGCATATTTGAAAGCAAATTATCCTTGTGAATTTGCAGCCTGTTTAATTTCGCTTGAAGCAACAAATGCTGATAAAATGAGCTTTTATTTAAAAGAAGCAAAAGAGATGGACATTGAAATTTTGCCGCCAAGTATTAATCAATCTCAGATTGATTTTTCTGTGGTTGAGGGAAAAATTTTATTTGGACTTCAGGGAATTAAAAACATAGGTCTGGCTTCTTTAAATAATATCTTGGCACAACGAAAAAAAGATGGTCCATTTACTGACATTTTAAATTTTTGTGAACGAATTGATTTGCGAACATCAAATAAACGAGTGCTTGAAAATTTAATTTGCGCAGGAGCATTTGATGAATTACCAGGAACTCGTGCTCAAAAATTTCACGAGCTTGCAAATATTATTGAATTAGCCCTTCAAACCAAAGAACGAAAAGCAACAGGTCAAATGCAATTATTTTCATTGTCACAATCTCAAGATGATGTATCGATGCCGTATGTTTTTGCTCCTACAAAAGATTGGTCAAATAAAGAAAAATTGGATAAAGAAAAAGAAGTTTTAGGATTTTATTTAAGTTCGCATCCATTGCATACTCATGCGCAACAATTACATTGGATTCAAGCAAGCAATATTGCAGATTTGTTAGCAATTCATCAACAAAAACAGCCTGCGGGTGCATTGCATGAACCAACCGTGACAACCTTTGGACTTTTAACTCAGAAAAAAATAATTTCGACTAAAAAGGGTGAGCGCATGGCATTTTTGCAAATTGAAGATTTGCATAATCATGCAGAAATCATTGTTTTTCCAAAATTGTTTAAACAAATTGAAGAATGGTTGCATGATTACACAATTTTTGTGATTAAAGGATCACTTGATCTTGCAGCATCTGGTAGTTGCAAAATTAAAGCAAATCAATGTGTTCCTTTTGAATTGTTGTTTCATAGTTGGAATAAAATACATCAACTTGAACTCGATTTGCCAGCACAAACACAAACAGAGCATGTTGAAATGCTGAAAAATTTACCATCAGGATCAATTCCATTGCAAGTGAGCTATCAAGAAGAAAATAAACGAATGAAACTTGTGAGTAAAAAGCAAGTTACTGTTTCTTTTGATCTGCTTGCAGACCTTGCAGCGCTTGAAGTGACCGGTAAAATTATTTTATAAAATTATTTTTCACTTAAAGATCGTAGCATCCATGTGGTTTTTTCATGTTGCGTTAAAAGTTCTTCTAAAAAGTTAATAGTTCCAAAATCTGTTGTTTTTTTATCAAGGGTGATGATGGCTGCACGAATTTGTTCAATAAGTGTTTCATAATGATTGAGCAAATTAATAATCATTTGTTGAGGTTTTGGTGCTTTACCAGAATCTTCTTTAAGTGTTGCTAAAGCTAAAATATTTTTAAAGGATCCTAAGGCTTGACCTTGCACCGTCCGAACGCGCTCTGCAATGTTATCCATATTTGCAAATAATTGGTTGTATTGTTTATCAAACAAAAGATGATAATCATGAAATTGAGGACCAACTAAGTTCCAATGATAATTGAGCGTTTGCATTAAAAGAACCGATTCATTTGCTAAAATTTCGTTTAACAATTCTTGGCTTATTTTTGCATCATTTTTATTCATCATGCATCCTTTAAATAAAGTTCTGCTTTTTTATATTCTTTAAAGTTTAAAATTTTTAAATCAGCTAAAAATTGAGTGAGATGAGATGATGTATGTGCTGTTTTTAAATCGTGTTGTAATAAATTTAAAGTATTTTGGATGAGCTCTGAAATTTTTTTATAATCACTATCATAAAGCAATATTGAAATTGTTAATTGAGTTTGCAAAAGCATTTGAATGTTGAGAGGTAATGGTGCTGCAATCGCATGAGTTACATCAATTAAATAATCGCTGTTTTTTGTTGTGATAATATAATCTGCCATTTTGCTAAAACTTGATGAAATTCCGGATTTGTCTTCTAAAACAATGTACAGTTGCAGCATTGCAGATAAAGTTTTTTCGTTTTCTTGAAATCTGATGGCATAGTGATGAGAGCTGATTGCTTGTTGAAATTTGCCTAACTTTTGATACATCTGTGCGGCGGCATGATAACGATCAATGGCTGAATAATCTTGAAATGCTTGTAAAATATCACCTTCAAGTTGATACGTGAGTGCTTCATCGGATATCGAATGCATTAATAATCGTAAAACACTCAACGCTCGTTCTTTTTCTTTTCGTGCTACAAAATCAGCTAACTTGAACCATGCAATGTTGTATGATTCAGAAGTCAAAGTCTTCATCTACTTCCTATCCCTTGTTTTTTACAACGTACTTTGTGTGAATTGCTGATGCAATGTTGTTAGCTTATGTTTTTTTTAAAAAAAGAAATAGCGTTAATTTTAAAGCAAAAAAGCCACCTTAAAAAAAGTGGCTTTTTTGAGCAATAAATTATGAAGTTTTATCGAAGTCCGAGTATTTTGAAAAATACTTCTTGATCAACATCGCGATCTAAAAAATTGTGAACTAACGTTGAAGCATTCATGCTTCCACCAGCACTGAGTAAAGTTACTACTTTTTCTTGATAATCTTTATTGAATTGATGAGCTTTAATTTCAGAAAATAAATCAAGTGCAATAACTTTTGTCCAAAGGTAGCAAAAATATTTTGATAAATATCCAGGATTGACTAAGTGTCCAAAGGTGCAATACCAATGATTATTTTCTTGATGTGGTATTAAATGTTTAAAATGCTCAGTTTGAATTGATTTCCATAATGCAGATGGATTATAAGATAATGTTTGGTGTGTCATCAGTTCTAATGCAAAAAGTCCAAGCATGCATTGTCGAGCAGTGAAAAATCCTGAATTAAAATTACGTAAATTGGTTTTTTGTTCAATGATTTCTTTTGGTAACGGCTTTCCTGTTTGATAGTGGCAGCTGACTAAATCAAGCATTTCTGGTTCATGCATCCATTCTTCAAACATTTGTGATGGAACTTCAACAAAATCTCTGGCAACGCTTGTTCCTGATTGATTCACATGTTTTGTTTTACCTAAGATTTCATGCATTCCATGACCAAATTCATGAAAAAAAGTGACAACATCATCATGCTGTAAAAGTCCTGGAGTGTTACCGTATGGCTTTGGAAAATTGCAAATGAGCGTTGCAACGCTTGGTGTGTTATGACCATTGATGCGATATGAAGAGATGTGTCCTGCATGGCAAGCATGACCATATTTATTATCGCGAGGGTATAAATCTAAGAACATGTAACCGAGTAATTGGTTATTTTCAGTTTTGCGTACTTCAATTAATTGCACATCTTCATGCCATGACCAGCAGGGTTGTACTTTTTTAAAGGTTAATCCTAAAAAGTTTTGATAAATTGCAAAAATGCCTTCAATCACTTTGTCGGTTGGAAAATATTGTGCAATTTCTGTTTCATCAATATTAAAATGTTTTTTTTGATATGCCGTTGCTGCATATGGATAATCCCACGGATTTAAAGTTCCATCAGGGTTACAAATAATATTTTCTGGTAAATCAGCTGCAAGTTCATCAAATTCTTTTTGTGCTTTTGTTACGGCTGCTTGCAGAATATTTGATTCAAAATTTTGCACATTTTCAATAGTTTTTGCACTTGTGTTTTGCAAATCCAGTGTTGCATAATTTGAATAACCAAGCAGTGCGGCAATTTCATCTTGTTTTTGAAGAATTTGAGTAAGTACTAAATCATTTTCTGGGTATGCACAGTTACTGCGTAAAAAATAGATATCTTTGCGTGTTTGTTGAACCGTGCAATTTTCTATCACTTGAATGTAGGTTGGAACATCAGCACCTAAAATATAAAAATCGCCATCTTTTTTTAAAGATTGAATAAAATGTTCTGAAAGTCCTGCAAGATCTTGCAGGCTCACGTTCATTTTTGGATTTGATTGGTGAATGTTTGCTTCAAATGTTTGGCGTAATTCTAAAAGTTCTTTGGTTGCTTGCTTCATTTTTTCTTGAACTTCTTTGGGTAAATGAAGCCCTTGGTTTTTAAATCCTTCAATTGCATCATTGAGTAATGTTTGATCTTGCTGATCTAAGTTTTCATTTGCATGATCTTGATCAGCATAATTTTGCAAAGCTTGAAAAAGTTGCGGATTCATCGAAAGATCGATCATGGTATTGTTGATTGTTGTTTGTGCTGCTTGCAGCGCATCACGCATGTCTTTGTCTGGATGCACAAGTTGCAGCATTTCAAACATTTCGTTAAGATTTTTTATTTTTTGTGTCGCGATATCAAACGCTTTTATGGTATTTTCAAATGTGCGATTTTCAAGTGCAATAATTTGATCCAGAGTTTGTGCAACTAAAGCAAGACCTAATTCTGTTTGTTTTTGAACTTCGTGAACAGTTTTTGGATACCTTGCTGCAAGTTGCTTTAAAGAATCAACGGGTGCCATTAAAAAATCGTTATAATCTGAAATTTCTTGTAATGTTACCGTTGCTGTTGCACTGTTGTAACAAAATAATAAAGCAAGAATATGAAATGTTTTCTTTGTGCCTGATGGAATCATGAAAATCCTTTTTTGTGATAAAAAATGAATAGGTTGAATAGTCAGCAGTGTAACAAAAATGAGTTCAAAAAACTAGGCAGGTAAAGATCGTGCTTTGCTTGACAATTTGTTGGCATGCAGATATTCTAAATAGCGTATTGATCAAAAAATTCGTTCTTTTTCAATTCAATTGACTCAAAAATTCATTTTAAGCCCAGGTAGCTCAGTGGTAGAGCATGTGCCTGAAGAGCACAGTGTCGGTGGTTCGATTCCATCTCTGGGCACCATTTAGTTGCCATTGCAACTAAATGGCAAGCCATTTT
>DALYET010000016.1:0-9472 GCA_031972395.1 Candidatus Chromulinivoraceae bacterium
TAAACCACATGCTCCACCGCTTGTGCGGGCCCCCGTCAATTCCTTTGAGTTTTAATCTTGCGACCGTACTCCCCAGGCGGAGAACTTAATGCGTTTGCTTTGACACCGAAGGGGTCAATACCCCCGACGTCTAGTTCTCATCGTTTACAGCGTGGACTACCAGGGTATCTAATCCTGTTTGCTCCCCACGCTTTCGTGCCTCAACGTCAGATATGGACCAAGAAGCTGCCTTCGCCATCGGTGTTCCTCTCGAGATCTACGCATTTTACCGCTACTCCGAGAATTCCGCTTCTCTCTTCCATCCTCAAGCAAATCAGTTTCAGCCACAAGTTTCCAGTTAAGCTGGAAGATTTAATGACTGACTTATTTTGCCGTCTACGCACCCTTTACGCCCAATGATTCCGAACAACGCTTGCACCCCTCGTATTACCGCGGCTGCTGGCACGAAGTTAGCCGGTGCTTTCTTTAGTGATAACATCATCTCCCGCTTCTATTAAAAGCGGTTCTTTTTTCTCACTTAACAGAAGTTTACAATCCGAAGACCTTCATCCTTCACGCGGCGTCGCTGCATCAGGCTTTCGCCCATTGTGCAATATTCCTCACTGCTGCCTCCCGTAGGAGTTTGGACCGTGTCTAAGTTCCAATGTGGCCGTTCGCCCTCTCAGGCCGGCTATCCATCATCGCCTTGGTGAGCCTTTACCTCACCAACTAGCTAATAGAACGCAAGCTCATCCTTCAACGACAGCAATTAGGCCATCTTTCTCTCTTTCGAGACGTATGCAGTATTAACTTCAATTTCTCAAAGGTATTCCTCACTGAAGGGTAGATTCTCACGCGTTACTCACCCGTCCGCCGCTTTACTCATCCCGAAGGACTTTCACGCTCGACTTGCATGTGTTAGGCACGCCGCCAGCGTTCATTCTGAGCCAGGATCAAGCTCTCCATCACAAAATTTGAATTGACATAGGTTTTACTTTAGAATCTTTATTTACATAACCAAACAGGACAATTAAGTACTATTTGATTACGAAAAAAATTTTTAATTTCTCGCGATTTCAAAGATTTCGAACGAATCCCTTTTTTAAGGGGACCGCGTTATAAACATTTTTTAATTTTCGACATCAGATTCGGCTTTTGATCGCCTTTTGATGTCTTGGATTTCAATTGATTACAAAAACAAGAATACTTCCAATACCGATCAAAGTCAACTCATTTTTGCAACATTTTTGAAAAATTTTAAAAATTTATTAAATCCCAGTCGCCTTTTGCAAAAAACAAACAGCTTGAAAACATAGAAAAATAGCTTAAGAATAAGGATTTTCCAAATAAAATGCACACAACAAAGCTCTCAGAGCTCTTTGCTGATTTTTTTATAAAAATTTTAATTTTTACACAAAAAAATGCACTTTCTTCTGATTTTTTTAAAACAAAATTAAAAAAAATATGCAAAAAATCACAAACGCGGCAACTTTTTTTTAACCAAAAATGCTATATACTAAAAAAACAGATTTAGATGCCTATATATATAAAGTAAGAAAACCAAAGAAACAATTATGATATTTGCAGATCAACTTCACGAAAAATTAAAAAGCTTAGAGCCTCACATCACCATAATTCAAGATTATTGGAATGCTTCAAATGTAGAAAGTCATATTGAATCTCTTACAAAACAAAGTCATGATCCAAATTTATGGCAAACCGAAGCTGGCACTAAAATCTTAAAAGATCTACAAAAATTAAAAAACATCAACACTCAATACCAATTTATTATAAAAAGCTATAAAGACTTGCCAGAGCTGATCGATTTATTTACCAATGATCCAGCAGAGATGAATAAACTTGATAAAGAAATTGGCCAATTGAACAAACAAGTCATAAATTTCAAAATTCAACTTCTTTTAAACGAAGAATATGACACATCTTCATGTTTTTTAAGCATCAATTCGGGAGCTGGCGGAACTGAATCACAAGATTGGGCAGATATGATTTTGCGCATGTATCTTCGATTTTGTGAACAAAATAAATTAAATGTATCTATTTTGGAATGCCAAAATGGTGAAGAAGCTGGAATAAAATCAGCCACACTTTATATTCAAGGCATTAATGCTTACGGATTATTAAAAAGCGAACACGGCGTTCACCGCCTAGTTCGAATTTCACCATTTGACGCTAACAAACGTCGACATACCTCATTTGCATCAGTTACGATCACTCCAGAACTTCCCGCTTCTGAAAAAATAGAAATTGACCCTAAAGATTTGCGCATTGATACCTATCGTTCAGGTGGAGCAGGAGGGCAACATGTCAATAAAACAGAATCTGCTGTTCGCATTACACATCTTCCTACTAATATAGTTGTTCAATGCCAAATAGAACGATCTCAAATTCAAAATCGCGAAACTGCCATGAAAATGCTTATGGCAAAACTCAAACAAAAACAATTAGAAGAAGATAAGGCAAAAACATCAGTTGAAAAAAAGAAAGCAGAATGGGGATCTCAAATTCGATCTTATATTTTACATCCATATAAAATGGTCAAAGACCATCGCACTGAAATTGAAAATTTTCAACCAGAATTAGTTCTTGATGGAGATTTAATGGAATTTATTGAAAAATACTTAGTTTTACTAGCTCAAAAAAAATAATATATTAAGTATAAAAAAGGGAAAAACGTATTTTATGAAGTATATTGTTTTTATATTCCTCATTATTTTTCACAATATTGCTCATGCATCTCCTCTGCCTGTTGTCAACGGAGGATCAGCTACAACATCTTTTACAACACCAAATGCTATTATTTGCGCTGGCATCACATCAACAGATTCCTGGCAAACCACTGCAAGCGCAGGAACATCAGGACAACCTTTAATCTCTGCGGGAGCTGGCGCTTTACCAGCATATGCAACACTTGCCATTGCTGGTGGAGGAACCGGAGCAACATCATTGAGTGCCGGCGTTATTCAAAGCAATGGATCCGCACTTTCCAGCTTAGGTATTGGATCTGCAAACCAAGTTATTCAAAACGTTGCTGGAACTGTTGGTTGGGCATTTACCAATATTTTACAAATGGTCTCTACTTCAACATCATCAGCCATTGACACCGCAGGAACAACAATCCCTGATGATGACACGATTCCTCAAATTACTGAAGGAACATCCATCTTATCACTGGCTATCACTCCAAAAAGCGCTTCTTCAACTCTTTTAATTATTTTTGCAACCGGCGGAACCCCAAACAATGCAAATGCTGCAATTGCTGCATTATTTGTTGATTCAACAGCAAACGCACTGGCGGCACAATATATTTCACAATCAGCAGCATCTGAACCATTTTCAGGAGTTTTAGATTTTACTGTTGCTTCAGGATCAACCACATCACGAACCTATCAAATTCGAATTGGCAATGGCGATTTTAAAGTTAATGCAACTTCTGCAGGAGCAAGAGTTTTAGGTGGTGTTGCATCAACAATACTTGTCATTATTGAATTTGCATAAACAACGTGGTATTAATTTTATAATTTATAAAAAAGGAATTATGAAATCTTTAAATGTGTTATTTATAATATTTAGTTCTGCAACAATCACAGGATCTCCTGTATCTGTGAATAATGGAGGATCTGGAGCAACTTCATTTGCAACAGCGTATGGAGTTATTTGTGGCGGAACAACCTCAACTAATGCGTTTCAAGCCATTGCAAGCGTAGGTTCTTCTGGAAATCCATTAGTATCAAATGGAGCATCTGCTTTACCATCATTTCAAACTTTAGGAGTTGCTGGTGGAGGAACTGGCGCAACATCATTAAGCTCTGGCGTTATTCAAAGTAATGGATCAGTTCTTTCAAGCTTAGGCATTGGATCTGCAAATCAAGTTCTTCAAAATGTTGCAGGCACTGTTAGTTGGGCACTTACCGGAGCTCTCCAAATAGTATCAACATCTACTTCTGCAAGAATTAGCACCACAGGAACATCCATTCCTGACGATGATACTATTCCTCAAATAAGCGAAGGAACATCCATTTTATCATTAGCAATTACTCCAAAAAGCGCATCTTCAAATCTTTTGATTATTTTTGCAACAGGTGGAACCCCTACTGCATCAAGCGCTGGGATTTCAGCACTTTTTGTTGATGCAACAGCAAACGCTTTAGCTGCAAGTTATATTGGACAACGAGGATCAGGATCCAGTTATTCTGGAGTTTTACACTACACCACAGCATCAGGCTCAACAACCGCACGAACATACCAAGTTCGAATTGGGGGTGGAAATTTTCAAGTTAACTCTGGCTCTTCTGCCAGAAGATTTGGTGGAGTAGCAGCAACATTTTTAATTATTATTGAATACATATAATAAAAAAGAAATTCAAACGTTTTAAATATTGAAAATTATGAAATATATATTTTTTTTATGCATACTCAGTTCTTTTTCAATCATCATTAATTCTCCAACCACGGTAACCAGTGGCGGCACAGGAATTACATCAGCAACAGCGTATGGTTTATTGTGCGCAGGCACAACCTCAACAGGCAACTTACAACCCGTAAGTTCAGCGGGAACTTCAGGACAAGCATTAGTTTCTGCAGGAGCTGGAAGTGCTGCAGCATTTGGAACCGTTCCTATTTCTGGTGGAGGAACTGGCGCAGCAACATTAAGCTCTGGCGTTATTCAAAGCAATGGCTCAGTTCTTTCAAGTTTAGGTATTGGATCTGCAAATCAAGTTCTTCAAAATGTTGCTGGCACTGTTGGTTTTGCATTTACCGGACTTTTACAATTAACTTCAACATCTACTTCTGCAAGAATCAACACAACAGGAACAACAATACCTAACGATGACACGATTCCTCAATTTTCAGAAGGAACTTTAATTTTATCATTAGCAATTACACCCAAAAGCGCTTCATCCAATTTACTTATTTTATTTTCTACTTCAGGAACTCCAACAGCAGCTACTCCTGTTATTACTGCTTTATTTGTAGATTCAGGAACGAATGCGATTGCTTCACAATATCTTGGATACAGAAGCGCTGGAAATAGCTTTGGTGGAACATTGTTTTTTGTTGTAGCATCAGGATCAACAAGCGCACGAACTTATCAAATTAGGCTTGGTGGAGGAGATTTTCAAGTAAATTCTGGATCTTCAGCAAGACGATTTGGCGGCGTATCTTCAACGTTTTTAATTATTGCAGAAATTGCTTAAAAAAGACGCGTGATAAACATAAAATTCATCACGCGTCTTTTTTAATTAACGTTATTACTACATTTGTAAATAAATTGAATTATTAAAAGTTTGAGGAGCAGTCGACATTTGTTTGCCACCTTCCAACATAAGAATAAATGACCAAGTCGTAGCTGGCGCAGTTTTTAATTTTGTCACAACAGCACCAGAAGTAACAGTCAAATTCGTTGCAATTTCAACCACAGTATAGGTAATTATACCTTGATTAAAAAAAACACGAATATCTAAAACATTATTATTTTGCAAAGCTGTTTTCATTAATGCAATATCCTGAGAAGACAAGTAAATATCAGAAGCATTTGGTATAGCAATTACCGCATTTGCAAAATTATTCGAAGTAGCGATTCCTACAGAACTTTTTGAATTATAATAATAAATCGAAGCTAAATTATTATAATCAATTGCCATTTTATGCCACAATGGGGATTTTTCAGCTTCTGCTTTTTTTTGTGCAATATCACCCTTTTTTAATTTAGAATCAATATGATTAATTTGATCATGCAAATTTTTAATATCTGTCAAATACGAAACAGAATTAGTAACAGAAGAACTTTGCACACAAATTGGAATAACAAGCATCAAATTCAACATGAGTTTTTTTAACATTTTTTTCCTTTTTTAAATTTAAATAAATATTTGCAAACCTAACCATAACATATGTCCAGCATATATCCCAAACCATAACGGATACCATTTCTCCTTTTTTTTAATAAAATGCGTAATCGCCGCAACAACAACTAAAACGCCTGATGTAAATGGTGCCATTAAAACAGCACCAATGGTAAGTAACAGCTCAGAAGTCATTGTTAATATTAAACATCCAACAACAATTCCTGATAACAAAACTTTATAATCATAAAAAGCATATTGAATTAAAGCATCAAGCTCATGAGCTTTAAAGCCAGATAATTCAAAATAATTTGCTTCCCACATTCGAGAAAACCAAAGAAAAAATAATCCTGCAACTAGTGCTGCACAAAATAATGATACTATTTGATAACGAACAATTTTAGGATAAGAAACGTTTGCCAAATCAGCCAATTTATAAGAAAACATAAAATCAACAATAAGCCCTAAACTCAACATTGCAAAAACAGCAATAGCAACAATTCCATCAGATGCTAATGCCATGTTATAAACAAGAGGCAAAATGACAAACCAAACATAATTATCAACATCAATAATTCCAACTTCAGAAATAATTTCGACCATATATTTTGAAAGCCATGCAATAGCAAAAAAGCTATAAAAACAAACAAGGCTACTTGCTCCAAAGGATTTTAATAATCCAAAAGATACAGAAAAAATAAGCAAATAAACAAAAACAAAAAATTTGGAATGTTTGAATTTTTCACGCCAATATTTATTGCGCTGCGCAACATCAACATCTTTTCGCTTTTTCCACGCATGCCACAACATATGCAAAAGAACCGTAATCAACATTCCAAAACAAAATGTAATCAAAAAAGAATTTCCTGATGCTTGAGATCCTGTATAAAAAGCAACAATATCCAAAATAAAAATTTTAATGCAAAATCCCAAGATCACAGGAAATACAATTGATACTCCTGCAATAAATCCAACCGTTGAAATCAACGGCACCATGTGAAGTTGCGATGCATACATCACAAGCGATGATTGAATAGTCATCATAATTCCATTCCAAAGCGTTGCAACGCCAAGCCCTGCAACCATTTGATGATGTGATTTTTGCTGCCTATCAACAAATATAACATCATAAACCAACTGACTCATAGGAAATTTTGCATAAGGTTGATGCAAAAAATAATGTCTTAAAAAATGGCTCAGAAACAATGCATAAAACCCTGCACAGAGTATGAAAGCAAAAAGAATAAAACACATTTTTAAAGGATTTGCCGCCCATGAATCAAATAAATCTTTATGTAAAAAATAAAAAGATGGAAAACTTAACCCTAAACAAATTCCAATCATGCCGCCCACGGATCCTGAAGCTATTGTTATAACAGCATGCTCATAAAACCATTTACTTTTCACAAAAGGAATAACAAAAACCATGCACACCACAACAAACACGGGGGCTACCCAAGGTCCAAGTTGTGTACTCATGGCCAAATAGCTCATCATTCCTGTTGAAAGCGTTGAAAACAATACCGACATCGCCATCATTAACATACAAACTCCTTTTTTATTGCTTACAACCTAGTATAAAAAATCGCAAGAAGAAATTAATTTAAAAAATATTCTAAATTCTTATTAAAATCATTTATGATGGTAAAAACTAAGGAATCTATGAAATTTAAATTTTTAATAACACTATTTTTTACTCAAATAATTTTTTCATCACAGCCTGACTTTTTAAATACAACATTTTTAAATAATCCTGCAATCGTTCAAAAATCTTTACTTGAACAAGGATTTTCAAAAATATTTTTTACAACCCAAGACAATTTAAAATTGTGCGGACTTTTTAAAGATCAAAGCAAACAGATGGTCATCAAAGGTACCATTTTATATTGCGCTGGATTTTATCCAGGAACAAAAGAAGGAATGGCGTCATTTTATAGCTTATTTTCAAATCAACCATACAATTTTTTATTATTCGATGCTCGCGGACATCAAGAAAGCCAAGGTTCATTATTTTCTTATCAAAGTTTAAAAAATTATGGCAACGTTGAATTTCAAGACATTGTTGCAGCCATAAAATTTTTGCAAAATTACAATCAAGAACATAATTTATCACAAGATATTATTATTCATGGAATTTGCTCTGGAGCTTTTCACGCAATTAAAGCATACGATTTTTTACGCCAACATGACTGTGCAACATGCAACAACATTAAAGGAATTATTTTTGATAGTGGCTGGACACAAATGACAGACATTGTTGAACCAACAATGTGCGCAGAAATTAACAAACGATTACAAAATAGTTTACTTTCATGGCTCATTCAACCGCTTTGCTATCTTATTGTGCAAGCATATCGGTTAACATTAAAACATCATCATAAAAATATTATTGGAATTTCACCCTTAATTCCAAACATTTCATGCCCAATATTATTTGTACACTGCATTAATGATCCATTCGTTCCAATTGCATCGGTACAAAACCTTGTACATCAATTGCAATGCCCAAATTCTTGGTGGATCAATCATAATGCTCACGCAAATTTTCACGCAACAGATCCAAGTACCTATACGCAAAAAATTATGACTTTCTTAAAAAATTAGGAACAAAAAATGAAAATAAAATATTTTTTATTACTCATAACGCTGAGCTCAATTAACACCATTGATTGCTCGCTCAACCCACGGGAACAATTTCAAGCTCTTCAAATTCCACCTTTTCGATTAGCAAGCAGACAAGATGTAGAATATTTAAAGAATAACCCTGATTCCAATAAAACTATTGAATCACAGCTGCATGATCTTTTGAATCATTATTCGTTAGACTATCATTATTGCAAGGCGCAAAAAAAACTTTGCAAATTTACAACATTCAGCTTAGCTGTATATTCACTCGTCAATGTTTATTTTGGATTAGAAAATGAGTTCAACAATCAACGATCATTTTTTGAAATACTTGCGGCAACAGCATTAATCAAGGGCGCTTTATACGCTCAAAGTCTTGAACAAAATTATGATCATGATCAAAAACTTTTAATACAAAAATGCTGCACTAATTTTGAATTGGAAGATTTAACAAATTTACAAAAATTTTATACCGAAACCAATGAGCATGATCATTTACAATTTTTAAACGAAGTTGTTAAACGACAAGAATGGATCCAACAAGCACAAGCTAAACATTAAAATTTAATTGTTTACCTGCCAAAAAATGAACATGTAGATGAAACACCGTTTGACCAACTGATGCGCCATTGTTTACCACCAATTTAAACTCTTGATTGCCTGATAAATTTTGTGACAATGTTTTTGCCATCAGCAAAATTTTTCCTAACATTTCTTGATCATCATCAGAACATGATTGAATATTTTTAACATGTTTTTTAGGAATAATTAAATAATGAATTGGTGCTTGCGGTGCAATGTCTGCAATGACAATAAGGTCATCAGTTTCTTGAATTTTTTTAGTTTGAATTTGATTTGCAATGATTTTGCAAAAGATACAATCGTGACTCACTACTTTATTTCCTTTTTAATTTTTAATTTTTTGTGACAACGTCACTTAATAAAATTTAGTCATTTAAAATAATGGCTTGCCATTCATTTTGAAGAAATGAATGGTACCAAGG
>DALYET010000017.1:0-1608 GCA_031972395.1 Candidatus Chromulinivoraceae bacterium
CAATTGCTTATCATCCATGCTTTTAAAAGCTTGAATCTCTTCAAATGTTATAATTTTTTGCAAATTTTTGCTTTGTCTGGCAGCAATTCGTTCATCTTTATGCCCAGCAACAAGACTTGCAGTTGCTCCCACCGGATGATTTTCTTCTGAAATAAATGTAACTTTTTTAGCTGAAGATGGTTGAATACTCATCACAAAAGTGATCATCCAAAAGATTACTAATTTTTGATTTTTTAACATAAACGCCCTCCATACAACCTACCTATATTTTAAAAATACCCCATTTGAAAGGGCAAAAACAAGTATTTTGACCCCTATTTTATTTACAAAAAGGCTATCTGTGCTACAGTTGAATGAAAGCTTTGATCAAGACCCGATGACAAGAAGAATTGGAAAAATTGTATGTCAAATCAAACCTCACCTTCTATAGTAACCCTTGATAAAATTGTATCACTGTGCAAACGTAAAGGTTTTGTTTTCCCAGCTGCCGACATTTACGGTGGAATCAATGGAATTTATGATTTTGGACATTTAGGGTACTTGATGAAACAAAACATCAAAGATGCCTGGAAAAAATCGATTATTGACAATAATTTAGGTGAAATTTTCTTTCTTGATGGGTCACTGATCGGGCCTCAAGCCATGTGGCAAGCATCAGGACACATTGAAAATTTTCATGATCCTATGATTGATTGCATGAACTGCAAAAAACGCTTTCGAACTGATGATGACAACATCAACATTGAAAAACCATGTCCATCCTGTGGCCTAAAATCTTGGACCGCTATTCGAGATTTTAATTTAATGTTTCAAACAAATTTAGGTGCGCTTCAAGATGAAAGCACAAAAGCATACTTGCGACCTGAAACTGCTCAAACTATTTTCGTACAATTTAAAAATATTTTATCCACATCGCGCACTAAACTACCTTTTGGCGTTGCCCAAATTGGCAAAGCATTTCGCAACGAAATTACTCCAAAACAATTTTTATTTCGCATGAGAGAATTTGAACAAATGGAGCTTGAATGGTTTTGCAAAGATGCAACAAGCATGGAAGCTTTCAATTATTGGGTTGAAAAACGCAAAGCTTTTTATGCAACCATTGGTTTAAACATGAACAAAATTCGATTATATCAACATCCTCAAGAAAAATTATCTCATTACAGCAAATGCACCTTTGATGTTGAATACGAATTTCCATTTGGATTTAAAGAACTTGAAGGAATTGCTCATCGCGGAACTTTTGACCTGACACAACACAGTAAACATTCAGGTAAAGATCAATCAGTGTTTGATCAAGAAACTGCAACCAGTGAAATGCCAACCGTTGTTGAAACTTCTGTGGGTGTTGAACGATTGTTTTTAACAGTTTTATTTGACGCATATCATGAAGATATCATGGACGGAGAAACGCGAATCGTTTTAAAATTACATCCATCAATTGCACCAATCAAAGCTTGTGTTTTACCTCTGGTTAAAAAATTAAATGAACCAATGGAAAAACTCTATCATGCCATTAAAAAACAGGGCTACTCAGTATTATTTGATGATGCTGGGTCTATTGGTAAGCGGTATCGTCGACAAGATGAAATAGGTACGCCGATCTGC
>DALYET010000017.1:1618-7389 GCA_031972395.1 Candidatus Chromulinivoraceae bacterium
CAAGGGGGTGGAAATATGATAGCTGATGTTACTTTTGAAAAAACAGTTTATCAATGTTGAATTTGACGAATCAGGATCCATTGGAAAACGATATCGTCGCAACGATGAAATTGGTACTCCAATTTGTTTTACCGTTGATTTTCAAACACTTGAAGATCAAACCATTACCGCGCGGAATCGAGATACCGGAGTGCAAGAACGTATCAAAATCGATCAAGCTTGCAAATACCTTGAAAACATCTTACTAGTCTGAAAACAAATCAAAAACCTTTAGGGGCATTGACCAATTATGTTTCAAATCAGTATGATAGTGTTTATGTTGTTTGAAAAAAAAGGAATGCTATGATTGTCACGCACGGCCGATATTTTTTAAAATATTATCCACAGCATATGATTTTATTATCACTGCTTTTATCAACATTTTTGGGTGCACTACTTTTAGCACTTCCTGTATGCAGACTAACAGACATTGCATTTATTGATCTTTTTTTTACCTCTGCATCTTTAACAACGGTCACAGGACTGATTACAACACCCCTTGAAAATTTTTCCTGCATTGGCCACATTGTTATTTTATGTTTAATGCAGCTTGGTGGACTTGGACTCATGACGTTAAGTTTAAGTTTTGTGTACATGTTTTCAAATTTAGGAATTTACACACAAGTTATCGCAAGCGAAATTTTATCACTTAAAAGTTTTAAAGATACAAAACAAACATTATTTTTTATTATTAAATTAACCACAATTACTGAAATTTTAGGCGCTTTAATTGTTCTACCAACAATGCTTCAAACCTATCCTTTCAAAAAAGCAATTTTCATGTCAGTTTTTCATTCAGTTTCCTCATTTTGTAACGCCGGATTTTGTTTGTTTCCTGATAAAATGCTCAACTATAGCCACAATCCTTTAATCATTATCACAACCATGATTTTAATGATTATTGGAGGTTTAGGATTTGTTACTTGGCATGAAATTAGCAATAAATATTTTAAATTATCACCCAACAAAGGTATTAGTTGGCATACAAAATTAGTTTTACGAACTTACGTGGCAACCAGCTTGATTAGTTCAATCCTGTTTTGGATGCTTGAGCGCAATCATACTCTTGCAGATATGCCATGGACTCAAAAATTATATGTTGTTTTATTTACCGGTATTGCTATGAAAAGTACCGGTTTCGTTTTAGTTTCATTTGCCACGGTACATTTAGCAACGCTAGTGCTTGCAATGCTTTCTATGTTTATTGGATCTGCTCCGCTTTCAACGGGCAGCGGTATTAAAACAAGTGTGTTTGCAATTTATTTAGCAATCATTAAAGCAGCAATTCAAGGAAAACGTCATGCTATGCTTTATGAACGGCACATTGTTGATGATCAAGTATACAAAGCTATGGCAATTATTGCTTTAAGTTTATCATGGATCACTTTTATTACCTTTTGTTTACTGATTACGGAAAGCAATTGGAGTTTTATTGATATCATGTTTAGCGCTTTTGCAGCATTCTCTAACAACGGGACAACCATTCAAGATCCAGCAGAATTATCACTTCTTGGTAAAGGATTTATGATCATTTCAATGATTATTGGACGGATTGGAGCATTAGCAATTATTTTAAGCATTAAACGAATAAGCGAACTACGAGATATTTCGTATCCAAAAGAACATGTTATTTTAGGATAATAATCCAGGCCTTAAAATTTGCCTGATGAACAAGGAAAAAATTATGAAATTTTGTATTATTGGACTTGGTCGATTCGGACAACAACTAGCACAAAGCCTTGCTGAACATAATGCAGAAGTTTTAGCAATTGATGCTGATGAACATGAAATTGCAGCTGTGCAAAATTATGTTACACAAGCCGTGTGCACTGAAATTATTGATGCATCATCTCTTGAAGCTATCGGAATTGAAGAAATTGATGTTGCTATTATTGCTATTGGTGAAAACATTGCACAATCCATTTTAATTGCAGCAATCATTAAAAAAAGATTTAAACACGTTAAAGTTATTGCCCGAGCAACATCTCAAACACAACAAGAAATTTTAGATTTACTCAAAGTTGACCTTGTTGTACGTCCTGAACAAGAAGCTGCAATTGATCTTGCTGATACTTTAAGCTCACCATTTCACAACTTAGCACGAATTAGCAAATCATTTTCAGTCGGATTAGTTTCAGTTTCTTCAAATTTTGTTGGCAAAAAAATTAAAGATTTAGATCTTTTTGCATCTTTTAAAATAAATTGTATTGGTGTTAAACGAGACAAAGAATTTATTTCCATTCATGAAAATTACACCATTTTGCATGATGACGAATTAATCATGTCTGGCAAAAATGACGACATTGCTGAATTTGTTAAACGAAAATAAACTATTTTGCTCGTCACTGAATAATTAAAACATTATGAATTATTTATATCCCAAACTGCTTTATCAAGTAAAGCATTAAGTTCATCTATTTTTCTTTGCTCTTCTTCCAATGCTTGAGAGCTATTTTTTTTCTTAAATTCATATCTTTGCGCTAAACGATCTATATCTTTTTTAGTCTTTTGTGACAAAATTTTGTTGCGTTCTTTTTTTGCAAAAATGACTTTTGAATCAGATTCAAGATCATGCCAATCAATTGGCTTGGATTCAAAAAAATCACTATCATGATACATCAATCCTGATTTTTGAGCTGTTTTTGATGGATCAGATAATAATTTAAATTTTGCACCAGTACTTTTTTGTTTTTTTTCAAGCTTTTGTTGAGTTTGTACCGATTCATCAAAATGAGTTTTGAAATCAATTGGCTTACTTTCAAACTCATGCATTTCATTTTTTTTCAAAGCTGGAAATCGATTACTGTCTGGCAAAATACTCATTGTTGTATCCAAAGGCTCTTCAACTGCCAACACAAACAAACAAGAAATACTTAAAAAAAACATTAAAAATTGCTTCATAAAATTTCCCCCTCACCCTAAAAGATTAGGTTCAGACTATCAAATAATATGAACAAAAAACAATAAAAAGACATAAAAAAAGGCAACCCTTTGCAGGATTACCTTTTAATTTTTTTTAAATGTCGAAATTTTGATTAATTTCTGGATTCTCGATCAAGCCGAGAATAACAAATATTAAATTGATTCGATCCGTACAATCGTTTGAAGTTGACGATGTCCTTTTTTTACTCTGCTTTTTTTACGACGTTTAAATCGAAAAATCACAATTTTAGGACCCTTCATTTGCTTAACAATCGTTGCTTTGACACTACCTTTAACCAAAGGAGTACCAACCTGAATATTTTCTTTATCTTTTTTTAACAAAACTTCTTTAAATTCAACACTATCGCCGGCCACGCCCTGAATTTGTTGAATCGCAATAGTTTTGCCAGGAATTGCTTGATATTGATGGCTACCACCAATTTGAATAATTGCGTATTGATCGAATGAATCTTGTCGTTGTTCCATGAACAGGCACCTTTAAATTGCTGAAATTTCACCTTAATAATCACAATTTTAACATACTATTCTCCTTCTGTAAAGGCAGTTATCAGGGCAAACCATTGCAAGCGTAAAGCGTATCTTGCTAAAATAAGATTAGATCAATTTCACACTACGAAAAAGTTTGAAAAATAGGAGGGTTTCATGAAAATTATAAAATATCTGGTAGCTGCCTTGCTCATTGTCTCAATCACCAAAAAAATACATGTTGCATCCGATGAACTTGAATACTATGACGCCAAAACAAAAACAGCTCAAATGAGCAATGGTCAGACCTACGTTGGAATTATGGAATACAGCCAACCAACCACTCCTCCCAATGTTTTAATTCCAGCTCTAAAACCATTCACTCAAATTTCAACGCAAAATTACACAAATCCTTCAAAACATTTTGTAGGTGGATTAATGGAAATGACCAGCCTTTACGGAATTGCTGTGGCTGGTTCTAAATTTCATATTAAATTAGACAAAAAAACAATTGGAACTTATTGGCCAATTAATAAAATTGCCCAACTCTCTGATGGTCAAACTTACGTTGCAATCATTGAAGAACAGGTTGGAAATTACAAAAAACATGGTTTTTATGCAACTGGACCAATATGGACACAATTTAATGCAGAAGAACTTTCAAAACAGTATAACATTTCAACAGAAGATCCTGATTTTAAATCTCGTGTTTCAAAAATTGGTACCGTACAAAAACACAAACAATCATTTGTGCTTTACGGTGTTTCTTTATACCCAAAAAAATCTTTAAAATCTGAATTCTTCAAACCACTCAATAAACACTTAATCATTGAAAAAGAAGCAACCATTCCAGGAATGGACAAATTTACCAAAAACATTACTCATCGTGTTGAATTAGCATATCAAAACTTAACACACAAACCAGAATCATCATCTTTAAACTCTGCCGGACTTTATTCTATTCTTCCGTAACTAAAATCATCAACTTTAAAATTAAGGGCTTTGATTTTCAAAGCCCTGCTTTTTTCTAAATCTTATGCTGGAACTATTAAAGATCCACGACCTGATGCTCCAAGAGCTGCAACTTCTGAACCAATCCGTAAAGCTGCTTCTGAAAGTGTTTCAGGATGTGATTCTAACTCAGGAACTATTGTTTTTGTAACATCTTGCACTGTTGGTTTATAACCACGGTCAACCAATTCTTCCATTGCTTGCTCTGCTATTTGTTCATCGGTCATAGATTCTTTATATGGTTGATTATTTCCTTCAGAAGATTCTAATGGTTGATATTCTTCTGGTGCATTTTTACGCTGCTCTTTTAGATAATTCAGCCCTTTAAATACTTTTAATTCAGCTTTTTGCCACATTGATAAATTTTGCAAATATTCTTGAATGTCTTCTGCAGTACCAATAATTTCTTCTAGATTAATAGGATTTTTATACAAATACTGTTGTCCAAACGGATCAGCTTCACTTCTGTATTCATACGGAATTGCGTTAAATTCTTCTGCTTGACGAAACTTTAAATCTTGCATATCTCGAGTAATCATTTCCTCATCAGTTAATCGTCTTGTTTTTAAACGTTCTGAAACGTTAGATTTTGGTGATTGTGGAATAACGTTTTGCTGTGACTTTGAAATCATGAAACGAGGATCTTGAAACCCTGGTGTAAGCATTGCTTGTTTTTTTACTCCACTTTGTAAAAATTTATTTTTTACTGTTTTGGCTTTATTACCAGCAGGAATCTGCAAAACAGGTTGCTTTGAAGCGATTTGATCTGACTGTGGCTCTAAAAATTCAACTTCTGTAACGTTTTCTGACTCGGGCAACGCTACAATTTCTTCTGGGTCTAAAATTTGAACATCTTGTATTTCAATTCTTGATGACGGATAGACTGTTGACAATTTATTTGGATGAACAAGTGGATATTCAGAAACATTTCTTTCTTCTGGTACATCTATAGCTCCCTCAGCGATTTGTTCTAAACTGTGAACATCTACTTGATCTTTTTTATTTAAAAAATCTTGTATTTTTTCTTTAATTTGATCATCTGAATATGCTGCAGGTATTTGCAAACTGTCTCTTGGCACAATGAAATCTACAATTTTGCTATACTCATCATTGTTTAATGGATTTATATCGTAATCATTTTTTAATAAATCTTTTGTTCTTTCACGTACAAAAGATCGTACACCTTGCATCGCTTTATTTTGCATTTCAGGTTTTACATGACTTTCCCACTCTGAAATCCTTTTGCGCTGTTGACCCGCAAGATTGAAAAACCCTTGTTGAAGTTTCATTAAAATTAAATCTTGTGTTGCTTG
>DALYET010000018.1:0-1982 GCA_031972395.1 Candidatus Chromulinivoraceae bacterium
CTTCACGGCATGCGCGTTCAATGTACGAATCATAATCTTGTGGTGCAAAATATCCTTTATCTGTTGTGAAATATCCGGAAGCAAGATTTGAAGGATTGTATTTCTTTCCAGAGATTCGTACAATTTGTAAACAGTGAGGACAATCAAAATATCCTGCAGCGCTTGCATCAGCACCGGTTTCGACTTTAAGATGAGCTCCTGTTTTACTGTGTTTTCCTTGTAAAGTTGATATTATATCTTTGATCATTGATGATTTATAACTACCAGCATAACCTAAAAATTGTCGAGCATGTTCAAGTTCATGAGCTAAAACATCTATCACCTTGCTTGGATGACTGTTTTTATAAAATTTTGGATCAATCATTATTATGTTGAAGCCGATATGATAATAAGCATTAACACCATTATTTAGAAGAGCGCCTGGTTTTGAAATTCGAAGTGGAATATTTTCAGTAATTCCCATATCTTTTTTTATTTTTAAAAATACAGCATATAATTCAGGATCTAAAATTTCAGCATCGTCTGAATTGTTCAACTTGTCCGATAACGTGTTTGGCCGTGTAACATCGAATGCATATTTAAGGCTGATTAGTGTTGCAGCACCTGCGCCAAGTTCTGTAAAATATTTCCATTTTTCTTGATACCATTTTGATTTTTTTGAAGAATCTTGTTCTTGTTTCTGTTCATCAATAACTTTGGCTAACGCTTGGTTTGATGATTCAACAGGAATGGAAACAGTTGTGTTTGTTTGTGATTGAGCAGGTGAGCTGTTGGTTGAAAATGGTTGCTTGGCCCCTTGAAACGGCTTTGAAACATTTAAAGATCTCATGCTCAAAAGATTTGCAGGTAGCAGTGAAAAGGCTATGATGATTGCGCTATAAAAATATTTATTCATAAAATTCCCCTAAATTTTATTACTGAGCATTTGTTGCTGATTTTGGTAAGAATAATTCTGCAGGTAAATTCTGGTTGCGATTATCTAATGATTGATTGTATTTTTTGTTTAAATAATTTTTAGCTTGTTTTGCCTGATAAAATGAATCATGTTTTTTAGGAATTGACCGATCAATATCTTTTGGGGTGCCAAGTAGCTTATGACCTTGGCACAACTGACCATCCAAGTATGCACGTTGAATGTATGAATCATAATCTTGCGGTGAAAAATATCCGCCAACTGTAAAATCCTTGGATCCTTCCTCTAAAGGGTCATATTGAGCCAGAGGATGATAATATATATTATCTCTGCGACTTTTTAAACATTCTGGACAATCAAAATAACCTGCAGCGTTAGCATCAGCGCTAGTTTCTGCTTTTCGGTGAATATTGGTTTTACTTTTTATTCCTTTTTTCATTGATTGTATTAGTTCATCATGAGTTGGTATATGATAAATTTCAGGATAGTGAAAATATTGTTGCACATGACCAAGTTCGTGAGCTAAAGTAAAAATTAATAACTCTTTCTTTATTTGATTATAATCTTCGCTAATCATTATTGTTTTAAAAGGATGTGAATATCCTGCAAAGCCGCCTTGCAATCCAGCGTTGCGATAATTTCCTATGCGTAATTGAATGTTTTCAGTAATACCAAGATCATCTTTAATTTTTAAAAATAAATTATATAAATTTGGATCTTTTGTTTGAGCATCATAAGATGTCGCAATTCTTTCTTTTCCATGATTTATGAAAAATTTTACAGATTTTATTGCTTCTGGCAGATTAGAAATAAGAAGTTTATAAGATTCAATAGTAAAAAGATCTTTAAGTTTAGTTCCGAACAATTGTTCAAATTCTAGCTCAAGCTTTGCAAATTCTAGCTTGTCTTTTTTTACCTTGTTTCTTAAAAAATTAAAGTCTGAAGTTTTTTCAAAATCGGTAGTGCTATAAGCGTCTTGTGATTGAATTCCTGTTGCAGCACCTGCGCCAAGTCCTGTAAAATATTTCCATTTTTCTTGATACCATTTTGATTTTTTTGAAGAATCTTG